>NZ_JFHC01000356.1 GCF_000698595.1 Caballeronia glathei | reverse complement strand
AGGCCGGCACACATAGATCATCTCGCGCAGCACATGCGGGCGGTCCGTCTCAAGCATCACCGCCTGCTTCGCGCGGTCGTAGAGCGAATCAATGGAGCGCGTTGCGTGCGATTCCATGCCGACTGCGTCGATGCACTTCTCCGGCCCCTTGCCGTTGGTCAGGTCCTTCAGGCGATCAAGTACGCTCTCTTCCTTGAAGTCGATCGTAACTGCACCGCCGGCGCGCGCCATTGCGAGGCGCTCGGGCACGCAGTCGATCACGATCACCTGCTTCGCGCCCAATAGGACGGCACTGCGAATAG
>NZ_JFHC01000355.1 GCF_000698595.1 Caballeronia glathei | reverse complement strand
TTCTCGGTGTGCGAGCGCAGCAATCGCAACAAGGATGTGGCGGACAAGGTGTTCGGCCATACCACCGCGGGCCTGTTTGGCTATACACACTTGACTGGCGGATACCCAGGAGGGCAGGCCGAATACGTGCGCGTGCCGTTCGCGGATAAGACGCACGTAAAAATTCCAGACGGCCTCACCGATGAGCAGGTCCTTTTTCTCGGCGACATCTTCCCCACCGGCTGGCAAGCAGCCGTGCAATGCGATATCGAGCCGACTGACACCGTTGCGATCTGGGGCGCCGGGCCGGTAGGCCAGATGGCT
>NZ_JFHC01000354.1 GCF_000698595.1 Caballeronia glathei | reverse complement strand
CCGATGATGGTGCCGTGCTGGATGTTCCCGATCGCGATCGCCACCGGCAACACGTTCGTGCTGAAGCCGTCTGAGCGCGATCCGTCGGCATCGATCCGGCTCGCGGAACTGCTCGCTGAGGCCGGGTTGCCCGAGGGCGTGTTCAACGTGGTGCACGGCGACAAGACCGCCGTCGATGCGCTGCTCGCGCATCGCGACGTGGAAGCGCTCTCGTTCGTCGGCTCGACGCCGATCGCGGAGTACATCTACACCGAGGGCACGAAGCGCGGCAAGCGCGTGCAGGCGCTCGGCGGCGCGAAGAAT
>NZ_JFHC01000353.1 GCF_000698595.1 Caballeronia glathei | reverse complement strand
CTGGAAGCTCGACAACCTGATCGCCATCGTCGACGTGAACAACCAGCAGGCCGATGGCCCGTCCTCGCAGGTGATGGCGTTCGAGCCGCTCGTCGAGAAGCTCGAGGCGTTCGGCTGGTTCACCCAGCGCGTGGTCGGCAACGACATCGATGCGGTGAAGGCGGCCTTCGATGCCGCGCGCAGTCACCCGGAGCCACAGCCCCGGATGATCGTGTGCGATACGCGCATGGGGTGCGGCGTGCCGTTCCTCGAAGAGCGGGAAAAGAACCATTTCATTCGCGTCGATGCCCACGAGTGGCAACTG
>NZ_JFHC01000352.1 GCF_000698595.1 Caballeronia glathei | reverse complement strand
CTGGAAGCTCGACAACCTGATCGCCATGGTCGACGTCAACAACCAGCAAGCCGACGGTCCCTCGTCGCAGATCATGGCGTTCGAGCCGCTCGTCGAAAAGCTCGAAGCGTTCGGCTGGTTCACGCAGCGCGTAGACGGCAACGACATCGACGCGGTGAAGGCCGCCTTCGATGCCGCGCGCAATCATCCGAAGCCACAGCCGCGGATCATCGTGTGTGACACGCGCATGGGTTGCGGCGTTCCGTTCCTCGAAGAACGGGAAAAGAACCATTTTATCCGCGTCGATGCCCACGAGTGGCAACTG
>NZ_JFHC01000351.1 GCF_000698595.1 Caballeronia glathei | reverse complement strand
CGACGCCGGCCGTGACCAGCTGAACGACGGGCTTCTTGAACGGCGGAATGCCCGGCGTCGTATGCAGGGCGATGGCATCCCACACGAGGTCGACGTCGTCTTCACGAATGCCGTGTTGCTGAAGGAAGCTGCGTGCCGCATTCGCGCTGTCCACCTCGAAGCGGTTCTGCGACGCGCGGAATTGCCCGGTGAGCCCCATGTCATGGAACATCGCGCCGATGTACAGAAGCTCCGGGTCGTACTTCAACTGCTTGCGCTCTCCGGTCAGCGCGCCGAACAGGAACACGCGCGTCGAATGATGAAAGAGCA
>NZ_JFHC01000350.1 GCF_000698595.1 Caballeronia glathei | reverse complement strand
GTTTCATGGCATGGTGTACATGAAGACTTTCGAACCGTTTAAGAATTCGACAAACTATACGATCGCAGCAAATCAAGATTCACTATATGTCGCGCGTGAATCGCAGTACGACACGCATGTTCAAAAATTCCCGCTTGCCCCAGGTATTGATCTTAACCGTCCGTATCCCGAGGGACTCCATTCGGATAGTAGTTGGGCTTCTAAGAGGAAGGTAATGCCGTCAGGCCTGCGCGCGCCCTCCGGTCAAGAGCGCTTCACTTGCGACGCATCCATTCGCCCGAAGAACAGCGCTGCTGAACTGAGCCAATGA
>NZ_JFHC01000349.1 GCF_000698595.1 Caballeronia glathei | reverse complement strand
GCCCTTGAAATTGATCACCGGCCCTGATGCGTCGCCTTCCGACGTGTGGTTGAAGACCACGTCGAGCAGCACTCCGATGCCCGCGATGTGCAGCGCGTCCGTGAGCGCGCGGAATTCCTGCGCAGCGCGCGCGGGGTCGACGCAATAGCGGGGATGCGGACTGTAGTAGCTGTGCGTGCTGTAACCCCAGTAGTTTGTCAGCCCTCGTGCGGCCACCGCGGGCAGAACGTCCTGCTCATCGAAGGCCATCACGGGAAGAAGCTCGACGTGGGTAACGCCGAGTCCTTTCAGGTAGGGGATCTTCTCGATCA
>NZ_JFHC01000348.1 GCF_000698595.1 Caballeronia glathei | reverse complement strand
GATGGGCGACCTGTCGGGCCGCCGCGGTATCGTTCAGGGCATGGAAGACATGGTCGGCGGCGGCAAGATCGTCCGCGCGGAAGTGCCGCTCGCGGAAATGTTCGGCTACTCGACGTCGCTGCGTTCGCTGACGCAGGGCCGCGCCACGTACACGATGGAATTCAAGCACTACTCCGAAGCTCCGCGTAACGTTGCTGACGCGATCATCAACGCGAAATCCAAGTAATTCGGCAAGCCGAAAGTCTTTAACCGATCAACATTTTTGAAAGAAGGCAATCATGGCAAAAGGTAAATTCGAGCGGACCAAGCCG
>NZ_JFHC01000347.1 GCF_000698595.1 Caballeronia glathei | reverse complement strand
GACGCCGGTGCGCATCACGTCCATCGGGTGCGCGGACGCCGGAATCCATTCGAGCGCCGCCTTCAGGTTCGCGGGCAGGCCGCGCAGCGCCTTGAGCTTCGTCTTGTACGCCTTCAGCTCGGCCGCATTGGGCAGCTTGCCGTGCACGAGCAGATACGCGATCTCCTCGAACTCGCAGGTGCTCGCGACATCGAGAATGTCGTAGCCGCGATAGTGCAGGTCGTTGCCGGTCTTGCCGACGGTGCACAGCGCGGTGTTCCCGGCCGTCACGCCCGACAGCGCCACGGATTTCTTCGGCTTGAAAGCGCCCG
>NZ_JFHC01000346.1 GCF_000698595.1 Caballeronia glathei | reverse complement strand
GCGCGTAAAGCCGGGCGAGCGTATCGGACTCGACGGCGAAATCACGAGCGGCAGGTCGTCCATCAATCAGGCACCCATCACTGGCGAGAGCCTTCCCGTCGAAAAGGCGGAAGGTGATGCGGTGTTTGCCGGAACCATCAACGAATCAGGCTCGTTCGAGTACAAGGTCACGGCTGCCGCAAACAACACAACGCTGGCGCGCATCATTCACGCGGTTGAAGAAGCACAGGGTTCGAAAGCTCCAACGCAGCGATTCGTCGACCAGTTCGCTCGCATCTATACGCCTATTGTGTTCGTCGTAGCAATCGCCG
>NZ_JFHC01000345.1 GCF_000698595.1 Caballeronia glathei | reverse complement strand
TCGATGATATTCGGCGCCATGATTTCTGCTTCTGTGCGTGCCTCTTCCGCTGTGGGATACGTCATCTCATTCGTTTCTCTCCGAATAATCACGCCATCCTTAGAAATGACAGCGGTCCCGAGAAATTCTCTTGCGCCCACTTCGTGAACAGCGGCCTCGTATTCGAAACCCTTGTAGGTGTCCGGCATAAGGTTCTCCTCAGTCCATAAAGCAACCTTCCCCCTCGGGATCCTTTCAGTCTAACCCTTCTCTAATCGTCAGCGGGTGGGTCCGGCATATGGACGGTTCCACACCGAACTCGGCGTCGATCAGC
>NZ_JFHC01000344.1 GCF_000698595.1 Caballeronia glathei | reverse complement strand
ACCCCCTTTGGCCCTGCCGTGTCTTCGGACACGCAGGGCCTTTTTCTTGTTTCAACCATTCCCTTTCTATACGGAGTTATCTCATGGACATCACTTCCATCCAATCGAAGGTCATGCTCTGCTCGGTCACGATTTCCATCTGGGTCGCCCGCCGTTTCGACGGCAAGGTCACGGAGGAGGTCGAGACCAAGCACCATGCTAAGGGCATCGGCAGATTCAACAAGCGCCTGCTCCCCGAGCACGCGCCGAGTTTCGCCGAAGTCGTGACGCTGGCCGGGCGCATCCGCTCGTACTTCTACGACCACACCCTGAAG
>NZ_JFHC01000343.1 GCF_000698595.1 Caballeronia glathei | reverse complement strand
TTCGGCAAATAACGCTGCTTCAGTTCGTCGGAACCCGCGGTCAGCAGGGCTTCGATGGCGCCGTCGGTCAGCAGCGGACACAGCGCGAACGACAGGTTGGCCGCGTTCATCATTTCGATGCAGGGCGTGGCAATCAGCTTCGGCAGCGCCTGTCCGCCGAATTCGGCCGGATGCATCACGCCTTGCCAGCCGCCTTCGCCGAACTGGCGGAACGCTTCCTTGAAGCCGGGCGTCGTGGTCACCTCACCGTTGGACCATGCGCTCGGGTTCCGGTCGCCTTCGAAGTTCAGCGGCGCCAGGATTTCGCCGTTGAAG
>NZ_JFHC01000342.1 GCF_000698595.1 Caballeronia glathei | reverse complement strand
TTGTTATCGACGGGAAGCTGCGGATCGTCGAGATATCGGGTGAGCGCTGCCCACCGCCGCAGACTGTAGTCGAGCGCCTTCGCTATGGACGAACCTTCGTTCACGTGTGCACGCTGCAGAACCATCCAGGTGTGCAATGCTTCGGCGACGGGACGCGCGCATCGTTGGCGAAGTTCCAATCGATTCTCGGGGGAGAGATCACGCGCCTCGCGCTCGACATCGTACAGCTGGCTGATGTAGCGCAAGGCATCTTCGGCAATCTGGCTTCGACTGGCAACATGCAAGTCGTAGAACTTACGGCGCGCGTGGGCCAGGC
>NZ_JFHC01000341.1 GCF_000698595.1 Caballeronia glathei | reverse complement strand
ACCGCCATGGGAACCGCGCGTCCTCACTGAACGCCACCATGCGATGCGATGCGTTTCATGCTGGCAACATCCAGCCGCACGTGAGCTGGCCAGTTGACTCTCGGGCGAGACAATCGCGGGATATGTTCCGGTGCCATTGCCAAAGAGCGCGACGGAACCAAATCGAATTGCTGCGGACGTGCCACGTCTCAATGGGCGTGTCACCAAGGCCGGCGGACACGCCCCTCCGTCCAGTATCCGCCACCGGGTTCGGGTCGAGACCGAGCGGTACAAATAGACGCAGCCCCGCCCATGTGCGTATTTCGGACGAACGTGACCGGC
>NZ_JFHC01000340.1 GCF_000698595.1 Caballeronia glathei | reverse complement strand
CGGGCGCTGTTCGACCCTCTTCGGCCGTTGCAGCTACCGCCACGTGAACGGCGGCTTCCGCAGGGCTCAGCGGTCATTCGTGCACGCCTACGCACGTCAAGTCGTCGGCGACATCAGCCCTTCGTTCGCTCCAAGTTGCGGTCATTCGCCACACTGCCGCGCTGAGAGGGGATGGTCTTGGCCAAGATAACTCATGGTGCAGTCGGCTCGCCGCGATGAGTGGAGCTGGAGTTGCACGGGTTTCGCCGGTGGCTTCCAGGCCAGATTTGAAGCGCTCGCGACCGGTCGCGCGCAAGCGCCTGCTGCGTGCGAGTGGGGCAGCG
>NZ_JFHC01000339.1 GCF_000698595.1 Caballeronia glathei | reverse complement strand
CGTTCAAGGCGCGCGCATGTATCGCACGGGCGATCTCGCACGCTATCGCGCCGATGGCAATCTCGAGTTCCTCGGCCGTAACGATCATCAGGTCAAGATTCGCGGCTTCCGTATCGAACTTGGCGAGATCGAAGCTCAGATCGCCAGCCATCCGGCGGTGCGTGAAGCGGTGGTCATCGCGCGTGCGCGCCACGACGATACGCAGGATCAGCAACTCGTCGCTTATGTCACCGGAACGGCCGAGATCAATGCCAGCGCCCTGCGCGAGCATCTTGCCTCGCGTCTGCCCGACTACATGGTGCCCTCGGCCTTCGTCACGCTCGACA
>NZ_JFHC01000338.1 GCF_000698595.1 Caballeronia glathei | reverse complement strand
TGTCTCCAGTCTGTACACTGCTGCAAAGAAAGTAACCAAAGAAAGCAGCTATGGGGTCAGCAGTATTAGGACGTGACCACGTTTGACTCATCCTGAGTGGCCCGACCGTGGGAGTGTCCACCTCTGTACGCTACGCGGATAGGTATGCGGACCCACTGTGTTCCCGTACCCTTCGGCTCAGTGGTAAGGCAGTCATCCATCCGTCCGTCCTCGCTTCGCTCCGACGCGAGGTATGCCACAACCGATCACTTCGCTCTCGCCGCGCCTACCAAAGCGCTTTGCTTTGTCGCTGCCGCGTGCATCCGAGGCACTTCATGTCGCGGCGCGTG
>NZ_JFHC01000337.1 GCF_000698595.1 Caballeronia glathei | reverse complement strand
CGACGAGGCATTGGTGAGTAACCTGGCCACGCATTCACAGGACTGCGAGCGCGAACGCGACAGGCAGCAAAACCGTTGGCACCAGCGCATGTCCGAAGTAGCCGACCGCGAGCACCGTCATGAACACGATTCCGAACGCAAGCACCAGGATCGAGCGGCACCGCATGAAGAACAAGAGCGGGGGCATGAAGAGCAACAGGAACAGTTGCAAATCGAAAGTGACGGACACACCGACTTTGGCCAGGCAGACAGGGCCCCGATCGCGTTCTGGACAAGCGGTAGCGGTCACAGACCATGCAGAAGCGCACGACGATGCCCGAGACGGCGAGC
>NZ_JFHC01000336.1 GCF_000698595.1 Caballeronia glathei | reverse complement strand
GATGCCGCCCTTGACGATGTCCTTGAGTTCAATCACGCCGATCACGCGCGCAACATCACCCTGCTTGTCCGCCACGACGAGTGGCGTGCTGCCGCGCCTCGCGACTTCTTCCACCGCCGTCTGCACTTCCTTCGGATACACGCCGTGATGACGCTCGACGTAGCGCTTCACCGACTCCGCCGCGCCCTTGCGAATCTCGCGATCCGGCAAGTCGACTCCGCTCATTCGCGTTTGCGCGGTGAAGGGGATGAACGTGGCATGCAGGTCTGCCATCCCGCGCTCGCGCAGGTTGAACCGCTGCTTGGCAAGCACGACGATGCTGCGGCCTTCCGGC
>NZ_JFHC01000335.1 GCF_000698595.1 Caballeronia glathei | reverse complement strand
CAATCCGCAATGGCAACGCCTCGACACCTACGTCGCGCCACGCTCCTCGCTCGAACACACGCTCGCGCAGTGCTTCGCCAGCGTGCTCGGCCTCGAGCGGGTGAGCGTCTTCGATAACTTCTTCGCGCTCGGCGGGCACTCGCTGCTCGCCACGCAGCTCGTCTCGCGCCTGCGCGAAGCTCTTTCCATCGAGCTGCCCCTGCGCACCCTGTTCGATGCGCCCAGCGTCTCGTCGCTTGCTGAGGCTCTGCAGGAGGAATCGCCTCGTCAAGCCAGCGCCACGAGACCGCTGCCGCCCCTGCAAGCACTCGAACGCCCCGCGCGCCTGCCGCTG
>NZ_JFHC01000334.1 GCF_000698595.1 Caballeronia glathei | reverse complement strand
ATGTTCGTGTTCGTCGCGGCGGGCGGCATCATCGCGACCGCGCAGCTCGGCCCGATCGCCAAGGAGTTCGGCTTCGCCAAGATGCCCGTGGCCGTGCTCGGCGTGACCCTGCCGCTGCTCACGATGACGCTCTCCATCGACAACCTCTGCAACGGCTTCACGCGACCGCTGTGCGGCTTTCTCTCCGACAAGTTCGGGCGTGAGAACACGATGTTCGTGATCTTCCTCGGCGAAGGCGCGGCGCTGCTCGGCCTCATGTGGTTCGGCCACAACCCGTACGCGTTCATGTTCTTCGCCGCGATGATCTTCCTGTGCTGGGGCGAGATCTTCTCGATCTTC
>NZ_JFHC01000333.1 GCF_000698595.1 Caballeronia glathei | reverse complement strand
TGAACCGCCCCGGGAATTGTGGAGGCTGGTTGGTTTAAGTTGATGCCGGCACAGCGATGGTATTGCTGAATTGCCGGTAGTAGTTTGCCTCAGCTTCAGCGGGCGGGATATAGCCGAGAGGTTCCATCAGCCGATGATGGTTGAACCAGGCTACCCATTCCAGCGTCGCCAATTCGACAGACTCACGCGTTTTCCACGGTGCACGACGATGAATCATTTCTGCTTTGTACAGGCCGTTGATCGTTTCAGCCAGCGCGTTATCGTAGCTGTCGCCCCGGCTGCCAACCGACGGCTCGATGCCTGCTTCGGTCAGTCGTTCGCTGTAGCGAATGCTGACGTATTG
>NZ_JFHC01000332.1 GCF_000698595.1 Caballeronia glathei | reverse complement strand
TTTCACTGGTGAAAATGGTGAACGCCGGGTTTCGCGCTCACCTATGCTGCCAACAACCGCGGGACGCGCGTCGCTGCCCGTCGTCGTGCGCCACCTCCGCGCCTCTTCTCAATCCGGACGAAAACGACGGAGCGACGATGGACGCGCTGATCGAGCTGAGCCGACATACCTGGGCGGTCATCCTACTGGTCGCGGTGCCGATCGGGGCGCTCGTAGGTTTTTGGGTCAATATCGGGACACTGCGAAAGGCCGCGCAAGAACGAGAGAAGTTAGACCTTGAAATTGCCAAACTAAAAGTAGACGCGGCGGACCGCGAGTAAGCGTCAGCGCATCCCGTCTTGAA
>NZ_JFHC01000331.1 GCF_000698595.1 Caballeronia glathei | reverse complement strand
GCCGTGGGCTCGCCCATCGCCAATCGCACGCACGCGCAGATCGAGCCGCTCATCGGCCTGTTCGTCAATACCCTCGTGCTGCGCGCCGATCTCTCGGGCACGCCCTCCTTGCGCGAGCTGCTCGCGCAAGTCCGTGACACCACGCTTGCCGCCTACGCCCATCAGGATCTGCCTTTCGAGAAGCTCGTCGAGGCGCTCGCGCCGGTTCGCGACACCAGCCGCACGGCGCTGTTCCAGGTCATGTTCGTATTGCAGAACGCGCCGATGGAAGCGCTCGCCCTGCCCGGGCTCACGCTCGAGGTGCTGCCCGCAGCCGAGGCCGGCGCCAAGTTCGATCTCACGCTCAGC
>NZ_JFHC01000330.1 GCF_000698595.1 Caballeronia glathei | reverse complement strand
TATGCTGCGGATGGCCAGGCTGCCGGCCACGGTCCTCGACGATCCGAACCTGATGATCAGTGCCGATTCGGTGGGATGGCTGCTGGAAGAGTCGGCACGTCTGTCCGGACAGGAGGCCTTCGGATTGTTGCTTGCGGAAACGAGAAGCCTGGCCAATCTGGGCATGCTGGCGCTGGTGCTCCGGGAAGAACCAACGTTGCGCGCGGCAATGCAATCGTGCGTCCGCTACATGCGACTGCACAACGCTGGCGTGCAATTGCGGCTGGACGACGCAGGCGACGTCGTGCTGCTGCATATGGGCGCGAATATGCACCCCCCCGGCGTGTGGCGCCAGACGATCGAACAGTCA
>NZ_JFHC01000329.1 GCF_000698595.1 Caballeronia glathei | reverse complement strand
GCGCCGCACGGCTCGTGCGCGTCGAAGCGGCGCGCGGCCTCGAAACGCATCAGGCTCGCCGCCTCGACGTTGACGAACGAGCGCGCGATCGGGAACTGCACGCCCTGGTTCTGCCCGATCGGCCGCCCGAACACGACGCGCTCCTTCGCATACTGCGTGACCTTGTCGACGAACCAGTAGCCGTCGCCGATGCATTCCGCCGCGATCAGCGTGCGCTCGGCGTTCAGCCCGTCGAGGATGTACCTGAAGCCCTGCCCTTCCTCGCCGATCAGGTTCTCGGCGGGGATTTCGAGGTTGTCGAAGAAAAGCTCGTTGGTCTCGTGATTGACCATGTTGAGGATCGGCTGCAC
>NZ_JFHC01000328.1 GCF_000698595.1 Caballeronia glathei | reverse complement strand
CCAAGAAAGATGCTGCGCGCCACCCTCACGGGCACCCCGCTCGCCTGAACCGACCGGCTCCCTCCGCAATTCCAGGGTTGCCCGCCTGTGTCTGATGGGCGGGCCACCCCTGACACGTTTTCCGATTTTCGACCACATCCACACCAATGGAGACAGATATGCTTTACGAACAAATCGACACCGCAGTCATCGATGGCGAATCGCTGCCGTGGGTACCGTTGACGCCCTATTCAGAAGAGATCCTGGTGAAATACTTCAAGCTTGATCCGATCCGTGGTGAATGGATCGTAATGATGAAGGCACCGCCCGGCGTGCAACTGCCCAAGCACCACCACACCGGTACGGTCATGGT
>NZ_JFHC01000327.1 GCF_000698595.1 Caballeronia glathei | reverse complement strand
CTCGATCATCGCAAGCGCCATGTCGATCGTCGCGGCCATGCCCGCTGACGTCCAGATCGATCCGTCGACGATAAAGATCTGATCTTCCTCGACGGCCACTTTCGGGAAGCGACGCTTCAGGTCGCCTGCGAATCGCCAGTGGGTCGTTGCGCGACGGCCATCGAGCGCACCTGCTTCGGCCAGAACAAAGGCGCCGGTGCATGGGGCCGCGACGCGCCTGGAGGTCTTGAGCGCGTGTTTGACAAAACCGTTCAGTGCCGGTGAAGCGAAGGCGGTTTCGACACCTGAAGCGAACATGACCGTATCGAAAACAGCCTCGCCGAAGGGCTCGCTGTCTATCCTGATGCCCGCC
>NZ_JFHC01000326.1 GCF_000698595.1 Caballeronia glathei | reverse complement strand
CCGAGGCCGGCGTTCGGCGATCGCGGCGCGACGCGCGGCAACGATGAGCGCCGTCCGTTCAAGGCGCGCGGCGACGATGCGCGTTCCGCTTCCGCTGGCGAGCGCGGGCCGAGACCGTCATTCGGCGACCGCCCCGCGCCGCGCGGCGAACGCCCGGGCGGCAACGACGAGCGCCGTCCGTTCAAAGCGCGTGGCGACGATGCGCGTTCGGCTTCTGCTGGCGAGCGCGGGCCGAGGCCGACGTTCGGCGATCGCGGCACGACGCGCGGCAACGACGAGCGGCGTACGTTCAAGCCGCGTGGCGAGGATTCGCGTCCCGCATCCGCTGGCGAGCGAGGGCCGAGGCCGGCGTTCGGC
>NZ_JFHC01000325.1 GCF_000698595.1 Caballeronia glathei | reverse complement strand
ATCCTGATTCGATTCTTCCAGGATCTCTATCGGGTCTAGGCGCTGGGTCGACGGTGTCCAGTCGCCATGACTGCTGCGCGGCACGCTTTCGCGCAACGCCTGCCCTGCGGCAAGGCGTTCTGCGCGCGAGCGAACGACCGGGACGTCCTCCACGATGTTACTGACTTCGGTGTTTGCCTTTCCAGGCGTCTTCATCACGGTGTCCATACTCGCCTCCTCCTGCCGGGTTCGCGTCGCGGATTCCACTTTCGCATGACGAATCGTCGCGGTGGCCGGGATGGCTGGCGAGCACGCACGCCACGAACACCAAGGGCACGCCGTCCTGTCCTTGATGTTCCTGCCTGACAGCTATCGTGCGGACTCGGGA
>NZ_JFHC01000324.1 GCF_000698595.1 Caballeronia glathei | reverse complement strand
GAGATCGGAGCCCGCCTGCGGCTCGGTGAGATTCATCGTGCCGGTCCATTCGCCCGAGATGAGCTTCGGCACGTAGAGGCGCTTTTGCTCCTCGGTGCCCGCCGTGAGCAGCGCTTCGATGGCGCCGTCGGTCAGGAGGGGGCACAGCGCGAACGACAGGTTCGCGGAGTTCAGCATTTCGATGCACGGCGTCGCGATCAGCTTGGGCAAGCCCTGCCCTTCATATTCGACGGGATGCAGCACGCCCTGCCAGCCGCCTTCGCTGAATTGCCGGAACGCTTCCTTGAAGCCGGGCGTGGTGGCCACCTCGCCGTTCGACCAGGCGCTCGGGTGCCGGTCGCCTTCGACATTGAGCGGCGCCAGGATTTCGCCGTTGAAG
>NZ_JFHC01000323.1 GCF_000698595.1 Caballeronia glathei | reverse complement strand
GAATTTTGGCTTGTTTGCCACGCCGGAGCGCAATCTGGTCTTCGATCTGAATGACTTTGACGAAACGCTGCCGGCACCTTGGGAATGGGATCTGAAACGGTTGGCCGTCAGTTTTGCTGTCGCGGGACGCGATAACCAGTTGCCGGACGCAGATTGCCGCAGAGGCGTCCTGGAATGCGTGCGCGCCTACCGAGAGCACCTGCGGGAGTATTCCCGGATGAATCCTCTGGAAGTCTGGTACACGCGCCTGGACATGACGACCCTCATTGCGATGGCACCCGATGAGAAGGTCAAAAAGATGCGCGAGCAATTGGCGGAAAAAGCCCGCCAGCGCGTTGTTGAAAACCTCTTTCCCAAGATTGTCGGCGAAGTGGCTGGG
>NZ_JFHC01000322.1 GCF_000698595.1 Caballeronia glathei | reverse complement strand
CGGTCACGCCTTGGGCAAACAGCTGCTTATAGCCCGCGAAGTCATCGCACACCAAGTGGCCGCGCCATGGGTCAAGGAAGGCTCGCGCATGTTCGCCCGCGCGGCTCTCGGCAAAGTCGTAGACAACCGCCTTCAATGGTTCGAATGCTCCCGGGCAATAAGTCCAGAGATAAGCGCGGTGCGTCTTCCCCTTTCCCGGACTGAGCATCGAAATCGGTGTCTCGTCGGCGTGCAACACGCGATGCTTCAGGATCTTCTCTTTTAGCGCGTCGACTAACGGCTGCAGTTGAACGCCACACGTGCCCACCCATTGGCCCAGTGTTGATCGGGGAATGGCCAGGCCGGCACGCGCGAAGATGCGTTCTTGTCTGTACAGCGGAAGGTGAT
>NZ_JFHC01000321.1 GCF_000698595.1 Caballeronia glathei | reverse complement strand
ATTCTCGATCAGTTGCCGCAACTGCTGGTGATTGTAGATTTCGCCGTTGAAAACGATGACGTATCGTCCACTGGCGGATGACATCGGCTGATGGCCCGCGGCGGTGAGATCCTGGATCGCAAGCCGGCGATGGCCGAAGGCGATGCGCCGTTCGTCGTCGGTCCAGTAGCCTGCGTCGTCGGGACCGCGGTAGCTGATGGCGTTTGCCATTCTCCGGGCTCTCATCTTCGGATGCTCCGTTCGGTCCCAGCGTCCACCCAAAAAGCCGACGATTCCGCACATGTACCACCTCCCCCGAGCTTGAATACTGATGTCTTGAGCTGATTCGGATTGCCTTTGGTGATGAGGCGATGATCGGGATTTTCAGACCGATTGCGCACTTGTTATGGTGAACTT
>NZ_JFHC01000320.1 GCF_000698595.1 Caballeronia glathei | reverse complement strand
CAACTTCAAGCAGTGGATGAGCAAGGGCCTGTACCTGGGCACGCTGATGGTCGGGCTGGAACAGAAGGTGATGGGCGGCAACGTGCCGTGGACGCTGCATCATCAGCACGCGGACAACGAGACGCTCAGGCCCGCGTCGCAGTGCAAGCCGATCGTGTATCCGAAGCCGGACGGCAAGCTGACGTTCGACCGTTTGTCATCGGTCTTCATCTCGAACACGAATCACGAGGAAAACCAGCCGGCGCATCTGACGCTCAAGGATGCCTCGGTGCCGGTGAACGTGAATCTGCGCACCTATGCGGGTCCGGAGAGCCGCTATTGCCCGGCGGCAGTGTACGAGTTCGTGAAGACCGACGACGGCAACGAACGCCTGCAGATCAACGCGCAGAACTGCGTGCACTGC
>NZ_JFHC01000319.1 GCF_000698595.1 Caballeronia glathei | reverse complement strand
GAGGCGTTCGGGCGCATCGACGTGCTCGTCAACAACGCGGCGTACCAGATGACCTACGACGGCCTGGAAGACATCAGCGACGACGAGTGGGACAAGACGTTCTCCACCAATATCGGCGCGATGTTTCGCATCACGAAGGCGGCGCTGCCGCACATGAAGCCGGGTGGCGCGATCGTGAACACGTCGTCGGTGAACGCGGACGCGCCGAATCCCGGCCTCATCGCCTACGCGACGACCAAGGGCGCGATCCAGAACTTCACCGGCGGCCTCGCGCAACTGCTCGCCGACAAGGGCATTCGCGCGAACTGCGTCGCGCCGGGGCCGGTCTGGACGCCGCTGATTCCGTCGACGATGCCGCCCGAGCGCGTGAAAAGCTTCGGCTCGCAGGTGCCGATGAAGCGCCC
>NZ_JFHC01000318.1 GCF_000698595.1 Caballeronia glathei | reverse complement strand
TCCATGCGCTCGGCGAGCACGGCGGGATGCGCTTCCTGGCCCGTCTGCTGAAGAATCTCGCGCGAAATGCGATTGAGCTTGTTGATCGTCTCGATCATGTGCACCGGCACGCGAATCGTGCGCGCCTGGTCGGCGAGCGAACGCGTCACGGCCTGCCGCACCCACCACGTTGCATACGTGGAGAACTTCCAGCCGCGCCGATATTCGAATTTATCGACGGCCTTCATCAAGCCGATATTGCCTTCCTGAATCAGATCAAGGAATTGCATGCCGCGGTTCACGTACTTCTTCGCGATCGAAATCACGAGACGCAGGTTCGCCTCGATCATTTCGCGCTTGGCCTGCCGCATTTTGACTTCGGCCGCCGTCATCTGACGGTTGATCTTCTTCAGTTGCTGCAGCGGCAAT
>NZ_JFHC01000317.1 GCF_000698595.1 Caballeronia glathei | reverse complement strand
TATCCTGATGCCCGCCGAGGCGGACACCAGTCCGCCCGCTTCGGAAAGGACCGTCAGTTCGTAGGCCGGCTCATCGAGCACGAGGTTCGCGAGTTCGAATACGGTGATTGCCGCGAAGCCGATCATATGGAAATGGGGGAACACAACGAAGCCGATCCTGTGCATGTTGCCCCTCCGCGCGGCATGTCCTAAAACGAGGGTATATATGACGTTTGAGACGCCGTCAACAGTCCTTATCCTCCGCTTATGCCCTCATCGCCCCAGCATTTATGCTCGATGCGTTGGGGCGCGCGATGCCGCGCGACGATGTGTGTCGAGCCGCATTGAAGGCATCAATAGACCCGATAAGGAAAGTTGATATGGATCGACGATTGCTCATCTTGGCGCTCGGCATGTTCGCAATGGGCACCGACAAC
>NZ_JFHC01000316.1 GCF_000698595.1 Caballeronia glathei | reverse complement strand
GACGCCGGTGCGCATCACGTCCATCGGATGTGCCGAAGCGGGCACGCATTCGAGCGCGGCCTTCACGTTCGCGGGCAGGCCGCGCAGCGACTTGAGCTTCGTCTTGTACGCGGTCAGCTCGGCCTGCGTCGGCAGCTTTTCGTGCACCAGCAGATAGGCGATTTCCTCGAATTCGCAGGCACCCGCGAGTTCCAGGATGTCATAGCCGCGGTAGTGCAGGTCATTTCCCGTGCGCCCGACGGTGCACAGCGCGGTATTGCCCGCCGTCACGCCTGAAAGCGCGACGGACTTCTTCGGTTTGAACGTGCCGGCAGCCGGCGCATTGTTGTCTGCTTCGCTCATCGTGTCTTCCTCCAGCAAAACGGTTACTTTTGAACGGCGAACAGTGCGTCGAGTTTGTCCTCGTACGCGTGATAG
>NZ_JFHC01000315.1 GCF_000698595.1 Caballeronia glathei | reverse complement strand
TGGCTCGCGTTGGACAAGACCGGAACCATCACACATGGCAAACCGGTTCAGACGGAGTTCGAACTGCGTGTAACCGACATCGATGCCGCTCGGGTCCGCTCGCTCGCTGCGAGCCTGTCAGGCCGTTCTGACCATCCCGTATCGATGGCTGTTCTCCGAGCGGCCGTCGCTGACAACGTAACGCAATACCCCGTTGAAGAATTCGAGGCAATTCCAGGGCGAGGCGTTCGCGGCGTAGTCGACGGAAGGAGCTACTCGCTTGGCAATCACCGTCTGGTCGAGGAACTCGGTCGCTGCTCTGCGGACCTGGAAGAGCGACTCGACGCTCTTGAACGTCAAGGCAAGACGGTTGTAATGCTGATTGACGAAGTTCGAGTGCTCGCGCTCTTTGCCGTCGCGGACACAGTCAAGGATAGCAGCCGCGAGGCAATT
>NZ_JFHC01000314.1 GCF_000698595.1 Caballeronia glathei | reverse complement strand
AAAAAGCTGGTTTACGTCGCTGCCGCGCCAAAGCGTCCCAGGCTTGCTTTATCTGGCTAGTCACTTCGGCGGGCGTCAATGCGAGGCGACGCTTCCCGCGTGCTGGTCTCTGCCGACGTCCGGACACTTTATCGACCCGCCGATGTCCGACCGTGTCGGGCCGAGGCGGGCAACCGTATGATCTAAAAGCGAAGCGCCTCAGCCGAACGGACGAGTCGCGCTGGGCGGCGAAGTCTCGTTGAGTGATGACTGCGCGCTTCGCATATGCGTCGCAGGGCCGGGCAGCGCTGCTGTATGTTGGAGCGACAAATGAGAATTGAGTCGATTCTTACCGGCCGGTACAGCCTCCGACCCGGGGTCGAGCCGGATGGAGGGAATTTCGATGGCTGCCGAGTTCGCGGGCAAGCTAATTATTTTTCCACCTGTGGCATCTAT
>NZ_JFHC01000313.1 GCF_000698595.1 Caballeronia glathei | reverse complement strand
GCGCGAAACGCCCGTGTTCATCACCGTAGAGGACAGCGCATGGTGCCGCCTGCACACCGTGGTGCGCGACGCGCTGCGCGTGCGCCTGGGGCGCCTGCCTGCCGCCGGACGCGAGGAGTTGCATGCGCGCGCCATGAGGTGGTTCGTCGCGCGCGGAATGATCGAGGAAGCCGCGCGCCATGCGCATGCGGCCGGCCAGCACCGGACCGCCTACGAACTCGCCGAGCGCAGTCTCTACGATGCGGTGGGACGAGGACACCTGAGCGTCGTGCTCGACTGGTTCGACCTGCTGCCTGAGTGGGAACTGGAGCAGCGCCCCCGCTTGCGACTCGCCGCGGCGTGGGCACTTGCGCTCGGGCAACGCCACGAAGAAGCGCAGCGCCAGGTCGACCGCATTCTCGCCGGTCCTGCCGTGGACACGGAACTGCGCTACGAGTGTGCCCTGA
>NZ_JFHC01000312.1 GCF_000698595.1 Caballeronia glathei | reverse complement strand
GCGGCCCTTCGACTTTTAAGCTCCGGCGCGACGCCATATGCCGCCCATGATTTGGGCGGCCGAAGGTCAGACCGTACGCGCCGGCTATCGGGAGCGCGGTAGCCGCACGGTGAAAACAGTTTCTATTGCGTCCGAGCGCGCTTCCAGCGTGCAGCCGTGGGCCTCGGCAATCTTCCGTGCGATGTACAGACCGAGCCCGAGGTGACTCTCGGCTTCGTAGTTGTGCTCTTTCTCTGCGCCACGGTGAAGCGGGTCAAAGATGCGGTCCAAGGTCGATCGCTCGATAACGGGCCCGCTGTTTTTCACCTCAAAGCAAATTTCTGCAGCCGTACCCGTGAGCACCACGCGCATAGGCGCGTCGGGCGTCCCGTACTTGAATGCATTCAGAACGAGATTGCCGAGCAGCTGCTGAAGCCGCCGGCCGTCCCAGACACCGTTCGAGTCGCCAACG
>NZ_JFHC01000311.1 GCF_000698595.1 Caballeronia glathei | reverse complement strand
GTGTACAGACTGGAGACATAACTGACAGGTGTACGGGGACATGGTTGACACTTTCGGGCAATTGAACGCCCGGATCCATCCATGCCCTGGAACGTAAAAGACACCATGAGTCTCAGAGAAGAATTCATTTGCCTGGCCAGCGGGCGGACGTTGCCGTTCAGCGAGTTATGCCGGCGCTTCAACATCAGTCGCCAGACCGGCTATAAATGGGTCGAGCGCCACAGGACGCAGGGCGGCGAAGGCCTGGCTGACCAGTCACGCCGCCCGCATCACAGCCCCATGCGCTCATCGGATCAGACCGTTGCGCTGGTGCTCGAACTGCGTCGTCAGCACGGCTGGGGTGGACGCAAGATCGAGCGACGCCTGCGAGACCTCGGCCACGCCAATGTGCCCGCACCGGCCACCATTACAGAGATTCTGCGCCGTCACGGGCTGATCCACGAGCGTGATTCC
>NZ_JFHC01000310.1 GCF_000698595.1 Caballeronia glathei | reverse complement strand
CCGCCTCGCGCAAGACGAAGCCACCCGCGCCTTCGATCTTCAGCACGGTCCGCTCCTGCGCGCCCAACTGCTGCGCCTCGCGCAAGACGAACACGTCCTGCTGTTCACCATGCATCACATCGTCTCCGATGGCTGGTCCACCGGCGTGCTGGTGCGCGAGCTCGGCGCCTGCTATACCGCCGCGCTGCGCAACCAGCCCCCCGCCCTGCCGCCGCTGGCCGTGCAGTACGCCGACTACACCCTGTGGCAGCGCGACTGGCTCGCCGGCGCCGAGCTCGAGCGCCAGACTCAATACTGGCGCAACCAGCTCGCCGGGCTCGCACCCCTCGATCTGCCCACCGACCGGCCCCGTCCCGCGCAGATCAGCGGACGTGGCGCCACGCTGCCCTTTGCCCTGCCTCCCGAGTTGTACGAACGCATGAATGCGCTCGCTCATCGCGAAAGCGTCACCCCCTTCATGCTG
>NZ_JFHC01000309.1 GCF_000698595.1 Caballeronia glathei | reverse complement strand
CACATGGCGAATGGGTCAGACTCACGTGAACCGCTGGACCGACGATCTGCTGCGCCGAATCAGGAAGGACAGATTGATCCGTCCTTCGTGATCACCCATACGGTGTCGCTCTCGGAAGGGCCCGGCATGTAAAAAACCTTCCGTGACAAGGAAGACGGCTGTATTAAGGTCGTTCTCAAGCCTTAACGGCATGGCGCGAGCGGGGGCGGCGCCAACCGTCTGATACTCGCGACCCTCTACTCTAGAAGAGTGATGCAATGATCTCTCGTTCCGATGAGCCTCGTACAGCATTGGTGCACTGGCCCACAGTCTTGATGCGCGTGCCTGCGGACGCAAATAAGCAGTCACGGCCTTGTCCCGGCCAGGGTTCGCAACGTCGTGTGGACCCCGCTCGGGCCGCTATCAGTCTTGACGCACCGCGGGGCACGATATTTGCTACAAGGTAGCACCACGAAGTCATCAA
>NZ_JFHC01000308.1 GCF_000698595.1 Caballeronia glathei | reverse complement strand
TTCTTTGCCGCGCGTGTCGGTGAAACGAAGGTCGATGAAACTAACGTTATTGCTTGCAATAAAATCCATTACTTCGGAAATCATGTGTCTCCTTGGATACTTCGAAAGTCCGCCTTTGACCGCCGTGTGAGCAACGCTAGACGGAGAGATTGCATCGAGCTTGGTGAGGCAGCGTCGTTAGAAATCGAGACTTGTGCGCTCCCCGTTGTTTGTTACGCGAAAGTCAACGAACTGCGCTTTGACCCTGCTAGGCCTCTGTGGACCAATCAAGTAGGGAAGTAGCATCCAAAAGGTGTGAACCCATACAACACCAAGTCGGCGATCCGCCAACTTCGCAACAACTCAACCGGTCTTTCGACGCGACCGGAATCGCCTCGACTCACCCGCAGCAGTCTTTACCAAATCACGAACAGTCAACGGGCTGATAAAACCGAATCCACTACTAAGAAGCTGTTGCGAAATTAGTTC
>NZ_JFHC01000307.1 GCF_000698595.1 Caballeronia glathei | reverse complement strand
GAACACGCGTACCCGAATTCGCTGTGGCAGATGGACTTCAAGGGCGATTTCCCGACCCTGGAGGGCGGCCGTTGCGCGGCGCTGACGGTGCTCGACGACCACTCGCGCTTTAACGTCGTGCTCACGGCCTGCGCGCGGACCACCACGCAGGTCGTGCAGACCGAGCTGGAGCGGGCGTTTCGCTGCTACGGGCTGCCCGCACGCATCAACACCGACAACGGCGCGCCCTGGGGTTCGCCCAGTGCACCGGGCCAGCTCACCGAGCTGGCCGTCTGGATGATCAGACTGGGCATTCACGTGAGCTACAGCCGGCCCTATCACCCGCAGACCAATGGCAAGGACGAACGGTTTCATCGCACGCTGAAGGCTGAGGTGCTGGAGCGGCACACGTTCACCACGCACGCGCACGTGCAGCAGGAACTGGAACGATGGCGCCGCGTGTACAACACGCAGCGGCCGCACGAGGCTC
>NZ_JFHC01000306.1 GCF_000698595.1 Caballeronia glathei | reverse complement strand
GATTCGCGACGAGGCCCATGCAGATGAGGCCGATCACGAGCTGGCCCCACCGGTTCGGGGTCCTGGTCGCGCGCGCGGGCGCGGGGGTGGAACTATGTGCCATGTCTCAACATCTCCTTCGGTTTTATGGCGCTCGGTTGGCGCTTCCTGTATCAATGAACTCGTGCGTCGACGCACCTCGATGTTGTTATGGTTATTAAGGCGTGTTTTGCATGTAGCGCGCGTACGCGCCATGTTTCAATGCGCCGTCACCCGCGCCGCGCATGCGCCGCGAGTCGATGGCAGGTTCCGGATTGCAGTTGCGCAGGATGCTTGGGCGCAGGTCTTGATCTTCGGTGAATCGGGCGGCCGCGTCAGGGATCGCTGCAACCATGCCCGTTGGTGGCACGTGCGTCTGTGTCGTGCAAGGGAGCGGAGCGCTTCATGGATACGATGTTCGCGAAGTATTGCGGGGACCTGCAACGCGCCGC
>NZ_JFHC01000305.1 GCF_000698595.1 Caballeronia glathei | reverse complement strand
TGGTAACAACATTAGTTGTGTGAGCGTCGCTCGCGCAATTAAAATTGTTAGCATCGTTGTGCGACGCACAATTTCACGGAGTTGCTTGTCCGACTTGGCTCAGGCCCAAAAAATTCCCTTTCAACTAAAGTTGTGACTATCGCGGCCACCCCGTCAATTAAACTTGTAACTTGATGCGCAACTTCAACTAATCTTGTGTCGTAACGGACGGCTGGCGGAGGCTCCCGATGACACGACGGTCGCGACTACGGGCCGGTAGTCCCTTGCATTGCGACGCGGGATTGCCGGGGGACGTCGATTTGGGTAACTGGGCGGCCATCGACGACCTCGCACTATCGGTTGAGCGGCGTACGCTCTACCGACAACGCGAGCGCGCGATCCGCCTGTACCTCGAGGGCGCGACCGACATCCAGATCAAAGCGGCCTGCGGCATGGGCGCGTCCAGACCTATCGCTTGCTGACCGAGCGCTGCCTC
>NZ_JFHC01000304.1 GCF_000698595.1 Caballeronia glathei | reverse complement strand
TGCGGCGCGACGATCTTGCCGGTCTGGCCGACCTGATAGTCGTTCGGCACGAAGCCCGCATCGACTGCCGCGCGCGATGCGCCCAGCGCCGCGCCCAGCTTGTCCGCGAGCGGTTCGAGGATCTTCGTGTAGTTCTCGCCGTTGCCCAATCCGCGACCACCGGAAACGATGATCGTCGCCGACGTCAGCTCCGGACGATCCAGCTTCGTCAGCTCGCGGCTCACGAACTGCGACATGCCTGCGTCCGCGGCTGCTTCGATCTTCTCGACCGATGCGCTGCCGCCTTCTGCGGCGACCGGATCGAAACCCGTTGCGCGCACGGTAATCACCTTGATCGGATCGCTGGACTGAACAGTCGCGATCGCGTTGCCCGCGTAGATCGGGCGCTCGAAGGTATCCGGTGCGTCGACTGCGGTGATGTCGCTGATCTGCGCGACGTCCAGATGCGCCGCGATGCGCGGCGCGATGTTCTTGCCGTAGGCGGT
>NZ_JFHC01000303.1 GCF_000698595.1 Caballeronia glathei | reverse complement strand
CTGCTTTCGGGGCGGCATGGCTTTTTCCACACCTACGAGGCATTCGCACACGTCGTGGATTCGATGTTCAACCAGCATGCGAAATGGCTGGACATCTGCAAGAACCATGTGCCGTGGCGCGCGTCAGTGTCGTCGCAGAACATCCTGTTGTCGTCGACCGTGTGGCGGCAGGATCACAACGGCTTCTCGCATCAGGACCCGGGCTTCATCGACCTCGTCACCAACAAGAGCCCGTCCGTCACGCGTGTCTACCTTCCGCCCGACGCGAATACCCTGCTCGTGGTGGCCGACGAATGCTTGCGCTCGACCGACTGCATCAACATCATCGTGGCGGACAAGCAGAAGCACCTGCAGTTCACTACCATGGACGAAGCCATCGTGCACTGCGCGAAGGGTGTGGGCGTGTGGCGGCGCGCGAGCAACGACGAGGGCGAGGAACCGGACGTCGTCATGGCGTCGTGTGGCGATGTCGCGACTCAGGAAGCGCTGGCGGC
>NZ_JFHC01000302.1 GCF_000698595.1 Caballeronia glathei | reverse complement strand
ACTACGATTCAGCGACGCGAAGCTCGCGCAACTCACGCACGAAATGGCCGTACTTAAACGCTGGAAGTTTGCGGCCCGAAGCGAGAAGCTCGGTCACGAGCAGCAAAGCCTGCTCGATGAAGCTATCGATGCCGACCTGGCCGCCATCGAACTCGAGTTGGAGAGGCTGTCCACCGAGCCAAAGACCAAAGACGCGCCGAACAAACCGCGCCGGGCGCCGCTTCCGGCGAACCTTCCACGTGTCCATGTCCATCACGAGCCCGAGTCGACCGTCTGCGGCTGTGGCTGTGAGCTCAAGCGCATCGGCGAGGATGTCAGCGAGAAGCTCGATTACACGCCGGGCGTGTTCACCGTCGAGCGTCACGTTCGTGGCAAATGGGTGTGCGCTCGCTGCGAAACCTTAACTCAGGCACCGGTGCCGGCGCACGTCATCGATAAGGGCATCCCGACGGCGGGCCTGCTGGCTCACGTGCTTGTTTCGAAACACGGTGATCAC
>NZ_JFHC01000301.1 GCF_000698595.1 Caballeronia glathei | reverse complement strand
CATCAACCGCCGACCTTCCTGACGGGCCATGCGCCTCCATTGACCGGTCTGGACGCCGTGCAGCGCATGATGGCACTCGACATGATCACCTACCTTCCCGACGATATTCTCACCAAGATCGATCGCGCCGCGATGGGCGTTTCCCTGGAGACCCGCGTTCCCTTTCTCGATCACCGCGTCGTCGAGTTCGCATGGCGGCTGCCCCAGTCGATGAAGGTTCGCGACGGGCAGACCAAGTGGGCGCTGCGACAGGTCCTGTATCGATACGTGCCGCGGGAACTCGTCGAGCGGCCCAAGATGGGATTTGCCGTGCCCATCGCAGCGTGGCTGCGCAGCGAGCTGCGTGAGTGGGCGGAATCGTTGCTGGATGCTGCACGGCTTCGTCAGGAAGGCTTCTTCGACGCAGCCATCGTCCGCAGCAAGTGGGAGCAGCACCTTTCCGGAGAATACAACTGGCATCGTCAGCTATGGAACGTGCTGATGTTCCAGTTGTGGCTGGAGCATCA
>NZ_JFHC01000300.1 GCF_000698595.1 Caballeronia glathei | reverse complement strand
GCGTGATCGTGCCGGTCTTGTCGAGCAGGAGCACGTCGACGTCGCCCGCCGCTTCCACCGCGCGGCCCGAGGTCGCGATCACGTTGGCGACCATCATCCGGCTCATGCCCGCCACGCCGATCGCCGAGAGCAGGCCGCCGATCGTGGTCGGGATCAGGCACACGAGCAGCGCGATCAGCGCGGTGATCGAGACGACCTCGCCCGGCATCTTCAGCGCGTGCGCTGCGTCGACGGAGAACATGGAGAACGGCAGCAGCGTCGCGGTGGCGAGCAGGAGCACGATCGTGAGCGCGACGAGCAGAATGGTCAGCGCGATCTCGTTGGGGGTCTTCTGGCGCTTCGCGCCTTCCACCATCGCGATCATGCGGTCGAGGAACGCCTCGCCCGGATTGGCCGTCACCCGCACGACGATCCAGTCGGAGAGCACGCGCGTGCCGCCTGTCACCGACGAAAAGTCGCCGCCCGACTCGCGGATCACCGGCGCCGATTCGCCGGTGATCGCGGATTCGTCG
>NZ_JFHC01000299.1 GCF_000698595.1 Caballeronia glathei | reverse complement strand
TGAGCTTGCCCCCGAAAAACGAATTCCTTGCTGAGCGTTTAAACTCAAGCAAGGAGAGTCAAGAAGATGAGCAAGACGAAGCGGGCGCGCTACACGCTCGAATTCAAGCTGGAAGCGGTTCGGCTGGTCAAGGCCGGCCAGAGCGTCGCGGCGGTGGGCGCGACGCTGGGTGTGCCGGCGCAGTCGATTTCCAACTGGGTCAAGGCTGAGCTGGACGGCAAGCTCGGCGGAGCCGGCATGAAGCCGGTAAGCCCGGAGCAGATGGAATTGGCGAGACTGCGCGCTGAAGTGGCCCGCCTGAAGATGGAGCGCGACATTCTAAAAAAGGCAGCGGCGTACTTCGCGAAGGACTCGACGTGAAGTACGCCTTCATCGAACGCAATCGCCATCACTGGCCGATTTCGGTGTTATGCGAGGTGCTGGAAGTCAGCCCCAGCGGCTTTCATCAACGCCGCCAACGTGCCGAGCGGGACAGGCCGCACCGAAGCCGCGTGAGCAACGACGCGCTGCTAG
>NZ_JFHC01000298.1 GCF_000698595.1 Caballeronia glathei | reverse complement strand
CGGCTTGGTCCGCTCGAATTTACCTTTGGCCATTTTCGACTCCTAACAGGATTTCCGTACCTTGCGCCGCGCGCAAACATTCTAGGCTTACTGCTGGTGCCCATGGGCAGGATCGAACTGCCGACCTCTCCCTTACCAAGGGAGTGCTCTACCACTGAGCCACATGGGCGCAACCATCTTGATGCTGGAGCGGGTGAAGGGAATCGAACCCTCGTCATAAGCTTGGAAGGCTTCTGCTCTACCATTGAGCTACACCCGCACGGGCCTGATTCCCTACCGCACACTACTTTAAAATTCTGGTGGAGGAGGTTGGATTCGAACCAACGTAGGCGTAAGCCAACAGATTTACAGTCTGCCCCCTTTAGCCACTCGGGCACCCCTCCGCAGAGAACTATCGATTATGGGGGAGCAACACGACTATGTCAAGCCCTACGTGTCATTCACACCAATGAGTGTTCTCACTTATAGTGAACGCTCATTCGACCCAGCCAAACGCAAAAACCCCACCTTTGCG
>NZ_JFHC01000297.1 GCF_000698595.1 Caballeronia glathei | reverse complement strand
CGACCGCTTGCGCGCTCGGCGGCATGGACTGGCTTGCACAGCCAGACACAGCAACGGTCACGACGAGAAACGGTATCGGCTTCATTTTTTCAACCTCCAGTTGGATTCGCGGTTTGAGGCGCGCAGGCCGAAGGTACGTGCAAACCAGCCGAACGGACCACAGTTGTTAACAGGCCGTTGGCGCTATCGACGCAAACTCCGAAAAAAGTACATCATGTCAAGGATAGGCTCGGCGCGCGTCCGCAAGTATTGGACCTTGGTCCAATACCACAGGGAGCGCCAATCAATTGACTACGGACTATACGTCTTTACTCCGGAAAAGCATCTACTTCGCGCCAAGTGTCTTTCACGCGAGCCTACGTTCGCGCCAATCCTAGCGCTGACCCACCGTTGCTGTTGCGATAACCGGGTCTCGCTGACCGATTGTTGCAGCATGACGCTTTGGAGCCAACGCGGGAGCCGCTGAAGCTCGACCGGAAGCGCTCTTCGCCCCGGCTCCGATAGTTCGGCATTCCTCGCAT
>NZ_JFHC01000296.1 GCF_000698595.1 Caballeronia glathei | reverse complement strand
CCAGGTGCCATCCGCCTGTTTGACCGTCGCCTTTTCCGGCGCAAGCCGCATCAGCCCCTGAATCGCGTTGCGAGCACGGTCGAGCGACTTGGTCTCAATGAGCTCCGCAATCGTAAACAGCACCATGACCATCGCTGCTTCCGGCCACTGACCGAGAAGCAGCGCGCCCGTGACAGCAATGCTCATCAGTGCGTTGATGTTCAGGTTGCCGTTGCGGATGGCAATCCAGCCTTTCTTGTACGTTGTCAGGCCGGAACCGGCCACTGCTAATAAAGCGAGTGCGGCGACGAGCCATGAGGGTTGGCCTAGCCAACTTGCGGCTTCAGAAGCAACCGCGATAACGCCGGCAAGCGCGAGCGGCCACCACGGCTTCTGCTTAGGCTGCAGGATGCTCGCCGGTTGTTCATCTGCGCCGGCCAGTTCCGGCGTAAAGCCCAGCGACCGCAAGCCTTCGAGTACCGAGGGCAGCGCTTCCGGCTTGTGCACTACCGTCAGCACTCGCTGCATCAGATTGAATTCCATGCCC
>NZ_JFHC01000295.1 GCF_000698595.1 Caballeronia glathei | reverse complement strand
CAGTTGATGTTGCGCATCGAGCAGATAGACGCGCGTATTGGCAATGGGACGGCCGATCGGCACCAGATTCGTTTCTTCAGGAAGGCATCGATACGCGGTTGCCCATACCGTCGCTTCCGTAGGACCGTATTCGTTATAGAGCGATACGGGTCGAGGCAGCGCCGAGCTTTGCCGCGCGAGATTCGGGGGACACGCTTCACCTGCGACGATGATCTCCCGAAGCTTATGCTCACCGCTCGACGACATACTGTCGAGAATGGCCTGACCGAGAGACGGGACACACAGTACGCGTGTGATGTCGCGATTCCGCATCAGCTTGATGATTGCGTTCGGATCCCTCGCAGTGTCGATATCGACAAGGGCGAGACTGCCTCCGTTCGTGAGCGTCCCGAAGAGGCCGGCGACAGAGCTGTCGAACGCGAGAGACGAAAGCAGCAGGAAGCGCTCGTTCGGCGCGCACTCATAGAACTGGTGCCGGGCGAAAGTGGATGCGGCCAGCGTCCGATGTTCGATCGCAACGCCCTTGGGC
>NZ_JFHC01000294.1 GCF_000698595.1 Caballeronia glathei | reverse complement strand
CAGGCTTGAAGCGGCCCGCATCACCGCAGCGCGGCTCATCGGTGCCTGTTGGCTCGTCGTCCTGGCCTGGCTCAGAAGTGTCTCGACCTGGCCGAGGTTCACGGCGTCATTCTTGTTCGTGGCATCGGCCACGTTCACGATACGGCGCTTCAGGCTCGAGTTACCAACCGAGACCAGATTATCGCCCGACGCCACCGAGTTCGCGCCAATCGCGACCGAGTTGGCGCCGTTTGCCTGCGAGCCGTAGCCGATCACCACGGAGCCAACACCAAACGCGCGTGACTTCGTCCCGAGTGCGAAGCTGTTTTCTTCCGATGCCGCCGCGTTGCCGCCGATGGCCACCGCATTCACACCTCTGGCAACCGCTGCCGGATGCGGATTACCCGTCTCGTCGATGGACGTGCCGAAGCTGACGTATTTCAGGCTTGCAGCTGCGCCCGAAATGCCGTTCAGCGCACTGCCGACGTCGCCGTAAGTCTTGTCGCCGATCTGGTACGACGGCTGGCTGATCTTGCCGTCCGCGCCAACCGT
>NZ_JFHC01000293.1 GCF_000698595.1 Caballeronia glathei | reverse complement strand
GCAGCGCACCCGTCACACTCCACACTCGCTGGGATGACGCTGCATGTTCAGGAGACGTTGTCATGGGCAAGCACCCCGCTTCCGGCGCGTCGCAACAGACTTCCCTCAGCCCCGACGAACTTCGACTGATCGATGCCTGGTGGCGCGCGTGCAACTACCTCTCGGTCGGCATGATCTATCTGATCGACAACCCCTTGCTGAAGGAACCGCTGAAGGCCGATCACGTGAAGCAGCGCCTGCTCGGCCATTGGGGCGCGAGTCCGGCTCTTTCCTTCGTCTGGGCGCACTTGAACCGTGTGATCAAGCGCGACGACCTGGATGTGATCTTCATGGCCGGCCCCGGACACGGAGCCCCCGGCGTGCTCGGCCCCGCCTATCTGGAAGGCACCTATTCGGAGGTGTATCCGGACAAGAGCGAAGACGCCGAGGGCATGCAGAAATTCTTCAAACAATTCTCCTTTCCCGGCCACATCGGCTCGCATGTCACGCCGGAGACGCCCGGTTCGATCCACGAAGGCGGCGAACTGGGCTACAGC
>NZ_JFHC01000292.1 GCF_000698595.1 Caballeronia glathei | reverse complement strand
GCCCAAGGGCGTTGCGATCGAACATCGCAACGCCGTCAACTTCCTGACCTGGAGCCAGGATGCCTTCACGTTGGAGGAACTTTCGCAGACCCTGTTTGCAACCTCCCTTAATTTCGATCTGTCGATCTACGAGTGTTTCGCTCCCTTGACGCGAGGCGGCACGGTCCATCTGGTCGACAACGTCCTCGCACTCGTCAGGGATCCGCACGAGGTGAGCCTCATCAATACGGTGCCATCGGCGATTACTTCGCTGCTGGATTCCGGCGCGTCGCTGGCATCCATCCAGACAATCAATCTCGCCGGCGAGCCGTTGAAGCTCGCGCTGATGAAAAGAATCTTTGCCGAGACCGACGTTGAGCGCCTGTGCAATCTCTATGGTCCGTCCGAGACGACGACATACTCGACCTGGATTCAGATGCAGAAAGGCGATCATTTGACCGAAAGCATCGGTAAGCCGATCGCCAATACGCGCATCTACCTGCTTGATGCGCAACGTCAGCTGATGCCTCCGGGCGCGGTGGGCGAGCTTTACATCGGTGGC
>NZ_JFHC01000291.1 GCF_000698595.1 Caballeronia glathei | reverse complement strand
ACCCCGGCCGACTTCAGCGCGGTGGCGTCGAGCCGGGAGGCGTCGGACAGTACGACGCGCAGTCGTGTGGCGGCAAGCGCTTCGAGTTTCTTGATGTTGGCCGCACCACCGAGCGCCGCGCAAATCTTTTCCGCACGGGCCTTCTGCTGCGTCGGGCTGTACGCAGAGGCCGCGGTCGCTGCCGGTGCCGCGCCTTCCGCGACAGGCGTTCCGCCAGGTGCGAGTTCGGCATCGCTGCCCGCTGTCTTCAGGTATTCCTGCATGTCGGTCTTCATGTTCTCCGACAGCGGCCCGAAGATCGCCTGCACGCCGTTGCCGACGCGCATCACACCCGCGGCACCGAGCGCCTTGAGCTTGCCCTCGTCGACGAGGGTTGGGTCATTGACCGAAATGCGCAGACGCGTGATGCAAGCGTCCAGGCTGGTGATGTTGGAACGGCCGCCGAACGCGAGAACGAGGTCGCGCGAGCGCCCGCCGGCGCCCGCCGCGCTGGCCGTGATGACTTCGACGGTGTCATCCTCGCGACCCGGCGTCTTGAGGTCGAATCT
>NZ_JFHC01000290.1 GCF_000698595.1 Caballeronia glathei | reverse complement strand
TTCGTACGGCGCATCGTGCGAGTGCCATACGCCGCGTCATCAAGTCCAATCGATGCGACCCAACGGTGAACGATGCGCGTACTGACGTGTCGACACATGAGGTGAGCCACGCAGCCGGCTCGGAAAGAGATAGTCGGCGGGTTTCCAATCTCGCGCGGAAATCCACGCCGCGACGCTCTGCCGAGTCTGCTCCGTGATTTCGAACTGCACTGGTCGTTGAGTTTTCTGCTGCATGAACGTTGCTCGCGAAACCACGTGGCCTGCGACGCAGACGTCCTGCACTTGTAGTCGCGTCAAGTCACATGCCCGAAGCTTGCTGTCGATCGTCAAGTTGAACAGCGCCAACTCACGAACATTGAACGACATCTGAAGTCGCGTCCGAATCGCCCAGATTTCCCGGAGCTTCAATGGCGGCTTCTGGCCGGTCAGCTTGCCCTTGTTCCACGGACGTGCGGACCACCAGCGGAATTCAGACGTTCCATGACAATCTCCTTTCGTAAGAAGGGAGATTCATTGTGCGCGTCCCTTAACGGGCGCTGTTCGACCCTCTTCGGCCG
>NZ_JFHC01000289.1 GCF_000698595.1 Caballeronia glathei | reverse complement strand
GCCACCGATGTAAAGCTCGCCCACCGCACCAACAGGCACCAGCTGATGTTGCGCATCGAGCAGATACATGCGCGTGTTGGCGATCGGACGACCGACAGGCACCGTGGATGACGCGCTCGCTTCGAGTCCCGTCTGATAGCACGAAGACCAGACCGTGGTTTCGGTGGGACCGTAGAGATTCCACAGCGACTTGACCTTGTCGCCGAGACGGGCAGCCAGACCGGCAGACAAGGCTTCGCCGCCGCACAGGGCCGTCAGTTGCGCGCTGCCGGTCCACTGCGCATCGAGCAGCATGCGCCAGGTCGCCGGAGTGGCCTGCATGAAGCTGATGTCGTGCTTCGCGAGGAGGGCTTGCAGCGCGAGCGGATCGGCCGCATCGCTTCTGCGCGCGAGCACGACGCAGGCGCCCGTGCTCAAGGGCAGATACAGCTCCAGTCCGGCGATATCGAAGGAGATGGTGGTGACGGCGAGAAGCCTGTCGGCCGCGCTCATGGCGGTGACATCGCGCATCGAGCAGAGGAAGTTGAGCATCTCACGATGCTGGACCATCACGCCCTTGGGCTTGCCGGT
>NZ_JFHC01000288.1 GCF_000698595.1 Caballeronia glathei | reverse complement strand
GTGGGTTACTTCAATGGGGTAAGGTCAAGATTCCTGAAGACAGAACTAAAACCCTTGTTTTGGGGCACGATGGGGATTTTACATTAACCGCCATCCACCATTTTCAGTTACTTATAACTAGCACACTTGATAACGCTGCGAATTTTAGGCGCGCAACGTCTGGATAGCGTCCGTGCTGAAAAAAACTCAGATGGCGCAGCCGCTTGATTTGGCTGTCATGCGCCCGCTGCTAGCCTGCGACCCCGGGAAGGAGAAACGGCTGGCAGCGACCAATTCCAACGGCAAGCGTGAGTTGTCGTTCGGCGGTGCCGAACTTGACACCTTGCACGCACCAGGGTGTCTCGATTCCCAAAGCGGCTCCAACAGTGGGTTCGTTATATGCACCGATACGACGTATCCGATTGCGGTTGCCGCAATCGGAGGCACCGATTCAAAGCGCCTGAAGGGTCCGCTAGCCAGACTCACGCCCACCCTCGACCTGCCCAACTGGCCACGGCAATCAAAGGAGCACTTCATTGCTGTCGCGCAAGACCCACCTCTGACAGCTGATGATGCAAGCACTTTTCATCCGGCGT
>NZ_JFHC01000287.1 GCF_000698595.1 Caballeronia glathei | reverse complement strand
GCCCAGTACTGCGCCAATCTGCGGCAGCAACTGCGCGCCGACCACCACCGCCGATTGCTGCGCGATCGTCACCCGCTCCGCTGCCTGTCGCAAGTCGAGGTTGTTGGCGATCGCTTCGGCGACGATCGCATCGAGCAGCGGATCGTCGAGCGACTTCAGCCAGTCGTCGGCAACGGCAGCGCTGCTTGCATCCGCCATCCATGCTGGCGGGACGGTCGTGCCCTTGGGCAAGGCGTCGTTCACCAGGTCGCTGTGCTGCGGGGGCGGCGCCAGCGCGCAACCGCCGAGCAGCGCAGCAAGGAACACGGCGACGAACGACGGCGCGCACTTCATAGCGAAAACGGATACAGCCAGTTGTACCACGTGTAGGAGCGGATCGCGACCTTGCGCAGCACGTCGAAGGCGCTGCTCGTGCTCGTGTAGATTGCCGCGCGTCCCTGCGTGCCGATCGGAAACTTGGACTGGTCCGGATCGTCCAGCGTGATCGCCACTGCGAACTGCCCTTGCGGAGCCTCGCCCGGCTGAGCGTTGAAGCTCGGCAGCGTGCCGCTGGGGACCATTTGTCCCGCGCCGCTCCCCTGCCA
>NZ_JFHC01000286.1 GCF_000698595.1 Caballeronia glathei | reverse complement strand
TGCTCCAGTGCGCGGGCGCGATCCCCGTGATTCCCGATGCGGCCAGCTTGCGCAAGGGAGCCGGCATCGCGCCGATCCTGTCCCACATCGCCTGAGCCATCCGGTAACGCTGATACCCGCAGAAGAGTTCGTCTCCCGCATCGCCCGACAGCGATACGGTCACATGCCGCTTCGCAAGCTGCGATACCAGGAAAGTCGGGATCTGCGACGAATCGGCGAACGGCTCGTCGTAGAGTGCGGGCAGGCGCGCAATCACGTCCCTCGACTGCGCGGCCGTCACATAAAGTTCCGTGTGCTCCGTGCCCAGATGCATCGACACGGCCTTTGCAAGCTTCGCCTCGTCGTGGTCGCTTTCGTGAAAGCCTATCGTGAACGTCTTCACTGGCCGCGCAGACTGCGATTGCATCAGCGCCACGATCGTGGATGAGTCGATCCCGCCGGAAAGGAACGCGCCGAGCGGCACGTCCGCCAGCATCTGTTGCCGTACTGCGTCCTTGAGCAGCAGGTCCAGTTCATGAACCGCATCCTCGGCGCTGCCGGAATAGGGCTGCGCAACGCCGGTCTCAGCCGCCTGAACGCCGGACCA
>NZ_JFHC01000285.1 GCF_000698595.1 Caballeronia glathei | reverse complement strand
CAAGGCCTATATTGAGGCAGTGGTAGACGGTCATCGGAAGGCCGTTGCACTCTTCACGAAGGAAAGCGAGAGCGGCAACAACGCACAGCTTAAGAGCGCGGCGACTAAGGCGCTTCCGATCATCCAGCACCATTACGAGATGGCGCAGCAACTCGCAAAGGGAAAGTCTTGAGCAAGCTCGCGGCTTTCACTGCGATCTGTCCGGGGCTGGGACGTTGAGCGCGTGAAAGACGAGCAGACTGTTAAAACAGATGCTCACGAGCCGTTTGTGGCACGCGGTGTCTGCTCGGTTGGGATGGACGCAGCAAAAGGTCCCGCTCACCGATAGGTGAGCGGGTCAAGGTCCCTGACAGCGCCGCGATGTGGCCGAGCGCGACACTGGAAATTATCCGTAACCGAGGAGAAATGTAACAGGCGCTAACGCACGTCGAAAACGGGCAGAGCATCCGCCGGAAGCGGAACAGTGGATTCGCGAGTTTCGCCGTCGGGGTCGTTACTCCGACTTAAATAAGACGCCGCATGCCCATGGCGACGACGCCTTGAGCGGAGAGCCCGTAGACACGCCGGTGCCGGCGAACGGGGCGTTTTTTTAAG
>NZ_JFHC01000284.1 GCF_000698595.1 Caballeronia glathei | reverse complement strand
CTGAGGCGCAAGGTTCCAGTCGATGAACTGCGCCCAGAACTGGGGCTGTCCCGCCGCCTTCTTGTAAGTCAGTACGATTCGCTGCGGCAGAGGCTTGTCGCCATCTGCTACCCATACCTGTAAATCCACCGTGTCGGTACGCGCGGCGAGGTGATGTGACGCGGTGCCGTAGATGCTCGTCTTCTCCACATAGTTCACCGACCGTACCCGGTCCTGCAATTCCGCGGGCAGCCGGTTCAAGAGGAGCGCCGCGAGCGGCAGGCGCATGCCGAGATCCCTGACGAAGTACACGATGCTCTCATCCAGCGTGCCTGGTTGCGGCGCGGTTGCATAGACCTTGCTGGAGAAGTCAACCAGAGCGATCTCCTTGCCCGTGAGCACAACGAGCGTTTTTGCGCCATCGCTGCGTTCGCTTTCAATGCGCAGGCGATCGGGCCGGCTCAACGTAACCGTGCGGTATTCGCCGAATTCGATTTTTTGTCCGGATGGCTGCACGGCGTCGTACCCGCTGCGCACACCGACACGAAAGTTTGGCGTTCCGCCGAGGAACTCTGCCATTTTCATCAGAATGGCACGGGCCTGGGCTTGTGAAGCG
>NZ_JFHC01000283.1 GCF_000698595.1 Caballeronia glathei | reverse complement strand
CATGCCGCGCGCTATCATCGTGTAGAAGTTGCATGACGCAAAGAATGTGTTGTTTTCTGATGCGCTTTCTAACTTGTCGACATAGTCACTCGCCTCACGCTCCGACATTACGCCCGCGCTCGAAAGCAGGACGCGTAGTGCAGGCAGGGTTGAAGACCAGAAATCCGCGCGTCCAATGTCGGCGGCGACGTACGGTCTTGACCATTCAAGCCGGAATCCGTTGTCCGCGAGCAGCTTGGGCATCAACCGCATTACGCGGCCTTGAGTGTGGCCTGCTATAGCCTGTAGCCGGTCAGTTTCTGCACCGCCATCAGGCGCGTCAGTTGCGTACGTGAGCGAATCGAAGTCACCGTCGAATATGACGACCCGGCCCTCAGGATGAAGCAGTCGTCGCGCCTGCTGCAAGACGGTGGCTGGGTCGACCACATGACTTACCAAAGTATGCATGATCAACACATCGAATTGACCCTGCAGTGCGGTGATCGAATGAGCGTCGCCCGTGAAGAAATCGATCTTGTCGGCCAGACCTTCCTCTGATGCCAACCGCTTCCCCGTTTCTACGAGGTAAGAGCTGATTGAAGTTGACCCAGAAAAACGGACAT
>NZ_JFHC01000282.1 GCF_000698595.1 Caballeronia glathei | reverse complement strand
AGGAGCGCTCGCGCTACTCGCAGCCGCAGCCGATTCCGAACTATGACGTTCCCGCACAGGTGATTTATCGGATTGACGATCATCGGTTTATTTCGCTTGAAAACTATAGCAACTGCAATCACGGCGACACGTACTACAACGATACAAAGGAAGGCATCCGTAAGAAACTCGGGCGCAACGGCATCGAGAATTTTCAGGGGCGGTTGATCAACGCCGATCCCACCGGAAAGAACATTGTTATTCCATCGTCTCAACCGCCGGAACGCGCATGCAGTGACCGCGGCTGTTCTGTGTCGCTGATCTACTCGACCGATAGCGGCAGGACATTTCATGGAATGGTGTACATGAAGAGCTTCGATCCGTTTAGAGATTCAAAGGACTACACGGTCGCTCTAACAACTGATGCCGTATACGTGTCAGAGAGGGGACAATACCATTCCTATGTCATTCGTTATCCGTTGGTTCCTGGTTTTGTATACGGGACAAGTGAAAAGCTTCCCGGCGATAAGCGCATTGAGTTCGATGTGAAGCTGCCGTCCGGCCTGCGCACGCCCTCCGGTCAAGAGCGCTTCACCTGCGACGCGTCGATTCGCCCGAATAACAGCGCTGCTGAACTGAGCCAATGA
>NZ_JFHC01000281.1 GCF_000698595.1 Caballeronia glathei | reverse complement strand
CCTCCATGTCTCCACTGATATGGATTCAAGCCCGCCACGTTGCGGGCTATTTTTTTGTCCGCGATCCGCCGGCGGGTCCGAGTTTTGCGTCCGATACCTCCGTGGCAGGCAACCGCCCCACGCAACCCGAAAGGAGGATCACCATGAACAAGGATCAAGTGAAGGGTACCGCCGAAAAGGTGAAGGGCAAGGCGAACGAGGCGGTCGGGAAGATGACAGGCGACAAGGCCCAGGAGGCCAAGGGCCAGGTGCAACAAGGCGCAGGTGAAGCGCGCAAGCAATACGGCGACGTCAAGGAAGACGTCAAGAAGAGCCAGCCGTAAGGTGACTGCGCCAGCAGGGAGGTTCGAAGGCGCCGGCGCGACCGGCGCTTTTTTGTTCCCATACGACGGTTCCGACACGACGCAGGTTCGATCCGAAGGCCGGCGCCGAAGGCGAGGTTGCCCGCGTTAGCGATCCGACTCACCTGAACATCAATCCGAGCGTGGCGGCTTCGTTTGTCCGAGTGAGACGTTGAGCTGGCGCGTCCAAAGGTTCGACAATCGCCCCTTCGAAACCTCACACCAACTCGCCCGCTTTGACATCTCACCTGGCATATGCCGGGACCCCCCGGTGTCATAGTAGTTGTCGC
>NZ_JFHC01000280.1 GCF_000698595.1 Caballeronia glathei | reverse complement strand
CGATTCTTACCGGCCGGTACAGCCTCCGGCCCGAGGTCGAACCGGATGGAACCGAATTTCGATGGCTGGTGCGAGTCGTGGAACGTGCAAGCGACGGACATGCGCGCGTCAAAGTCCATCGAGGAACGGAAAGCTACGCGTCGGCCTCGGAAGCCCGAGACAGGGCCGCTCATGAAGCGGAACGCATCGCGCGGGCACTGAGCGCAGAAGCAGACGACAGCGCTCTCTGAATACCTTCTCGTGACCGCCGCTGCCACGTGGACCATTTACCTTAATTCATGCGCATCGGTGGGGAAGCGGCATGATCTTTGCGCAGTAGGAGGACTTCATCGGGTACAGCGTCATGCTGTCCTATACAGCGGCGCTAACGGGTAACCGCTATTCGGCCATTGCGCTGTGGTTGGGGCGGCCGAGTTCCCGGGCGAGCTGACCTTTTCCACCTGTGGCATCTACGCGAGAAATCATGGCCCGCTCTTTCAAGAAGGTTGCTGCATTCCCCCGTACCGCCGGCGCGCTCGCCTCAGTGTCGACTGCCGCCGCACTCACTGCGTTGTGGGTTCGACATCGAGCCAAAAAGGCCGAACGTGATAACCCGCCTGCCGGGCGCTTTATCGATGTCGACGGCGTCCGA
>NZ_JFHC01000279.1 GCF_000698595.1 Caballeronia glathei | reverse complement strand
GATCGTCGTGTTGGAGTCTTTGCTGTGATCGATGTCGCGGGTGCTCCGCCCGCCCAGTACTGCGCCAATCTGCGGCAGTAACTGCGAGCCGACCACGACCGCCGATTGCTGCGCGATCGTCACGCGCTCCGCTGCCTGCCGCAAGTCGAGGTTGTTGGCAATCGCTTCAGCGACGATCGCATCGAGCAGCGGATCGTCGAGCGACTTCAGCCAGTCGTCGGCAACGGGAGCGCCGCTTGCATCCGACATCCATGCCGGCGGGACGGTCGTGCCCTTGGGCAAGGCCTGGTTCACCACGTCGCTGTGCTGCGGCGGTGTCGACAGCGCGCAACCGCCGAGCAGCGCAGCAAGGAACACGGCGACGAACGACGGCGCGCACTTCATAGCGAAAACGGATACAGCCAGTTGTACCACGTGTAGGAGCGGATCGCGACCTTGCGCAGCACGTCGAAGGCGCTGCTCGTGCTCGTGTAGATTGCCGCGCGTCCCTGCGTGCCGATCGGAAACTTGGACTGGTCCGGATCGTCCAGCGTGATCGCCACTGCGAACTGCCCTTGCGGAGCCTCGCCCGGCTGTGCGTTGAAGCTCGGCAGCGAGCCGCTGGGGAGCATTTGTCCCGCGCCGCTCCCCTGCCA
>NZ_JFHC01000278.1 GCF_000698595.1 Caballeronia glathei | reverse complement strand
GCCGCTGCAGGTGGTCGGTGCGATCACCGCGTACGCCGCGAAAATGGCCGAAGCGGTCGGCTTCAAGGCGGTCTATCTGTCGGGCGGCGGCGTGGCCGCGAATTCGCTCGGCATCCCCGATCTCGGCATCAGCACGATGGACGACGTGCTCATCGACGCACGCCGCATCACCGACGCGACGAACCTGCCGCTGCTCGTCGATATCGATACCGGCTGGGGCGGCGCCTTCAACATCGCGCGCACGGTGAAGTCGTTCATCAAGGCGGGCGTGGCCGCGGTGCATATCCAGGACCAGGTCGGGCAGAAGCGCTGCGGCCATCGTCCGGGCAAGGAAGTCGTGCCGGCGGGCGAGATGGTGGATCGCGTGAAGGCGGCCGTCGATGCACGCACCGACGAGCACTTCGTCATCATGGCGCGCACCGATGCGGCCGCGTCCGAAGGCATCGATGCCGCGATCGAACGCGCGGTCGCCTATGTCGAAGCGGGCGCCGACATGATTTTCCCCGAAGCGATGCACTCGCTCGACGACTATCGCCGCTTCAAGGCCGCGGTGCGCGTGCCGATCCTCGCGAACCTCACCGAGTTCGGCTCGACGCCGCTCTTCACTGTCGACGAACTGAAAGACGCGAACGTCGATATCGCGCT
>NZ_JFHC01000277.1 GCF_000698595.1 Caballeronia glathei | reverse complement strand
AATCGCGTTGCGAGCACGGTCGAGCGATTTGGCCTCAATGAGCTCCGCGATCGTGAACAGCACCATGACCATCGCTGCTTCCGGCCACTGACCGAGAAGCAGCGCGCCCGTGACAGCAATGCTCATCAGTGCGTTGATGTTCAGGTTGCCGTTGCGGACGGCAATCCAGCCTTTCCTGTACGTTGTCAGGCCGGAACCGGCCACTGCTAATAAAGCGAGTGCGGCGACGAGCCATGAGGATTGGCCTAGCAAACCTGCGGCTTCAGAAGCAATCGCGATAACGCCGGCAAGCGCGAGCGGCCACCACGGCTTCTGCTCGGACTGCGGGATGCTCGCCGATTGTTCATCAGCGCCGGCCATCTCCGGCGTGAAGCCCAGCGACCGCAAGCCTTCAAGTACCGGGGTAAGCGCTTCCGGCTTGTGCACCACCGTCAGCACCCGCTGCATCAGATTGAATTCCATGCCCGTCACCGCTCGCATGCCCGCGAGCTTCTTGCGGATTAATGCCTCCTCTGTCGGGCAGTCCATCTGACGGATGCGAATTTGGGTCCGAACCGCGTCGCCAACCGCCGTTTGAGCGGCAAGCGCTTGGAAAGTCAGGGTCGCAGGGGTGCAACAACTGTCGACAGGGGCGTGCTCGCGAGCGGGGCCATCGCC
>NZ_JFHC01000276.1 GCF_000698595.1 Caballeronia glathei | reverse complement strand
TTGCCGACGCTGATCGTCAGGCAGCCGTCGGCATAGCGCGCCTGCACCTTGTCGGGGTCGGCCGTCTGGGGCAGCTCGATCATCCTGCGGAATGATCCGAAGAAACGCTCCTGCGCGTAACTGCGGGTCTCTTCACGTGTCTGCGGCGCAGTCGGCTTGCGCTCGCCGCTGATGGTGAGCAGGCCCTTGTCGATCGAGACATCGATCGCGGCGGGGTCGAGTCCGGGCGCGAACGCGACAATCTCGATCGTATCGTCGGTGCTGCCAATGTTGACGGGCGGGAATGCGCCTAGCGGCCCCGAGCGCAGGCTCGTTGGAAACCCGCTGAACAAGCTCGACATTTGGCGTTGCAACCGATCGAACTCGCCGAACAGGTCATCTGGGAAATAAAAATTGCTCATGGTCCGATGCTCCTTATTGCTGGGGCAAGGAGGCGAACGAGCTTACGCGCTCCGGTTCGCCTGCCAGCCGTCGGCAAACAAATCAAAACACGCAGCGCGCTTTGTCGCGACTGCATACCGGACATCAGAATAGGAAGCGTGTCGGGAAATTTCAAGTGCTGGGACTGGATGGCGACGTCACCGCGCTATCAGGGCCGACGCTCTTGAAATCCGCCGCCTCGACCTTATTCTGCACACGATGTTCAATTGCCGGAGGACAGC
>NZ_JFHC01000275.1 GCF_000698595.1 Caballeronia glathei | reverse complement strand
CATGATGCCTTCCCAGATCGCGCCTTCATCGAGTTCGCCGTCGGAAAAGAGCGTGTAAACAAAAGCGTCCGAGCCCTTGCGCTTGAGGCCAAGGCAGCGGCCCACCGCAATCGTGAGACCGTGGCCGAGCGAGCCGCCGGACATCTCCATGCCGGGCGTGTAGCTCGCCATGCCGGACATCGGCAACCGGCTGTCGTCGCTGCCGTAGGTTTCCAGTTCCTCGGCGGGCAAGATGCCGGCTTCGAGCAGCACGGCATAAAGCGCGATCGCATAGTGGCCGTTGGACATGAGGAAGCGGTCGCGGCCTTCCCATTCCGGGTTGTCAGGCTGATATCGCATGGCGCCGAAGTAGGAAACGGCAAGTACATCGGCGATGTCGAGCGCCTGGCCGATATAGCCTTGCCCCTGCACTTCGCCCATCAGCAGGGCGTTTCTGCGAATCCGATAGGCGCGCTCGGCGAGCGTCACCGCATCTGATGAAATTGCGTTCATGCTGTCTCCTTGATTTGAGAGTGAATTATTGCTGCAGCTTTCTCAGCGGTTGACGGACTTCGCCGGCACGAGGAAAACGAGCGCTGCGCCCAGGACGATCGCCGCCGATATGAAGATCAACCCGGCCGTCGACTTGCCCGTGAGATCGTTCAGCCAGCCGACAATGGCCGGCGAAAAGAAGCCCGCGAGATTGGCGAAGCAG
>NZ_JFHC01000274.1 GCF_000698595.1 Caballeronia glathei | reverse complement strand
TACCCACTCCGTTTTCAAAAGAGCCCGATTTTTACTACCTCGGCAAACGCATGGCTACGCTCGTCGAGTGCCGACCGCAGTTCCTCTAGCGCTGGTCGCAAACGTCCCATCATTTCCGTCGCGGCCGCCACGTGCATCACTGTCGGGAAGCTGTCGTTTGACGATTGCGACGCGTTGACGTGATCGTTGGGGTGGACCGGCGTTTTGGTCCCAAGCGGCTGTCCGAGTAGTTCGTTCGCCCGGTTGGCAATTACCTCGTTCGCGTTCATATTGGTCTGCGTACCCGAGCCTGTCTGCCATATGGTGAGCGGAAAATGCTCATCCCATAGCCCGTCGCGCAGTTCAAGAGCGGCCGTCTGGATCGCCGAGGCTAGCGGCGGGGCGAGCGCACCACACGCTACGTTGGCGCGTGCCGCAGCGAACTTATGCAAACCGAACGTGCGCACTAATACCGCCGGAAAGCGCTCCTCGCCTATATCGAAGACGCCAAGTGCGCGCTGGGTCTGTGCTCCCCAGTATCGATCCGACGGAATTTCGACAGGGCCAAATGCATCCTGCTCAATTCGTGTTGCTGCTGTCATGGTGATACTCCCTAACGGACGCGATGGTGCGGGCTCATGATGCGACTTACTGCGGTCCGCCGCGATCGCGACGCGAAATCGACAAGGATTTAGAAGCTGTTGCGAAATTAGTTCA
>NZ_JFHC01000273.1 GCF_000698595.1 Caballeronia glathei | reverse complement strand
CCCTGTGCAGTTGCGTGACCTTGCCGTGAAGCGGTGACAGCAGTTCATCCGAGGTCGGGTCGATCGAAACACCGTCGCCGACCATCTTCTGGGCGAAGACCGGATCGGGCACGGTCTCGAGCGGTACCATCACGCCCGAGAGCGGCGCCATCAACTCGATGCATACTGGACGCTGAGGAGCTGTCATCGGCGCGACTCCTTTTGTTTAGCGTTTCGCTCAAACGATGAGCGGCGCGAGCCCGGTATTCGGGGTGCGGTTGGCCGTGCGTTCAGGGGTCTGCGCTATGAGGTCAAACCCTAGGCACACCGGCGCCGCACTGAAGAGAACTTGAACCGGCCTAAGCTAAATCATAGGCGACGACTTTGTGATTCGCTGCCTGAATGAACGCGTGTGCATTGCCTTATGCGTCAGTTCGGAAACGGGTCGAACGTCCTTCTGGATGACCCGGTGGGCCATGGCCTGGCGGATGAAAAATCGGTCACTGCTGCTGGCGGATTGCCGTCGGTGTCGGATTCGAGACGAGATCGCGCCCGCTAGCCAGACGCGCCTCAAGTATCGCGAATCTCGCGAGTCTGCCTTTGGCCTCACACCCCACGTTATCTCCAATGAGCCACACCGCGACAATCGGACGCCAGGTTTGGCGCAAGTCCTATCGAGTGAAAAGACCCCTGGAACAGATAATCCTCGGGAGAAAGACGTACTGTCCTT
>NZ_JFHC01000272.1 GCF_000698595.1 Caballeronia glathei | reverse complement strand
TGAAGGCGACCTCGAGCGGCGGCTTCTCGGCAAGCCCACGGGGCCAGCAGGCTACGCCCAGCCCGACTATGGACGCATCCACCAGGAGCTGCGTCGCAAGGGTATGACGCTGACGTTGCTGTGGGAGGAGTACCAGGCCGAGTTCGCGGACCGGCAGACCTACCGCTATACGCAGTTCTGCGAGCACTACAAGGCGTTCACGAAACGCCTGAAGCGCTCGATGCGTCAGATTCACCGCGCCGGCGAGAAGCTGTTTGTCGACTTCGCCGGCCCCACGTTGCCGCTGACGACTGGACGCCGCGCGCACATCTTCGTGGCGGCCATGGGCGCATCGAGTTACACGTTCGCATGCGCGACGCCAGCCGAAACGATGGAGGACTGGCTGGGCGGCATTGCTCGCGCGCTGACCTTCTATGGCGGCGTGCCGCAGTTGATCGTGCCGGATAACCCGCGCGCGATGATTGCCGATCCCGATCGCTATGAACCTCGCGCCGGCGACACCGTGCTGGACTTTGCGCGTCACTACGGCACGTCATTCCTTCCTGCACGCGTATATCGTCCGCAGGACAAACCGAAGGTAGAGGTTGCGGTCCAGGTCGTCGAACGCTGGATCATGGCGCGCCTGCGTCATCACCGGTTTGAGTCGGTCCACTCGGTCAATGAGGCGATCCGCCCGCTGCTCAAGAACCTGAATGAGAGGCCGTTCCAGAA
>NZ_JFHC01000271.1 GCF_000698595.1 Caballeronia glathei | reverse complement strand
TCGCAGGCAGCGTCGCGAAGTATGCCTCATCCGGCGTCTGATCCGCCAGGCTCGAATGGGGCCGTTTCCGGTTGTACAAGCCGTCAACACAACGCCCATATCACCGAGTCAAGGGAAGTTCTCTATCGTTGGCACCCGTGGTACGGGCACACGGTATGGATTTTCACCACGATAGAAAGGAAGAACGCCGAGTCAGTGCTGCGCTGTGCGCGAGAACCGTTCGACACGGCGGGCTTGCTGGAGGTGCCGCAATGGATGTTCGATCCCGTTGCCTGCTGTCGCATTACTTCGGCAACGTCTCCCGCCGTCAGCTGTGAAGCATTGAGAGAATTGAAGCACCTGCTGGCGCAGGCTCCTGCTGCCGGGCAACGCGGTATGGTACAAGCCGAGCACCATCCTTTGCTCCGTACAGGAGGTGCTGATGCGACGCCAGACCAGCCCGCAACCGGGCGCTCAACTCGACCTGTTTCATCCTTTTCCGAAGACGCCACAGTGGACGCACCTGCCGCAGGAGGTTCGGCAGGAGACGGTGCGTTTGCTGGCGCAACTGCTGCGGCAACACCGTCGCGGGCTGTTCGCCGTCGTACACGAGCCGGAGGTGCGCGATGAGTGACAAGATTCGGGCACAGCATCTGACGCGCAAGGCCATGCTGTACGTGCGCCAGTCGTCGGCCTACCAGGTCAGCCACAATCTGGAGAGCCAGAAGCTGCAGTATGCGATGCAGGATCG
>NZ_JFHC01000270.1 GCF_000698595.1 Caballeronia glathei | reverse complement strand
TTACTTCGCCACCGGCATCGTGAACTCGGCGCCTTTCGCGATGCTGTCGGGCCAGCGCTGCATCACGCTCTTGTAGCGCGAGTAGAAGCGAATGCCTTCCTCGCCGTACGCGTGGTGATCGCCGAACAAGGACCGCTTCCAGCCGCCGAACGAGTGCCACGCCATCGGCACCGGAATCGGCACGTTGATGCCCACCATGCCCACCTTGATCTGCCGCGAGAATGCCCGCGCGACGCCGCCATCGGACGTGAAGCACGACACGCCGTTCGCGAACTCGTGCTCGTTGATGAGTTCCACCGCGCTCGCGAAGTCCGGCACGCGCACCACGCACAGCACCGGCCCGAAGATCTCTTCCTTGTAGATCGTGCTGTCGGTACTGACGTCGTCGAACAGCGTGCCGCCGAGGAAAAAGCCCTTCTCGTGGCCCTCGACCTGATGGCCGCGCCCGTCGACGACGAGCTTCGCCCCCGCCTTCACGCCCGCCTCGATATAGCCTTCCACCTTCGCACGATGCGCCGCCGTCACGAGCGGGCCCATCTCCGCGTCGCTTTCCATGCCGTTCTTGATCACCAGCGACTTCACGCGCGGCGTGAGGCGCTCGATCAATTCATCAGCGACGTGGCCCACCGCGACCGCCACCGAAATCGCCATGCAGCGCTCGCCGGCCGACCCGTAGGCCGAGCCGATCAGCGCATCGACGGCCTGGTCGAGGTCCGCATCCGGCATCACGACCAGGTGATTCTTCGCGCCGCCGAGCGCCTG
>NZ_JFHC01000269.1 GCF_000698595.1 Caballeronia glathei | reverse complement strand
GTGGTCGACTACAACGTGAAGGTCCGCGTGAAGTCGGACAACACGGGAGTCGATATCGCCAATGTGAAGATGTCGATGAACCCGTTCGATGAAATCGCGGTGGAAGAGGCCGTACGTCTGAAGGAAGCCGGTGTGGCGACCGAAGTGATTGCCGTGTCGTGCGGCGTGACGCAGTGTCAGGAGACGCTGCGCACCGCGATGGCGATCGGCGCGGACCGCGGCATTCTGGTCGAATCCGCCGACGAATTGCAGCCGCTCGCGGTCGCGAAGATCCTCAAGGCGCTGGTGGACAAGGAGCAGCCGCAACTGGTGATCCTCGGCAAGCAGGCCATCGACGACGACTCCAACCAGACCGGCCAGATGCTGGCTGCGCTGGCGGGACTGCCGCAGGCGACGTTTGCGTCGAAAGTGGTGGTAGCCGATGGCAAGGCCACCGTCTCGCGCGAAGTCGATGGCGGGGCGGAAACGCTGTCGCTGAAGTTGCCCGCCGTGATCACCACGGATTTGCGCCTGAACGAGCCGCGCTATGTCACGCTGCCCAACATCATGAAGGCGAAAAAGAAGCCGTTGGAGACGCTCAAGCCCGCGGACCTCGGCGTCGATGTCGCGCCGCGCCTGAAAACGCTGAAAGTCGTCGAACCGCCGAAGCGCAGCGCTGGCGTGATGGTGCCGGACGTGAAGACGCTGGTGGAAAAGCTCAAGAACGAAGCCAAGGTTCTGTAAGGAGACAGGCATGACGATTCTGGTAATTGCAGAACACGAC
>NZ_JFHC01000268.1 GCF_000698595.1 Caballeronia glathei | reverse complement strand
AAGGGTATGGCTGTTCGCCATTTAAAGAGGTACGTGAGCTGGGTTTAAAACGTCGTGAGACAGTTTGGTCCCTATCTGCCGTGGGCGTTGGATATTTGAAGGGGGCTGCTCCTAGTACGAGAGGACCGGAGTGGACGAACCTCTGGTGTACCGGTTGTCACGCCAGTGGCATCGCCGGGTAGCTATGTTCGGAAGAGATAACCGCTGAAAGCATCTAAGCGGGAAACTCGCCTTAAGATGAGATATCCCCGGGGACTTGATCCCCTTGAAGGGTCGTTCTAGACCAGGACGTTGATAGGTCAGGTGTGGAAGTGCAGTAATGCATTAAGCTAACTGATACTAATTGCCCGTAAGGCTTGATCCTATAACCAGTGTGTTTTGTGTCGGTCAAAGTTAGTGCTTTAGCACTTACTTGGACCCCACCCCCGAAGGGGGCACAGAACGACAAGGTTGAGATTAAGTGTTGTGCCCATACAAGCACAGCCCAAAGTAACACCCGTAACACCGAACGCGCTTAAACCCCGCAGTTCGACTACTTCTTCCCAGATTGGTTGTGGCGTTTGCCCCGCAAACGACGCAACAACAAGTCATGCCTGATGACCATAGCGAGTTGGTACCACCCCTTCCCATCCCGAACAGGACCGTGAAACGACTCCACGCCGATGATAGTGCGGACCTCCCGTGTGAAAGTAGGTAATCGTCAGGCTCCTCATGCTGCAAAACAAAAACCCCACCCCGCAAAGGTGGGGTTTTTGCGTTTGGC
>NZ_JFHC01000267.1 GCF_000698595.1 Caballeronia glathei | reverse complement strand
ACATCAAGGCCATTCACACACAGGTCAAAGGCGAATACGGCTGGCCGCGCATGTGGAAAGAGTTGCTTGCCCGCGGCGTGCGCGTGGGCAAGGAACGCGTGCGCAAGCTGATGGCACAACACGGCGTACGTGCGCGGCACAAGCGTAAGTACATCGCGACGACGAACTCGAATCACGGCCTGCCGGTCGCGCCCAATCTGCTGGAGCGCAACTTCACGGCGACAGCACCGAACCAGGTGTGGACAAGCGACATCACCTATGTCGCGACAGCCGAAGGGTGGCTGTACCTTGCCGTCATCATTGACCTGTTCAGCCGGCAGGTAGTGGGCTGGTCGATGCAGGCGCACATGAAAGCCGAACTCGTCACGGATGCGTTGCGTATGGCATGGTTCCGGCGCCGTCCTGAGGCCGGTGTGATTGTTCATAGCGACCGTGGCAGCCAGTACTGCAGTGGACTCTTCCAGGACACGCTGAAGGCCTACAGCATGCGTTCGTCGATGAGCCGACGAGGCGATTGCTGGGACAACGCCCCGACCGAAAGTCTGTGGGGTTCGCTGAAGGTTGCACGTCTGCACGGCCGGCACTTCCCGACGCGGCGCGCGGCAATGGACGAAGTGGTCGATTGGCTGAACTTTTACAACGCCCGTCGGCTACACTCGACGCTCGATTACGTCAGCCCCATGACGTTCGAGAAGAATTGGTTCGCGGCTCAGCGAGGCGCAGCCGCATAATTCCCTCGGCTATGGGATTCGTCGAACGGGGGCAAGGTCA
>NZ_JFHC01000266.1 GCF_000698595.1 Caballeronia glathei | reverse complement strand
GATTCGCGACGAGGCCCATGCAGATGATCCCGATCACGAGCTGGGTCCATCGATTGGGATCTTTCGCCGCCCCGACGGGCGTGCGGGTGAAGGTGTTTGCCATGTCTGTACGTCTCCGGAAAGGGCGCTCGGTCGGCGCTTCTGATTTCATTGATTGGTGCTGCGAGGTCCTTGATGTGCTTGTTGTCGGAAACCTTGTTCGTGAATGCATTGGCCGGGCTTGCGCCCGGTCCGGTGATCGGAAAGCGCACGCGAATCTGCGTGCGCGGCGCGCCTAGCTCGACGTCTTCGCTTCCAGTTCCGCGAGCCGCTTGCGCAGGTTGCGGTCTTCGGCAAAGCGCTCGGTTTCGTCGCGAATCACGGCGACGATGCCGCTGATCGATTTGTCCGGCGCGTGCAGAAGCGCCACGGTAAATGCGATCGACATCGAGCGGCCGTCCTTGTGAATGGCGGGCACGCGCAGCACGTCGTGGCCATAGCGGGTCACGCCCGTATCCATGGTCTTCTGATAGCCGCTCCAGTGACGCCCGCGCAGGCGTTCCGGGATGATGATGTCGAGCGATTTGCCGAGCGCCTCGTCCTCCGTGAAGCCGAACATGCGCTCAGCCGCGGGGTTCCAGAGGGTGATGGCGCCGTTCGCATCCGAGATGACGATGGCGTCGCCGATCGCGTCGACCAGTTGCTCGAAATCGATGGTGTTTTGCAGGGAGTCGGGGCTGTTCATGGGTACCTGCTCTTCGAGTCTCTTGTATTGCGGGGACCTGCAACGCGCCGC
>NZ_JFHC01000265.1 GCF_000698595.1 Caballeronia glathei | reverse complement strand
GCATGGCGCAGCCTTCGTCTGACCGTCAACGTGGCGACGAAGTTGAATCGCAGCCACCTCGTCCACGGCGAGAATTCGTACATCCTGCCGTGCCTGAGCCGCATCGAGATCGACCGTCAAGCGGGCAATGAACAAGCGGTTTCGATGGAAGACAGCACTGGCTGCATGCATGGCTCACGCGGCGTGGCGGAGCCCGCCGGTTCGCGCATCCGCTCGGAGCCGTTTATTGTCGCGGGCATCGCCCAAGCCACGCTCGGCGATCGCGCGGGCGTCGACTGGGCCGGCTGGCGCGACGACTATTCCCGTGTGCGCGACGAAATCGCGAAGACCTATCCTGACATTTTTCATGATTTCAATGCGCGCATGTGGGAACCCGGTGGATTCCCGCGACCGCTGCCCGCGCGCGAGCGCAAATGGCAGACCAAAAGCGGCAAGGCGGAATTCGCGGTGCCCGAGGCGCTGGGTGAGGACCCCGATATGCCGGAGCGCGAGTCCGGGGCGCTGCGCCTGACGACGTTGCGCTCGGACAGCCAGTTCAATACGACGATCTACAGCCTCGATGATCGGTTCCGCGGCATCAAGGGAGGCCGGATGGTGGTGCTGATGAACGAGTCGGACATGCGCTCGCACGGGTTGAGCGAAGGCGACCGGGTGACGCTGCAGACAATTGCCAACGACGGAGTCGATCGCACCGTTGCGGGACTGACCGTCGTCCCTTTCGAAATTCCGGAGGGATGCGTCGCCGGCTACTATCCCGAGTGCAATCCGTTGCTGCCGC
>NZ_JFHC01000264.1 GCF_000698595.1 Caballeronia glathei | reverse complement strand
GGCCGATCTCGGTTCTGGGCAGGCTGTATAAAGCGATGGCGGGCCCGCCGGTGGTCGAGCAGACCGTCACGCATGATTTTCTCGCCGCGAGCCTGTCCGGCCCACGGCGCGGTGCTTAATAGCTTTATGCAGGAGGATATATGCGACTTTTGATGACTCAAGAAGGGCTACCGCGCGTTTCGTGGGGGGCGGTCATCGCCGGCGTGATTCTTTCACTCATCGTGTACTTAATCATGACCGTGCTCGGCGCAGCCATCGGCGCGTCGCTACTCTCCCCTCTGTCTCAGCGAAATCCGCTTGAGGGATTCGGCTTTGGCTCAGGGGTATGGGTGATCGTCACTACTGTCGTCGCCGTATTTGTCGGGTCGTACTTCGCTGGCCGATGCGCACCGGTGCTTGGATGGCTACACGGGTTGCTGGCGTGGGCCGTGATGATTTTGCTCGTGGCATATGGGATGACGTCGTTGATCGGAGGCGCGGCCAGCGCCGTGGGCAGCGTCGCTGCTACGACCGCGACGGTCGGCGCAACCACAGCAAACCAGGGTGCTGGCGGCGGAATGCTGGACGCTGCAAAGCAACAGGCCCAGGCCGCGCTCGCTTCAGCGGCGGCTGCCGCGTCGAGTCCTGATGCCGAGCGGGACGCTCGCCAGAAGGCGGAGACTGCCGCGCGCAACGTCGCGCGCGCCTCGTGGTTTTCATTCGCAGCCTTGATCGTCGGTGCGGTCATCTCAATCGTCTCGGGCGCGATGGGTTTTCGCCATCAGCCGCGACTCGAAGAAACTGGCGGAAGGAC
>NZ_JFHC01000263.1 GCF_000698595.1 Caballeronia glathei | reverse complement strand
CGCTTTATCGATGTCGACGGCGTCCGACTGCATTACGTTGAGAAGGGAGAAGGATCGCCCGTTGTGCTGCTACATGGAAATACCGTGCTATTACAGGACTTCATCGGCAGCGGCTTATTGGACCGGTTGGCGGAGCGTCACCGAGTGATCGCATTCGACCGCCCAGGCTTCGGCCACAGCAAGCGGCCACGGGACCGCCTGTGGACCGCATAAGCTCAGGCGGCACTGTTGCAAAAGGCGCTCACACAGATCGACGTGGAGCGACCGGTAGTCGTCGGACATTCCTGGGGCACGCTGGTCGCACTTGGAATGGCGGTCGACGTAGCTGCGGACGTACGGGGGCTGGTATTGATTTCTGGCTACTACTATCCGACCGCTCGTCTGGACGTCGCACTGACCGCGCCAGCGGCGCTTCCTCTGCTGGGCGACGCTTTGCGTTACACGGTGTCGCCGCTGGCCGCCCGCCTGTTATTGAAGCGCACGGTGGAAGCGATGTTCGCGCCGGCGCCGACGCCCGAGGATTTTTTCGATGTCATGTCCCGCGAAATGATGCTTCGTCCGCTACAGATCCGGGCAGAGGCGGAGGATGCCGCCTTCATGATTCCGGCGGCGGCACATTTTCGCCCACACTATCCCGAGTTCGAGATACCGGTAAGCATTTTCGCGGGCGCGGGTGACAAAGTCGTTGACCCAGAATCACATTCGGCCCGGCTGCATCGCGAGCTGGCTCACAGCAGCCTGGTCGTTGCCCCTGGAGCGGGTCACATGGTGCATTACGCGCTAGGCGGTGAAATC
>NZ_JFHC01000262.1 GCF_000698595.1 Caballeronia glathei | reverse complement strand
ACGATTTCCATCAGGCTTGTCCACCGTGAGAATTGGAACCGGCTCGCAGCGCGTCGCTCAGGCGCGACTACGGAACTAGCGTTGCGTGCCAGCGTGTCGTAGCGCCTCCTGGACACCGCGAACCGCGGCGGCGGCGACGATACCCACAAAGAGTATGCCCAGCGCTCCTAGCATCGCCGAATCGACGCGGCCAACTGTTGTGGTGGGCACAATGTTGAGGTGACCGATCGTGAGCGCCCTCATCGCGCAGTAGTTGAGGGTTTGCCCAAACGAGGAAGGTGCTCCGCTTCCCGAGTCGACCGGGCCGCCGGCGTAATACATAACGACCGAAAGCAGGAAGTAAAACACAAACAGAGATGCGAGCGGGACACGGAGGTGCCAGAGGGCCCTGGCAACCTCCTGTAGGACGTGGCGAGCCTTCAGCGGGGCATGCGCGGAATTGTCGGCGTTCTTCATGACGCTGATCTCTCACAATTTTGTGGATCGCCCTGCAAACGTGCCGGGTCTCCGCCCGCATACCGAAAGCGGGCCGGCCAAGTTTAGAATAGCGTGGGGACGGTTAGCCGCCAAGCTTAATGATTGCCACTGTAAGCAGAATGCCAAGCGCGATCATTGCGACACCTGCCTTCATAGCCCCTGCGCCGGTGTAGCGCCCCAGCGCAAAGCCGGCGATGAAAAGCATCACGAGTGTGAGCACGCGCGAGGCGATGAGTGCCGTTGTAACATCCTTGACGAAGAGAAACGGCAACGCGACCGGAAACGTTCCCAGGACAACAAGTAGAAAGATGCCCAGCGC
>NZ_JFHC01000261.1 GCF_000698595.1 Caballeronia glathei | reverse complement strand
TGACCTTACCCCATTGAAGTAACCCACTGTAAAGTTAGTGGCAGGGCTGGAGGAGAGACCTTGTCATGAAGAAGTCGCGGTTCAGCGAAGAGCAGATTATCGGGGTGTTGAAGGAAGCCGACGCGGGCATGAAGGTCGCGGACCTGTGCCGCAAGCACGGCATTTCGGATGCGACGTTCTATAACTGGCGTAGCCGCTACGGCGGTATGGATGTGTCGGAAGCGCGGCGGCTACGGCAGCTTGAGGAGGAGAACCAGCGGCTCAAGCGGCTGGTCGCCGACCAGGCGCTCGACATCCAGGTTTTGAAGGATGTTCTGGGAAAAAAGTAAGTTCGCCCGCGCAGCGCCGGGAAGTGGTGCAGCAAGTCATTGAGCAGCACCACTATTCGGAGCGCCGGGCGTGCGCACTGGTGGGACTGAATCGGCGAACGTTCCGACGGCCTGCGCCGGGCGATGCTGACCATGTGGTCAGGCAGCGGCTGCGCGAACTGGCACAGGAACGTCCCCGCTTCGGTTCGCCGCGCCTGCATGTCCTGCTGCGGCGTGAGGGGCTGGTGCGCAACCACAAGCGCACTGAGCGTCTTTACCGCGAAGAAGGTTTGTCACTTCGCAAGCGGCGGCGCAAGAAGCGTCCGAGCCATCTGCGCGTGGTGATGCCGGTGCCAGACGGTGCGAACCGGAGCTGGGCGATGGATTTCGTTTCCGACGCGCTGGTCAATGGCCGGCGTATGCGGATGTTGACCATCATCGATGCGTGGAACCGGGAGTGCCCGCGTATCGAAGTGGACTTCTCACTGACCGGTGCGCGGGTCG
>NZ_JFHC01000260.1 GCF_000698595.1 Caballeronia glathei | reverse complement strand
GCGACTCGAAGAAACTGGCGGAAGGACCGACCGCGGTGCCGTTGCGACAAGCACCACCGGTACATTCACCCGCCCAAACAGAGGGGTCAGGTAACGGTGAGAAACCCCGCCTGGCTACTCGCTGCGCAGGCACGCCGGGCGGTCGCGACCGGGACGGGCGGAACGGCATTTGTTCCGCTCTGGAAGCAAAACCGGTACGGAGCCTTGATGAAAACGCACCTGATTGCCGTTGCGCTTGTACTAACCGTCCTCGCAGGTCCGGCAATGTGTGTGGCCCAAGCGACGCAATCCGCGACAGCAACTCCGCGAATGAATTGCAGGCTCCCAATCCAGAGTTCCTTCAAGCCACGTCGATGTCGAGCTCGCGGGAGGTCGACGCGACAAGGTTGGTCGAGACGCATACTACGGACAAAGACGTGAAGAATTTTGCGCGTCGCATGGGAGTAGATCATACGAAACTGACCGCCCAGCTCAAGATGGCGGCACCGCGCGGCGTGACGGTCCCAAAGGACACCTCCGACACCACAGGTCTCGATTCGCTCAAAGGGCTGTGCGAAAAGGAGTTCGACACCGCATACATTCAAGAGGTCGCGCTCGCCGGCCATAAAAAGGCCGTGGAGGTGTTCGGGAGGCAAGCGAACGGCGGGCAGAACGCCGACTCGAAAAAGGCGGCGCAACCCGCGCTCCCCCCATCGAAGAGCATCTGCGAATGGCTGAGGCCTTGGCCACGAAAAAAGAGTCACTGCTGCGTAACCAATAACCCAGGTAGCCGGCGAAAGCCGGCCTTCACGGGCCGAACGGCAAAGTCCGACACCCATGCGAAGT
>NZ_JFHC01000259.1 GCF_000698595.1 Caballeronia glathei | reverse complement strand
CCAGGAGAAGGCGTATGACCTCGCCATTGGCACGACCATCGCGGAGGACCGCATCTGCGCCGCGCAACTTGAAGTGGCACTGGCGACCGTCTTTGGCCTTGCGCCGGATCAGATTACGCTGACCGTGAACTTTGTTTCGCAGGCGGAAGTGGATTTGAGCTTCGGCGTCTACGAAAGACCGCTTGCACAGAAATTCGGCTCGGTTCCGCCCGTTCAGTAAGCGCAGAAATCAGCCTGCCGAGTGAGAGCCTCTCGCGGCGGCCGGGGCGGTGGCGCTCCGTAGCGTCGCCTAGCCACCTATGCGCGCGTCGATCGCTTCGTGCAACTTGAACAAGGCAAGCTTCAGGTCACCGCCCTCCGCCAAGTAACGAGCGTGAAGCACAAATTTCAGGACTTTTTCAATCAGTTGTCGTCCAAAGTCGATCTGCGACGAAGCGGGGGCACGCGCAAGCCGCTTTTCGCGCCAGTCGATGATGACCGACGCCCCTGCGGCATCATCGTGGTCGACGCTCCAGTGGACATTGAGACGGACAGCATCGTCTTTGCGCGCGCCGTACTTGACCGCATTGGTCCGTGCAGCACCAGTGCAATCGTCTGCGGGTGGCTAAGCCGAGCGGCGCTGCCGGATCGCTGGCCGCTATCCTTTTTCTGTCGGCTACGCCCCGCGCTTCGCGCCCGAGGCGATGCCTCCGGTCGATTTGGTCGCCGTTCGCCTCGCCAATGGGCCCTGCAAGCGCCCGAGCGCAGCGAGACGGCTAGTGAACTTCTTAAGGGCCGGACCTCGCGATCGTCTGCGACGCGACCAAGTGTCGCGCGGGTCTTTATCCATCCA
>NZ_JFHC01000258.1 GCF_000698595.1 Caballeronia glathei | reverse complement strand
GCGAGCAGCGCCAGCGCGAACAGCGTGGAGGCGATGCCGAGTCCGAGCAGCGGTGAGAGCAGCCTGAACGCCTCGCCGATTTCCGTGACGTCGGAGTGACCGGTCGCATGGAACGTGGATGCCGCGACGATCAGGATCGCCGCATTGATGAAGAGCGCGAGCATCAGTGCGATCGTGCTGTCGGCGGTCGCCCAGCGGATCGCGTCGCGGCGGCCTTCGTCGCTGTTCGCGTAGGCCCGTGTCTGGACCACCGACGAATGCAGATAGAGGTTGTGCGGCATGACCGTCGCGCCGATGATGCCGATCGCCACATAAAGCATCTCGCGGTTCGTCACGATTTCCGGCGACGGCACGAAGCCCCTGAGCACCGCGGCGATCGGCGGCGCGGCGGCGACGATCTGCACGGCAAAGCACGCCGCGATCACGATCAAGAGCGCGATCACGAAGGCTTCGAGAAAGCGAAAGCCCTTGTTCATCAGGAGCAGCAGCAGGAAGGCGTCGAGCGCGGTGATGAGCGCGCCGGCGATCAGCGGAATGCCGAACAGCAGTTGCAGCGCGATCGCGGTGCCGATCACCTCTGCCAGGTCGCAGGCAATGATTGCCGCCTCGCACGCGAGCCACAGCCCGATATTGACCGGTCTCGAATAGTGGGCGCGGCACGCCTGCGCGAGATCGCGTCCGGTCGCGATGCCAAGGCGCACCGAGAGCGCCTGCAAAAGGATCGCCATCAGGTTCGAGAGCAGGATCACCGCGAGCAGCGTGTAGCCGAAGCGCGAGCCGCCGGCGATATCGGTGGCCCAGTTGCCCGGGTCCATATAGCCGACCGAGATCATGTAGCCCGG
>NZ_JFHC01000257.1 GCF_000698595.1 Caballeronia glathei | reverse complement strand
GACTGGTCGACGAGCTTGTTCTTCGCGATCCACGGCATCATCGCGCGCAGCTTCGCGCCGACCTGCTCGATCTCGTGCTCGGCGGTCAGGCGGCGGCGCGATTGCAGCGTCGGTGCGCCCGCGCGGTTCTCGATGATGAAGCTCTTCGCGTATTCGCCCGTCTGGATGTCCTTCAGCACGGCCTTCATCGCCTTCTTCGTCTCTTCGGTCACGATGCGCGGACCCGTCACGTACTCGCCGTACTCGGCGTTGTTCGAGATCGAGTAGTTCATGTTCGCGATGCCGCCTTCGTAGATCAGGTCGACGATCAGCTTCAGTTCGTGCAGGCACTCGAAGTACGCCATTTCCGGCGCATAGCCCGCTTCCACCAGCGTCTCGAAGCCCGCCTTGATCAGGTCGACAGTGCCGCCGCACAGCACGGCCTGCTCGCCGAACAGGTCGGTTTCGGTTTCTTCGCGGAAGTTCGTCTCGATGATGCCGGCACGGCCGCCGCCGTTGGCCGCCGCGTACGACAGCGCGACGTCGCGGGCCGCGCCCGACTTGTCCTGCGCGACCGCGATCAGGTGCGGCACGCCGCCGCCTTGCTGGTACGTGTTGCGCACCGTGTGGCCCGGGGCCTTCGGCGCGATCATGATCACGTCGAGGTCGGCGCGCGGAATCACCTGGCCGTAGTGCACGTTGAAGCCGTGCGCGAAGGCGAGTGCCGCGCCTTCCTTGATGTTCGCATGCACTTCGTTCTTGTACACCTCGGCAATCTGCTCGTCGGGCAGAAGCATCATCACGACGTCGGCGCCCTTCACGGCTTCGGCCACTTCCTTCACGGTCAGGCCGGCGTTCTCGGCCTTGCTC
>NZ_JFHC01000256.1 GCF_000698595.1 Caballeronia glathei | reverse complement strand
GCCGCGTGAGCAACGACGCGCTGCTAGGGGCTGTTAACAATCAATGAATTGTGTTTACATCCTGATTTTTATGGGAGATCAGGATGGTTCGCTGGCTGATGAGTGACGCGCAATGGACGAAGATCGAGCATCTGTTATCAGGCAAGGCAAGCGATCCGGGACGCACAGCGGCAGACAATCGGCTGTTTGTCGAAGCGGTGCTATGGATCGCTCGTACTGGCGCACCATGGCGCGACCTACCCAGCGAATTCGGTCGGTGGGAGCGCACGTACATCCGCTTTTCCCGCTGGAGCAGAAAGGGCGTATGGGAACGTGTGACCCATGCCTTGGCAGGCGAAGCCGATTTGCAGCAATTGCTCATCGATTCGACCATCGTGCGGGCGCACCAGCATTCAGCTGGCGCCCAAAAAAAGCGGGGCCTCAGGCACTTGGGCGGTCGCGGGGAGGATTGAGCACGAAACTGCATGTCGCCGTCGACGCGCTGGGCAATCCGCTGCGTATCATATTGAGCGCCGGCCAAGTCGCCGACATCGACTACGCCCCGGAACTGATTGCCGATCTCGCGGCTCAAGCCGTCATCGCTGACAAGGGCTACGACAGCAACGCGTTCGTCCAGCAGATCGAAGCTTCTGGTGCCCAGGCCGTGATCCCGCCACGCGCCAATCGGCGCAATCCGCGCGCTTTCGATCCCGAGCCGTATCGTTGTCGCAACCTTATCGAACGCTTCTTCAGTCGCATCAAACATTTTCGACGCCTCGCTACTCGCTATGACAAACTCGCCCGTAACTTCATGGCCTTTGCGCAACTCGCTTGCGCATTTGCGCCAAAGCTTTGATTGTTAACACGACCTAGCGCACATCAAGGCCATTCACACA
>NZ_JFHC01000255.1 GCF_000698595.1 Caballeronia glathei | reverse complement strand
GCGAGGCAAGATGCTCGCGCAGGGCGCCGGCATCGATCTCGGCAACCAGCGTGACATAGGCAACGAGTTGCTGATCCTGCGTATCCTGCTGCCGTGCACGCGCGATGACCACCGCTTCACGCACCGCCGGATGGCTGGCGATCTGCGCCTCGATCTCGCCGAGTTCGATACGGAAGCCGCGAATCTTGACCTGATGATCGTTACGGCCGAGGAACTCGAGATTGCCATCGGCACGATAACGTGCGAGATCGCCCGTGCGATACATGCGCGCACCTTGAACGAACGGATCGTCGAGGAAACGCTCGGCGGTGAGATCAGCACGATTCAGATAGCCACGCGCCACACCCGCGCCACCGATGTACAGTTCGCCTACCGCGCCCGGAGGCACCAGTTGATGTTGCGCATCGAGCAGATAAATACGTGCATTGGCAATCGGCTTGCCGATAACGGGCTGCGTCTGTTCGGTCGTGATCTCCGTGACAGTGGCATCCACGGTGCACTCGGTCGGACCATAGACGTTGAAAGCGCGGATCTGATCGGCCTGCGCCAGGCGATTCCACGTCTGCTGCGTGAGTGCTTCGCCGCCTACGAGCAACGTCAGGTCAGACCGTCGGTGTTCGAGCAGACCGATGGCGAGCAACACATCGAGCTGAGTGGGAGTGCAGTCGAGCACATCGACGCCGCCGGTATTCAGAAATTCGATCAACGCCATACCATCAGCTCGCACGTCGGCGGGAATCACGATCAGCCGGTGTCCCGCCAGCAAGGAAGTAAGGCTCTTCAGGGAGGAATCGAATGCGATGCTGGCATTCAGACTGACGCCGGAGTTCGGAGCGCAATGTGCGAACACCGTCGATTGCAACGCGTGATGGAGGTTCTCTACATGATGATGTTCGACCATCACGCCCTTGGGCTTGCCGGT
>NZ_JFHC01000254.1 GCF_000698595.1 Caballeronia glathei | reverse complement strand
TTCGGTCGTCGAGGGTTCGGAGCCGCTAGAGATGGAAGCCATCAGGAGAGGTTGGTCGGAATGCTCCAGCGACCCGGAAGAGCCGCTTCTGTCGGGATGAGTCCCACGGCATGGTTCGAATCACCGTGGGCAAGGTCATCCCTCAGCGGATGGTTGACAAAATGAAGGCCGTGGCGCGCCTTCGCCGACACTTCCATGCAGTATGGCACCCATACCGGAGACGCCGTAGTACAACTCCAGGTGACGGTAGCCATTCCATGCCAGCGTGCCAATCCGGTCGGACGGCTTGACACCACTTTGAACCCTGCCCTCCTACTTCCTACGTGTGCGAGATGGGCCCGGCTGCCGCCTTGCTCTGCCGGTAATGGGCGGCCCACTCCGAGGGTGTCTTGCCAAACCGACCGCGGAACCAGCGCGAGAAGTCACCGGCAGAGGAAAAGCCGAGAAGTTCGGCGACTTCGTACAACCTGCGTTTGCTGTTGGCCAGATACTCCTCGGCGAGTTCAGCACGTACCACATTCATGATCGTGGTGACACTCTCGCCCTCGGTCGCCAGGTGCCGGTTAAGGGTGCGTCGATGCATGCCAAGATGCTGGGCGACCCGGTCGACCGAACAAATTCCGCCTGGCAGCAGCATCCTGACGATCTGGCGCGCGCGCAGCGCTGGCTCGTCGCGGAGGTCGGCCAGCTGCATGTCCAGCCATCGCTCGACCTCGCGATGCAGCGTCGGGTCCGCAGCAGGGATAGGCATGTCCAGGTCGCGGCCGCGGCAAACGATGGCACTGCATTCCTGTGAAAACTCGATAGCCGTACCCAGCACGCGGTGGTGCACTTCAAGACTGGCGGGCCGCTCGTGGGCGAAACAGATCCTTGCCGGCCGGAAGGTATTGTCACTCAGTGCCCTGAACATCCGCAATACGATGCCGGTTGACTGTTCGATCGTCTGGCGCCACAC
>NZ_JFHC01000253.1 GCF_000698595.1 Caballeronia glathei | reverse complement strand
GCTCTTCCACAGCCTCAGGGTGTTGCACGTGTTGACGCGAAAGCCGAGTGTCGGGATATCGCAGGCCACACCCTTGACCTTGTTCGCCGGTATCCAGCGCATGCGAAGGTGGCCCTGCGCGTCGGTCTGGCTCTCCGTGCGTCCGCCGAAGGACACATAGAACGTCACGTCCGGGCGCACGATTTCCCACGGATTGCCCTTCTGCAGCCACTTGTCGGTGACTTCCTCCTGCCAGCCGTCGCGGATCGCCTGATCGAAGATGCCGAACTCATAGCGGATGCCGTAGCCGATCGCCGGTGTTTCGAGTGTGGCGAGCGAGTCCATGTAACAGGCGGCGAGCCGCCCGAGCCCGCCGTTGCCAAGCCCCGGCTCTTCCTCCAGCGCGAGCAGCATGTCGAGGTCCTGGCCGAGCGCCTGCATGGCTGCGCGCGCATTGGCCTCGATGCCCAGATTGACGATGTTGTTGCCGAGCTGCGGCCCGATCAGGAACTCGGCGGAGAGATAGCAGGCGACCCTCACCTCGCGTGCGGCATAGGCCTGAACGGTCGCCACCCAGCGGGCCAGCATGCGGTCGCGCACGCTGTAAGCAAGTGCCATGTACCAGTCGTGCGGGGTGGCGATGGCCGGATAGCGGGCCTGCAGGCAGATGAGGTTGTCGATGACGTCGCGCTGCAATGCGTCGGCATCCAGTCCGCTTCGCGCGGGTTCGGCGCTGCGAAATGCGTTGGCGGTCGGGGCGGCGGCCATGGTCTTTTCCCTCGGGGGCGGTCAGTCAGGCCACACCCAGTCGGTGATCTCGGCGCGGTCGATGCCGTACGTGTGCGCGTAGTTCAGGTGACTGATGATGGCGTTCTTCATGTCTTCCCTGAGATGCGCGGTTCTGCCCTGTAGCCGCGGCACGCGGTCCAGAACATCGATGACCAGATTGAAGCGATCGACCTGATTGAGGATCGCGAGTTCG
>NZ_JFHC01000252.1 GCF_000698595.1 Caballeronia glathei | reverse complement strand
GCTCTTCCACAGCCTCAGGGTGTTGCAGGTGTTCACGCGAAAGCCGAGCATCGGGATGTCGCAGGCCACGCCCTTTACCTTGTTCGCCGGTACCCAGCGCACACGAAGGTGGCCCTGTGCATCGGTCTCGCTCTCCGTTCGCCCGCCAAAGGAAACATAGAACGTCACGTCCGGGCGTACGATCTCCCACGGATTGCCCTTCTGCAGCCACTTGTCGGTGACTTCCTCCTGCCAGCCGTCGCGGATCACCTGATCGAAGATGCCGAACTCATAGCGGATGCCGTAGCCGATCGCCGGTATTTCGAGTGTGGCGAGCGAGTCGAGGTAACAGGCGGCGAGCCGCCCGAGCCCGCCGTTGCCGAGCCCCGGTTCTTCTTCCAGTGCGAGCAGCGTGTCGAGGTCCTGGCCGAGCGCCTGCATGGCTGCGCGCGCATTGGTCTCGATGCCCAGGTTGACGATGTTGTTGCCGAGCTGCGGACCGATCAGGAACTCGGCGGAGAGATAGCACGCGAGCCTCACCTCGCGTGCGGCATGGGTCTGCACGGTCGCCACCCAGCGGGCCAGCAGGCGGTCGCGCACGCTGTAGGCGAGGGCCATGTACCAGTCGTGAGGGGTGGCAATGGCCGGATAGCGGGCCTGCATGCAGATGAGGTTGTCGATCACGTCGCGCTGCAACGCATCGGCATCCAGTCCGCTTCGCGCGGGTTGAGCGCTGAGCGATGTATCCACGGTCGGGTCGGCGGCCATGATTTTTTCCCCTTAGGACACTCAGTCTGGCCACACCCAGTCGGTGATCTCGGTGCGGTCGATGCCATGCGTATGCGCATAGTTCAGGTTGCTGATGATGGCGTTCTTCATGTCTTCCCTGAGATGCGCCGATCTACCCTGTAGTCGCGGCACGCGGTCGAGGACATCGATCACCAGATTGAAGCGGTCGACCTGATTGAGGATCGCGAGTTCG
>NZ_JFHC01000251.1 GCF_000698595.1 Caballeronia glathei | reverse complement strand
TTGCGAACCTCTATCGGAGTGATGGATCAGTGTGCCGTCATTGTCCGGCCGTCGAGCGTACAGCGCCTGTTCAAGTGCATCCAGAACGAAGTCCGTGGTCATCGACGAGCTGACGCGCCAGCCGACAATGCGCCGAGCGAACACGTCGATCACAAATGCGACATAGAGCCAGCCCTGCCACGTCGAGACGTACGTGAAATCCGACACCCAGAGCTGGTTCGGCCGGTCAGCCTTGAACTGACGGTTGACCCGGTCGAGCGGGCGTGGAGCCGATACGTCGGGAATAGTCGTGCGAACTCGCTTTCCACGCCTCACCCCGCGCAAACCCAGTTGCTTCATCAGCCGCTCGACGGTGCAACGTGCCACCGCAATACCCTCCCGGTTCAACTGCTTCCAGACCTTGTCCGCGCCGTAGACCTGCATGTTGGCCTGCCAGACTCGCTTGATTTCCGGACTCAGAAACTCATCGCGTTTCGCTCGGGCACAGCGCCGCGACGGATCGCGAAGCTGTGCGGCATGACGCCGATAGCCCGACGGGGCAATCCGCAAGACCTTGCAGATCGACTCGACCCCGAAGGTGTCGCGATGCTGATCTATAAAGGCCTTCAGGACTTCAGGCGGCGGTCGAGTTCCGCCTGGGCGAAAAATGCGCTCGCCAGCTTCAGGATCTCATTGGCACGGCGCAATTCCTTAACCTCACGCTCCAGTGCCTTGAGGCGCTCACGTTCCGGCGTGGTGACACCCTCACGCTCACCGCTATCAACTTCCTCTCGCTTGACCCATCCCAGCAGCGTCTGGCTCGTACAGCCGATCTTGGGGGCGATGGATTCGATCGCTGCCCACTGTGAGGGATACTCGCCCCGATGCTCTTGCACCATGCGCACAGCACGCTCGCGGACTTCAGCAGAAAATTTGTTCGACTTGTTCATAGCTCCATTTTCTCAAGAATTGGAGCCTCCACCAAATCC
>NZ_JFHC01000250.1 GCF_000698595.1 Caballeronia glathei | reverse complement strand
AGCGTCTCGTCGGCGTCCTTGTATTGCACGCCGATCCTGTAGATCTCGCGTGCCTCTTTGCCGCTCGCGATCTCGCGCCCCAGTTCGCGGGCGACGCGCACGCACTGCTCGATCTGCTGCACCGACGTCATGCGGTTGCCGTGCTGGTCGATGATCGTGTCCTCGATGCCGCAGCGCGGATGCAGGCCCATCGACATCGCCATCATGTTGAACGGCAGGACGTTTTTCAGCAGCGACTCGGCCGTCAGCGTGCAGCCGTCCGGCGCACGGTGCACGAAGTTGAAGAAGTTGAACGGGTTCGGGCCGTCGAAGCCACCGCCGATGCCGATCCACGTCAGGTTCAGCGGACCCGTGTACACGCCCTTGCGCACGAGGCGTTCGAGCGTTTCCAGCGCATGGATGCCGGTCAGCTGGAAGTGCGGCTGGATGCCCGACGCCTGCAGGCGACGCAGATGCTCCTCCACCCACGCCGGTCCCGCCGGCACGGTCATTTCGCTATACGCCGCCATGAATGCGGGGTTCGCGAGCGAGGTGCCTTCCAGATACTCCGGATACAGCAACTCCATGATGTTCATCTGCGTCGTGTTGATCGCCACCGTCACCTGGTCGGGCTTCGGCTCGAGGTCGGCGAGCATGTGGCGCGTATCGTCGGAGAGCCACTTCGCTGCCTGCCCGTCGTCTTCCGGCGCGAACGAGATCGAACCGCCCACCTGGATGATCATGTCCGGCACCGCGGCGCGCACGCCGGCGATCAGTTCGTTGAACTTCGACAGGCGCTTGGAACCCTTGCCGTCCAGCTCGCGAACATGCAGATGCAGCACGGTGGCGCCGGCGTTGTAGCAGTCCACGGCCTTCTGGATCTGTTCGTCCATCGTGACCGGAATGTCTTCCGGGAAGTCGGACGGCATCCATTCGGGGCCGTAGGGCGCGACCGTGATCACGACCTTGTCCTGGTTTTCGGGGTGCAGCGAATCGTCGA
>NZ_JFHC01000249.1 GCF_000698595.1 Caballeronia glathei | reverse complement strand
CGAAGGCGGCGAACTGGGCTACAGCCTGTCGCATGCGTACGGCGCCGCGCTCGATAACCCCGACCTCATCGTCGCTTGCGTGATCGGCGACGGCGAAGCAGAGACGGGGCCGCTTGCCACGGCCTGGCATTCGAACAAATTCCTCAACCCTGCCCGCGACGGCACCGTTCTGCCGATTCTCAACCTGAACGGGTACAAGATCGCCAACCCGACCATCCTCGCGCGCATCAGCCACCGGGAACTCGAGGCGCTGTTCGAGGGCTATGGTTACACGCCCTATTTTGTCGAGGGATCGGACCATGCAGAGATGCACGAGAAGATGGCCGCCACGCTCGACACCATCATCGCGGAGATCCGCACGATTCATGAAACGGCTCGCGCGGGCGGCCAGCCCGAGCGGCCGCGCTGGCCGATGATCGTGCTGCGCACGCCCAAAGGGTGGACGGGACCCAAGGAGGTCAAGGGCCACAAGGCCGAGGGTTCGTGGCGTTCGCATCAGGTGCCGTTTTCCGACGTGCGCAACAGTCCCGCAAACCTCGAGCTTCTGGAAAGCTGGCTGCACAGTTACAAGCCCGAGGAACTGTTCGATGCCGGCGGGCGGCTGATCCCGGAACTGCGAGCCCTCGCGCCGGCGGGACCACGGCGCATCAGCGCCAATCCGCATGCCAATGGCGGCGTGTTGCGCCGGGAATTGAAGCTGCCCGATTTCCGGGCCTATGCGGTCGACGTTGCTCACGCAGGCCAGGTGCTGCATGAGAATACCCGGCCGCTCGGGGAATTCCTGCGCGACACCATGCGCGAGAACATGAGTACCTTTCGCGTGTTCGGCCCCGACGAGACGGCTTCCAACCGGCTGCAATCCATCTACGAGGTCAGCAAGAAGGTCTGGATGGCCGATCTGCTGCCCGAGGACGAGGACGGTGGAGAACTGTCCCGCGACGGCCGGGTGATGGAGATGCTCTCGGAGCATACGCTGGTGGGATGGCT
>NZ_JFHC01000248.1 GCF_000698595.1 Caballeronia glathei | reverse complement strand
GTAAGCGCCCGGTGATGGCATCTTGAATCGATGTAGCAGCCTTGGGAGCATCGTGTCCACTTAACGAATAGGTGGACAAGTGAACACTAATGACCAGGATGCCCCTTTGGGTCGCCGCAAACGGCGGCGATACACGGATGAATTCAAAGCGGAAGTAGTCGCAGCCTGCCAGGGACCAGGCGTGTCGGTTGCCGCGATCGCGTTGATGCATAAACTGAATGCCAACTTGCTGCGGCGTTGGTTGGAGAAAGCCGAGAGCGGCGCAACGACGACGGGCAGTGATGTCGTGGCAATGAAGCCGTCAGCGGCGGCGCCCATACCACCTGCTTTCGTCCCACTTCAAGTAAGCGACGCGAATAGTCATCAAAGGGAAATACGCGTCGAAGTAAGGCGCGGCCATCAATCAATCACGGTCAGTTGGCCGACGTCAGACGCGGCCCAGTGCGCAGCGTGGTTACGCGAGTGGCTGAAGTGATCCGCATCGACGAGGCGTGGCTCGCAGTCGACCCGCTGGACATGCGAGCGGGTTTCGATACAGTACTCGCGCGCGTGGTTGCCGTGTTTGACGCTGCTCATCCCCACCACGCCTATCTCTTCACCAACCGTCGGGCCAACCGCATGAAGGTGCTCGTGCATGACGGAATCGGAATCTGGCTGGCAGCACGACGGCTGAACCAGGGACAGTTCGTCTGGCCGCAGCCCGGAACTGACACGCGCCGGGCGATCACGCAGGAGCAACTGGCCGGACTCGTGCTCGGATTGCCGTGGCAGCGCATTGGCAAGGACGGCGTGATTCGCGTGGTGTGAGCCGGCCCGCGGCAATCGGTGCGTGTGCCAATACCCTTGTTGCACGGGCTTTGGCACACTATTGGTCATGATCGATAGGACACAACTCCAGGACATGAGCGCAGACGATCTGCGTGCGCTCGCCCTGGAATTGATGACCGAAGTCCAGGCGAAACAACACATCGTCGATCGCACGGAAGCAG
>NZ_JFHC01000247.1 GCF_000698595.1 Caballeronia glathei | reverse complement strand
ATCTTCTTCAGTTGCTGCAGCGGCAATACCGCGTTCACTTCGATGTCCATCAGCTTTTGCTGCTCGGCCTGAATTGCCGGCAGACTGCGTTCGAGCGCCGCACCGAACTCGCGCGATGCGGCCGCGGCCCTTGCGGTCCAGCCAAGATCAGTCTCATGACCCGGAAACGACGCGACGAACTTCTCGCGCGGCATCCCGCAACGCTCGACGGCGATCTGCAAAATGCGCCGCTCGATCGCGCGTACGTGCGCAACCTGCTGCTGCACATCGGCGCACAGCCGGTTGATGGTTCGTGCCGTGAAGCGAATGGGTGCGAGTTCGCGCTGAATCGCTTCACACACGTGTGCAAAGGCGGCCGCACACTTGCCTTCCGTGGCGCCGGCACGTGGCAGTTGGTCAAACAATTCACCCACTCTCGCAAAGATAGCGAGGCTGTCCTTCGTCAACTGTTTCAGGCGCGCTTCGTTCACCTTGTCCGAATCCGACGCCTCGATATCGCTGGCGTCATCGGCGTCCGCGTCGTCGGTGTCGTTCGCGTCCGTGTCGATGTCTTGTGTCGTGGCCGGATCCGACGCCGACACCTCGTCCTCTACGGTTTCTTCGTTGAGGCCGTCGACCAGTTCGTCGATACGCAGTTCACCCGCCGCAACCTGCTGCGCATTCACAAGGATCGTCGAGATAGTCGCCGGGCAGGCCGCAATTGCCTGGATCATCTCGTGAAGCCCGTCTTCGATACGCTTCGCAATCGCGATCTCACCCGCGCGGGTCAGCAACTCGGTCGCACCCATTTCACGCATGTACATACGCACGGGATCGGTCGTGCGGCCGAACTCGGAGTCGACAGTCGAGAGCGCGACTTCCGCTTCTTCGTCCGCCTGGTCGTCCAATACGGTCGCCGGCGCCGCGTCGTTCAAAAGCAGCGTCTCCGCGTCGGGCGCTTGCTCATAGACGGCCACGCCCATGTCATTGAACGTGCTGACAACGCTTTCGATGGC
>NZ_JFHC01000246.1 GCF_000698595.1 Caballeronia glathei | reverse complement strand
TCGTCGCGATCAACAAGGACGCTGAAGCACCGATCTTCGGTGTGGCCGACTACGGTCTCGTCGGCGATCTGTTCACGCTCGTGCCGGAGCTCGTCTCCACCCTTTGACGCCGGGCCGGCCCAATTTGCCATTTGAGGATACCGATGTCCCACGCCAGCAAGCACCCCATCCGCTCTTTCCTGTTTGTGCCGGGCAGCCGCCCGGATCGCTTCGGCAAGGCACTCGACAGCGGCGCGGACGCCGTGATCATCGATCTGGAAGATTCGGTAGAGCCCGATGCAAAGGCCGATGCACGCCGCGCCGTGGCCGGATGGGCCGCGCCTGAACGGAAAGTTCTGTTGCGGGTCAACGCGAACGATACGCCGTGGTTCACGGAGGATGCGCAGCTCGCCCGACTGCGTGGCGTGGGCGGCATCGTCTTGCCGAAGGCCGAAAGCGCATCCGATGTCATCGCCCTCGTTTCACTGACGAAGGCGAAACTCCCCGTCTTTCCGTTGATCGAGACGGCGAAGGGAATGTGGAACGCGATGGAGATCGCGAACGCGCCATTCGTTGCGCAGATCATGTTCGGCACGCTCGACTTCATCGCGGACATGGGCATGCACACCGACGGCGCAGAACTCGATCCATTCCGCGCCCGGCTCGCCATGATTTCGCGAGTCGCGGGAATCGATGCGCCGGTCGATGGCGTCACGCCCGTGATCGACGACGCCGATCGTCTGACGGCCGAGACGATGAACGGCAAGCGGCAAGGATTCGGCGGCAAGTTGTGCACTCATCCGAAGCAGGTCGGCGTCGTGAACGCGTGCTACGCGCCGACCGAGTCGGAAGTGACGTGGGCGAGACGGGTGCTCGATGCGTCGGAGAAGGCCAACGGAGCGGCGATCTCCGTCGACGGAAAGATGGTGGACCGTCCGGTCGTGCTGCGTGCGCAGCGGGTGGTGGAGCTGGCGCGCGACCGATACGTATGATCGATACCTCTTCCCTGCTGCAGCAGTACGGTCCCCGCGAGTCGATGGAATACGA
>NZ_JFHC01000245.1 GCF_000698595.1 Caballeronia glathei | reverse complement strand
GACCCAGAATCGCTTTCCCTGGCACTGCCCGACGGCTCTAAGGTCTCTGCGCTCCTCCGAGTGCCGGAGGACGCGCGAGCCCTATATGTCTTCGCGCACGGTGCCGGGGCGGGCATGCAGCACGCCGGCATGTCGTCATTGGCCGACGCGCTTGCGGCGGCCAATGTCGCCACATTGCGCTACCAGTTTCCGTACATGGAGCGGGGCTCCAAGCGGGTGGACTCGCCGGCCGTGGCACATGCTGCCGTGCAGGCAGCCGTCGCAGAGGCCCGCCGGCGGCTGCCAGCCCTGCCGCTCTTCGCGGGCGGCAGGTCGTTCGGCGGCCGCATGACGTCCCAGGCCCAAGCCATCTCCCCGCTCGACGGCGTGCGTGGCCTCGCTTTCGTCGCGTTCCCGCTGCACCCGGCGGGCGCGCCCGGCGTGGAGCGGGCACGGCACCTGGCGGAGGTCACGGTGCCGATTCTCTTCCTCCAGGGCACGCGCGACAAGCTGGCCGAGCTTCACCTGCTGAGGTCCGTCGTCGAGACGCTGGGGCCACGCGCCACGCTGCATGTGGTGGACGACGCAGATCATTCGTTCCACGTGCGCGCGTCCTCCGGCCGGACCGACGCGGAGGTCGTGCTCGAACTAGCACGGACGATGTCGGCGTGGTTCTTCGCCGAAGGAGAGTTCGTGCGCGTTACCTGAGCAAGCGCAGGAATGCTTGTAGCAGAGTCGGGACGGGGAGCCGGCGAACTCGCCGTGCTGCACTCGCCTGCTCAATCCCTTCGCTATCCGCAGATGGTCTGTCGCATAGCCACGATAAGCGACGCCTGTCGCGTCGGCGGCGTTTTCCCAGTGCCGAGTGAGTGAATTTGTCAGATCCGCTTGCGGTGATCTCGCCCCCGGAAATCGCGGAGGGCCATCTGCTTTGATTTGGCCGGCGCCGATCCGTGAGCGACCGCTTAGGGATGCGGCCGGAACCAGATGGCGGAGCGTCGAACAACGCGCATTGGCCGGTCACTGCCCGACGCGGTCGCCCGAAACCG
>NZ_JFHC01000244.1 GCF_000698595.1 Caballeronia glathei | reverse complement strand
GCCATCGCATAGCCCGGCGCCGCCTTTCCGCCGAACACGAAGCAGCGCGGCGCGAGCGCCAGTTGGGGATTGCTCCGCAGGCGCTGATAGAGGCTGATGATGAAAAGCGCGTTCAGGTGCTGTCGCTTGTACTCGTGGATGCGCTTGACCTGAATGTCGAACAGGGCGCCTGAGTCGACAACGATGCCCGTGGCGCTGCGGATGCGCGCTGCCAGGGCCTCCTTGTTCGAGCGTTTGACCCGGCGCCACCGCTCCTGGAAGGCTGCGTCGTCGGCATGCGCTTCGAGCCGCTTCAGCCGGGTGAGGTCGGTGACCCAATCCTCTCCGACTGTTTCGTCCAGCAACTGCGCGAGTTGCGGATTGCATAGCAGCATGAAGCGGCGCGGCGTGACGCCGTTGGTAACGTTGTAAAAGCGCTCGGGCCACAGCTCGGCGAAATCTCGCATCACGGTCTGCTTGAGCAGTGTGGAATGCAGCGCGGCTACGCCGTTCACCGCATGGCTGCCGACGGTCGCCAGATGAGCCATGCGCACGAGCTTCTCGCCGCGCTCGTCGATCAGCGACATCCGCGCGACCCGCGCGTCGTCGCCGGCGTGACGTTGCCGGACTTCGTCGAGAAACCGGCGGTTGATCTCGTAGATGATTTCGAGCAGGCGCGGCAGAAGGCTTTGGAAAAGCGGCAGCCCCCAGGTCTCGAGTGCCTCGGGCAGCAGCGTATGGTTGGTATAGGCGAGTGTGCGCCGGGTGATGTCCCAGGCGTCGTCCCAGGGCAGTTGCCGTTCGTCCACCAGAAGGCGCATCAGTTCCGCGACAGCGATGGATGGATGGGTGTCGTTCAGCTGCGCCGCGAACATGTCGGCGAAGCGCGCCACCGGTTCGCTCTTGAGGTCGAGCAGACGCAGCATGTCCTGCAGCGAGCATGAAACGAAGAAGTATTGCTGCGCGAGGCGCAAGCGCTTGCCCGCTTCGGGCTCATCGTTCGGGTAGAGCACTTTGGAGAGCGTTTCGGAGATCACCTTGTCCTGCACGGCCTGGTAGTAGTC
>NZ_JFHC01000243.1 GCF_000698595.1 Caballeronia glathei | reverse complement strand
CATTTGTCCCGCGCCGCTCCCCTGCCAGATCGCCTTGACCCGGCCGGACCAGATCTGGCCGGGATAGAGATCCAGTGCCAGTTCTACCGGCTGCCCGGGCTTCACGTACTTGAGATTCTCCTGGAAGAACTGGGCCAGAACATACCGGTCGGCATCGCAGATAAACGATGCGATCGCGCCGAAGCGGATGTCGCCGGACACCATGCCGGGCCGGACCTGGAGGTTGATGATGTAACCGTCCTCCGGCGCGACCAGCAGCGTGTTGTCGAGGTAGAAGTGCGCCTGATCGAGTTCGGCCTGAATCGACGCCACCGTCGTATTCACGCCGCCGATTTGCGATTGGTACTTGAGCCTCGAACGCTGCTCCTCGGCCTGCGCCTCCTTGATCGCAGCGATGTTGGCGGCCACTTGCGCGCCCCACTTCTGCGCGTCCTCCTCGGGGCCCGCGCCCTTCTTTGCCAGATTGACGGAAAGCTTCTCCTGATACCTGGCGTACTCGAGTTCGCTCTTCAGCCTCACGATCTTTTCCGCCGTCACCTGGATGTCGGCGTTCATGATCAGCACGTTCTGCGTCGCCTGTGCGAGCTGCGCCTCCAGCTGCTTGACCTTGGCTTCGTATATACGTCTGTCGAACTGGAACAGCGGCGTACCTTTCTTGACGTGGACGTTCGGTTCCACCAGCACCGCAGTGACGAGCGTCGGCTCCGACAGGCGCGGCGTGAGCTGGATCGTGTGCTGGATGACGCGTGCCTCGGTCGAAGTCGGTGTGACGTAGCGCAGCCCGATCAGGAAGATGAGCATGAGATGCAGCACGAAGAACGTGGAGAAGAAGCCCCACGCAATAGTGAACTTGAGCCACCTGAACTTGAAGAAGACGAGCCATACGATGAGGCCATACGCAAACAGCATCACAAATCCGAGTAGCATGGATCGCCTCCCTCAGCTGTTCGTATCGCGATCCGACGAACGCCTGGTGTCGGATGGGAGATCCCTGGAAGCGGGTGGCGCTGTGCCGCGCAAGCGGGCATGCTCCTCCTCGATCGCCCGCGCTTCCTCGCGCGG
>NZ_JFHC01000242.1 GCF_000698595.1 Caballeronia glathei | reverse complement strand
AGGGCGTCCTCATCTTCAAGTGCGTCCGGTAGCAGCGCGATCTGCATGACCGGCTTGCCTGCTTTCCTGAACCGGTCGTTGAGCACCGTCAGACTCTCGTAGTAACTCGTCGCCTTGCGTACATAGACCTGCTTCCCCGGGAGGTCGTCCAGCGTGACGAGAGCCGGAGCGCCAGGACCCGTGACGATCAGTTCTCTGACCGGTTTGCGGTCACGCGGCGCAACGAAGTCGACAAGCTTGCGCCGCTCGTCGGTCGCCGTCAGGTTGCCCGCCGAGATGTCGCCCAGCCCGGCCTGGAGGTTCGCCAGGAGTTTGTCGCGGGTCGTCGGAATTAGAAGGACTGTGACCGGGCGTTTGCCGAGCTGACTGGCATAACGCTTGTTGACATACCGTTCGAAGTCTCGCGCGAGTTCCGCGGTCAGGCCACGTTCCCGGCCTTTGTCGTTGAAGTACAGCGTGCGGCTGTACGGCACAAGAAAGCGGATCACGCGGCGCTCGAGCATCGCGTCAAAGTCGCCGGTCCACGGTTTGGCCGCGATGTTCATCTGGCGGGTTTTCGCGACAGCAACCGGTGGCGCTGATGCTGGTGCGACAGTGGGCACACTCGATCCTGACTCGGCCCGCGCCGGTGGCAGGAGCACCGAGATCCCAACCAGCAGGGTGGCAAGAAAACGAAGTCTCGTCATGACATGCCCTTTCCATGCGGACGACTATCCGGAATTCGTATGCATTGTCTCAGCGTATTCGCAGTTCTGTTACGAGCGAGTCGAAAGGGATCTTCGACTGGTGATATCGGTTGCAGGTCCCTGAGCCCGCGCGTCGCATGACGGAAACGTGACAGCTAAACGCTGGCACATATGCGCAAAGATGACAATAAGCAAGTGCGCTGATGCATCGTCGGCACGCGCGCGGATCGCGAATTAAAGCGCGTAGTCGTGTGGAAGCGCAGTCCGGGCCGGTTCACATGATCATTGACAGGTCGGCCGTTGTTCAAGACTTCGCCGCCGGCGCGTCTTGCAACGTCACTGTTTCTGGCGTGTGTGGCGATCTGCTGGTCACAGCGGACGAGCCGCAGGTTCAAA
>NZ_JFHC01000241.1 GCF_000698595.1 Caballeronia glathei | reverse complement strand
ACCGGCAAAGGTTCCGGGATGCCTCACACCGCTCGACGGGTCACGGGTGAAGCCGCCAACGTGCAGTTCATAGATGACAGCGTCGTCCAGCCCGCGGGAAACCCGGGCACCGCACGCGGACACAGGCTCCGTCACAATGGCACGGAGCGAAGCGCGCCCGGTTTCGAATGGCTCGGCGGCACCGGGCCGCTTCCAGAGGTCGTCGCACACGGCTCGGGCATACGGATCGAGGAGTTCCTTGCCTGGATCGAATGCGCAGCCCGAGTGTTCCGTGTCCTTCGGCCCGTCCAGGCGCCACGTGTAGCAGGTGTGCAGCGGCAAGCCCGCCACCAGGACATGCCAGTAAAAAAACGTCTGGTTGCGCTCAGGTATGAGCGGGATGATCTGAAACGGCTCAGGGCTCGCCGGGGTCAGGTACAAGAGGAGCTCTACCCGTGTGGCGTGGCGGCCGAAGACGCAAAAGTTGACGCCTTCGGGCACCACCGTGGCGCCCGGCGGGAATCGCGACCCGGGGCCGACCGGATACTCCCGGGCCGGACCTGCCTCAAAGCCGGTCAAGGGCGATCCTCACAGGGCGGATTTTCCAGATCTGGTCGCAGTACTCGCCGATCGCGCGGTCGGACGAGAACTTGCCCGCGCGTGCGGTGTTGAAAATGGACATGCGAGTCCAGCGTCGCGGGTCCTGCCAGGCGGCGTTCACGCGCTCCTGGCAGGCCGCGTAGTCGGCGTAGTCGGCCAGCACGAGGAACGGGTCGGCTTGCAGCAGGTTCTCGACCAGCGGACGGAACATGCTGCGGTCGCCGCGTGAGAAGTGCCCGTCGGCGATCAGCGCCAAAACATCACGCAACTCCGGATTTCCGTTCGCGTACTCCGCCGGGCGATAGCCCTCTCGCCTCACGCGCTCGACCTGATCAGCGGTCAGACCGAAAAGAAAGAAATTCTCGTCGCCAACTTCCTCGCGGATCTCGACGTTGGCTCCATCCAGTGTTCCGATCGTCAACGCGCCGTTCATCATGAACTTCATGTTCCCGGTGCCCGATGCCTCCTTGCCGGCCGTCGAGATCTGTTCGGAGAGGTCCGCCGCCGGGTAGATGAAGTGCGCATTCTTGACGTTGAAGTCAGGAATGAACACCACCTTC
>NZ_JFHC01000240.1 GCF_000698595.1 Caballeronia glathei | reverse complement strand
TCTATCCGTCGAACCGGGTCAACCTCATCTTATAGTGCCGATGGTCGGAGCTTTTTTATCGACGTCGCGCATGCGATCGTGATTAAGTTGTTTCTGCTGTTGCCAATTCATCCGTAAGCCCGTTGGCCGCTTCGCGAGGCAAGCGCGCGAACGGGTCCGTGACTGGGTGCGTGCACGTCGTGCACAAGCACTGATTGATTCGCCCTTCAGCGGACACAGGACACGTAGCTCCTGTGCGGGTCGTGGTAATTACTTACTCGACCGTTGGTAAGATTGATCACCTTGTGGATGCGCTTACCCGCGAAGGTGTGCGACCAATATATGCTGCTGCCCCCCCAGCCATAAAGGCCATCGGGATAACGTGGATCGTTTTTCAAAGCCACGATCCCGTATTTGCTCTCCGTCGCAGTAGTGTTACCAGCGTTCGCGTACTCGAACAACGCCTTCAGCTCTTCGACGGTCGGCAGCCGCATATGCCGTTTCGCGCAGTGGTACAGCGCGTCGTGATAGTCGTACCGAACGACCCGAACTCCATTGAAGGTGTCTGTGGCGCTCTTCTTTGCGCGGGGAACTCGAATCTCGCGCGGATCCGTGTCCGTTACGGGGCGGCTGAAACAGATCTTGGAGGAGAAGACGGTCGTCCCACCGCCAACCATTGGATAGGTTCCCTCAGGCATGCAGATCTCTTCAGCAGCGACCGCCGCGTCCATCGGCGCCGCGGCGAGCGAAATGCTCCACCACAGAAGGGATGCTGCAGATAGTAATCCACGTAGCGACATAGATCTCAGCGCCCGCTTTCCGACGGTATAAGTCATGGCATGGCCGGTTATTTTGGTAACCGGTTAAGGAAAAGTTGCGTGAGCCGCTGCGTAGATGATTGTGAATCGGTTCCCTAATAGTGCATCATGCTCTGCCAAAAAAGGAAATCCCAATGGTGACACGTCTGACGTACGGCGCGGCGAGGTTGGCGGGAGCTAAGGCGTGCCATACGCCGTAAGCGCGGCGGACGGCCCGCAGCGTCGGAACCATGTCGGCCGTTCTCTGTCTGTCGTCAACGACCGTTGAGCCTCTCGAAACCGCCCTTCACACGCCTGGCTGTCCAGTGGCGGGACTGGGTCGGTTTCGGGCGACCGCGTCGG
>NZ_JFHC01000239.1 GCF_000698595.1 Caballeronia glathei | reverse complement strand
CGGTCCCCGCGAGTCGATGGAATACGACGTCGTGATCGTGGGCGGCGGCCCGGCCGGACTGTCGGCCGCCATCCGGCTCAAGCAGCTCGCCCAGGAAAAAGGCACCGACATCGGCGTGTGCGTGCTCGAAAAAGGCTCGGAAATCGGCGCGCATATCCTCTCGGGCGCCGTCATGGACCCGCGCGGCCTCACCGAACTGATCCCCGACTGGAAGGAAAAAGGCGCCCCGCTCGACGTCGGCGTGACCGAAGACCGCTTTCTCTTCCTGACCCGGGACAGCGCGAAGCAGGTGCCCAACTGGCTCCTGCCCGACAACTTCAAGAACCACGGCAACTACGTGATCAGTCTCGCGAACGTCACGCGCTGGCTGGGCCAGCAGGCCGAGGCGCTGGGCGTCGAAATCTTTCCGGGTTTTCCCGCGGCCGAAGTGCTCTACCACGACGACGGTTCCGTCCGCGGGGTCGTCACCGGCAACATGGGCGTGGGCAAGGACGGCGAGCCGACCGAGAACTTCCAGCTCGGCATGGAGCTGCACGCGAAGTACACGCTCTTTTGCGAAGGCGCGCGCGGGCATCTCGGGCGGCAGTTGAGCGACAAGTTCAAGCTGCGCAAGAACGCCGATCCGCAGGTCTATGGCCTCGGCATCAAGGAGCTGTGGGAGATCGATCCGGTCAAGCACAAGCCCGGCCTCGTGATCCACACCGCCGGCTGGCCGCTGGAAAACGACACCTACGGCGGCTCGTTCCTCTATCACATGGACAACAATCAGGTGGTGGTCGGCTTCGTGGTGGGGCTCGGGTATTCGAATCCGTATCTGTCGCCGTTCGAGGAATTCCAGCGCTACAAGACGCATCCGTCGATCCGTGCGTTTCTCGACGGCGGCAAGCGCATCTCCTACGGCGCGCGCGCGATCACCGCGGGCGGGCTGATGTCGCTGCCGAAGCTGGTGTTTCCGGGCGGCGCGCTGGTCGGCGACGATGCGGGGTTCCTGAACGCGTCGCGCATCAAGGGCAGCCACGCGGCGATCAAGTCGGGCAAGATGGCGGCCGAAGCCGCGTTCGACGCCGTGCAGGCCGGCCGTCAATCCGACGAACTGACGGCCTACCCGCAAGCGTTCGATACGTCGTGGCTCAAGACGGAGCTGTATCGCGCGCGCAACTTCAAGCAGTGGATGAGC
>NZ_JFHC01000238.1 GCF_000698595.1 Caballeronia glathei | reverse complement strand
AAAGGTAAATTCGAGCGGACCAAGCCGCACGTGAACGTTGGAACGATCGGTCACGTCGACCACGGCAAGACCACGCTGACGGCAGCGATCACGACGGTGCTGACGCAAAAGTTCGGCGGTGAAGCGAAGGCGTACGACCAGATCGACGCGGCACCGGAAGAAAAGGCACGTGGCATCACGATCAACACCGCGCACGTCGAGTACGAAACGGCCAACCGCCACTACGCACACGTCGATTGCCCGGGCCACGCCGACTACGTGAAGAACATGATCACGGGTGCAGCGCAGATGGACGGAGCGATCCTGGTGTGTTCGGCCGCTGACGGCCCGATGCCGCAAACGCGTGAACACATCCTGCTGGCTCGCCAGGTTGGCGTGCCGTACATCATCGTGTTCCTGAACAAGTGCGACATGGTCGACGACGCCGAGCTGCTCGAGCTGGTCGAAATGGAAGTGCGCGAGCTGCTGTCGAAGTACGACTTCCCGGGCGACGACACGCCGATCATCAAGGGTTCGGCCAAGCTGGCGCTCGAAGGCGACAAGGGCGAGCTGGGCGAAGTGGCGATCATGAACCTGGCCGATGCGCTGGACACGTACATCCCGACGCCGGAGCGCGCGGTGGATGGCGCGTTCCTGATGCCGGTGGAAGACGTGTTCTCGATCTCGGGCCGCGGCACGGTGGTGACGGGCCGTATCGAGCGTGGCGTGATCAAGGTTGGCGAGGAAATCGAAATCGTCGGTATCAAGCCGACGGTGAAGACGACCTGCACGGGCGTGGAAATGTTCCGCAAGCTGCTCGACCAGGGTCAGGCGGGCGACAACGTCGGTATTCTGCTGCGCGGCACGAAGCGTGAAGACGTCGAGCGTGGCCAGGTGCTGGCCAAGCCGGGTTCGATCACGCCGCACACGCACTTCACGGCAGAGGTGTATGTTCTGTCGAAGGACGAAGGCGGTCGTCACACGCCGTTCTTCAACAACTATCGCCCGCAGTTTTACTTCCGTACGACGGACGTGACGGGCTCGATCGAGTTGCCGAAGGACAAGGAAATGGTGATGCCGGGCGACAACGTGTCGATCACGGTGAAGCTGATTGCGCCGATCGCGATGGAAGAAGGTCTGCGTTTCGCCATCCGCGAAGGCGGCCGTACCGTCGGCGCAGGTGTCGTTGCGAAGATTATCGAGTAAAA
>NZ_JFHC01000237.1 GCF_000698595.1 Caballeronia glathei | reverse complement strand
TTCGAGCAACAGGTCCAACGCACGCCCAATGCAATTGCGCTGGTCTTCGAGAACGAGCAGCTCACCTATGCGCAACTCAATGCGCGCGCCAACCGGCTCGCGCATCATCTGATCGCGCTGGGCGTGCGTCCGGAAGATCGTGTGGCGCTGTGCATGGAGCGCGGCATCGGCATGATCGTCGCGTTACTCGCCATCCTCAAGGCCGGGGGTGCTTACGTGCCGCTCGATCCAGCCTACTCGGGCGAGCGTCTGAACCACATCCTCACCGACTCCGCACCACGGCTGTTGCTCGCCGACGCCGCAGGCCGCGAAGCGCTGGGAGAAACCGGCGTGCTCGCCGTGCTCGATCCCAACGCGAAGCTCGGTGACGCACTCCCGCAAGACAATCCGCAAACGGTTGTCGCCCCGCGTCACCTCGCCTACGTGATCTACACCTCCGGCTCCACCGGCAAGCCCAAGGGCGTGATGGTAGAGCACGCCCAGATCGTGCGCCTGTTCGACGCAACTCAGGACTGGTTCGGCTTCAATGAGCGCGATGTCTGGTGCCTGTTCCACTCGTTCGCCTTCGATTTCTCGGTTTGGGAGTTGTGGGGCGCGCTGCGCTATGGCGGAAAGCTGGTGATCGTGCCGCAGCATGTGGCTCGCTTCGCACCCGATTTCCTTCGCCTGCTTCAGCAGGAGGGCGTCACCGTTCTCAATCAGACGCCCAGCGCCTTTCGCGCCCTCATTCAGGCGCAGGAAGCAAACGACGCCTCCACTGCGTTGCGCTACGTGATCTTCGGCGGCGAGGCGCTGAATCCGTCGACGCTCGAACCCTGGTACGCGCGACATTCGGACCAGAAGCCGCGACTGGTCAACATGTACGGCATCACCGAGACGACCGTACACGTGACCTACCGGCCGCTGACTCGCGAGGACTGTACGGACAGCAACAGCCCGATCGGGGTGCGTATTCCTGATCTGACGATCTATCTGCTCGATGCGCAACGTCAACTGGCGCCTGTTGGTGCGGTAGGCGAGCTTTACGTCGGTGGCGCGGGTGTGGCGCGTGGCTATTTGAACCGGCCCGAGCTCACCGCCGAGCGTTTCCTCGACGATCCGTTCGTTCCCGGCTCCCGTCTCTATCGCACGGGTGACCTTGGACGCTATCGGCCGGACGGCAGCCTCGAATTTTTTGGGCGCAATGAC
>NZ_JFHC01000236.1 GCF_000698595.1 Caballeronia glathei | reverse complement strand
TATCCGTCGAACCGGGTCAACCTCAGATGTCGATCGCGGTTATTCGCCCGATGTGGCCGCCTCGACTCGCAATCATTCGGGCGATAACCCCCGTACCGCAGCCGAGATCGAGAACCGATTCCGTTCCGCTAAGTTTGAGTGCGCTGAGATATTCGCCAACGACTTGCTGGAAAAAGCTGTGCTTTGCGCGGGCCTCCAGCCGTGCCGCGATCGCTGAGAGTGTCTTGTCATCCGCCGCGAATGTTCGGGCGAAGACGTCCGGGCCCTTCAACTGTGTTTGCGAAACCATAGTGTACTGATCAAAAAAAAGGGAAGATCTAAATCTCAGATTCCCTTGTGATGAAACGTCCCTAGAAGATATCGCGTTGAGCCGAGCGCAGGATGCTGATCGTTCTGATCGCCCGAATCAAACGCGCGGAGACGGCTGAGGGTTCGACGTGCAAGATCTCGGCGACTTCTTCGGTGCTCAGTCCTTCAACCGCCCAAAGTAGAATAGCGACGCGTTCGTCATCGGGCAGGCAGCCAACCGCACGGACGATTTCGTCGTGCAGCGGTAAGCTATTTTCAGCAATCGGCCCCCGACACTTGGGCTCGGTGGAGTGTTGTTCAGTGAACTTCCTATGACGCGCACCTTCCCACGCCCAATAGACCGCCTTAAACAGTCGTAGCAGCGGTGCAGTCCAACCGAGTTCCCAATCGTCCAATGTGCGTCTGTAAGCGTGTTCCACAAGCCGCGCAGCGTCGCCTTCGTCGTTGGACAGGCGCAACGCAAAGCCCCAAACTCGGGGCAGGACGTCTTCAACACGCACCGGCAGAGTGCGACATGATGAACGCGCCGGTGGAACAGGGCGTGAAGCGCGTCGCGATCGTTCTGGATATCTCGTCTTGAGTTGTCGCGGGTTCATGCGTTAGATGCTTATGAACACGACGGAGCGGTTGCGGGGTGCAACTACCAGCCGATTTAAAAAGCCCGCAGTGTAGGGAAGAGACGAAAGTTATGCAATTCGCATTTCGCGAAATCGTCTTTCCCAATGTAGAACGTTCGCTCGATTTCGATGAACCACTCACGCTAAAATGATGGCGTTCACCGATGTTGCAGCGGTCAACAAAGCGAACCTTGCAGCGAACGTAATTTGAGCGGCCCTTGTCGCGTCGCTTTTGCACCAGCACGTCTGAACCGCCCCGGGAATTGTGGAGGC
>NZ_JFHC01000235.1 GCF_000698595.1 Caballeronia glathei | reverse complement strand
CCATCACCGCCGCGACGATGCCGAACGCGGGCAGGCCGTCGGCCATCTTCTGGATCGCGTTCGCGGCGACCGAGCTTTCGGCGTGATGCGTTTCGAGTTCCTCGTCCATCAGGTCCTGCATTTCGAGCGCGTTCACATTGCCGCTCGACATCATGCGCAGATAGTCGACGATGAAATCGAGCAGGTGATGGTCCTTCATCACGTGGTCGTATTTCTGGAAAAGGGGACTGGACTCGGGCGCTTCGACATCCGCTTCGAGCGCCATCATGCCTTCCTTGCGCGCCTTCTGAAGCAGCTCATAGAGAAGCGCAATCAGCGCGAGATACTTTTCCTTCGTGTAGCCGCTGCTCTTGAATGCGTTCGGCAATGCCTTCAGCGTCTTCCTGAGCGTTGCCGTGGGATTCGACACCACGAACGCACCGATCGCCGCGCCGAAAATGCACAGCAATTCGAACGGCTGAAAGAGCGCGGCCAGATGGCCGCCGACGCCGACAAAACTTCCGATCACCGAGGCGATCACCACCACCCATCCGATAACGACAAACATGATTCCTCCGCGAGAGTCCGCGGCCCCGCGAGCGTGCATTTTCTGGACTGCAGAGGCACGGCTCGCGAGGCCGTCTTCGGACTTAACGGCGTGGTCCACCGGACATTTAGGGTAGTTGGCGGGAATCTTTGCCGTGAACGTTTGCGCGGTAATTCTTACGATGCGGTGCCTGGCGCCTGGTCCAGAAAGCCCGTCACCGAGGCGAGCCGCTCGCTCCCGTCGACGGTCCCGAAGTCCGTACCCCTGACGATCGTCTGCCCGTCGGGCGTGCGCAGTTCCCAGCTGAAGCGCAGGTTATCCGCGAAGCCGTCGACATCGGTCGTGCGGCGGAACGTGTGGTTCGGAAAGCGCTCATGCACGGCGCGGATCATCGCGTCAATACCTTCGTGGCCGTCGCCCTGCAGGAGAGGATCTCGGTACGACACGCCCGGCGAGTAGCTTTCGCGGATCAGCGCAGCGCGGCGTTGCGCATCGGTTTCGTTCCAGGCGTCGAAGTAGCGGTCGATCAGTGCGGCGCGGGAAGTGGCTTGGGTGTTCATGACTGCCTCCGTGGATGAGGGTGAGCAACGGTGAGTGAGCAGAGCGCCGGGTGGCGTCTCTGTGCCTGCACTATCGGCTGCGCGGGAACGCGAGTCGATTACCTGCGAGGTAATGAGCACCCTT
>NZ_JFHC01000234.1 GCF_000698595.1 Caballeronia glathei | reverse complement strand
AACGGTAGCGGCAGGCGGGTCGTCCACCATCATGGCGACGGTCCTCGAAGGACCACCCGCGCCGCTACCGTTCAAGCAGCCTGTGCGACCAGGCTTTCTGTGCGCGGCGTTAGCATCGCCGCTTGGTCGGGTACTGGTTCGGCCAGTACTTTGTTATCGTTCACCCCCTCCAGAGCGGCTTCGTCCAGCGCCTGACGCGCGGCCGCCGCTTTCTTGGTCTTCCCCGCGCGTGACGGCGGCTGGCAGGCCCCGCACACCACGTTGTCCTGCAAATCATGCTTGTGCGCCACGAACTTCCCCGTGCAGCGACAGCACTTGGTCAACTGCAACATCCCCGCGTCGAAAAAACGCACCAGCGTCCAGGCCCGCGTCAAATCGAGTACCGCCTCCACACCGCTATGACTGCAGTGTTCGAGGTACAGCCGATACCCCTTGGTCAATCCATCGAGGTGCGAGCAGCGCGCCTCGTTCCTCAGAAACACATACGTGTTGTAAAACAGCGAAGCGTGGATGTTCGCCAGCCACGTCATGTACCAGTCCGCCGAGAACGGCAACATGCCCTTGGGCGGCGACACCCCCTTGACCTCCCGGTACAGCCGGATCATCCGGTCGCGCGAGAGCGTCAGTTCGCTCTCGAGCACCTGCATCCGCGCGCCCAGCTCGATCAGCGCGATCGCGCGAAACACTTCCTGCGCATCTTCGGTGAGGCTCTTCTTGAGCATGGCTCGCCTCGTCTCTCAAGCGAACTGTTCGGCGGGCTGGCCCGCCAGCAGGATGGCCGCGTGCGTCGGGGCGATGTCTGCGTGCCGGGCGGGCTGCGTCAGCGCCGAGAGCATGGCGTGATCGTTGAAGCGGAAAAAGCACAGCAACTGGTCGGACGCCGCGAGCTTGACGATCTGCGCGAGGGTGAGGCCGGCGAGCAGATCGGCCAGCTCGGCGGACAGCCCGAGGCGAAACATGCCCACGGCGCGATCCTCGCGCAACATCCGCTGGGCGAGCATGATGTACGACAGGTTGATTTCGCGAATCGATTCCAGCGTTTCACGACCGTTCATGGCTGCTGCTTCCAGTAATTCCCCGAACCTGGCCCGGCATTTTTTGCCGGTATATTTTTTTCGCCTCACCGGGCGATCTGAGCGCCCGATGCATTTACTTCTGATACAGCTGTTACAACCTGTAACAACATCGTGAAACGGATTGTAAGTACCGTCAGACGGGAAAGCAAGG
>NZ_JFHC01000233.1 GCF_000698595.1 Caballeronia glathei | reverse complement strand
TAGGGTTTGCTGCGGTTTGGGTAAATCTTCAGTTAATGCCTAGTGTTTTTCTGAAAGCCGCTTCTTCGAATGCGGCTCTCTTGTCGCTTCGAATTACGCCTTGGCGAACTGGAAGCCGCCGAAGTTCTGAATCGTCGGGATATCGACCTTGACGTTCGAATCGGTTTGCGTGACCGGTGCGACAACCACTGCGGGGCTGGCAAAGCCGCCACCGAGTGCGGCGTTGATATTGCCGACGTTGTAGTTGGCGCCGCCGCGCACTGCGGACAGTTCCTTGGCCGAGAGTTCTTCGGAATGCGAGAGGTCTTTGATCATCAGCGTGCTCATGGTGAATCTCCTTGGGTTTGCTACGGTTCGGGAAAATCGTCAATTAATGCTGGGTACTTTGCAGAGAGCGCGCATTCGAATGCGGCTCTCTTTATCGCTTATTGCGTTGGCCTCAAGCCTTCGCGAACTGCAGGCCGCCGAAGTTCTGAATCGTCGGGATGTCGACCTTGACGTTCGAATCGGTTTGCGTGACCGGTGCGACAACCACTGCGGGGCTGGCAAAGCCGCCGCCGAGTGCGGCGTTGATATTGCCGACGTTGTAGTTGGCGCCGCCGCGCACTGCGGACAGTTCCTTGGCCGAGAGTTCTTCGGAATGCGAGAGGTCTTTGATCATCAGCGTGCTCATGGTGAATCTCCTTGGGTTTGCTACGGTTCGGGAAAATCGTCAATTAATGCTGGGTACTTTGCAGAGAGCGCGCATTCGAATGCGGCTCTCTTTATCGCTTATTGCGTTGGCCTCAAGCCTTCGCGAACTGCAGGCCGCCGAAGTTCTGAATCGTCGGGATGTCGACCTTGACGTTCGTGTCGGTTTGCGTGACCGGTGCGACGACGACTGCGGGGCTGGCAAATCCACCACCGAATGCTGCGTTCACGTTGCCGAAGTTGTAGTTGGCGCCGCCGCGCACTGCGGACAGTTCCTTGGCCGAGAGTTCTTCGGAATGGACGAGGTCTTTGATCATCAGCGTGCTCATGGTGAATCTCCTGATAGGGGTTGCTGCGGTTTGGGTAAATCGTCGGTTAATGCTTGGTGTTTTTCAGAAAGCCGCTTCTTCGAATGCGGCTCTCTTGTCGCTTCGAATTACGCCTTGGCGAACTGCAGGCCGCCGAAGTTCTGAATGGTCGGGATGTCGACCTTGACGTTCGTGTCGACTTGCGTCACCGGCGCGACGACGACTGCGGGGCTGGCAAAG
>NZ_JFHC01000232.1 GCF_000698595.1 Caballeronia glathei | reverse complement strand
TGAAGCCGTTGGTCTGGCGGGTCTGGGTCCAGGCGACGATGCCGTCGAAGTGTCGGCGAATCAATCGCACCACGTCCTTCATCGGTTCGACCTTCGAGCGCATGACGTTGGTGCACCACTGTTGCAACATCTCGGAGACGACATTGATTTGCTTGCGCTCGAGAATTTCTCGCAGTTGCTCGCGATACAGCCAGGCGCGTGCCGTGCGGCTGGTAGTGTACTGACTGACGAGCGCCTCGAGGTCAGTCAGTTGGGCCAGATTGAGCTTGTTCGCGTCTTTCAGCAGCGTCCAGCGCATGCCTTTAAGTTCCGGGTCGACCTTCTGTTGTTGGCGACGCACTGTATCGAGCGCCTTGGACGCGTGCGCGACGACGTGAAACTTGTCGAAGGTCAGCCGCGCATCGGGCAGATGTTCGTTGACTCCCTTGATGAAAGCCGGCGACATGTCGATGCTGACCGAGCCGACCTGTTCGGGCTTGCCACCGTGTTGGCCCAGATAGGCGGCGAAGCGTTCAATCGTGCTGGCATCCTTGCCGGTCGTCACGAACACGACCCGCCGCGCCTGCATGTCGGCAACCAGTGTCAGATACTCATGACCGCGCCGGTACGAGGTTTCGTCAATCGCCACTGTCGTCACCTCCGACAGGTCCGCCGACGCGAGCGCCAGTTCCACATAGCGCGAGCAGATGGCGTGAACCCGGTGCCACGACAGGTTGACGATGCGCGCCACGGCAGCAAACGGCATCTGCTGAGCGAGCATCAGCACGAGCGCCTCGAACAGCAACGTGAAGCCGCTGAGTTGGCCGACCCAATCAGGTTCCACCAACCGTACCGAGCCGTCCGGCAAGCGCACGCGCGGCACCCGTACTTCCAGATAGCACTCGTGCTGGAAGAAATTCAGATGGCGCAGACGCTTGATTTGCGTGTCGTGCACCGGGTGCTCGCCGGCGACGCTGGCATAACCGAACCGGCTGCCCGCGACGAAGTCCACCGCAATCGTGAGCTGGCGTTTGCCGGCATCAAAGTCGACGCTTTGTACGTACCACGGGGCCTTGATTCCCAGCGCGGCTTCAAACAGTTGGTTCGTCATTGTTCGTTTCGTCTTGCATGGCTGGTTGCAGCATTCTGCCGCAACCAGCCATGACTCAGCTTATCGAATCAGTGCGCCTCAAGGGTTCGCTGCGCCGGGCTTACGCCCGCCCTTGACCCGCCAAACCACCCACTGAGAATTCAAAAGAGGC
>NZ_JFHC01000231.1 GCF_000698595.1 Caballeronia glathei | reverse complement strand
AAGCGCGCGGCCCGGGCCGCGCGCTTTGCGCAATGATCGGAACAAACGCTACACGGCCATCGGCGCCGTGAGCGCCTCGTGATGCCGGTAGCCTTCGAGCGAGAAATCCGCCGGCTCGATCTTCTCCAGCCATTGCGGCTCGTAGCGGCCGGTTTGCGCGTAGTCGGGCACGCGATCGGACAGGATCAGCTGCGGGCTCGCGAACGGCTCGCGCGTGAGTTGCTCCTTGAGCATGTCGAGCTGGTTCTCGTAGATGTGCGCGTCGCCGATGAAATACGTGAACCAGCGCGGCGCATAGCCCGTCAGGCGCCCGACGAGATGCAGCAGCGCCGCGCCCTCGGTCAGGTTGAACGGCGTGCCGAGCCCGACGTCGTTGCTGCGGATGTACAGGCACAGCGAAATCTCGCGCTTCGCCACGTTCGGGATGAACTGGTACAGCAGGTGACACGCGGGCAGCGCGATTTCGTCGAGCTTCGCGGGATTCCACGCGTGAAACAGAATGCGCCGGTCGGTGGGATTCTCGATGATCGTGTCGAGGCACTGGCGCAGCTGATCGATCGCCTTGTAGAGCAGCACCTGCTCGCGCCCGCCCTCGACGAAGCTCGTCACGACCTGATAGCCGTGATTGGTGGCATCGGCGATCTGGTCGCCCGCGGACGCGTCCACGACCTTGTACGCGGGCCACTTGCGCCATTGCACGCCGTAGACGTCGCCGAGGTCGTCAGGGCCCTGCCGGTACGGATTCGCGAGCCACTGGGGGTTTTCATTGGCGTTGGCGTCCCAGACCTTGCAGCCGAGCGCGCGGAAATCCGCCGCATTCCTCGAAGCGCGCAAAAAGCCCACCATCTCGCCGATCGCCGACTTGAACGCGAGCTTCTTCGTCGTGACGGCCGGGAAACCCTGCTGGAGGTCGAAACGCAGCATCGCGCCGGGCATGCTGATCGTGCGGATTCCCGTGCGGTTTTCCTGCCACGTGCCGGTGTCGAGAATCGTGCGGACGAGCTCGAGATACTGTTTCATTCAATTTCCTTCGACGCGCCTTCACGGCTCGCTCAATGTGGGCAGAAAGTCGTGATTTTACCAAGCGCGGGAAGGTGGCGCTGCTTGCGGACAGCGCGAGAGGACGGGCACGGGAGCCGTACCCGGATGCAGGGCGGTCAGCCGCGCGTCACGTGTTCGGTGGGCGCGTCGACTTCGATGTGGCGCATGCCGTGCGCGCTCAGCAGCCGGTACAGCGTCACGCGCGAG
>NZ_JFHC01000230.1 GCF_000698595.1 Caballeronia glathei | reverse complement strand
ACGCAACGAGCGCGCAGGCGGCTACACCACCGTCGTCGAGCACATGCCGGCGGCGCACCGCGCTCATCTGGAATGGACGCCGCAGCGGCTGATTCATTGGGGACAGCAGATCGGCGCGGCAACCGGCGTGCTTGTTACCCGGCTGCTGCAGGAGCAACGCCATCCGGAACACGGCTATCGGGCGTGCCTCGGATTGCTCTCGCTCTCACGTCGCTATGGCCGCGAACGTCTCGAAGCCGCCTGTGCGCTAGCACTGGAGTTGGGCGTGCACCGTTACCGCCACGTGCGCGACATCCTGATCAACAACCGCGACCGCGCAGCAGTGGCAACGCCTGCCGACTGGATCAGCCCGAGCCACGCGCATGTACGCGGCCCCGGCTACTACCAATAAAGAAGACCCACCATGATGATGCAACAGACACTGACGCAACTGCGCACCCTGAAGCTGGACGGCTTCGCTGACGGCCTGGAAGAACAACTGACGCAGCCCGGTGCGGCCAGCCTGAGCTTCGAGGAACGCCTGTCACTGCTGGTCGACCGGGAAGCCAGCTGGCGTGATGATCGCCGTCGTACCCGACTGCTCAAGCAGGCGCGCCTCAAGTATCCGCAAGCCGCCATTGAAGATCTCGACACGCGCGCTGGCCGTGGCGTTGATCCGCGCTCACTCACTAGCCTCGCGCTCGGTGACTGGGTCGAAGCCGGTTACAGCCTGCTCATCAGCGGTCCAACCGGCGCTGGGAAATCGTGGCTCGCTTGCGCCCTGGCCCAATACGCTTGCCGGCGCGGGCATTCGGCCTTGTATCTGCGCGTGCCGCGACTTGGCGAGGAGCTTCGCGTTCTGCACGGCAATGGCGGCTTCACAAAATGGCTGCTGCAGGTCGCACGCGTTGACGTGCTCCTGCTGGACGATTGGGGAATGGCTCCCCTCGACGCGATGGTCCGAAACGATCTGCTCGAGATGATCGATGACCGCTCGGCGGGAAAGGCGACCATCATCACCAGCCAGTTACCGATTGAGCACTGGCATGGATGGATCGGCGACGAGACCATCGCCGACGCAATGCTCGACCGTCTCATGCAGCGTCATCACCGGATCACGCTCACCGGTGAATCCCTCAGAAAGGCATCCCCAAAACCCAGCGTCCTGGAGCCCGAACTCGACCAGAACTAACAAGAAAATCTACAATCAACACCGCGCAACGCCCAACCCCGCCGAATCGGTCACGTTCCCGAAATCGGCGGTCACGTTCGCCGAAATACGCA
>NZ_JFHC01000229.1 GCF_000698595.1 Caballeronia glathei | reverse complement strand
CGGCGCCATCAACTCGATGCATACTGGAGGGTGAGGAGCTGTCATCTGCGCGACTCCTTTGTTTAGCGTTTCGCTCAAACGATGAGCGGCGCGAGCCCGGTATTGGCGGTGCGGTAAGCCATGAGTTCAGGGGGCTGCGCTATGAGGTCAAACCCTAGGCACGCCGGACGCAGCACTAAAGAACACTTGCACCGGCCTAAGCTAAATCATAGGCGACGACTTTGTGATTCGCTGCCTGAATGAACGCGTGTGCGTTGCCTTATACGTCAGTTCGGAAACGGATCGACCGATCAGCGGACCAGCTCAGATCGCCCGCCGGATTTGTCTGCAGTCAACCGCTGTGTGCAACCAAATCAAGGTTTGGAGAGAGTCGTGGATCCGGCGGGCTGACCCGAATTAGTTTCCGAATATGGAGATTCAATCACGCAGGTCGCGATCGCTGCAGCAGCTTCTTGGAAACGAGCGCTTGCGCCGGCTTGAAGTCCGGACCTCAGAGGGCCAGGCTCGCTATCCCGCAAGGCCTGGCTAAGTGAGAGTCACTTTTCTTTTCCGAAGGCGTCAATGATTTGTTGCCCCGCAACTCCGCTACACGACTGCGGAAAGGCGAGGGTGCCCATCACGGGATTGCCAGGGCGGTTGGATGAATCTTTGAGGCCAACGTGCCTAACACCGACCTCACGGTCACCATCGCCATGCAGCCCCCGCGGCCATTGGCAGGCATCGAACATCCGTTAGCGGCTACGGCGTTTCGGGACGTCGCGATCTTAAGGCGAACTGCGCTGCGACAATAAACTTCCCACGTCGGCCAAGAGTGGCTGCTGGAGCGCCGCGGCGACCGGCAGGTCCTTTTTTTTCCGTGACGGAGGATGCGAGCACCCAGCCCGGTGAGGAGATCGAGTTCCGGCTGGCTGGTCGACACGCCCGCCCCCGGGACCGGCACGCATTCTCTCGAGCGCGTCGCTCGTGCCGATCTACTGCTCCCGAACAAGTCTCGGCAACTTCAAATCGAGGCTGACTTCGACTGACGCCGCATCATCGCTTCCGTCGTCTGCCATCGCAACGAGCATCTTTCGGTCTGAGGCTTGCCGATCGCCGCGAGGCCTGGTTCGGGATGCTTCGACCGGTGATCGTCGATCGACGTCTGCTACCGCAGCGACGTCACCGCTCACCCGTTCAAGCCGCTTCGAGGACGACGACGCTGCGCGCTTCGGCGCGGCAATTCCCGGATTCGGCCGTAGCCTGCTGCGCAATTGGAGTGATGTCATGCGGACTATCGAGCGCCGTGTCGACGATGCGGCGCCAGCATCGCCCGTCGAGCACGGGTAGCGTGACCTGCCGCGGAA
>NZ_JFHC01000228.1 GCF_000698595.1 Caballeronia glathei | reverse complement strand
AGCGAGTAGTACATCTCGAACTCGATCGGATGCACCGACTGACGATAGCGCTGCAGCTCGCCCGTCTTCAGTTCGATGTACGCGTCGAGCATCGAATCCGTGAACACGCCGCCGCGCGTCAGGAACTCCCGGTCCGCGTCCAGCGCGTCGAGCGCCTGATCGAGCCCAGCACACACGGTCGGGATCTTGGCATCCTCTTCCGGCGGCAGATCGTACAGGTTCTTGTCCGCGGCTTCGCCCGGGTGGATCTTGTTCTGCACGCCGTCCAGGCCCGCCATCATCAGCGCGGAGAAGCACAGGTACGGATTCGCCATCGGGTCCGGGAAACGCGTTTCGATACGACGGCCCTTCGGGTTGGAGACGTGCGGAATGCGGATCGACGCCGAACGGTTGCGTGCCGAGTAGGCAAGCTTCACCGGCGCTTCGAAGTGCGGCACGAGGCGCTTGTACGAGTTCGTCGACGGGTTCGTGATCGCGTTCAGCGCACGTGCGTGCTTGATGATGCCGCCGATGTAGAACAGCGCGAATTCCGACAGCCCCGCGTAGCCGTTGCCCGCGAACAGGTTCTGGCCGTCCTTCCAGATCGACTGGTGAACGTGCATGCCCGAACCGTTGTCGCCGACGATCGGCTTCGGCATGAACGTCGCCGTCTTGCCGTACGTGTGCGCCACGTTGTGGATGATGTACTTCATCTGCTGCAGCCAGTCCGCGCGCTGAACCAGCGTCGAGAACTTCGTGCCGATTTCGTTCTGGCCCTGGCCCGCCACTTCGTGGTGATGCACTTCGACCGGAATGCCGATCTGCTCGAGCAGCAGGCACATTTCCGAACGGATGTCCTGGAACGTGTCGACCGGCGCGACCGGGAAGTAGCCACCCTTGGTGCCCGGACGGTGGCCGGTGTTGCCGCCTTCGAATTCCTTGGCGGAGGACCACGGCGCTTCTTCCGAGCCGATCTTCACGAACGTGCCCGACTGGTCCGTGTTCCACTGGACCGAGTCGAAAATGAAGAATTCCGGCTCCGGACCGAAGAAGGCAGTGTCGCCCAGGCCCGAGCTCTTCAGGTACGCTTCGGCGCGCTTGGCGAGCGAGCGCGGGTCGCGCTCGTAGCCCTTGCCGTCGGCCGGTTCGACCACGTCGCAGGTCAGCACCAGCGTCGATTCCTCGTAGAACGGGTCAACGAAGGCCGTGTCGGCGTCCGGCACGAGCAGCATGTCCGACGCTTCGATGCCCTTCCAGCCGGCGATGGACGAACCGTCGAAAGCGTGGCCGCTTTCAAATTTGTCTTCGTCGAATGCCGATACCGGCACCGAAACGTGTTGTTCTTTGCCGCGCGTGTCGGTGAAACG
>NZ_JFHC01000227.1 GCF_000698595.1 Caballeronia glathei | reverse complement strand
GTATTGCGGGGACCTGCAACGCGCCGCGCGAAACGGCAAAGCCGTGGTGGCTTTTGCTGTTCGCGCGGCGCGCCTTGCGGGCGTCAGACCGCCTGCGACTCGCGCAGGTGAGCGATTTGCTCGGCGCTGTAGCCGAGGCTCGCGAGCACCTCGTCGGTGTGTTCACCGAGCAGCGGCGAGCCGGTGATCTCGGGCTTCATGTCCGAGAACTTGATCGGGCTGCCCACCGTCAGGTATGAGCCGCGCTCCTTGTGCGGCACTTCGGTGATCGTGCCGCTCGCGCGCAGCGACGGATCGTTGGCGATCTCCTTCATGGAGAGCACCGGCGAGCACGGAATGTCGAACTTGCGCAGGATGTCGACCGCTTCGAACTTGGTCTTGTCGGCGAGCCACTGCTCGATCGTGTTGAAGATCTCGAAGATGTGCGGCTGACGCGCCTGCGGCGTGCTGTAGTCCGGATCTTCGATCCATTCCGGCTTGCCGAGCGCGCGGCAGATCGGCGCCCAGGCGTGGCCCTGGATCGTGAAGTAGATGTAGGCGTTCGGATCGGTTTCCCAGCCCTTGCACTTGAGCACCCAGCCCGGCTGGCCGCCGCCGCCCGCGTTGCCGCCGCGCGGCACGACGTCGCTGAAAGTGCCGTGCGGGTACTGCGGATATTCCTCGAGATAGCCCAGGCGATCCAGACGCTGCTGGTCGCGCAGCTTCACGCGGCACAGGTTCAGCACGCTGTCCTGCATTGAGACGGCGACCTTCTGGCCCTTGCCGGTCTTCTGGCGGCCCATGAGCGCGGTGAGGATGCCGATGGCCAGATGCATGCCGGTGTTGCTGTCGCCGAGTGCGGCCGCGCTCACGGTCGGGGGGCCGTCCCAGAAGCCGGTGGTGGAGGCCGCGCCGCCGGCGCATTGCGCGACGTTCTCGTAGACCTTGAGGTCGTCGTAGTGGTGGCCGTCGCTGAAGCCCTTGACCGAGGCGACGATCATCTTGGGGTTGAGTTCGTTGATGGTTTCCCACGAGAAGCCCATGCGATCGAGCGCGCCCGGGCCGAAGTTCTCGACCAGCACGTCGGATTCGCGGATGAGCTTGGTGAGCACTTCCTTGCCTTCGGGCTTCTTGGTGTCGAGCGTGAGGGACTTCTTGTTGCTGTTGAGCATGGTGAAGTAGAGCGCGTCGACATCGGGGATGTCGCGCAGTTGGGTGCGCGTGACGTCGCCGGAGCCGGGGCGTTCGACCTTGATCACGTCGGCGCCGAACCAGGCGAGCAACTGCGTGCAGGCGGGACCGGCCTGAACGTGCGTGAAATCGATGATCTTGATTCCTTCGAGCGGCTTGCTCATGGGTACTGTCTCCTGACTGGCT
>NZ_JFHC01000226.1 GCF_000698595.1 Caballeronia glathei | reverse complement strand
TGAAGTTGACCCAGAAAAACGGACATCTATCCTTTGGAGAAGGAGGTGCCGATTATGGGCAAGCATCGTACCCCGTACCCGGCGGAATTTCGGGCGCAAATGGTCGAGCTGGTGAAGGCTGGACGTAGGCCGGAGGAACTGGAAAAGGAGTTCGAGCCGACTGCACAGACCATCTACAACTGGGTGGCGCAGGCTGATCGCGACACAGGCGTGCGGCATGACGGTCTGACCACAGCCGAACGGCAGGAGCTCGCACGGTTGCGTCGTGAAGTCCGGCAACTGAAGATGGAGCGCGACATACTCTCTCACGCGGCAGCCTGGTTCGCGAGGGAGACGGGATCCATTCCACCGAAGAGCGGTACGGATTCATGAAAGCGAACCGGGCCCGCTGGCCCATTGCGATGATGGCTCGGCTGCTCGGCGTCTCGACGAGCGGCTATTACACGTGGCTGGTGCGAGAGCCTGCGATGCACACACGTAGCGATGCGCAACTGCTCGCGCGCATCCGCACGCTACATGCGAGCTCGCGCGGCACGTATGGGGCACCGCGTATCCATGCGCAGCTCGCGCGCGAAGGCGTACACGTGGGGCGCAAGCGGGTAGCGCGCCTCATGCGTATGGCGGGTCTGTGCGGGGCAAGCCGGCGGCGCTGGCCGCGCACCACACGGCCACGCGCAGGCGCCCGGCGTGCGCCTGATCTGGTGCGCCGGCACTTCAGTGCTGACGCGACAAACGTGCTGTGGGTCGCAGATGCGACCTATGTACCCACGGGCGAAGGATTCCTCTATCTGGCGGTCGTGCTGGATGTGTTCAGCCGTCGCATCATCGGCTGGGCGATGTCCAACCATCTGTACACGGAACTGATGTTACGCGCGCTGGACATGGCGTTGCAGCAACGACGCCATGACGGTGTGATTCTACATTCCGATCAAGGCTGCCAATACACGTCCATTGCCTTTGGACGGCGATGCCGCGAAGCAGGCGTACAGCCGTCGATGGGCACGGCCGGCGATGCCTATGACAACGCGATGTGCGAGTCGTTCTTCGGCACACTCGAAGCCGAACTGCTCTGTCGCGAACACTTCGCGACCCACGAACAGGCACGGCGGCGTCTGTTCTCGTTTCTGGAGAGCTGGTACAACATACGCCGCCTGCACAGCAGCATCGGCTACTGTTCGCCGCTCGAGTTCGAAAACCTGCATGTGCAAGATCAAAGCTTATCGTCGCGCGGGTTGCCCACCGCCGGGCAGCGTCGTGGTCGTGACAGGCGACCCGCCGCCCGACCGTGGACAACCCGCGATTCAACCTTATCGGGAGGTGCCACACCGCATTAAACTCAACTGCAAATCTATCCGTCGAACCGGGTCAACCTCA
>NZ_JFHC01000225.1 GCF_000698595.1 Caballeronia glathei | reverse complement strand
AAACTTAAATTCGCAACAGTCTCTAAGACAGGAGTGTGCCCGCCTGGCAACAAGATTACGCTCCCGGACGACCATATGCGCACCGCCGAGTGGAGACTGCACCGACTCTTGCCGCGGTCAAGGCATCCACGTATGGGCGATGAGGCGCTGGGTCGACGTATCTCTGGCGTTTGCAGCGGACGTGCGAATTCAACCGGTCGATGCAATGATATGCGTCGGGTACAGGTTCATTCTCAGCCGCGTCTGAACGCGAGCAGCCGGGCCACCGAGCGCTGACACAGTTCGCCATGCTGGTTTAGCGTATCACTCTGCATAGTCACGACACCGCGATCGGGCCTGGACCTGGATGGCGCGATGTCCATGACCGTGCTGACCACATGCAATACGTCGCCCGGGCGGGTTGGCCGAGGCCATGTGATTTCACTGCCCGCGCCAATGATTCCACCAGCCAGCGGCACACTTTCCACGAGCAGCTTCATCGTGATCGCCGCCGTGTGCCAGCCGCTGGCGGCGAGCCCGGTGAAAAAGGTATTTCGAGCCGCTTCTTCATCCAGGTGGAAGGGCTGCGGATCGAAGCGCCGTGCGAAATCACGTATCTGCGTGGCATCCAGCCCGTGTTCCGAGCTTTTGAAAACCGTTCCCACCGTCAGGTCTTCGAGGTAAATCGTTCCTGATGTTACGTAACTGTTGTTGGGCATGGTGTGCTCCTGTAACTGATCGTCGATCTCACGGCGAACCCTCGCAATGTTCTCAAGCCGCATGAAATAGCTTAGAAATAACATCTATTTGACGCATCCTATCAAGGATTTTCAGGGCGCCTGCGGCAACTTGCAGATATGCCAGATGAGGGCGTTGATGACCGTGTCGCTATCCTTGCTGACGATTTTCATCAGCACGTAGCGTGTCTGACGCCACTTTCGCCTCGTCCGCGCCGAAAACCCCTTATTTTCGGGCCTCAATGCATTGCGCGTTCGCGCTTGCATTGATACGCTATCGCGAGCCTGAGGAATTGGCCCTTTGCGTAAGTCGACCACTACGACTACTCAAAGGCAAAGGTTCAGGCCAACCTTTGATCAACGACGAGGATGTTATGGCAAAAGCTAGTGCAGCGAAATCCACCACCGCGGCCCCGAAAAAGGCCGTCACGCCTGTTGCGAAGAAGGCCAAGGCGCCTGTCGTGAAGAAGGCCCCCGCGACGAAAGCCGTGGCCGCAGCCCCCTTGAAACCCATCAAGGACTCGTTCACGAAGGCGTCGCTCACCGTCCACCTGGCCGAGCGCGCTGGCGTGGAACCGAAGGCCGCGAAGGCATTGATGGCAGCGCTGGAAGAAACGGTGCTTGCCTCGGTTCACAAGAAAGGCGCCAAGGAGTTCACCCTT
>NZ_JFHC01000224.1 GCF_000698595.1 Caballeronia glathei | reverse complement strand
AGATCACGTACAGATCGACGTATTCATTGACCGGCATGGCTTCGAGCCTTGCCTGATCGAGCGATACCGCGAGGATCGCCTGCTGCTGCTTGTGCGGGAAACGGCGTGCGAGATTGGTCCTGAACTTCTCGACCAGAAGCGCAATGCCGTCCGCGCGGCGACGCTTGTGACCGATCGGATATTCGACCACCACTTCGTCGAACTTCGATCCGTCGTTGAATTCGATAGTGAGCGCATTTGCAATCGAGCGCTTCTCCGGATCGAAATAATCCTTCGTGAACTGCGGGTCTTCCACGCATTCCATCTTTGCGCGCAGCACATCGATGCGCGGGTCCTGCGCGACCGAATCTTCGTAGTCTGCGGCCGTCAGACGGCCGCAGATCAGCGGCACCGCGATCATGTACTGGATGCAGTGATCGCGGTCGGCGGGGTTATCGAGCGGGCCCTTCTTGTCGATGATGCGAATCGCCGCTTCGTGCGTGCGGATCGTGATGCGCCGGATGTCTTCCACCGACTTGCCCGCCTGCTTCAGCCGGGCGTGCAGGGTCATCGCCGCTTCCACCGCCGTTTGCGAGTGGAACTCGGCCGGGAACGAGATCTTGAACAGCACGTTCTCCATCACGTACGAGCCGTAGGGGCGCTGGAACCTGAACTCGTTGCCCTTGAAGAGCACGTCGTAGAAGCCCCACGTCCTGGCGGTCAAGACCGACGGATAGCCCATCTCGCCGGTCTTCGCGATCAGCGCGAGGCGCACGGCGCGCGAGGTGGCGTCGCCCGCGGCCCACGACTTGCGCGAGCCGGTGTTCGGCGCGTGCCGATAGGTGCGCAGCGAATGCCCGTCGACGAACGCGAGCGACACCGCGTTGATCAGCTCGTCGCGCGTGAGGCCGATCAGCTGGCCGACGACGGCGGTCGAAGCCAGCTTGACCAGCAGGACATGATCGAGCCCGACCTTGTTGAACGAGTTCTCGAGCGCGATGCAGCCCTGAATCTCATGGGCCTTGACCATGCCGACCAGCACGTCCTTCATGGTCAGCGGCTTTTTGCCGGCGGCGACGGCATTGCGCGAGAGCCAGTCGGCGGTGGCGAGAATGCCGCCGAGGTTGTCCGACGGATGGCCCCATTCGGCGGCGAGCCAGGTGTCGTTGAAGTCGAGCCAGCGGATCATCGCGCCGATGTTGAAGGCGGCCTGAACCGGGTCGAGCTGGAATTGGGTGCCCGGCACCCTGGCGCCGTTGGGCACGACCGTGCCGGGCACGATCGGGCCCATCAGCTTGGTGCAGGCGGGGTAGGAGAGGGCTTCGAGTCCGCAACCGAGCGTATCGATCAGACAGTTGCGCGCGGTATCGAGCGCGAGCGTGCTGTCGACCGTGTAGCCAAGAACGTAGTCGACGATGTCGACGAGTACGCGGTCCGGATCGGGGCGGACGTT
>NZ_JFHC01000223.1 GCF_000698595.1 Caballeronia glathei | reverse complement strand
CCACCCACTGAGAATTCAAAAGAGGCGAGTTAAACAGTCTCGTAAAGACGCCAGCCTTCGCGGCGCGGATATGTCATCGCGAGATACCAGCATGAGCGGATCGAGCGCCCTTAAGACCCACCTATGCAGGGCAGGACGTTGAGGGCAAGGAGGTGTCTATGGGAATGACGTTGGAGGGGAGCGCGATGTTTAAGGCGGACGGATCTTTGCGGAACTTAGTCGAAAAGTGGCTTGCGCTCACGCCGGTTATGCCGATTCATGTGACACGATTCAGACGGACACGTTCGTGTCAGCGACTATACGTGCGTGTAGAGGCGTCGCAAGCGACGAGCATCCTAACCATTTACTTCTTCCGTCACGGCGACGGGACTTGGTGCGTGTTCCCGCCCCCAGGGGGAGCATCCAACGATGAGTGTTCGCTGACTCACCGCGCAGGGCTAAGATTGAGATGTACCTCCGGCGCCGCACAGTTGCGTCAACGTCTATTGGAGGAAGACAGCGCTGGACTGTCGAAGTCAAGTCGGTGGTGCATCTCTGAAGATGCACAACATGATCAGCGAACCATTTTAGGAAGCTATAGTTATTCGCGGGGACGGGCGCCTGTGTACACCGTTGAGTTCGCGGCCGAAGCGGAAAGACGCTGAGAGCATCTTGGAACGGTTTTCGATCGGCGCAGAATAAATTTGGAGTAGCAACGAGTTATCGCAATTGGAATCGAGCGTAAGTTGAGAGCTACGCGCTCATTTGATCAAGGGAGTATTCGATGGCTACCTACCAGGCCAAAATCACGGCCGTGCTGTGTGTGGATCTGTACAACGATTTTCTGAGCGAGGGAGGCAAGCTGTTCCCCTGGGTCAAGGACATCGCAAAGGCAAACAATATGCTCGAGAATCTCCGTACCGTCGTCCGCACGGCGCGAGAAGCGGGTATCGCAATCTATCATGTGCCACACCACCGATGGGAGTCAGGTGACTATGTCAACTGGAAGTATCCGTCACCCTATCAGTTGGGCGCGGCTGAGCGGCAGGCGTTTGCCAGAGGCAGCTGGGGCGGTACCTTTCACGACGATTTCCAGGTACAGCCCGGCGATATCGTCGCCACTGAACATTGGGCTTCGAGCGGTTTCCCGAATACGGATCTCGACCACCAGCTCAAGCGTTACGGGAAGGAAAAGATCATTTTGATCGGTCTTCTCGCGAACACCTGCCTTGAGGCGACCGCCCGGATCGGCATGGAATTGGGGTATCACGTCACGCTGGTGCGCGACGCGACCTCGGCGCGATCGCACGAGGCCCTGCACGCGGCCCTGGATATTGACGGCCCTACCTATGCTCACGAAATTCTCACCACCGCGGAACTGGTAGCGGCGATGAAAACCTAGTAGATACGATTGGGCAACCATGAGCTCGGGCTGGGTGAGCTTGCCCCCGAAAAACGAATTC
>NZ_JFHC01000222.1 GCF_000698595.1 Caballeronia glathei | reverse complement strand
CGCAATGAACTGACCCCTCAAAGTTGGACAGTTAAAAGCTACGCGGCCACGGGCTGGGTCCTGAATTGCACGGGACTCAGCCCGTGTAGTTTGAGCCTGATGCGTTCGTGATTGTAGTAGTGGATGTAATTGCGCAGTCCGGCCTGCAGTTGCTCGATGCTAGCGAAGCGGTTGAGGCGGAAGAATTCGGACTTCAGTGTGCCGAAGAAGCTCTCCATGGCCGCGTTGTCCAGACAGTTCCCCTTGCGCGACATACTCTGCTGCAAGCCGTGAGTCACCAGCGTCTGCCGGTACGCAGCCATCTGATACTGCCAGCCCTGATCCGAATGCAGCAATGGCCTGTCGCTGCCACCCAGCCGGCTTATCGCCTTCTTCACCATGCCGCTGACCAGTTCGAAGCACGGCCGTCGAGCCATCTGGAACGCCACGATTTCGCCGTTATACAGGTCCATGACGGGCGACAGATAAAGCTTCTGCCCGTTGACGTTGAACTCCGTCACATCGGTGACCCATTTCTGGTTGGGCCGCTGCGCATCGAACTGCCGCCTGAGCAGGTTTGGCGCCACGCGTCCCACTGCGCCCCGGTATGAGCGGTATTTCTTTGGCCGCACCAGTGACTTCAACTGCATTTGTCCCATCAGTCGTTGCACCGTCTTGTGATTGATGATCTGGCCAGCGTGCCGCAGCGTTGCCGTAATGCGCCGGTAGCCATAGCGGCCCTTGTGCCGATCGAACACCGCGCGGATCTGCTCCTTGAGCTCGACACGCCGCTCGCCCGCTGCCAGCAGCTTGAGCTGGTAGTAAAACGTACTGCGTGCCAGAGCGGCGGCCTTCAGCAGTGCCGTTACGGGATGGTGTTGCCTGAGTTCGCACACTATCTGCGTTTTTTCCTTAGCGCCGCCCGCTTCTTTGCCTCGAGCAGCGCATCGAACTTTTTTAGGTAGGCCACCTCCGCACGCAGATACTCGATCTCCTTGAGCAGGTCTTCGCGTGTGCGCCCATCCGGTGCAGTCTGTTCAGTGGGTTTTTCTGGCTGTGAGGCAGTCATTTTCCGGGGGCACCCCCGTGAACGGGGCGCCAGAGCGTCTAGACCGCCTTCATCATACAGACGCGCCCATCGCGCCACGCTACCCGAGTCGCGAATATCGAACAGGGCCGTCACCTGTCGATATGACAAATCATCGCTCCACATGCGCCGTAACACCTGCATCTTGAACCGTGCGTCGTAGCGCACGAATTTCTTGCGCAGCCCTGCGCTGCCGTGGTTCTCGTAGCTCGCAATCCATCGACGCAGCATCGAATAATCCACGCCGTGCCGTGCGGCCAGCCCTTCCACGCCAATGCCGCCGGCCAGGTATTCGTCCACCAGTTGTTGCCGGAACTGCTCGTTGTACTTCGCCATGAAAAACACCCCAAAGGTTGGATCGGTGTCCAACTTTTGGGGTGCAGTTCA
>NZ_JFHC01000221.1 GCF_000698595.1 Caballeronia glathei | reverse complement strand
TTCGCTGTAGCGAATGCTGACGTATTGGGCGGATTCAACCGGTCGTTGCAACATCTCCTAAAGGAGGTGTCAAATGGGACGACCACAGGGTTGGGGTTCGGAACAGACGGGAAGACCAATAATGCGATCGCCTGGCAGGCCTGGTGTCAATCAGCTAGAGACAAAACGAGCGTTCTGGAACTGTATCCGGCAGGGCATGGAGACCGAGGCTGCTGCGCTGGAATGTGGCGTGTCACAACCTTTGGGACCAAGGTGGTTTCGTGAGGCGGGAGGAATGCCGCCAATCGAACTGACGCCGGGCGGTGGGACTTATCTGTCTTTTTCTGAACGCGAAGAAATCGCGCTGCTGCGGGCACAGGATTGCGGGGTTCGTGAGATCGCTCGGAGACTGCAGCGCTCACCTTCGACCATCTCACGCGAGTTGCGCCGTAACGCTGCAACCCGCGGTGGTACTTTGATATACAGGGCGACGGTTGCTCAGTGGAAAGCAGAGCGTGCAGCGGGACGTCCCAAAGCGTCCAGGCTGGCAAAGAACGAGAGATTAAAGAAGTATGTGCAGAGTCGATTGGCCGGAGCAGTCACCGACTCAGGAGGCAGGCCGATTGCCGGACCTGACGTACCGTGGAAAGGACGACGGCAAGGCCGCCGCGCGGACCGGCGTTGGGGCACCTGCTGGAGTCCCGAACAGATCAGTCGACGATTGCAGGTCGACTATCCCGACGACAAATCCATGAGAATCTCTCACGAAGCCATCTATCAGGAGCTTTACATCCAGGGCCGTGGCGCTCTGCGACGAGAGCTTACTGCGTGTCTGCGTACGGGCCGTGCACTTCGTGTGCCTCGAGCCAGGACGCAACAGCGTGGAAAGCATTTCATCACTCCGGAGGTCATGATCAGTGAACGACCGGTTGAGACTGCTGATCGTGCTGTTCCGGGTCACTGGGAAGGTGACCTGATCATCGGCCTTAACCGATCTGCGGTGGGCACGCTGGTCGAGCGTACCACCCGCTTTACAATGTTGCTCCATCTCCCACCTATGGAGGGCCATGGCAACGGCGTGCGAGTCAAGAATGGGCCACCGCTGGCGGGTCATGGAGCGGAGGCTGTCCGCAACGCCATAGCTGCGAAGATCGTGTTATTGCCAGAGCGGTTGAGACGATCACTCACGTGGGACCAAGGCGCAGAGATGGCCCAGCATGTGCAGCTTCGAATCGATACGGGTCTGGAGATCTATTTCTGCGATCCTCAAAGCCCGTGGCAACGTGGGACCAATGAGAATACGAACGGTCTGTTACGTCAATACTTTCCGAAAGGCACTGACATCAGTCGGTACACGGAGCGTGAACTCGATGCCGTCGCAGACGCACTGAATTGCAGACCGCGTAAAAGCCTTGGATGGAAAGCACCAGCAGAAGCACTGAGAGATCTACTACTCGCGTCATAAACATCAGGTGTTGCAACGACCCCTTGAACCTAAGTTGCGAACCTCTATCGGAGTGATGGAT
>NZ_JFHC01000220.1 GCF_000698595.1 Caballeronia glathei | reverse complement strand
TACGCGGTCCGGATCGGGGCGGACGTTCGAGATCGGTGCGGACATCGAGGGTTCCTGATTTAAGTGCTGACTGGACTTACTTTGCGTCCTTGATCAGCGCGTTCGACTGCGTCGGGGCCGGGCCGCCTGCTGCCATTTCTGCGGTCACGCATTCGTCGGCGAGGCGCGATTCGTCCTTGTCCGAAAACAGCATCGCCTTCGTCGGGATCACGACGAGGTCCATGCCCGATGCAGCGTCGTGAAAACGGTCGGCGCCGGTCGTCGTGTCCTGACGCGGCAGGCGGTAGTCCTTCTTCGCCCAGTTCACGGTGACGACGGCGTCGCGCTTCATGTCGCCCTTCAGGTAGAACGCCAGGCCTTCCTTGCACGACCACTTGGTTGCGCCTTCGGGAATCGGATCGGTCTTCGCGGCTGCCGCGGCGAGCGCTTCCGGCTTGCGCTTGATGAGACGCTTCGGTGCCGGGCGTACCGCCTTGGCCGCGGGCTTGGCCGCCGGCTTGGCGTCGGTGGTTGTCGCGGCAAGGGCGTCGGTCGTGATGATCATGCTCGAGGTTGCCAGGGCGCCGACGACTGCAGCGATCAGAAGTTTATTCATCGATGAAACCTTTCAAAATTCGTGTAAATGTAAGGGCGGACGGGGCGCGGTTGGACCCCTTTTTTGCGGGACCCGAACGCGCAGCCTTCTATTTTCGCTTATTTATCGGCGTGAACTTCAAATTCTCCGGACCCGTGTAATTCGCGCTCGGGCGGATGATCTTGTTGTCGATGCGCTGCTCGATGATGTGCGCGCTCCAGCCGGAGGTGCGCGAGATCACGAAAAGCGGCGTGAACATCGCCGTGGGCACACCCATCATGTGATACGACACCGCGCTGAACCAGTCGAGGTTCGGGAACATCTTCTTCGCTTCCCACATCACGGTTTCGAGGCGCTCGGCAATGTCGAACATTTTCGTGTTCGATGCTTCGTGCGACAGCTTCTTCGCCACTTCCTTGATCACCTTGTTGCGCGGATCGGAGATCGTGTACACCGGGTGTCCGAAGCCGATCACCACTTCCTTGTTCTCCACGCGCCGCTTGATGTCGGCTTGCGCTTCGTCGGCCGACTGATAGCGCGACTGGATCTCGAACGCGGCTTCGTTCGCGCCGCCGTGCTTCGGGCCGCGCAGCGCGCCGATCGCGCCGGTGATCGCCGAATAGATGTCCGAGCCCGTGCCCGCGATCACGCGGCCGGTGAAGGTCGATGCGTTGAACTCATGCTCGGCATAGAGATTGAGCGACGTGTGCATCGCTTCGACCCACGCCTTCGACGGCTCCACGCCATGCAGCAGATGCAGGAAGTGCCCGCCGATCGAATCGTCGTCGGTTTCGACTTCGATGCGGCGGCCGTTGTGCGAATAATGATACCAATAGAGCAGCATCGAGCCGAGCGAGGCCATCAGGCGGTCGGCGATATCCTTCGCGCCCGCGACGTTGTGGTCCTCTTTCTCGGGCAGCACGGTGCCGAGCACGGAGACGCCGGTGCGC
>NZ_JFHC01000219.1 GCF_000698595.1 Caballeronia glathei | reverse complement strand
ATCCCGAGTGCAATCCGTTGCTGCCGCTGTGGCATCACGCAAAAGAAAGCAAGGTGCCGGGCGCAAAGTCGATTCCCGTTAGGATCGTCGCACCGGCATGCGTCAGTCAACGACCGCCAATCGTCACGGGTTTCACGGGTTGACGGCCGGCCGAAACGCACTTGACGCGAGCAACTCGCCCACGTGTTGCGCAAAATTGGAGCTCCATCTAACTAGGAGACGATCATGGAATTCGACTACAAGGGATTCCGGATTGTCGCATCCGATCGGGGAAGACGATTTGGTCGGCTGCGCGTAACCGCGCAAGCAGCACCTTGTGCAACTGGTACCAGACGCCTGCCTCCTTCCGGTATCACGCGGGCGGCGCCAGCAACTCATGCCGCTGCCGCAGCCCATCTTGCGTGGTAGTAGATCCCAACGCAGGCCTGTCTGAAAGACGAAGAGGATGCCCGTGAGCACCGCACGATTGTCGAGCGGCTTACGCCCGTGGAAACAATGAAAAGGTTAACAGGATTCATCGAGCGCAAACAGCCCATTCGTCGATTTTGTTAAGCGTTCTAAGAGTGATTACGGTCTGAATGCGGTGAGAGCATGGTGGGCCACACCATGTGGCACACTTTTTGGTATAGGTGACCAGCCAGCGCAGATCGTTATCGCCTTTTCAGAAGACGAAGCAATGCTCATTCTGACGACGGCCGAGAATGAGGAAAAGAAATTAGCATAGTCGAGCCGTGACGAGCGAAAAACATTCGTCCGAGCCCGACACGTCGCTAGGTTTCTTCTGCTGGTTTTATAGCGGTGCTGCCACCGAAGTCGCGGGTCTGGCCGCACTTCGATGTGCGACATTCATAAACGAGGGATCGGAATGAAATCGCAGACATTGGAAGAACGCATTCGCATCAAAGCCTACGAGCTGTGGTTGGAGGATGGCAGTATCGAGGGCTGTGCGGACGAGTACTGGCATCTAGCGCGTCAGATGATCGAGGCCGAGCTAAGCGCCGAACGCGCGGAGACTTTGCGATCCGGGGAGGGTGACGTCTCCTGATTCGCGGCATTTGTATCGTCGCGCTGAAAAATGGACAGTGTCAAGCAGAACGTCCGGTCGTAGTTGGGCATGGATGTCGCTCGGTTCGCGTTGTCAGCGGGAAATTGATGGCGTCGCTCTTCTGGTTGTCGCTGGCTTTGCGGCGCCGACCGGACGAAACCATTGTCGCCGCCCAACACCGCGAACCCGAACGGAGCGCGCGCTGGCACGGCGTTTTTCGGCGGCCCGAAATCCACAGGCGGGATCAACGGACTCCAGGCCGAATACGCGCGCACCGCGTTGGCCAACAGCAGCCTCGTCAAGCTGCCTGATAGCATCGACGTCGATCGGCCGGCTAGCGGGCCGGCAGGAGACTGCGCGTCAGCAGGGGGTGCGGAGATCAGCAATGTCGACGAGGAGAATCCAGTCGAAGCGGTATTGACGCTGACGCGCGGAATGGGGCATGCTGCGCATCCACTCCGACAGCACAAGGCGGCCCAGCGTAAGCGTGGCGCCAGCAACGTCTT
>NZ_JFHC01000218.1 GCF_000698595.1 Caballeronia glathei | reverse complement strand
TCGTACTTCTACGACCACACCCTGAAGCACGACCAGTTGGGCGTGCGGCTCTTTCCCAAAACTCAACGTGTGGAACTCCTCGTTTGCAAACACTCCGCGTCGGCGTCGCGCACGTCGGTGATCGGCAACAGGTCAACCGCAAACATGCCGGCGAGCCGCCGTGGCTTTGTGCGCCTCAATTGGGTGGGGCCTGCTGGCAATCCGCCTGATACCAACGTTCGACCTGACGCTGCGCCGCCTGCAGATCTTCCGGATAGTTCGGATCGAAGGACGCGAATGGGTCGTACCCCGCCTTTTCCAGCGCCGCCAGCTCACTTCGGTTGCACTCGGGCGTGATGGGCGCGTTGGTCTTGCAAGCGGCGAGATCGCGGCATTCCGTTGCGCTCAGATGCGCCGCGCCTTCCGGCATGCCGCCCGCGGCACAGCCGGCGAGCGAAAACGTCAACGCGGAAACCCATCGGCCAGATCTTCGGTGAGTTCTTCATGGCACGTCTCCCTCTGGAGACTGAAGAGTGCGTCCACAACGCGATCGTGATGACAGAGCGGTTTTGAGTCCAGCAGCGCATCCAGTTATCGTGCCAAGGCCGCCGACGGTGTCGAGTCGAAGCTTCCGCCCAGCGCGAGATACAGGCGGATGCGGTTTCTGCGCTGCAGGCCCCATAGTTTGATCAGATCCGCTTCGGTAGCGAGCTCGGCCGTCTGCAGGTTCGAGACCCACAACAAGTCTCTGCGGCCGGCCTTGTACTGCACCGTGGCGATGCGCACGGCCTCACTGCGCGAATCGACGGCGCTCCTTTCCAGCGGCAATCGTTTCGCCAGCAGTTGCTCGTTCGCGATCGAGTCCTCGACCTCGCGGAATGCCACCAGCACGACGCTGCCGTAGCGGGCCACCGCCAGCGCCTGTTGCGCGGTGGCGATCTTGACCTGGGCTTGCAGCGCTCCGCCCGTGTAGATCGGGATCGACGCGCCGATCGCGGCGGTCACGAGCCACGGATTGAGGCTCAGTGCGGAGAAGAGCGGTTCCCCGAGCCGGCCGCCGGCGAACGAGAACGAGAAGTCAGGGAGCAGCGCCAGCTTGGCCGCTTCCTCCTGACGAAACGCGGCAAGCACCTGACGCTCCGCGGCGACGAGGTCCGGACGGCGTTCGAGCAGGGCTGCGGGCAGGCCCGTCGCCGGAGGCACTGGCAGCAGCGGATAGGTTGTTGCGACTTCGATCTCCGCGGCGGGATAGCGCCCGAGCAGCACTTCCAGCCCGCGGCGCGCTTCGCCGTACGATTCGCGCGCGGCCTCCACGGAACTGAGTGCCAGTTCGAGCTTGGCGCGCATGTCGGCCACGTCGAGGTCCGAGTCCTTGCCCGCGGAGCGCCGCACCGTGACGAGGTCGAGCAACTGACGATAGATGTCGACGGAATGTTCGGCGAGTGCGAGCAGCTGTTTCGTTTCGATCGCGAGGTACCAGGCCTGTGCCACCGTTGCGGCAAGCGACTGCCGTGCATACGCATAATCCAGCGCGGTCGCTTCATATCCCGCTTCGGCCGCGGCTCGCTGGGCG
>NZ_JFHC01000217.1 GCF_000698595.1 Caballeronia glathei | reverse complement strand
ATAGTCATTATGACTCCCCGTGAGGCGGAGGCTGGCCTGCCGTGAGGGAATCAAACGCGGGTTAGCATGACTGCCAGAGCCGCACGGTGTGGACAAGGCCACACCCGGCGATTCCCACCACGGAGGCCAGCATGGAACACGATAGCACGGTGTACGTTGGGTTGGATGTCCACAAGGAGTCGATCACGGTAGCCTACGCGGTCGGCACCGGCGAGGTCGAACTGCTCGGCAAGATCGGGACGACGAAGGCCGATATCGATCGCCTGTGCAAGCGTCTGCAGTCGAAAGCGCGACGTGTCTGCTTCGTCTACGAGGCGGGCCCGTGCGGCTATGGGCTGTACCGGCAACTCGTCAAACAGGGTTTTGACTGCATGGTGTGTGCGCCGTCGCTGATTCCGCGCAAACCCGGCGAACGCGTCAAGACCGATCGACGCGATGCGATCAAGCTCGTGCGCGCGCTTCGTGCCGGGGACCTCTCGGCCGTGTACGTGCCCAGCGTGGATGACGAAGCATTCCGCGATCTCGCCCGCGCGTGGGTAAGCGCCAAGGACGATCTGAAGCGTGCGCGGCAACGGCTGAAGGCCTTTCTCCTCTCGCACGGTGTGCGCTACACGGGCAAAGCTGACTGGGGGCCTGCGCATCGGCGCTGGCTAAGCACCTATGCCTTCGACAGCGCCTGGCAGCAACTCGCGTTCGAGGAGCATCGGCGTACCATCGAGGACCGCCTCGCGCAATGCGACCGGCTGGAGGCCGCGCTGCGCGAGGCGGTGGTCAACTGGCGTTTCTATCCGGCCGTGCTGGGCCTGCAGACGATGCGTGGCGTGCAGTTCACCACGGCCGTGGGCATGCTCGCCGAGTTGGGCGATCTGTCGCGCTTCGACCACCCACGCCAGTTGATGGCCTGGCTGGGGGTAACGCCGTCCGAACACTCATCGGGCCAGAAGCGCCGGCTGGGCAGCATTACCAAGAACGGCAACAGCTATGCGCGAAAGCTGCTCGTCGAAGCGGCATGGAGCTACCAGCACCCGGCCCGCGTGAGCCTCGAGATCCAGCGCCGGCACGAGGGCATCCCGAAGCCCATTGTCGATCGGGCCTGGGACGCGCAGGTGCGCCTGTGCCGGCGCTACCGGAGGCTCGTCGCACGGGGCAAGGAGAAGAACATCGCCGTGGTCGCGATCGCCCGCGAACTGGCGGGGTTCATCTGGGACATCAGCCGGCTCGCGATGTCGCTGGCCATGCCGCGCGAGGTGCCAACAGCATGACACGCACGTGAGCAACCCACCATAACGACTGGAGGACGAGCTTCCTGAAGGCGGCGTAGCCCGGTACACGAGTAACCCGCGAGATGGCTAAGCAATCGATCTCATCGGACTTGCGATCATAGATAGCGGCAGGCTCATTGGACGGACCACTGTAATGCGGTACCCAACCCGCGGATATCAGCGTGATTCACCGTCGAGACTTACTGCTACGTCGCCCTCAGGAAACTCGAACAATATGTCTTTAGCGAAGGTGAAGAAACGATCTCTTATTGACACGGGGAGTCATATCAG
>NZ_JFHC01000216.1 GCF_000698595.1 Caballeronia glathei | reverse complement strand
AGTCAGCCAGCAATTGTTCCATCACTATGCTCCTCATTGGTCCGCAACCGATGGCGTTCCCTCGTCCGGTATCGCTGGAGCGTGCGGTTGTTCTGCGTGATCCTAGAGCATTCTTTACGCGAGCACGCGTATAAGTGATGCCGCCTGCACAACCGCACTGACTCCATACATTGCAGAGCTCAACTGGACGTCTGAATCGGCGTACTACCCGTGCCTACGCAGGACAGAGGCGAGAATGCCTACATCAGGATGGCGGTCGAACAGGGTGAATAGCGATTCCGCGAGCTTTCAGGCCCTAAATGTCCTGTTCCCTCCTGCGGGTGCAACAAGAGTTGACCGTTAGCCCTCGATAGGCGCCGTTCACGTGGCAAAAGTTCGAAAGGCTCAAACGGGTCCGACTGCTGCCTGACGCGGCCGATCAGTGGCCGACCACGGCGACCTTTCTATGCGAGACCGTGATCGGCCGAGATGGAATGGACATTGGTCCATGCTTTCATGCTGACATTCGAGCGTCGGCTCCGTCCCAGCTTACGGTCAACCGTCGGGTGCCGCGAGGCCACCGCGATCAGTATCCGGGCGGCGGCTGAACAGGCATGTACGCCACGCCGCTGCTCGCATAACCCGCCGCGTACCAGGTTGCGCCACATTGATAGTACGACACGCCGTTGACCGCGACCGGAGCTACGTTGCACGGCGGCCCGACGGGCCCGGGTGCCGGCGCGGCGACGATGGTGTTCGGTGTTGTTGCGGCCGTGGCCGCACCTACTACTATTGCGCCGGCTACGAATCCGGCTGCCGCAGAACCGCCGTCCCAGTCCGAGTTTGAGCAGTTGTTGCAATTGCCATCGTAGTTGTTCTGCACGTTGGTCACGGTCGTAGACCGAGTGTTCTGCATCTCCTTGGCGGTGGCCTGACGCGTACTCTGGTTCTGGCTGGTCGTTTGAGCCGCCGCGGCTTGCCGCGAACTCTGATTCTGGCTGGACGTAGTCTGGCGCTGCGCCTGGTTCTGGCTCGACGTGGACTGGCGCTGGGCCTGGTTCTCGCTCGTGTTCTGCTGCCGGTTCGCCTGGTTCTGGCTGGAGGTTTCCTGCATCGAACTCGCCGAACTCTGGCGCGCACTCTGATTCGCGCTTGAAGTTGAAGTCGCTGTAGCTTGGCGCGAGGCCTGCCGTTGTTGGCCCGTTGCCTGCTGACCGGCGCCACGCCGCGAACTGCCTTGCGCAGCGGTCGAGCCGCCGGAAGAGAGCCCTCCAGCCGACGCCGCCCCGCCACGCGAATAGCCGCCGTCGCCCCCACCGCCACCGCCTCCGCCACGGGCGCCGCCGCCTCTCTCGCGCTGTGCATCCGCCTGATTGATCAGCCCCAGCGTCAATACTGCGGCGACCAAGGCCGTAATGGCGCGGTCCCACGATCCTGTTTTCATCACTTGCCTCCCTTCTTCGCAGACGGCTTGGCAGCGGCGGGCGCCGCACGCGGAAGCTGTGCTGCGAACGCGACTTTTTGCAGGCCATCGGGGATCTGTACCGAGAACGTTGCATTATCAATCTGAGGCGCAAGGTTCCAGTCGATGAA
>NZ_JFHC01000215.1 GCF_000698595.1 Caballeronia glathei | reverse complement strand
CAAAGCAAGTTTCACAGAAGCCGAAGCCCATCACAAACAGTCCAACCACCAGGAACAGCGACCCCAACCCCAAGCGCCAGCGCCCTCCCCGTACGAATTAGCACCAAATCCCCCCGTTTCTCTCACGATCACCCGCGAGCAGCGCCCCCGATAATGCCCTTATCGCGTCTTGCGCACCGCGCCGCAGCACCCGGCCCCCTACCAAAACGTCCGGGCGACAAAAAACTCAACTTCCAGCGCGAGCGGCCGATATATAGAGCAGTTCTCGTCAAGCGGCGGCCAGGCGACGCCGCCTCACCAGGATTCATGCATGTCCAATAACATCTTCAATATCGGTCTCAGCGGTCTGAATGCAGCCCAGTGGGGACTGACGACGACTGGACAGAACATCAGCAACGCCGCCACGCCCGGCTACACGCTCGAAAAGGTCGTGTACCAGGAGGCATCCGGTCAATACACGGGCTCCGGCTACCTCGGCGGCGGCGTGCAGACCGCCACGGTGGCACGCTCCTACAGCCAGTACCTCACGACGCAGCTCAACAACACGCAGTCGTCGAGCAGCTCCGCCAACACGTACTTCTCGCTTATCGCGCAGCTGAACAACCTCGTCGGCGACCCGACCAAGGGCATCGCCACAGGCATCAGCGGCTACTTCAGCGGACTTCAGTCGGTGGCGAACACGGCGGGCAGCACGGCGTCGCGCCAGTCGCTGATGAGCAGCGCCCAGACGCTCGCGGACCAGATCACCGCGGCCGGCGCGCAATACGACCAGCTGCGGCAGAGCGTCAACACACAACTGACGAGCGCCGTCACGCAGATCAACACCTACTCGCAACAGATCGCGGATCTCAACAAGCAGATCAGCATCGCGAGCGCGCAAGGCCAGCCGCCCAACCAGCTGCTCGATCAGCGCGATCTCGCCGTGTCGAACCTGAGCGCGCTCGTCGGCGTGCAGGTCGTGCAGACGGACGGTAACTACAACGTGTTCATCGGCAACGGCCAGCCGCTCGTCGTCGGCAACAGTCAATACGGCCTGCAGACAGCGCCGTCGCCGTCGGACCCGAGCGAACTCTCCATCGCGTTCAAGAGCAGCGACGGCTCGACGCTGACGCCCGCGCAACTGCACTACCTCCCGGATTCGGCGTTCACCGGCGGCACGGTCGGCGGCCTGCTCGACTTCCGCAACGAGACGCTCGATCCCGCCCAGGCCCAGCTCGGCGCAATCGCGACGAGCTTCGCGGCGCAACTGAACAAGCAGAACGCGCTCGGCCTCGACCTGAACGGGCAGCCCGGCGGCGACCTGTTCTCGGTGGGAAGCCCGCTGGTTTATTCGAACGTGCGCAATACGGGCACCGGCAACGTCGGCGTTTCAATCGCGGACCCGACCCAGCCGCCCACCGGCGACTACACGCTGTCCTTCGACGGCACGAACTACACGCTGTCGGACAAGACGACCGGCAAGGCGCTCGGCAGCTTCGCGTCGCCCGCGACGACAGGCACGATCAACGGCCTGAACCTCACGGTGAGCGGCGCGATGAACGCGGGCGACTCGTTCACGATCCAGCCCACGCGCGGCGCGCTCGACAACTTCAAGCTCGCGAACTCGAACCCGGCCGCGATCGCGGCGGC
>NZ_JFHC01000214.1 GCF_000698595.1 Caballeronia glathei | reverse complement strand
TCTAGACGGTGCTCGCGCAACGCTTACACCGTAGCGCGGATATTGCGCCGACAGAATGCTCATTGCCGCGAGCACGGGCGCATCTCGCACAGCAAGTTTCGATTCGTAATGTAACGCTGACCGCGCGACCGACATCAGCGCGCACGCACGTCGTTCCGACAGGCCCCGTGTCCTCGCATAGGCAACCTGCTGGCGACGCGCGGGCGCGCTCACCACTTTTTTGCGTTGATCTCTTTCATCACGTCGAGTTCGAGATCGCGCTCCGCGAGCATCTTCTTCAGTCGCGCATTCTCCTGTTCGAGATGCTTGAGCCGCTTCACATCAGCAGCCTCCAGCCCCCCGAAATGCTGCCGCCAGTTGTAAATCGTCTGCTCGCTTATCCCGTGCTTCTTTGCAATCTCGGCGACTGGCGCCTTGTCTGCCTCACGCAGAATCGTGACCATCTGCTCGTCGGTAAACCGGCTCTTCTTCATGACTTCCATTCTCCGTTGGAAGCTATTCTCTCAAGTTTCAGCTGGTCCGAAAATTCCAGAGCAGGTCATGGTTATCTCGCGCCTACTATTGACCGGCCATAACTCTACTTTTGATTCTTCTGATTCTCCATAGGTAAAAAATGAACAAAAAACGAATTCTCATTACTGGCGCAGGATCTGGCTTCGGTGAAGGAACCGCTTTGGGTCTGGCAACGCAGGGACACGAAGTAATTGCAACTGTGCAAATTTCTCCACAGGTTTTTCCATTACGTGCCAAAGCGGAAAAGCTTGGCTTAACGAACCTGCGCGTTGAGAAACTTGACATCCTTGACAAGTTTGATGTCGGAGCCGCTCTTGAATGGGATTTTGACGTATTGTTTAGCAACGCGGCATATGGAGAAGGTGGTCCTGTCAGTGAAATGCCGATGGAACTCGTGCGCTCAAACTATGAGACCAATGTCTTTGCTCCGCTGGACCTTGCCCAGAAAGTTGTGCGCAAATGGGTCACGTCCGGACAGCCGGGAAAGATCGTGTTTACGACTTCAGTGCTTAGCATTATCTCCGTGCCGGGTTTCGGTTGCTATGGATCTACAAAGCATGCTATGCAAGCTATTGCCGAGGCAATGGCGCAGGAAGTTCAGCCTTTCAACATCAAGATTCAGACCATAAATCCAGGTGCTTACGCCACGGGCTACAACGAGACCATGGCGGAAACGGCGTTCAAATGGATGGACGATACCAAGAATTTCATTAAACGTTCGGATATGCAAGAAGCTTTCAAAAAGATCTTCGCTATGGAGCGTGATCCTGAAGAAGTTATCGAGCAGTTGGTGAAAATTGTTCCGTCAGATGTGGGTGAATTTCGAAATATCATTCCACAGTTCCAAGAAAAAGCAGTAGACAAGGACGAGCAATCTATTGCTCACGCATCAATTTAGATTGATCAAGCGCGGCGGAATCAGAAAAATTTATTGAAAATGCACAAGTCAGAAAAGAAAGATCTGGCTCCGCCAACTTGTCGCCATTGATTGGTGTTCCATTGGTCAATTTCAAGAGCTTGCGCGATCTTTTGGCGCGTACGCCATATCATATGGATTTGATTCTCGCCGCTCGAGCTCGCGGCGAGTTAAAGAAGGACGTTTGTGGCTCGCGCTGGCACGGCGCCTTGAACCGCCCCGGATTTGGTGGAGGC
>NZ_JFHC01000213.1 GCF_000698595.1 Caballeronia glathei | reverse complement strand
CCTCCACCAAATCCGGGGCGGTTCAGATAGCTTTGAATTGCGGGAAATAGAACATCATCTCCGCTGGTGCTTCAGTACCCGGTGCCATCTGGAAGACGACATCGACGCCATCAATCGTCAGCGTTTCCCCCGTTTTCTTTATGATCTTGCTCGGCTCGAACAACGTTATCGAGCCTGCGGCCGTGGTCAGACCCAAGCCGCCGCCCACATTGCCGCGCGGGTCTTTGGGCAACAAATTGCCGTACATGTACGAAGCCCGCCGACTCATCACATTGCCCGCGAACACGTTTTCGCTGACCGCTTCTTCCATGAAGCCATCCGGCGCGACGACAGGAATTTTTCCTGAGCGAACGTCTTTCTCATCGACGATTCCGCGAATTCCTGCGAAGTGGTCGACGTGGCTGTGCGTAAAAATCACCCCAGTGATCGGCAGCCGTTCAACCTTCTCGCTAATCAGATCGTAGGCAGCCTTCGCCGTTTCCGAGGAGGTAAGCACGTCAACTACAACCCACCCGGTCTTGCCGCGAATGAAAGTGATGTTTGCCAGGTCTATGTTTCGCACCTGGTAAATACCGTCTACCACCTTGAACAGACCATGGTTCGCCAGGATCTGAGATTGGCGCCAGAGGCTCGGATTGACGGTTGGGGGAGTGGTGCTTGTCGACTTCAGAAAATCGTACTGCGACAAGTCGATGACAACGTTGCCTGAGGCACCTTTGATAACAGGACTTGGCAGATCGGCAATGAATCCGCGCCGCGCGTCTTCAAAGTCTTGTTGATCGGAAAAATTCAGGTAGTTGCGGAGCTTGTCATTCGCCTGAATAGTTGCTGGAGTCGCACCTTTGGGTGCCTGAGCCAGAGCAGGGTGTTGAATCGCCGACGACGCCAGGAGGCAGAGTCCGGCAAGCAGTCTTGCAATACGCATGAGTCACCTCCGAGAGATCGTCCCACACACTCTGGCTTCTTCTTCGCTCATGGCAGCGAGCGTTCACCTACCTGTGCCAAGGGCCGCCAGCGAGCGCTGAATGCTCGATTGACCGTGCCTGCCGCCATGAATGGCATGCCCGGTGAGGCGGCCGCACTTCATCTGGTGTTCGCTTGTCACGTCAACAACGCTCCGACGTATGCTCACACCGATACCATTTTATGTCCGACTGCGCAACCTGTCCCCATGCTTTCAATCTTTGCGCGCGCGTTCGTCACTTCCAGCGTGGATGAGTGACCGGTCCAATGGATAAAGTCGTACGTCAGGGTGAAGCGCGTAAATCTGGATCGATAACCGGCTCGGCCTGCGCCGCAGGAGCGCAAGGCAAACTCTTCCGTGAATATCCGCAAGCACAAAGGTTTATAGACAGGGGGTTTCTGGTCGATGCGTGACGATCATGCATATCTGGAGTCGCGCATCACGTTTGCCGACCTGTGGAAAAATTTGGAGACATGCTCAGGCGCCGGCGAAATCCCACCCCATCAACAATATGATCGGCCGGCTCAGGCCCGTACCCTCAGCACAATCGCCACCGGAACCATTCGAATCAACGTGACGCCCAGGTCCGTGCTTGACGAGTGCCTTCACGCCGGTTCTGCTCGCAAGTTCGAATTGATTGATTCGCACATCGGTTCACTCCTGGCTCCCTTGCGGCCTGACTGAAGTTGACCCAGAAAAACGGACA
>NZ_JFHC01000212.1 GCF_000698595.1 Caballeronia glathei | reverse complement strand
CCGCTAAAAATCCTCTGCATTATCACGGGTTAGGCTTTTTCGGCCATTGAAAGAGGACAACGACGACCAGCTGCCGCCTATATGCAAGGAATTGCCGTGTGGTGGTGTTCGCCGAGCGTCAATTAGCTGGGGCGGGGTCGTCAACAACGAAAAAGGACTCGAAAAGGCGCGGCGACGAACAGAAAGATACTCCGGTCAGCCGAATTATTGCCCCGTGTGCTTGAGCTGTACGGAGGTACACCTGGGAGGCCATCCCGCCGTTGTCGATGGTCAAAAAGACAGCAACAAAGTCAGGGTGGCCCACAATAATGAAAATACTTCTTGATACCAACATCTGGCGATACATTGTCGATGACGGAGCGATTGGCGTGGTTCAGCGGGCAGTCCGTCGGTCTCGACATGAAATTGTTATCGCACCGTCGGTCGTATATGAGGCCTTGCGCACTGGCGACCGGGAATTACGAAAGTCGCTTATTTCAGCCATGACGCTGCCTTACTGGAAAAGGCTAATGCCAGAGGCATATCAAGAGTCACAGGAGATCAAGTCAGAAATAGAACGGCTCCATCCTGAATGGTTGCATTGGGACAAAGATCTTACCTATCACGAGAGGTTACGACACGACTGGACTCGCTTCCGCGGTGGGTTCTGGGACCGCGCACGACACGACACACATCGGGAATCCGAGAGAATCGACACGCAGGGTCTAGTGGAGAAGTCTCGCGCTTCAACTCGCGGAGCCCGTGAACGTGCCCTGACGATGCTTCCCCGATGGAAAGGCGCGCCGTTCAACTCCCTCCAAGCTAGCCTTTGTCAGCCGACTCCTGGGTGGAACGGCGAGCCTGTCGAATGGTGGCGCGTTGAAGCACGGGAGACTTTCGGTCGTGCATTAACCGCGACTTCTCACCCCTATGCTGAATGGCTCGATGGCGAGGTCAATCTGACAATGATGGTGCAACAAACCGGCGATCTGACACGGTTCTGGCTGCATGAGGTCGATGTGCAAGGGATGCGGCGGCACTGGCTAAGATCAGCGTTCGAGTTCCAGCAGCAGTTTCACAAGATCACCGATGGTACTCCCTGCGATTCCCAGTTTGGCACGTACCTTGTTGATGCAGACCTGATGTTGTCTGCAGACAAAAATCTTGTGAGATTCGCTGAGCGGTGCCGACGCGAAGCACCTTTTATGATCGCCCGATCGATCTTGATACCCGGTGGGCGCTCGGCGGTCGAGGCTTTTCTGGCCGAGTTAAGTCATCCCGACAAGCTCGGGCCTGACAGCAGTCATGCGACCGGACGAAGCAATCAATCGGCATCGACGGTCGCGACATGAGGCTCGTTGCAAGGAAAGCTATGTGGCAGGGATGGAGGCGTGCAACCGCTGCCAACGACGAGATGCCTACTTGCAAGGTCGTCAGTCGAGCTTTATCTGAGCCCGAGCACTCGGAGTTTAAGATCTCGGTTGATTGTATCCAGTCTGGCTGCATCCGTTTTTGGAGACAGCGCGGTGCGTGTCTTACGGCCCAGCAAATAGGCGATCCGCTCCGCGTTGGCACCGGACGGGTGGGGCTCCATGCAGGATCCGGTTGGCCCCGATCACGCCGCGATCGGGTGGAGAGGCACAAACATGTGTCCTGTTATATATCTGATAATGCAGAGGATTTTTAGCGGAG
>NZ_JFHC01000211.1 GCF_000698595.1 Caballeronia glathei | reverse complement strand
GACGGCCTGGCCGGCAGCTTCAGCTACGCCACCGACCTGTTCGATCAACCCACCATCGCCCGGCTGGGCGAACGCTTCACGCGCTTGCTCGAACAGGCACTCGATCGGCCCGATGCGCCGCTGCATGCGCTTGAACTCGTGCTGCCCGAAGAACACGCGCTGCTCGAACGCTGGAACGACACCGCTGCGGCTTATCCGGAGCATCTGTGCATTCATCAGCTCTTCGAGCAACAGGTTCAACGCACGCCCGATGCCGTCGCGCTGGTCTTCGAGAACGAGCAGCTCACCTATGCGCAGCTCAATGCACGCGCCAACCGGCTTGCGCATCACCTGATCGCGCTCGGGGTGCGCCCGGAAGATCGGGTGGCGCTGTGCATGGAGCGCGGCATCGGCATGATCGTCGCGTTGCTCGCCATTCTCAAGGCCGGGGGTGCCTACGTGCCGCTCGATCCCACCTCTGTCGCGGAGCGACTCGGGTACATGCTCGACGACGCGCACGTGTCGCTGCTCGTCACTCAGACACAGCTTCTCGAGCACCTCTCGGACGTTGCGCAGAACCTGTCCGTCGTATGCCCCGACACCGAAACGAGTCTGATCGAAGCCTGTCCCGACACCGATCCCGCCATCGACGCGCGTCCGCAACACCCGGCTTATGTGATCTACACGTCCGGCTCCACCGGCAAGCCCAAGGGCGTCGTCCTGAGTCACCGGAACCTTGCTAACTATCTGAGCGGCGTGCTGGCCAAGATGAACGTGCCCGCGCCGAGCAGCATGGCCCTGGCCTCGACGATCGCCACCGACCTCGGCCATACGATCCTGTTCGGTGCCCTGGTGGCCGGCCATGAACTGCACGTGCTGTCGACCGAGCGGACCTCCGACGGCTACCTGTTCGGACAATACATGCGTCAGCGCAAAATCGGCATCCTGAAAATCGTGCCGGGGCACCTGCGGGCGCTCGTGGACGTGACACTCGATACACCGGCGTTGCCCACGCAGTTGCTGGTGCTGGGCGGAGAGGCGACCCGGTGCGACTGGATCATGTCCTTGCAGGCACTCAAACCCGGGCTGCGCATCCTCAATCACTATGGGCCGACCGAAACGACCGTGGGTGTGCTGACCCATGCGCTGAGCGATGCCATCTCCTATGGCACGTCCATTCCCATCGGACAGCCGCTCGCCAACACGCAGGCATACGTGCTCGATGAATACCTGCGCCCCGTGCCCCTTGGCGTCACCGGCGAGCTTTATATCGGCGGTGCAGGTCTCGCGGGCGGCTATCTGCGGCGCGCGGCACTCACCGCGCAACGGTTTGTCGCCAGTCCGTTCGTTCCGGGTGTGCGTATGTATCGCACGGGCGATCTCGCACGTTATCGCGCCGATGGCAATATCGAATTCCTCGGCCGTAACGATCATCAGGTCAAGATCCGGGGCTTCCGTATCGAACTCGGCGAGATCGAGGCTCAGCTCGCCAGTCATCCGGCAGTGCGCGAAGCGGTGCTCATCGCGCGTGCGCGCCACGACGATGCGCAGGATCAGCAACTCGTCGCCTATGTCACGCTGGTTTCCGAGATCGATGCCAGCGCCCTGCGCGAGCATCTTGCCTCACACTTGCCCGATTACATGCTGCCCTCGGCCTTCGTCACCCTCGATGCGTTGCCCCTCACCCCCAACGGCAAG
>NZ_JFHC01000210.1 GCF_000698595.1 Caballeronia glathei | reverse complement strand
CCCCCGGTGTCATAGTAGTTGTCGCCTCTGAATTTTCTTAATTTGAAGAGTCAGAGGTGTAGGTTGAAGGCAAAACAAACGTATTCTGTCGAGTTCAAAGAACAAGCGCTGTCAAAGGTCTTGCAGCGCGGGAGTCGCACGGTTGCATCCGTGGCCGACGAATTGAACATGAACTTACTGACATTAAGGAAGTGGATGAGAGGTAGCGCCGCTGCGAATCGGAGCTTGGGCTCCGGACACGCAAAACGTCCAGAAGACTGGTCGCTGAAAGAACGGCTACTGGCTTTGCAGGAGAGCCACGGGTTGGTCGACGAGGCACTGAACGCGTGGTGTCGTGAACGGGGCCTGTTTGCTCATCATCTCGCGCAGTGGCGCGTGGATTTTTGCGCCGTCGTCGGGACCGGTAGCCGGCGCGAGAACGCCCAGGAAGTACGGGATTTGAAGCAGGCGAACGTGCAATTGCAGCGCGAATTAAACCGTAAAGAAAAGGCGTTGGCTGAAGCGGCGGCGTTGCTGGTGCTGCAAAAAAAGTATCGTGCGTTGTTCGAGGGCGAGGCCGAATGACGGCCCTTGAGGAACGCAAAACCATGATTGCCTGGATCGGCGAGGCGACCCTGGCCGGTGCCCGCCAAGCACTCGCGTGTAAGGAGCTGGGGTTGAGCGCGCGTACGGTGCAGCGTTGGCAAAGCGGCGAGCCTGACGCGGTCGATGGGCGCTCGTTACGACAATACGAACCTCCTCACAAGCTTTCCGCCGAGGAGCGTTCCGAACTGTTGGCGGTGGCAAACTCGGCTGAATTCGGTCATTTGCCGCCAAGCCAGATTGTTCCTCGCCTGGCTGACCAGCAGCGCTACCTCGCCTCCGAATCGACTTTCTATCGGGTGCTGAAAGCCGAGGAACAGCTCGCACATCGGCGTAGCGAGCAGCCGGTCAAAGCCTGCGGCAAACCACGAGCGGTCCGCGCAGACGCACCGAATCAGCTCTACAGCTGGGATATCACGTACTTGCCGGCGACGATCCGCGGGCAGTACTTTTACTTGTATCTATTTATGGACGTGTTCAGCCGCAAGATCGTCGGCTGGCAGGTCTATGCCGAAGAGAGTAGCGCCCAGGCCAGTGAAGTCCTCAAGGACCTGTGCGCGCGTGAGGCGATACAACCGAACCGGGTGATTCTGCATTCCGACAACGGCGGCCCGATGAAAGGTGCCACGATGCTCGCCACCTTGCAGGCTCTGGGCGTGATGCCGTCGTTGAGTCGCCCTGGCGTAAGCAATGACAACCCTTTTTCCGAATCACTTTTCAAAACCCTAAAGTACCGGCCGGCTTATCCGCTGGAGGCGTTCGATACCCTGTTCGCGGCCCGCACATGGGTCACAGAACTGGTGCGCTGGTATAACCACGAACACCGCCACAGTGCGATCCGGTTTGTGACACCGGCCCAACGTCATGCGAATCTTGATCGTGACATTCTCGAGCGCCGCAAGGCGCTCTACGAGGCTGCGCGCCAGCGTAATCCGCTTCGATGGAAAGGCGCTACGCGCAACTGGCAGCGCATTCATGTCGTTCATCTGAATCCCGATCGTGCTGACCTAAGCAGCGCGATCTCGCAACCCCGAAACCAGGAGCTAAAAGCCGCCTGAATTCCAAGCGTCGAGGCGACAACTACCTTGAAAACTTCCG
>NZ_JFHC01000209.1 GCF_000698595.1 Caballeronia glathei | reverse complement strand
GTGGTCGATGACTGGAAAGCAAAGCTGTGGGCGCAAGTCCTGCCTCAGATCAGGGTCAGGGAGGATCTGGCAGTACGCAGCGAAGGCTATGTCGGTTGGGCCATCAGGAAGAACAGCCCTCAACTGCAGGCTGCGGTGACTGATTTCTATAACGAGTTTGCCAAAAAGCAGGGCGTCATCGACTATCGGCTCGCACAGTTCATGAAGCGTATCAAGCAGGTCACGGATGCTTCGGGAGCGGCGGAACTCACGCGTTTCGAAGCTACTCTTGCCCTCTTCGAGAAGTATGGCAAGCAGTATGGCTTCGACCCTCTGATGCTGGCCGCCTTAGGCTATCAGGAATCGCAGTTGAACCAGTCGGCCCGAAGTCACGTTGGCGCCGTCGGTGTCATGCAGTTGATGCCGGGAACAGGCAAGGAAATGGCGGTCGGCAACATCGACGTGACCGAATCGAACATCCATGCGGGAACCAAATACATGGATCGGCTGATGACACGCTACTTTCCCGACGCGCACTTCGATGAGACCACTCGCGCGATGTTTGCGTTCGCGAGCTATAACGCGGGGGCGGCCAAAATTGCAAAGATGCGCACGGAAGCCGCGGCACGCGGGCTCGATCGGGACAAGTGGTTCAATAACGTCGAAATCGTCGTCGCGGAGAAGATTGGCATCGAAACCACGACGTACGTACGCAACATCTACAAGTATTACGTCGCATATCGCTTAATCGTCGATTCGCAGCATGCGCGCGACAAGGCGATTCGCAAAATGCAGCCCGGTGGTTGACCTTTGCCGGGCGGAGCCGACCCCCGAATGTCCGACTGACGTTGCCGGCGAGAGCCGCTTCATGGCCGTTGAGCCCTTCCCCCTTCTCAGATCGGCGAATTTTGCACTTACGCCAGATACCGGAGTCGCAACCGACGAACCGCGAATATGCCAATCGCCGAAAGCGAAGGCGGTTGCTCGTCATCCACCGGCTTTAGCTTCGGCTTGCGAGCCAGAGCGTAAGCGACACACGGGAACGCCGGGAATCCCCGGGCCGGCACTGCGAGGCGTCAGCGGACCAGTCGACGCCGCCAAAGCGGGGTACGACTCATCGGCCCACGTGCTCGATGCGATGCTAGTCGGCATCCATCCACTCTTTTTCTACTGGCGGCTCGGCGCTGTTTTCCTCGGCCGGCAGGACTTCCTCTTCCGGAAGCAGCTCAATGCTCTGAACGACGGGCGGCTGAACGCTCTTGACCACGACGGCCGACTGAATGCTCTTGCCCACGACGGGCGGCTGATCGCCTGGCACCGGCGCGCTGTGCAGGTCGTTGCTCAAGCCCGCGCTCAGGCCCGTGCCGACGTTCGAGGTCGTGGTGCTTGCACTCTTGAGGATGCCGTGCACATCGAACAGAAACACCGTCGCCGACGACCGCGTGTCGGCACCGCCAACCAGCGACCCAATGAACGGAAGAAAGCTCTCGGGGCGCGGCCTCGACGTCACGAACATGTAGACCAGCAGCGTCGAGCCGTCATCCAGCGCGGTCTGAACCGACGCCGGGCCAAGCGTGGCTGTCACGTTTTGAAACGTCGTCACGCCGGGCCTGAAGCTCGACATCTGTTCAGACCTCACTTCGACCCCGGTCGACATGCAGCCGGCAAGCAGCGCGCCGCACAGCAGCCCAACTACCACTCTATGTTTCATGTTGCCCCCGTATTTACAATTCTATGACGACGGAGGGCGAGCGGCACGCGGTGAAAAACCAAGCTCGCTAAGGGGTGGTCTGGCGGAAACGCTCTGATCGGCA
>NZ_JFHC01000208.1 GCF_000698595.1 Caballeronia glathei | reverse complement strand
GCGGCATTGCAGGCTAAGGGGGTGGCGACGTGAGCGCATTGAAAACGGCACTCTGCATCATCGGCGCGATCTATTCGTTTCTGGCAGTGCTGGCTTCGTTCGACCTGATCGACGTGCACACCTGCATCAGCAACGCTGGCAAGTGCCCTTCTTACGCACAATCGAAGGATAAGCAATGACGGTAGATCACGCAGTACAGGTTGCGCTCGCGAACATTCGGGACGCCAACAGCGACGTCACTGTCGCGGATCGCGTGCATCTGCTCCGGCATATCGAGGCGCTTCGCAAGAGCCGCGCCGAGATCATCGAGGAGTGCGCGAGGGTGTGTGTCCACAGCGCAGCACGGCTTGCTGGAAGCCCGGCGACGGCATCAGGCTACACCGCGCTCGTTCTAGTTGCCGACGAGATCCGCCGGCTAGCTAACAAGGAAGGTGCGTAGATGGGAAAGCTGATCACTCTCGAACAGTGGGCGGAACTGATCTTCGGAAACCGGAAGCCGCACCGCAACACACTGCTCAACTGGCGCCGGAACGGCCGTATCATCCCTCAACCAATAAAATGCGGCGGCCGCTATTTTGTCGAGCCGCACGCCGTCTACAGTGACGACGCTGGTGAAATGTACAGGAGATTGGGGAATGGCAGCGCGTAGACGCGAGGCAAAGCGCCGGAACTGGCCGGCGCGCCTGAACCAGAACGGTGCCGGCTATTTCTACTGGCGCGATCCTGACACGAAGAAAAATCATGGGCTCGGCCGCGATCAGGCGCGCGCATTTGCTGAGGCGCGCGCGGCGAATCTGGCCGTCGAGCAGCGACGCGGGACAAAATCCCTCGCGCAGAAGATCCTCGAACCGGAAGGGAAAACGCTGGATGTGTGGACCGGCGAGTACGAGACGATTTATAAGGAAACTCGGAAACCCACCGAGGCCACGATGAAGACCGTCCAGGCCGGGATTCGCGCAGTTCGCAAGTGCCCTTTTCTCGGAAAGAATCTTCGATCGATCAGGACCGAGGAAGTCGCCGAATTCATTTCATCAGCCGCGGAAAGCCGTAGTCCTCAGATGGCCGTTCTGATTCGGAAAACCCTGTTGGATATGTTCCGGGAAGCCGAGATAAAAGGCCTGATCGATAACGGGACGAACCCGGTAAAGGTGACGCGCATCCCAGATTTCGAGGTTGAGCGCTCGCGTCTGACGTTGGATCAGTTCCGCACCGTCTATGAGGCGGCGCTGACGATGGATCCATGGATTGCCAGGAGCATTGAACTCGCAATGGTGACGGCACAGCGCCGGGAGGACGTCGCGAACATGCAGTTCGGCGATGTCAAGGACGGGTTTCTGTTCGTCAGCCAGGAAAAGACCAAGGTCAAACTCCGAATCCCGGTCACTGTCCGGCTGGACGCAATCGGCCTGTCATTGGATGACGTCGTGAAGCGGTGCCGCGACAACGCAGTTTCGAAGTGGATGCTGCACCACAATCGGCCGCTTCTGATCAGGAAACCCGGCGATCCGGTCGGAAAAGACGCGCTGACCAAGGCATTTCAGAAGGTGCGCGAGAAGGCGAAGATAACGTGGGAGGAAGGCCGCACCGCGCCGAGCTTTCACGAGTTGCGAAGCTTGGCGGCAAGGCTCTACACGGAGCAGCACGGCGAGGATTTCGCGCAGGCGATTCTCGGTCACAAGTCGGCAAATATGACGGCGATGTACCGCGACACGCGCGGTGCGGAGTGGACTGAAGTGAAGCTGACAGGATGAAAATTGTAGATTTTTTCGCGACGAATAAGCGGAGAGCCTTACGCAGCAAGGGTGCTCATTACCTCGCAGGTAAT
>NZ_JFHC01000207.1 GCF_000698595.1 Caballeronia glathei | reverse complement strand
CATCACGCCCTTGGGCTTGCCGGTGGAACCTGAGGTAAAGAGCACGTAGGCGAGGTGGTGCGGGGCGACAGCGGTTTGAGGATCGTCTTGCGGGAGTGCGTCGTCGAGCGATGCATTGGGATCGAGCACGGCGAGCGCACCGGTATCGCCCAGCGCTTCGCGGCCCGCGGCATCGGCGAGCAACAGCCGTGGCGTGGAGTCGGTGAGGATGTGGCTCAGGCGCTCGCCCGGATAGGCCGGATCGAGCGGCACGTAGGCACCCCCTGCCTTGAGGATGGCGAGCAGCGCGACGACCATGCCGATGCCGCGCTCCACGCACAGCGCCACCCGATCTTCCGGACGCACGCCCAGCGCGATCAGATGATGCGCAAGCCGGTTGGCACGTGCATTGAGTTGCGCATAGGTGAGCGAGTCGTCTTCGAAGACCAGCGCGATGGCATCGGGCGTGCGTTGGACCTGTTGCTCGAAGAGCTGATGGATGCACAGATCCGCAGGATAGGACGCGCCTGTGTCGTTCCACGTCTGGACCAGCAAGGTGCGGGTCTCGGGCGGCAGCACGTCGAGCTGGTTCACCGGCGTCTGAGGCGCTTGCTCGAGCGCCTGCACGAGGCTCGAGAGCGCCTGCTGCATATACCCGCACAGTTGCTCGGGCGACAGCGGCGCGACGGTCTGCGCGGTGAGTCCGAGGCTCTCGCCGTTGTCTTCGACCGCCAGCATCAGCGGATAGTTGGTGCGCTCTTCGGCGCCGAGCAGCTCGATGCCGTCGAAGGCCTGCTGCTCATTGGTCGAGGCTTGATTGTGGCGGTAGTTGAGCAAGGCGCTAAAGAGCGGCGCGGGGGCGGCCACGCCACTGCATCGTTGAGCGAGCGCGAGCGGCGCATGTTGATGCTGCAGCAGCGCCGCGAGACGCTCATGCGTGTCACGCACGCTGTCGGCGACCGAGGCATCGTTCACGTCGAGGCGGATCGGCAGCGTATTGATCAAGAGGCCCAGGGCCTGATCCACGCCCGCCTGCATGCGCCCGAGCAGCACGGTGCCGAACACGATGCGACCGTCGGCGTCAACTGCACTGGCGGCACTGAGCACGCGCGCCCAGGCGAGATGGCACAGGCTCGCGAGACTCACGCCGAGCTGGCGAGCCTGAGTGCGCAGGCGCGTATTGAGGGACGCGGGCAACGTCAGGCGCACTTCGGCGACGGACGAGCCGTCATGGTGGACATCAGTGAGGCCGAAGGGCAGCGTGGGTTCGCTCACGTCGGCGAGCATGTCGCGGAAGAAGGCTTCATGCTCTTGCTGACTCGCACCGAGCCGCGCCTGTGCGACCAGATCGCGGAACGGCTGAGCGGCGCCGAGCGTGTGGCCTCGACCATCGAGCAGCGCGCTGATCTCCTTCTGAATCACCTCCAGCGTGACGTGATCGCCGATCAGGTGATGCCAGACGAGCAGCGCCAGCAAGCGCCCGGAGCCGGGCTCCCGAGCGATGGTGAGCCGAAGCAGCGGAGCCTGAGCCAATGACAGGCGTTGCGAGCGCGCGTCGAACTGGCGAGCGAGTTGTTCGGTGGCGGGACCATGCGCCGGATCGAGCGAGATCTCCGTAATCATCACGGGCGCCTCGCGCCAGACCACTTGAGCGGGCGTGCTCAGGGCGTCGTGGATGAAGGCGGTGCGCAGGATGTCATGCCGCTTGACGACCTGTTGCAGGGCATCGAGCCATGCATCGAGACGTGCACGGCTGTCGAAGGCGAGGCGCGCGGTTTGCAGATACGGATCGCCTTCGGTGCTCAGCATGTGGTGGAACAGGATGCCTTCCTGCAGCGGCGCGAGCGCGTAGATATCTTGCACATTGGCGAGCCCGCCGGGCACTTGGTCGACGATGCGATCGATATCCGTTTGCGTAAGCGCGATGAGCGGCAGC
>NZ_JFHC01000206.1 GCF_000698595.1 Caballeronia glathei | reverse complement strand
GTGTGGCGCCAGACGATCGAACAGTCAGCCGGCATCGGATTCCGCATGTTCAGGGCGCTCAGTGGCAATACCTTCCGGCCGGCAAAGATCTGTTTCGCCCACGAGCGGCCCGCCAGTCTTGAAGTGCACCACCGCGTGCTGGGCACGGCTATCGAGTTTTCACAGGAATGCAATGCCATCGTTTGCCGCGGCCGCGACCTGGACATGCCCATCCCTGCTGCGGACCCGACGCTGAATCGCGAAGTGAAGCGATGGCTGGAGATGCAGCTGGCCAACGTCCGCGACGAGCCGGCGCAGCGGGCGCGCCAGATCGTCAGGATGCTGCTGCCGAGCGGACTTTGTTCGGTCGATCAGGTCGCCCAGCATCTTGGCATGCATCGACGCACCCTTAACCGGCACCTCGCGGCGGACGGCGAGAGTGTCACGACGATCATCAATGCCGTGCGTGCTGAACTCGCTGAGGAGTATCTGGCCAACAGCAAACGCAGGTTGTATGAAGTCGCCGAACTCCTCGGCTTTTCCTCTGCCGGCGACTTCTCGCGCTGGTTCCGCGGCCAGTTTGGCAAGACACCCTCGGATTGGGGCGCCCAATACCGGGAGAGCCGGGCGGCAGCCCGGCCCGTCCCGCATAAGTAGGAAGGTCGGTTCGGGGTCGGCTCACGCGCCCCTCCGTCATCCGGGCCAGCCACATTGCCTGCCCAGCCGCACCCTTCTACACGCTCCTGACGTTACAGATCCCCGCCCCATCCTGACGATGACCGGCATCGCTGTCCGGACTGCGTGGGTGCGTTACCGCCATCCGCTTTCCGGCGAGGCTCGTGGCCCTGTGTCCCAATATGCGAATGAATTGTCCCGTCAAGCGAATGGCATCGCGGCTGTTGTACGTACTATCAGTTCCGTTGTCCGACCGAACGGTGCCGCTGCTCCGTTGACGGGGCCCGCTACATCCACCGGACGCACATATTGCCCGCCACCGCACAGGCACAGACTGGAGACATCAATGACAGCAACCGCCCTCACCCAAGACACCACTTCACAAGCCGCGCCCATGGCACCGGCCATTGTCCGGCCATCGGTGCGCCAGCATTCGATCAAGGTGGAGATTTGCACGCCCTCCATCGGCGCCGAACTCAGCAACATCAACCTTGCTGATGCCGCGCTGGACCCTGGCGCCATCGCCGAGATAAGGGCCCTGTGGCTGAAGCATAAAGTCCTGTTCTTCCGCGATCAGAACATTACGCCGATGGAGCAACAGAACTTCGCCGCGCAATTCGCCGAACTGGAAGTCCATCCCCTTGCCCCGAGCCATCCGGAGGCGGACAAGCTGCTGACGCTGTACCGCAATCTCGACCCGAGCAAGCCCAAGAGCTTCCTCGAAAAGGCCAGCCGCGAAAACCTCTGGCATGCCGATGTCACGTTCAAGAAGGCGCCGCCCCGCGGAGCGGTGTTGCGTTGCGAACAGGGTCCGGAATCCGGCGGAGACACCATGTGGTCCAACATGGTGATGGCCTATGAAAAGCTGCCCGGCACCATCAAGCAACGGATCGACGGCCTGTACGCCAAGCACAGTGCCGAGCATTCGTTTGGCGCCCAGATGCCGATCGAAGAACGTCACGCGATGGCCGCGAAGAACCCCGCCGCTGAGCATCCGGTCGTGCTTACCCATCCTGAGACGGGCGAAAAGGTCCTGTTCGTCAACTCGGCGTTTACGACCCATTTCTCGAATTTCTTCAACTTCGAGGACATCCGATACGGTCAGGACTTCATGCCGGAAGCTCATCATCTGATGAACTATCTGACCTCTCAGGCCGCGATTCCGGAATACCAGGTACGCCTGAAGTGGAGAACCAACACGGTTGCCATGTGGGACAACCTGCAGGTACAGCACTACGCAGTGGCGGACTACGGCAATGCGCCAAGAAAGATGCTGCGCGCCACCCT
>NZ_JFHC01000205.1 GCF_000698595.1 Caballeronia glathei | reverse complement strand
ACAAATCATACCGAATAATAGATTTTATCGGTTGACGGTTGGGGCTCGGTTGGTCTACATTCCATTAAACCAACACTTTTCGGAACCTTGCGTTCCGTTTTATTAACCGGAGACACCCCATGAGCGAACACGACCCCGCCCCGGCCGCCCCCGCCACCGACCTCGCCGGCCCCCAGGCCATGACCCCCTCCGAGGCCTTCGTCGAAACCCTCGCCGCCAACGGCGTCTCCGACATGTTCGGCATCATGGGCTCCGCCTTCATGGACGCCATGGACATCTTCGCCCCCGCCGGCATCCGTCTGATTCCGGTGGTCCACGAGCAGGGCGCCGGCCACATGGCCGATGGCTACGCCCGCGTCTCCGGCCGCCACGGCGTGGTGATCGGACAGAACGGCCCCGGCATCAGCAACTGCGTCACCGCCATCGCCGCCGCTTACTGGGCCCACAGCCCCGTGGTGATCGTCACGCCGGAGGCCGGCACCATGGGCATCGGCCTGGGCGGCTTTCAGGAAGCCAGGCAGTTGCCGATGTTCCAGGAGTTCACCAAATATCAGGGCCACGTCACCCACCCCGCCCGCATGGCCGAATTCACCGGACGGTGCTTTGACCGCGCAATGGCCGAGATGGGCCCCACGCAGCTGAACATCCCGCGCGACTACTTCTACGGCCAGATCAAGGCCGAGATTCCCCAGCCCCAGCGCCTGGACCGCGGCGCGGGCGGCGAGCAGCGTCTGAACGAAGCGGCCGAGCTGCTCGCGACGGCGCGCTTTCCGGTCATCATCTCCGGCGGCGGCGTGGTCATGGCCGATGCCATCGAGGAGTGCAAGGCGCTCGCCGAGCGGCTCGGCGCGCCCGTGGTCAACAGCTACCTGCACAACGACTCGTTCCCCGCGAGCCACCCGCTGTGGTGCGGCCCGCTCGGCTATCAGGGCTCCAAGGCCGCCATGAAGCTGCTCGCGCGCGCCGACGTGGTGATCGCGCTCGGCTCGCGCCTCGGGCCCTTCGGCACCCTGCCCCAGCACGGCATGGACTACTGGCCCAAGAACGCCAAGATCATCCAGATCGACGCCGATCACAAGATGCTCGGGCTGGTCAAGAAGATCACCGTGGGCATTTGCGGCGACGCCAAGGCCGCCGCGGTCGCCCTCACCCAGCGCCTGAGCGGCCGCACGCTTGCCTGCGACGCCTCGCGCGAGGACCGCGCCGGCCAGATCCGCGCCGAGCAGGCCGCCTGGGAGAAGGAGCTCGACGAGTGGACCCACGAGCGCGACCCCTACAGCCTCGACATGATCGAGGAGCAGAAGCACGAGCGCACCCCGGGCGGCGGGACCTATCTGCACCCGCGCCAGGTGCTGCGCGAGCTCGAGAAGGCCATGCCCGAGGACGTGATGGTCTCCACCGACATCGGCAACATCAACTCGGTCGCCAACAGCTACCTGCGCTTCGAGAAGCCGCGCAGCTTCTTCGCCGCCATGAGCTGGGGCAACTGCGGCTACGCGTTTCCGACCATCATCGGCGCGAAGGTGGCCGCGCCCCACCGGCCCGCGGTCTCCTACGCCGGCGACGGCGCCTGGGGCATGAGCCTGATGGAAACCATGACCTGCGTGCGCCACAACATTCCCGTCACCGCCGTGGTGTTCCACAACCGCCAGTGGGGTGCCGAGAAGAAGAACCAGGTCGACTTCTACAACCGCCGCTTCGTCGCGGGCGAGCTCGACAACCAGAGCTTTGCCGAGATCGGCCGGGCGATGGGCGCCGAGGGCATCGTCGTCGACCGGCTGGAGGATGTCGGCCCGGCACTGAAGCGCGCCATCGATCTGCAGATGAACCACGGCAAGACCACCATCATCGAGATCATGTGCACCCGCGAACTGGGCGATCCGTTCCGCCGTGACGCGCTCGCCAAGCCCGTGCGCACCCTCGACAAGTACAAGGACTATGTCTGAGC
>NZ_JFHC01000204.1 GCF_000698595.1 Caballeronia glathei | reverse complement strand
TGCCCCTGATGCTTGATAGCCGTCTTAAAAAATGCGGCGTCGAAATGGAGCTGAAGCGTGGCGAGCCGCACCCGTTGTACGAGATTGCGTTAAAGCTGCTCGACAGCGTGCCGTTGCGGATCGATCACCTCAGCAAGGGGGACCGCGGTTATGAGTTGCTCGTTCAGGAGCAAACAGCGCCAGTCCGTGCGCAGCCCCTCAAGTTGAAAAAGCGCGATACCGTTGAAGATGCGTTTCGCCGGATTGCGACAAATTGTCTCGCGCAAGTTCACGGCAACGAGCGCGGCGTGGTGTCCGGGCATGATCCGTCGAGCGTGCATCAGATGCGTGTCGGCCTCCGGCGTTTGCGCTCCGCATTAGATCCTTTCGAGGGCCAGATTGCCGCGCCCGCGGGGTTGCAGGAGGAACTCAGATGGATCGCGGGCGAACTCGGCGGCGCACGGGACTGGGAAGTCCTTGCCGGCTCGACGTTGAAGCAGGCTTTCGAGCCGGTCTCCGACGAGCGCGACGCCGTGTCGTTTCGTCAGGCGGCCAAGGAAATGGCAACGGAGAACCGCGCACGGGCGGCGTCTGCCGTCGACTCGGTGCGCTATACCCGGCTGGTGCTCGAAGTCACCCGTTGGGTCGAAACATCCGGATGGCGCGAGGGCCGCACGGATGAGGAGCGACAGGCGTTAAACGCTCCGGTGAAAAAATTCGCCAGCAAGGCGTTGTACCGTCGACATAAGAAGTTGATCAGCCGCCGCAGGAATCTGGCCGAGCTCGACGATGAATCCCGCCACCGCGCCCGCATTGCGGCGAAGAAACTGCGCTACGCGGCGGAGTTCTTTGCCTCGCTGTATTCCAAACGGGCGGTGGCCCACTACACCAGCGCACTCAGCGAACTGCAGGACGACCTGGGTTGGCGCAACGATATGGTGGTTGCCGACGAACTTCTGAAGTCGCTGCCGGTCAGCCGACCCGAAACGGCCGCAGGAGCGAGCTTCGCGCGTGGCTATCTGGCGTCGCGGGTTGCGACCGATCATGACGCATTGAGGTCGTTATGGAAACGCTTTAAACGCTTATCGCCGCCGCAGTAGGCGACGATTTTTCGCTCGATCAAGCGCTTACTGCTGCGAAATTTTCGTCGAACGCACCAATCGTTTCAGCGGTGCCCGAATCGCAGGCGGCGCACCAAACATCAATGCAATCAGCGAACTGGCGCATCCCTGCCGGAGATATCCACAGGGTTAGTCACACAAATTGGGGATATTTGTATGAGGGTACGTGCGGTGGTGGCCGCGCCGCATGAAACCGATCAGGCCTGCCCCGACGCGGCGCCGCGCAGGAACGTCGCGACTCGGCCGCTCACTCATCCCCGTCTGCCTTCGGCCAAGCGTACGGTTGTGCTCGATGCTGATCCAAGACGAAAATGAGATCGCGCTCACTCGGGCTCGTGCCCCATGTGCTACCGCCGGCCGCGGACGCAATCGTCATCCAAGAGTGCGGCGGGAACGATTCAGCTACGATGACACCATTTTTCATAATACGAAGTCGGCCCGTGCTCCGATCGAATTCGGCCTTTACGATGATGTCGCCGTACTCCTTGCTCACCGACGTGACATGGTTAGCCATAGACGTCCTCTATCAGCTCGATCGATCGATCGGACGAAGTGTTGCAGGTGTTCTGAAAGCTAGGGTAGCGGCCCCGACGCGGCGCTGCGCAGGAACGTCGCGACTCGGCCGCTCACTCATCCCCGTCTGCCTTCGGCCAAGCGTACGGTTGTGCGCCATATCAGCATCACGATAGCGCGTCACACGACGCGTGACGCGACGCACTGCGTCGAAATTTTGCAAGCCAGCGCGCGCGGCTGCATCTACACGGGAATACATGCAGGCGGGTTTCGGAGGCACACCAGCCATTCGAACGTCCGCAGGATCGCTTCCGTGAGTGGCAGATACTGGCCGAACCCAGAACTTTTTGCA
>NZ_JFHC01000203.1 GCF_000698595.1 Caballeronia glathei | reverse complement strand
CGACCGAGATCATGTAGCCCGGACCCGAGAATGCGAGAAAACGCCGCAGCCACAAGCCGCCAATGGGAACCGCGATCGAGGCGTGAACTTCCGGCAGGCTTTGCGTCGCTTCGTCCGAGCGGGAAAAGCTCCACGCGGAAGGGCGGATAGAACGTTTAAAGCCGTCAGACATGGAAGGAGCACCTATGGTGATTCACGAGAAGCCCCTCTGCCAATCTTCGGCGCCGGGCTCGGTGATTAACAAACTCACCGCAACGACGAGGCTAGGCTAGAGGGGGCGTCGTTCCCACGTCATCGAGTTATTCGGCTCCGCAGCTCATGCGCGGCGTGCGCTACCTCCAAAGAGTTTCATTCGCGCTTATCGCCTGCACGCGGCCGGGCTTATGAGACTCGCCTTTCAGTCGTTGCGCGCCCGAAGTGCCCAGCGTCCGCGATCGCAGTCAGCGCGAAGGCAGTATCGATACTTGCTGCAACTGCCGCCGCCGCCGATTTCTGCCCATGCCAAGACGCCTCGTCCGGACTCACGAACCGGGTCCGGTCGTCACCACGCGCAAGCAGTTGCGTAACGTACCCCCGTTTCGTGCAGACTGCCCACCGCGAAATCCACCGGTCGACGCGTTCGCCGCTGCGCGGATAAACGACGATGTAGACACTCACACGGCCAGATCTGAATGTTTCAACTTGCATAACTGCTCCGTGGTCCGCGCTGCCCGCCGCGTCTCTCCGGACACGCATGCTCATTAGCAACGGGCGTTCCATGGGACGACAAACAGATCAAGTCGAAAAAATTCGAAGTGGTCGCAGCCCCGCTCACGTGCGATGGTCCGCGCAGTCGTCAGTGCTCGTGGCGCGAGTTTCGAAAGAACCTTCTTTGAAACGATGCGGGTCAAATCTCCGGACGTGCGATGTCGCCCATAACGATCGTGACGCCGAGCTGTTCGGCGGCCTCGGTAGCCCGCGCCCGGCTCGAAAAAGGTCCAATCGTCGGTGCGCCCTCGAAGGGATAAAGCAGGCGACCATCTGTTTTGCGGACCACTTTGAGGGTGCCGTAGTACTCCGCAGCCGCACCGCGCCGATGCGAGGCGTAGATCGCGAAATCATCCGGTGTGAGTCCGGGTGACGGCGGAACGTAGGCCTTAGTCGGGAAAAGGAGCAGTTTTGGCCGATTTGACTGGCTTCGCATGGGTGTCGTACTTTTCAGTTCGGCCCGCGGAGGCCGGCTTTTCGCCGGCTACCTGGGCTGTTGGTTATGGAGATGCCCTTCGATGGTGGGCAGCGCTTTTTTTGCGCGGCCTTTTTTTAAATCGGCGTTCTGCCCGCCGTCCGCTTCGTTTCTGAACACCTCGACGGCCTTTTTGTGACCGGCAAGCGCGACCTGTTGGAGGTACGCGATGTCAAACTCCTTTCCGCGCAGGCCTTTGAGCGAATCGAGAACAGCGGTGTCGGAGTTGTCCTTCGGCACCGTCACCCCGCGCGGTACCGCCATCTTGAGTTGGGCGGTCGGTTTCGTATAATCTACTGCCATGCGACGTGCAAAAGTCTTCGCGTCGTTGTCCTGCGATCGCATTTCGACGAGCTTTGCCGCGTCGATCTCCGTCGAACTCGACATCGACGCGGCCTGAATTAACTCCTATCAGGAACGGGCAATTCATTCGCGGACCTGGTGGCGCGGCTTGTGCCGCTTAGGCCGCGCAATTGTCGGTACCGCGAGGGTGGTTAAGACAAGGACCACGGCAATCACGCTTCTCTTCATCGCGGCTCCGTGAAACGCCTGGCGTTTGGGAGATGGCGTTTCTGGGTAGCAACTGCCGTTCCGCCGGTCCTGCCAAGACTACCCGGCCTGCCTTACAATGCGCAGCGCGTCGCCAGGCCGGGTCTCTCATCGCTACCTGATATCTCTGCTTGAGCGGGTGAATGTACCGGTGTTTGTCGCAAGGGCGCCGCGGTCAGTCCTTCCGCCAGTTTCTTCGAGTCGC
>NZ_JFHC01000202.1 GCF_000698595.1 Caballeronia glathei | reverse complement strand
CCGCATTGGTTCACAGGGGGCGATCGGCGACGCTCCGCGGGCCGATGGACGACTGAGCGCCGCGACGGCCGCTCCGTAGCGCCCGTCGGGGATTCGCGCGCTGCTGCCAGGGCGCTGCCCGCCAAGACGCCGCCGCTAGCCGACGCGTTCAGGGTTCCACAAGACCGTGCCGAAGGTGGGCGCCTGCGAGCCTTCAAATCGCCCTCTGAGGCACTGGAGCGCCGCGCAGCCATTCGCCACGCGGCGCACTCGCGTCAGCGGTTTAACGCCGAACAGCCGGCGGGGCTTCGAAGCGTCGTCCCCGCAGCACAGGTTTCAATTGCCGCCAGCGAAGCCCCAAGCCGGCGGATCGTTCCTTCCGGCGGAGGGCGCCCGCCGGACGAGACCGCTTTAGGCAAAGAAGATTTCACGGGCGCGCGCAGCGCAGGTCCAAAACGCGGCCGCGCGGCGCGTCCTTTCAGCACGAAAGTGCGGGTATGACCAATGCGAGCGCTCTGGGAGGCATCAAATTCGTGCCCTGACGCAGCGAACCCGTCGCTGGCGGGTACGCCGCGCGGTACCGAGCCGCTAGTAGCGCGGATGGGGCGTATCGACGAAATTCGCAAAACCCGCTGGAATTTCCGGGCAGAGAAAGCCCAATGAGGTAAAGCGATGGCGACAAACAACGTGACATGTCCGCATTGTTGGGAGGGTGGTTTGCGCACGCTCCTCGTAGGCATCGCGGCGGGTGCATCTGCGACGGCCGCGTTGCTGTTGACAAGAAAATCGCTTGGCATTGTGAGCGTCGGTGGTGGGCATTCGCTGAAGCACCGCGTTCTCGATGTCGCCGCCGCTACGATGCAGCCCAAATACCCGCTTGCCGCGATGAGTACCTATCTCAACGGCTTTCACATGTACGCCGATGACATGGGACGCCAGGTGGAAGCGACGCACTTCTGCATCCACTTGCGCCACGATCTTCACCAATGCGTGATCTTCGATTCGAACCGCCCGGATGCGAGGCGGATCGGCATCGAATACATCATTCCGGGAGAACGATTTCTTCAGTTGCCGGACGATGAAAAGCGGCTTTGGCACAGCCACCATTACGAAGTGAAATCCGGTCTGCTTGTTGCGCCGGGTATTCCCGAACTGGCGGAGCGAGCCTATTTCAAGGACCTCGTCACCACTTACGGAAAGACCTTTCATAACTGGCAATACGACCGGGACGATTTCCCTTACGGCGCGCCGCAACTGATGATGGGATTCACGCAGGACGGCCAGATCGATCCGTTGGCAGTGGATGCGCGCGATCGCAGACTCGGCATCTCGACCGAGGAGCGTCGCCATAAGCGCTATGACATTCCCATGCCCGATGTCGCGCCGGGCGCCAATGCGTGGGAAGCCGGCCATGCGGTACAGACGCGGATCGAGGAAGTGGAATTCAAGCGGCGAGACTGACAGCGGCTGTGCATGAGTCATGGATCGGGCGGGCTTCAATCAGACCGTGGCCGCTCCGGCGTTTAGGCAGCACCGGGTGGCCGGCGACACCCGGTGCTGCCGCAAGGCCGGGCGGTTCGAGCCAGGGCTCCAGCATTCCGGCCGTCGCTCCGCATGCATGTTTCAGCGATCCACGTAAAAGGCGTGGCGCCATTTCGCCGCTTCTGACGCGTTACCGGTGTCTGGGCTTGCCCCGACGTCGGTGCGAAACGAGTCATTGGAATGGTCGTTGCTGTCGAGTAGTGGACAACAGAGACGGACTTCACCATGAGCACCATTCTGCTAGTTGACGACGAACCGGACATTCTCGTCGTCCTCGAGTTGCTTCTGGTTGCTCAGGGATATCGCGTGATAGCAACTAGGAACGGTGCAGAGGCGCTTGAGGCCGCCTCAGCCCGCACTCCGCAACTCGTCATCTCGGATTGGATGATGCCGGTCATGGATGGGGCGCAACTCTATCGCTGCTTTCAGGGCATCCCTTCGTTGAAGGAAATTCCGTTCGTGTTCATGTCGGCGGCAGTGCCGCCTGCTGAAATACTTGGCAAAGCGTTCTTGCGAAAGCCGTTC
>NZ_JFHC01000201.1 GCF_000698595.1 Caballeronia glathei | reverse complement strand
CATGTACACCCAATCCCTCGATATCCCCGGCAACGTCCAGCCGCTCGACCCGTCGGCCGCGGCGGGCGAATCGGCCGAGCAGCAACGCTTCGATGCCGTCATGCAGGCCGACGGCAAGATCGAGCCGCAGGACTGGATGCCCGAAGCCTACCGCAAGACCCTGATCCGCCAGATCTCGCAGCACGCGCACTCGGAAATCATCGGCATGCAGCCCGAGGGCAACTGGATCAGCCGCGCGCCGAGCCTCAAGCGCAAGGCGATCCTGCTCGCCAAAGTGCAGGACGAAGGCGGCCACGGCCTCTATCTGTACAGCGCCGCCGAAACGATGGGCGTCTCGCGCGATCAGCTGGTCGCGGCGCTTCACGCGGGCCGTGCCAAATATTCGAGCATCTTCAACTACCCGACGCCCACCTGGGCCGATGTCGGCGTGATCGGCTGGCTGGTCGACGGCGCGGCGATCATGAACCAGATTCCGCTGTGCCGCTGCACCTACGGGCCGTATGCGCGCGCAATGATCCGCATCTGCAAGGAGGAGTCGTTCCACCAGCGCCAGGGCTTCGACGCGCTGCTCTCGATGATGAAGGGCACCGACGCGCAGCGCGAGATGGTCCAGCAGGCGGTGAACCGCTGGTGGTGGCCGGTGCTGATGATGTTCGGCCCGAGCGACAAGGACTCGATCCACAGCGGCCAGTCGTTCCAGTGGGGCATCAAGCGCATTTCGAACGACGATCTGCGCCAGAAGTTCGTCGATGCGACCGTCGAGCAGGCCAGGATTCTGGGCGTCACGCTGCCCGATCCGGACCTGAAGTGGAATGAGGAACGCCGCGCCCACGACTACGGCGCGATCGACTGGGAAGAATTCTGGCGCGTCGTGAACGGCGACGGCCCGTGCAACAAGGAGCGCCTCGCCACGCGCGTGAAGGCGCACGACGAAGGCGCGTGGGTGCGCGAAGCGGCACTCGCGCATGCCGCCAAACAAGCAGCGCGTGCGCATAAAGAAGCCGCCTGAACAGGAGACGAGAGATGAACAAGGAATGGCCGATCTGGGAAGTATTCGTGCGCAGCAAGCAGGGGCTCGATCACAAGCATTGCGGCAGCCTGCACGCGCCCGACGCGAGCGCGGCGCTGCGCATGGCGCGCGACGTGTACACGCGGCGCCAGGAAGGCGTGAGCATCTGGGTGGTGCCGTCGGCGGCGATCACCGCGTCGGACCCGGCCGACAAGGCCGAGCTGTTCGAGCCGGCGGGCGACAAGATCTACCGTCACCCGACGTTTTTCGTGCTGCCCGACGAAATCAACCACATGTAAGGCGCGTCTTCAATGACTAACATGACCACGCCCCACCATCTGTCGTACGTGCTGCGCCTCGCCGACAACGCGCTGATTCTCGGCCAGCGCAACAGCGAGTGGTGCAGCCACGGCCCGGCGCTCGAGGAAGACATCGCGCTTGCGAACATCAGCCTCGATCTGATCGGCCAGGCACGCCTGCTGTACTCGCACGCGGCCACGCTCGACGAGCAGCTCAACGGCAAGAAAAAGACCGAAGACGACTACGCGTACTTCCGCAACGAGCGCGAGTTCGCGAACTACACGATGGTCGAGCTGCCGCATTTCGGGCCGCTCGCGGGCACCGCGCGCGCCGCGCGCGACTACGCGGTGACGATCGTGCGCAATTTCCTGTATTCGGCGCTGATGGTGCGCGTCTGGGAGGCGCTCGCCGCCAGCGCCGACGACCATCTGGCCGCGATCGCGGCGAAGTCGATCAAGGAGACCCGCTATCACCTGCATCACGCGAGCGACTGGCTGATCCGCCTTGGCGACGGCACCGAGGAATCGCACCGGCGCGCGCAGGCGGCGCTGGATTACCTGATGCCGTATGCGCGCGAGTTTTTCAGCGTCGACGCCGTCGAGCAAGCGGTTGCCGCGCAAGGCATCGCGCCGCTCACGAGCGAGTTCGAAGCGGCATGGCGCGAAGAAGTCGCCGCGACGCTCGAAGAAGCAACGCTCGAGGCCCCGGCCGAAGTGCAGCACGTCAGCACCGGCAAGCACGGCGAGCATTCCGAACACATGGGCTATCTGCTCGCCGAAATGCAGAGTCTTGCACGCCAGCATCCTGGCGCGACCTGGTAAC
>NZ_JFHC01000200.1 GCF_000698595.1 Caballeronia glathei | reverse complement strand
ATAATCCGGGAGTCGGCATAACTGGGTCGAAAACCAGATACGGCCATGGGCTATCGGCAGGTCCAACTGGTTGTTTGCCGGTTCGCTGCGAGCAGGCCAACGCGCTGCCGCCATCATGAGCCTGTTGCGTTCAGCGCAACTCAATGGCCACGAACCGCATGCCTATCTGAAGGACGTCCTCACCCGACTGCCGACCCATAGGGCCAGCGACATTGCAACATTGCTGCCTCACCGCTGGCAGCCGACGGTTGCGCTCGGTTAGTTCAATCCCTCAAGACGGGTTGGCTGGCCGCTTACTGCCTACCGGTGTGCCAGGACGGACGACTCCTCGGGATGATTACAGACCGTGACATAGCGATGCGCGGCGTCGCGGACAATCGCGACACGAATCACATGCGCGTTCGTGAAGCAATGTCCGTGGATGCGATTTGCTGTTCAAAAGACGAATCGATCGAAAAAGCGGTCACCCTCATGCGGGAGGCCCATGTCCAGCGGCTTGCGGTCGTCAACGGTGAAGGGCACCTGGTCGGCATCATATCCTTGACCGACATCGAGGGCGGCGCTTCAGAGCGACGTCCGTTCGAAGTCGTTTTCTATAAAAAGATTCTGGATCATGCGGGCCTGCCGCATCACAGCGAGCTAATGCGCGTATCCGTCGCCCAAGGAACGAAACAAGAGGCAGTCGAAGCAGCCATCAAACAATTTGAAGAGACCAGGCGAGTCGCAAATTGGACCACAGTGGCTGATGGCTACGACGTACTGTGTATCCATGTCGGCGAGAACGGCGAAAGCCTCGAAACACTCGAGCTTACCTCTGAGCGAGACGCGGAGATTCGTCCCCGTGCGCGAGTCCTGTGGGAACAGGCCGGCATCCCCGTAGGGCAAGACGCCCAGTTTTGGGAGCAAGCGGCACGCGAGGTGGACGGCGAGAGCAAGGCGGCGAAATGAAGCCAGCTAATACTTTGGCGGTCGACGCACAACAGCGAAACGCAATGCACATACCGCGTGTGGACTTTATCGGAGCCGGGATAGTCCCGCTCATTGAACTGCAGCCATCGGACTTCGTGTCTGTGGCCATCGTCACTTATCCAGGCTGCGAAAAGTGCGGGTCTGGCGCACCGGGCAACTTCGCGACCGAAGCGGACGTATGCCAGTACACGACGGCGTACGCGAAAGCCGAGGCGGAGCGCCGTCTCCTGATGACGCTCTTCGAATAGTCGCTGCAAACGAGCGCTCGGACAGCATGCGCTGCAGCCAGTGGTCGACGGCGCACGATTTGCCAAAACGCGATGGTCCGAAAATCGTCGCGCCATCGTGCGCGCAAATATTGGCGAGCACTCCGTCGACGCTGAATTCATTCCAGCACGCGACGGCGAGTTGCTGGTGATGGTATGAGGGCAAGCCCGCGCCAGGCACATAGGCTTCGTCGCTGAACTGCAGTTCGCGCGGCGTCCATGGCATGAGTGCACAACGCGCGGCGCGAAGTACGTCCTCGGCCCCGCACTCGCGCCGCAGGCTCAGGTGATAGCCGAGTACCGCGCGCGAACTGAGCTCGATCAGAACCACGACCCACAAGCGATGAATGTGGCTCGGTGCCACCGTGCGGAGACGGCAGCAGTACCATCATACGGGCATCGAGCTTATGTGCATCGCACTCGACGCGCGCTCGAACGGAACCGTCGGTGGCCGACGCGTGCCGTCGCCGCTTCGGGCCTTGCGCATCGCATCCGCCCCGGCGACCAGTTGGCGCGCCCGCGCGGGATTTTCAGCCAGCACGCGGTCGATGTATCGGGCCAGCGTCACGCAGCCGCGCTTTTCAACATTGAACGGCCATTCGCCGCGGCGCTCGAAACCACGTTCGCGCAGTTCGGCCAGAAACCATCGGAATACAGCCATACGTGGCCGGCGCGAGGCTTCGAGCTCGGCGCGCTTGCCGAGGATCCGTGCTCGCAGGCGGTCTTCGAGTCCCGCGGGCGACTCGAACAACCATTGCAGGGCACCAACGGCTCCGCCGCTCCAGGCATTGAGCTTGAGCGGCGCCGTCCGTTCGTAGGTCTTCACGTGCGCGTACGGTAATAGGCCGCGCCAGCCGTAGACGCGCCCGTCGGGGCGGAGCCTGAGGCAGCGCTCGGTCAGCAAG
>NZ_JFHC01000199.1 GCF_000698595.1 Caballeronia glathei | reverse complement strand
TAGTGATGGAACAATTGCTGGCTGACTCGGTGATATTCCTGGCGGCGGCATTGATCGCGGTGCCACTGTCCGTTCGCTTCGGCTTCGGCTCGGTGCTTGGCTACCTGGTAGCTGGGGCCGTGATCGGGCCTTGGGGGCTGAGGCTCGTCACGGACGTCCACTCGATCCTGGACATATCCGAACTGGGCATCGTGCTGATGATGTTCATCATCGGCATCGAGATGGAAATTGACAAGTTGTGGGCGATGCGCCGCTCCATCTTTGGCTATGGCGCGGCCCAGGTAGTTTTGTGTGCGACGTTGCTGGCCGCGATTTTCATCGCCTTTGGCGTCCCTTGGCGGGTGGGTGTGGCAGCGGGATTTGCCTTGTCCCTGTCTTCTACTGCGATGGTGATCGCAATCCTCGAGCAGAATAGCCTGATGGATACGCCGCTTGGGCAAACGAGCTTTGGAATCCTCCTGTTCCAAGATATCGCTGCCATTCCGATGATTGCCCTGTTGCCGCTGCTGGCGCCGGTCTCAGAGGAAGCAAGCACGTCGGGCGGCTGGCTCGCCGCCGGGAAGGCACTGGCCATGATCGCCGTGGTGCTCGTCGGCGGGCGTTTCCTGCTGAAATATATCCTGCGCATGATCCGGCGGAGCGGGACGCGCGAGATCTTCACCGTCTTTGCGCTGCTCTGGGTCATCGGCATCGCCTTGCTGATGCACGTCGTTCACCTGTCGATGTCCCTTGGCGCCTTCATGGCTGGACTGCTGCTGGCGGGATCCGATTGCCGCGAGGAGATCGAATCCGATATGGCGCCCTTCAAAGGCATCCTGCTTGGGCTCTTCTTTATTGCAGTCGGCATGACGATCGATTTTGGGGTCCTGGCGGACAAGACATGGCTTGTGGCCCTGCTAGTGATTGCCGTCATTGGAGGCAAGTTTCTGGCACTCAAGTATCTGGCGAACCGGGTCAACCTGCCGCGTGAGTATCGAACCCACTTCGCCATCCTGCTTTCGCAGGGCGGGGAGTTCGCCTTTGTCGTAATGGGGGCGGCACAGTCGGCCAATCTGATCCACGTCGAACAACTGTCTGTTGTCACCGTCGTCGTTGCACTATCGATGGCAACGACTCCGCTTCTCCTCCTTGCTCATCGCAAACTGCTGGGTGCCAGCACCGCCGGGAATCAGGCTGGTTCGTAGCGCAAGGAACGCTGCGCTTCGCAGGTGGAGCAGTGGCCTAAACGTTGGCCAACGCGACCAGGCTAGGCAAATTGGCGGCATTTGCCGACTCCTGAACGTTGCGCCGGAAACGCGCATACCGGCGTAGGCGGATGAGTACCACCACAGGACCTTGGCCGGAGCGACGGCCCGTATATTGTGTAGCATGATTGACTCCCTCTTCAGGGGGGAGCGCGCCGGCAAACAAGGCGCCGCATTCCGTACGTGGAGTTCTCAAGTTTAAGTAAAACGTGCGACCCCGTCCAATCATAGGAAGGCTCAGGTATCGATGTCGAATGGCGCCGATTGCGGGGAATTCTCTTTATTGGCTTAATGAGGACCGGAGAAAGCACGCCGCGGGCCCCGCAGGAAGCACAGCCGTCATGTGGCAGAGCGTGACTTGTTTGCGAACATCCACTCCGTCATGCGATGGACGGTCCAGCCGTATCCAGCCGGCCTCGGGCCTCTTGCGCCGCCCCCGGCGTTCCCAGTCCAAAATAAGGGAACCAGAACTGTCGACTCTTTCATATACTGCTCGTACCAACGGCCCTTGTTAGCAGCTAGCTGCGACGTCTCGTTACCTACATTGAGTCGAGGCCATATGAGCACTATCATGCCGGCCGGACGCGCCGAACCCGAACGGCGCGAACCGGTTCTCAATACCGTCGACCGTGTCTGCGAAATATGTTTTGGTCTGTTCATGGCACTGACGTTCGTCGGCGCCGTCAAGGCGGTCACGGCAGGCGAAGATGAGGGGTATAAGATGTTCTTCGCCGCACTCGGATGCAATCTTGCGTGGGGCCTCGCTGACGCCGTGATGTATCTCGTACGTACGCTCGCCGATCGAGGGCAGCGCCTGCAACTCGCGCAGACCATTAAGCGCGAGCAGGATCAGACGGTCGCTGTACGGGCGTTGCGCGGTGCATTGCCTGAGAAACTGGAGCGGCTCGTCGAAGATGCCGATCTCGAGCGGATCCGCGTGCGCCTCGCGGCAGCCTCGACGCTGCCACCCCGGGCGAATTTTGTGAGTGGTGATTTCGTCGGCGC
>NZ_JFHC01000198.1 GCF_000698595.1 Caballeronia glathei | reverse complement strand
TACAACTGCGAACCGTTGATCGCGTCCTTGCTCGTCGAAGTAACCGCGCCCGCCGTCAGGTTCGTGATCTTCGTGCCCGATGCGCCAGCCAGCGTCACCAGGTCCTTGGCCGCGCTGTCATATGCGACGAATGCGTTCGTCACTTCGCCGCTCGTACCAACCTTCAGACCCGCTGCCGTCAACTGATCCAGGTTGACCGCGTCCTTGCCCACCGTACCTGCTGCGACGTTGTGGATCTGCGTGCCGTTCGATCCGCCCAGCGTGACCTTGCTCTTCGTTGCATCGTCATATGCGACGAATGCGTTCGTCACTTCGCCGCTCGTACCAACCTTCAGACCCGCTGCCGTCAACTGATCCAGATTGACCGCGTCCTTGCCCGCCGTACCTGCTGCGACGTTGTGGATCTGCGTGCCGTTCGAACCGCCCAGCGTGACAGCCGCCTTCGTTGCGTTGTCATATGCGACGAATGCGTTCGTGATGTTGCCGAGCGAATCCACCTTGCCGCCGAGTGCCGTCAACTGCTTCACGTTCACCGCATCCGTTTCGGCCTTACCCGCCGCTACGTTGGCCAGCACCACGGGAGCCGCAGTTGCCGTGCCGCCCAGCGTGACCTTGCTCTTCGTTGCATCGTCATATGCGACGAATGCGTTCGTCACTTCGCCGCTCGTACCAACCTTCAGACCCGCTGCCGTCAACTGATCCAGATTGACCGCGTCCTTGCCCGCCGTACCTGCTGCGACGTTGTGGATCTGCGTGCCGTTCGAACCGCCCAGCGTGACAGCCGCCTTCGTTGCGTTGTCATATGCGACGAATGCGTTCGTGATGTTGCCGAGCGAATCCACCTTGCCGCCGAGTGCCGTCAACTGCTTCACGTTCACCGCATCCGTTTCGGCTTTACCCGCCGCCACGTTGGCCAGCACTACCGGCGCCGCAGCTGCCGTGCCGCCCAGCGTCACCTTGTCGTGCGCCGACGTGTCGTACTTCACCGCATCCGCTGCGCTGCCGCCGGAGCTTGCAACCACCGCATCCAGCGCCGTGCCCACGTCCTTGTAATCGTTGCCGCCAACCTTGTACGTCGGTGCGCTGATCTTGCCGTCCGCGCCAACCGTTGCACCGCCGCCCAGCGCTGCCGCCGTCGACGATGCCGTGTTGTACAGCTGCGAACCGTTGATCGCGTCCGTGCTCGTCGAGGTGAGCGCGCCCGCCTTCAGGTTCGTGATCTTCGTGCCCGATGCGCCGCCTTGCAGCGTCACCAGATCCTTGGCCGTGCTGTCGTATGCGACGAACGCGTTCGTGACGTTACCGCTCGAATCGACCTTGCCGCCGAACGCCGTCAACTGCTTCACGTTCACCGCATCCGTTTCGGCCTTACCCGCCGCTACGTTGGCCAGCACCACGGGAGCCGCAGTTGCCGTGCCGCCCAGCGTGACCTTGCTCTTCGTTGCATCGTCATATGCGACAAATGCGTTCGTCACTTCGCCGCTCGTACCAACCTTCAGACCCGCTGCCGTCAACTGATCCAGATTGACCGCGTCCTTGCCCGCCACACCTGCTGCGACGTTGTGGACCTGCGTGCCGTTCGAACCGCCCAGCGTGACTGCCGCCTTCGTTGCGTCGTCGTATGCGACGAATGCGTTCGTGATGTTGCCGAGCGAATCGACCTTGCCACCGAGTGCCGTCAACTGCTTCACGTTCACCGCATCCGTTTCGGCTTTGCCCGCCGCCACGTTGGCCAGCACCACGGGAGCCGCAGTTGCCGTGCCGCCCAGCGTGACCTTGCTCTTCGTTGCATCGTCATATGCGACAAATGCGTTCGTTACTTCGCCGCTCGTACCAACCTTCAGACCCGCTGCCGTCAACTGATCCAGGTTGACCGCGTCCTTGCCCGCCACACCTGCGGCGACGTTGTGGATCTGCGTGCCGTTCGAACCGCCCAGCGTGACGGCCGCCTTGGTTGCGTCGTCGTATGCGACGAATGCGTTCGTGATGTTGCCGAGCGAATCGACCTTGCCGCCGAGTGCCGTCAACTGCTTCACGTTCACCGCATCCGTTTCGGCTTTGCCCGCCGCCACGTTGGCCAGCACCACCGGCGCCGCAGTTGCCGTGCCGCCGAGCGTCACCTTGTCATGTGCTGACGTGTCGTACTTCACCGCATCCGCTGCGCTGCCGCCGGAGCTTGCCGCCACTGCATCCAGCGCCTTGCCTACGTCCGCGTAGTCCTTGCCGCCGACGTTGTACGTCGGTGCGCTGATCTTGCCG
>NZ_JFHC01000197.1 GCF_000698595.1 Caballeronia glathei | reverse complement strand
CTCCCCGGCGACGCTGGGACCCGAAGAGATTCGCGCCTGGCAACTGCACCTCGTCGAGGTTCGGCAACTGGCGCGCAGCAGCCTGGTTACCGCGACCGCCGCGCTACGCTTTCTCTACACGGTTACGCTCAAACGCGACTGGGCGGTCGACGACATCGTCATGTCGAAGCAGCCACGCACACTGCCGGTGATCCTGAGTCGCGAGGAGGTCACCGCTTTCTTCGAATCAATCAGGAGCCTCAAACACCGCGCGATCCTGATGACGGCATACGCGGGCGGCCTGCGTATTTCGGAAGTGACGCGGCTGAAGGTTGGCGACATCGACAGCCAGCGGATGGTGCTGCGCATCGAGCAGGGCAAAGGCCAGGTCGACCGCTATGTGATGCTCTCGCCACGGCTGCTGGAAATCCTGCGCACTTACTGGCAGACCGGTCGACCCCAGCACTGGCTCTTCCCGGGACGGTTCGCCGACCAGCCCATCGTTCCTGCGACGATACGGCTGGCGTGCCAGCAGGCCCGGCGCCGGGCCAGCATCAGCAAGCCTGTCACGCCGCACTCGCTGCGCCACGCGTTCGCTACCCATCTGCTCGAATCGGGTACCGACGTGCGTACCATCCAGCTGCTGCTCGGCCACCGCAGCCTCGCGACCACCTCCCGCTACCTGAAGGTCGCTACTAGTACGATCTGCGCGACCACCAGCCCGTTTGACCTGCTACCCCAACCGGTTGCGCCTGACCCCCCAGAAGCACCACCCGCAAACGTCTGAGCACGTCCATGAAGACTGCTCAACCGGAAGTGGCGGATGTATTGCGTCGCTACGGCACCGCGTATCGTCAAACCCATGCCGGCTCACTCAGTCGCGCTCAGCGGCGCGTCATGGGCGCGGTTGAATTATGTCGGACCGCCGCGCTCGGCGGCCATGTCGAACAGTGTGACGCCTGCGGCCACCAACGCATCGCCTATAACAGCTGCCGCAATCGCCACTGTCCCAGGTGCCAGTCGCTAGCCCGTGCTCAATGGCTTGACGACCGTCAGGCCGATCTGCTGCCGGTACCGTACTTCCACGTGGTGTTCACGGTGCCGCAGGAGATCGCCGCGATCGCCTACCAGAACAAGGCGGTGGTCTACGACATCCTGTTCCAGGCCACCGCCGAAACACTGCAGACCATCGCTGCTGATCCGAAACACCTCGGCGCTGACATCGGCTTCATCGCGATCCTCCACACCTGGGGGCAGAACCTGCTGCATCATCCACACCTGCACTGCGTGGTCCCGGGCGGCGGTCTGGCGCCGGACCACTCACGCTGGATTGCCTGCCGTCCTGGTTTCTTCCTGCCGGTGCGCGTGCTATCACGCCTGTTCCGGCGTCTGTTCCTCGAGCGGTTGCAACGTGCCTTTGAGACCGGGCGCCTGCGGTTCTTCAACGCCCTCGCGCCCCTGCAGCATGTGCAGGCGTTCACCCGCTATCTGGATAGCCCGCGACGCGCGGAATGGGTGGTGTACTCCAAGGAACCGTTCGGCGGGCCGCAGCAGGTACTCGGCTACCTGGGGCGTTACACGCATCGCGTCGCCATCTCGAACAATCGCCTGATCGCCATCGCAGATGGACACGTCACGTTCCGCTGGAAAGACTACCGCCATGAATCCGCACAGCGCGTGATGCGGCTCGACGCACCGGAGTTCATCCGCCGCTTCCTGCTTCACGTGCTGCCGCGCGGACTGCAGCGTATCCGTCACTACGGGTTCCTCAGCAACCGGCGCCGCGAACGCGGACTCGCCGAATGCCGGCGTCTGCTCGAGGTCATACCACCGCGCGCGACTGTCACTGATGAGCTCAGCCAAGACTATCGTGACCGCTATGCCAGACTCACCGGTCGATCCTTGCGTGACTGCCCAGCGTGTGCGCGCGGACACATGGTATGCATCGAACTCCTCCCGCATCACGCCCGGCCGCGGGCACCTCCCGGTGGTGTGCCGTGACGCCCGCACCTTCACGCTTCGCGCACCTGCCCGGACAACCGGTCGCTCGGTTGAGGCAGCGCTCGGCCGCGCCGCGGCCATCGCGACGCCACAGTCCACATCGCACCGCCCGTCACGATCGCACCAGCGTCCTCGCAACCTTCACACGCAGCAGCGGCACGTCTTCCACGACGCATCCAGCACCACCATCTGCAACATCACGGTCATCACCCTGATTCAATGCCCATAGCTGCGGACGCCGGCGGAGCGGTTTAGCTCAAAGAATTTTTAGCGAAGCGGACGCGGA
>NZ_JFHC01000196.1 GCF_000698595.1 Caballeronia glathei | reverse complement strand
TCCGCCGTCACCCGGACTCACACCGGATGATTTCGCGATCTACGCCTCGAATCGGCGCGGTGCGGCTGCGGAGTACTACGGCACCCTCAAAGTGGTCCGCAAAACAGATGGTCGCCTGCTCTATCCGTTCGAGGGCGCCCCGACGATTGGACCTTTTTCGAGCCGGGCGCGGGCTACCGAGGCCGCCGAACAGCTCGGCCTCACGATCGTTATGGGCGACATCGCACGTCCGGAGCTTTGACCCGCGTCGTTTCAAAGAAGGTTCTTTCGAAACTCGCGCCACCGGCATTGACGACTGTCGAATTGACCTGCACGTCAAAGTAATAGCGGCTGCGTCGGATGACATTCCGCGCGCGCCCTGTCGCGAGCCGTTCTTTCGGGCGAAGAGCCGACGCCATCGGCGATGGTCTATTCACGCGTCGCTCGTCAAGCCGTACGCCGCGATCAAATCCAGTACGTTCCGGGGCACGAGTGCGGGGCCGGGGGCACGAAGGGCGGCCGTTCAAACGAGGCAAATCATTTCAAGGGGGCGTGTAACGAAATTAATCGCGGTGCCTACCGTACGGCTACCGCCTCTGTCGAAAGCTCGGTTCTAGGCATACCCGGCGATATTATGTCGGATGTGCCACATCGGAAGATATGTTGGCCGAACGCGTGAGCTGAATCCTCAACGGCTCGCCCAAGACGCGGGAGCAAGCGCTATGTCACCGGAACTGCTTCAGAGCTTTCTGTTGTTTTTCGTACTACCACTGTGGATCGTTGGCGGGATCGCCGATGCGATCTGCCATCGGCGCAGCGACATTGCGCATACTGCGGGCACGAAGGAATCGTTGATGCACTTCGCGCAGCTGCTCGAGATGGGCTTCGCGGTGCTTCTTGCATTGTTCCTGAGGATCAATGCACTTGTAATATTGATCATGTTCGCTATGTGGGTCTTACACCAGGTCACTACCTATTGGGACCTCAAGTACGCCTCGCGGACTCGCGGTATCGGGCCGACCGAGCAAATGGTGCACAGCGTGCTTGAAATGACTCCGTTGTTCGCACTGGCAGTCATTTGCATTGCTCATCGGGATGAACTTCTACCCCTGGTCGCAAGCGGCCGCATGCCAGCTTTTTCCTTGGCGTGGAAGGACCCGCCGTTGCCGGCTAGCACGATTGCCGGCGTAATCTGCGCATTCGCCGTCCTCGGCGCCGGACCATACCTGCTGGAAATTGCTGCGTGTCTGCGCGTGTCCCGCGATTCTGGCAAGGGTGGTACAGCTGAGCGACGCCGTGCCCCATGACTCGCATCACTGGCGGTTAGATTACCCGTTGGAGCACGGCCGATGCCGCTCATGTCGTTCGACGGCAATGTCGACAATCATCACGTCCACCGTTTTTCCGCCCTTGAAGGTCCCCCGCCTCATAGTCCGAGCTGACCGGCATACTTCGCAAAGGCTTTTCCGTCGATGGTCACCTCACCCCGGCGCCGTCCCGGCATTTTCCAGGAAACCCAGCTTGGGTTATGGGGCGCGTAGCGGCGGACTGATGCGGACATAGGCTCCTTAGAATGGACGGCGTTTTTGTCTTGGGACGCCGTGCGTGGCGCGGACCATCGCATGTTAGCGCGGCGACGACCACGTCGAATTTTTCGAATTAACCTGTTCGTTGCCCCATGGAACACCCATTGCTGATGAACCTCCGCGCGTCCCGAGCGACGCGACGGGCAACGCGGACCACGGAGTAGTTATGCAAGTTGAAACATTCAGATCCGGGCATGTGAGTGTCTACATCGTCGACTATCCGCGCAGTTGCGAACGCGTCGACCGGTGGATTTCGCGGTGGGCAGTCTGCACGAAACGGGGGTACGTTACGCAACTGCTTGCGCGTGGTGACGACCGGACCCGGTTCGTGAGTCCGGACGAGGCGTCTTGGCATGGGCAGAAATCGGCGGCGGCGGCAGTTGCAGCAAGTATCGATACTGCCTTCGCGCTGACTGCGATCGCGGACGCTGGGCACTTCGGGCGCGCAACTATCGAAGGACGAGTATCTTAAGGCCCGCCGCGGGCAGGCGACAAGCGCATGAAACTCTTTGGGGTTCGCGCCCCTGGGCACGAGCTTCGGAGCCGAATAACTCGATGTACGTGGGACCGACACCGCGCTAGCGACCCTCGTCGTTGCGGTGATTTTGTTAATCGCAGAGCGCGGCGAGAAGATCGCGAGAAGAGATTCTCGTGAATCACCAGGTGGCTCCTTCGATGTCTGACGGCTTTAAACGTTCTATCCGCCCATCCGCGTGGAGCTTTACCCGCTCGGACGAAGCGACGCAAAGCCTGCCGGAAGTTCACGCCTCGATCGCGGTTCCCATTGGCGGCTTCTGGCTGCGGCGTTTTCTCGCATTCGCGGGGCCGGGCTACATGATCTCGGTCGGCTAT
>NZ_JFHC01000195.1 GCF_000698595.1 Caballeronia glathei | reverse complement strand
TCGGAGCGAAGCGAGGACGGAGGAATGATTGCCTTGTCACTTCGTTTAAGGGCGCGATGGCACAGTCGGTCTGCGTACCTATCAGAGTGAAATACAGAGGCGGACACTCCCGCGGTCGGTCCACTCTGAATGAATCAAACGTGGTCACGTCCTAACACCGTATGATTGAAAAGCTGCTTTCTTTGGTTACTTTCTTTGCAGCAGCAAAGAAAGTGACTGCCGCCCCGCACAGGGGCGAGCTAACAGACCAATAAGAAATCAAGCTTCACAGAAGCCGAGGCGCATCAAACGGTGTAGAGGCGCGAGCCCAAAGCGCCACCGCGAGGAAAGCAAGCTTCACAGAGGCGCAAGCGCATCAAACGGTGCATTCGCAGAAGGCAGAAGACAGAAGGCAGAAGACAGAAGGCAGAAGGCAGAAGGCAGAAGGCAGAAGGCAGAAGGCAGAAGGCAGAAGGCAGAAGGCAGAAGGCAGAAGGCAGAAGGCAGAAGGCAGAAGGCAGAAGGCAGAAGGCAGAAGGCAGAAGGCAGAAGGCAGAAGGCAGAAGGCAGAAGGCAGAAGGCAGAAGGCAGAAGGCAGAAGGCAGAAGGCAGAAGGCAGAAGGCAGAAGGCAGAAGGCAGAAGGCAGAAGGCAGAAGGCAGAAGGCAGAAGGCAGAAGGCAGAAGGCAGAAGGCAGAAGGCAGAAGGCAGAAGGCAGAAGGCAGAAGGCAGAAGGCAGAAGGCAGAAGGCAGAAGGCAGAAGGCAGAAGGCAGAAGGCAGAAGGCAGAAGGCAGAAGGCAGAAGGCAGAAGGCAGAAGGCAGAAGGCAGAAGGCAGAAGGCAGAAGGCAGAAGGCAGAAGGCAGAAGGCAGAAGGCCAGAAAGACGAAAAAAGCGAAGCGCAAGACAGTCGCAAGTGCCGCAGGCACAAGAAAACGCACCACCAGAACCGGTGCAAACCAGAAGGAAGAACCACATGTTGAAGAATTGGTCCATTCGCACGACGCTGACCTTCGTCGGTCTGCTTTTCGTGAGCTTCGCGGCGGCGGTCGGTGCGCTCGCTCTGACCGGCCTCAACTCCGCGAGCACGTCGCTCTCCGCGCTCGCGCAACAGGACATGGTCGCGATTCGCGCACTCGGCGAGACATCGTCGTATCTGCTGCGCTCGCGCGTGACGCTCGATCGCGTGCGCTCGCTCTCGGAAGCCGGCAACGCCGACGAGGGGAAGAAAGCACTCGAGCGCGGCCAGTTCCTGCTCGACAAGTCGAACGAGAACTGGAAGCTCTATCTCGACACGCCCAAGCCCACGCTGCCGCAAGCCACGCTCGATGCCGTCACCGCGCAGCACGACGCGCTCTTGCGCAACGGCGTCGAGCCCGAGTTCGCCGCGATCCGCGCGAACGACATGGCCGCGTACCACGCGATCGCCGACACGAAGATCAGCCCGATGTTCGTCGCCTTCGATACGGCCGCGACCGCCGCGGTCAACTTCCAGCAGACGCACGCGGAGCATTTGCGCGCCGACACGGCGTCGCACATCAACATGCTCAACACGTCGATCGCTGTCGTGCTCGTGCTCTCGCTGCTGACGCTTTTCGCCATCCGCATCGCATTGCGCGGGCTGATCGTGCAGCCGCTCAACGACGCTGTCGATCACTTCGACCGCATCTCGCGCGGCAATCTCACCAAGTCGGCGCATACCGACAAGACCAACGAGATCGGGCGCCTCTTCACAGGCATCGAGCGCATGCGCACGAACCTCACGGCGATGGTCGGCTCCGTGCATCGCGGCGCGGAATCCATCGACGTCGGCGCACGCGAGATCGCGAGCGGCAACACCGACCTGTCGCAGCGCACCGAGGAACAGGCGGCGTCGCTGCAGGAAACGGCGTCGAGCATGGAGCAACTGACGAGCACGGTGAAACAGAACGCCGAGAACGCGCGGCAGGCAAGCCAGCTCGCGGTGAACGCGTCGGATATCGCGTCGCGCGGCGGCGAAGTCGTCGACCAGGTGGTCGATACGATGAACGCGATCGCGTCGAGTTCGAGCAAGGTCGTCGACATCATCGGCGTGATCGAAGGGATCGCGTTCCAGACCAACATCCTCGCGCTGAACGCGGCCGTGGAAGCGGCGCGCGCGGGCGAGGAAGGGCGCGGCTTCGCGGTGGTCGCGGGCGAAGTCCGCTCGCTCGCGCAACGCAGCGCGGCGGCGGCGAAGGAAATCAAGGCGCTCATCGGCGACTCGGCGGCCAAGGTGGAAAGCGGCTCCGAACTCGTCACGCGCGCAGGCGAAACGATGGGCGAGATCGTGCAGGCCGTGCGCCGCGTGACCGACATCATGGGCGAGATCAGCGCGGCGTCGGAAGAGCAGTCGGACGGTATCGAGCAGGTCAACCGCGCGGTCACGCAGATGGACAGCGTGACGCAGCAGAACGCGGCGCTCGTC
>NZ_JFHC01000194.1 GCF_000698595.1 Caballeronia glathei | reverse complement strand
CAAAGCGTTCTTGCGAAAGCCGTTCGAGCCAGCACATCTGTTCGCGCTCGTCGAACAGCAGATCCGACGCTAGGCGCCGGCCAACATCGCCCGCGGCTGTCGCGCGCCTTCAGTGGCATAAAGCTGAGGAATAGCGGTTCATAGCATTCGGCGCGATGTCTGGCTCACGTAGGCCGCGCTGGCCTGCATGAAGCCGGGCAGCGCGATCGTTGTCACGAGCGCTCGTGGACAGTTTGTCGATTCGCGCGATGCTGGCGGGAGAAGGTTAAGAGCGCAACCGGGTCAACGCTTACCGTCGCTTGATTGAGAACGTCGCGTCCCATTCATCGTCGCCGATGTCTTTCAGGCCGTCCTAGGTGATATTGTATGCCGCGTCGTTGACGAGCACGTCGATGTCCCGAATGCCACGACCGTCTTCGCCACCAGTTCGCGTCAATGCGCGGTCGGTGATGTCGCCGGGCAGGAGCAGCGCGCGGCGCCCCGCCTCCTCGTTGATAAGCCGTTCGTAGACGATATTTGCGCGCGCTTCGGCGGCGATGTTCGAGCGCAGGGTCCTTTCGCGCCTTTGTTAAGCATGGCGACGATGTAACCGATGATTCAAGGTGGCTCAGCTCTTCGGTGGCGATGTCGAACAGCAGGTCCGTGCGACCGGGTCATCGTCGCCGACAACCTGGGTGAAGTAGCGACAAGCCGCCGCCAGCGGGCAAGACTCCGCAACCGGCACATTAAAATCGGCCTTATCTATCGATACTGTATCGAGTCCGCAAGCGCGGCGACCGTCCTGGTCGTCCAGGTGCTCAGTCCGGCCTGAAGCGCCGTGCGAATGGCTGGCTTGGGGCCGAGAACGACCAAGCCAACGAGCAGGGCTGCAAAGAGAGCTGCATTCGGCGTTCTCAGCAGCCACGGCCCGACGTCCGCCGCGACGCGTGACACCCGAGGGGCACGGGTGGGCGCAAGTTCCTTGCTCGTCGCCAGAAATTCCGCGCGCGTCTCCGCCATGCGTGTGAGAACGACGGATTGGGCGTCGACATGTCTCATTTGTTTGCCTCGCTGAGCGCTTTCAAGTCACACTCGACTTCCGTTCGCAAAGTTTGAAACGGTTCGGAGGGGCGGCGGGAACGCATGACGATGCCGGCGACGAGTGTCACGAGCAACCACACCGCGGCAACGCCCCACGCCACCGCTACGAAGTACGGTGTACCAGCCGCAGTAATAATGACGGCAATACAAAAAAAGGAGAGCATGAAGAGTGCGCCGATTGCCAACGCCACCATGGCGACGACTTCGTGCAGCAATCGAGACTTCGTTTCGGCCAATTCGATCCGGAACAGCTCGCTATAGTCCCCGATGCGCCGTGACAACAGTCGGCCGACGTTTCGCCACTGTGCGATCTTCGATTGAACCGTCATGGTTCCCTCCCTTGTACGTACTCCGTCCCAGCGTGTTCCGACGGCGATTTGGTCAGTCCTTCGTCACATCGTCTCGTGCACGTCGACGCGTCGCAGGAGTATTCGACGTCCTACGGCCGCTGGCTCGCATCACTCCCAACAGAAATCCGATCAGTGCCGCGATGCCCAATGCGGTCAAAGGGCTTTCCGTGGTTCGGGTGCGCACCAGCATAGAAGTGTCCGAACATAGCTTATTCGCCTTCTCGCGCAACTCACGGGCTTTGCCGGCAGCCGATGTTGAAACGTCGTCTTCCCCATTGCCGACAGCCTGCTGGAGCTCGCCCCTCGCTTCGTGAGCAGCGTCCTCCACTTTATTCGTGTCCATGTCTCGTTCCTCCATTTCTTAGCCGATAGCTAGTGCGCAGGTGTTGTGCCTAAGGGACTCGTCTGGCCGGGGCACGGTAACGCAGGGATACGACGTCGGAGGCAGACTGGTCACGGATGCGAGGCGCGAACGCGGGCTCCGATTATCGGCGCCTTGAACGCGCGTACAGCCCGTGCATCACTTCCGTTCGTATGGGATGACGCGTGCTTAACCGTTGGCAAGGACGGCAGCGGCGACAGGGGCGCGGATCCGGAACATTGATTGCTGACTGAACATCGCCGTCCGATGCCGCGCCGACACGTTTCGCTGCCGAACGGTAACCTTGCGAACGGCTCGGAGGGAAGCATGAAGGCGCTAAGATGGCATGGAAAGAAAGACATTCGATGCGATACGGTCCCCGACCCGAAAATCGAGCATCCGCGCGATGCAATTATCAAGGTTTCGACCTGCGCGATCTGCGGCTCCGACTTGCACCTTTTCGATGGTTTCATGCCTGGGATGGAATCCGGGGACATCATGGGACACGAGTTCATGGGCGAAGTCGTGGAGGTGGGCGGCGGCAATGCAGCGCTCAAGGTCGGAGACCGCGTTGTGGTGCCATTCACGATTATTTGCGGCGAGTGTGACCAGTGCAATTGGGGGAACTTCTCGGTGTGCGAGCGCAGCAATCGC
>NZ_JFHC01000193.1 GCF_000698595.1 Caballeronia glathei | reverse complement strand
TGGGGGAGTTTCAACTGACCGTCCGGGTTTTATGGTGGAGCGGCGACGGCATGAACCTGTACGCGAAACGACTTGAGCGCGGACGCTTCGTGTGGCCGCAGGCGGACTCGGGAACAGTCCATCTATCTCCCGCCCAACTGTCGATGCTGCTCGAGGGGATTGACTGGCGGCATCCAGAGCGGACGTGGCAGCCGACGCACGCGGCATAAGGCAGGGCGCGGGAGCCACAAACGCGTGGGCTTCATTTACACTGGCATGCATGCCAGCCAGCCATCTGCCCGATGACATCGCCGCCCTCAAGCGCATCGTTGCCTCGCGCGACGAGACCATCGCGCAGTTGCTGGCGGAGATCTCGCGATTGAAACGATGGCAGTATGGCCGTTCATCTGAGCGCATGACCGAATTGATGGACCAGCTGCAGCTCGCGCTCGGTGAGCTGCCCGTTCCTGAAACGACCATGGCCGCGACGGCGAAGGCGCCAGATGCCAATGCGACTGCAGATCCGTCAGCCACAACGAACGTTGTTCCGCTGCGCCGCAAGTCACGACACTTCCCCACCCATCTTCCTCGCGAAACCGTTGTTCATGCACCGACTGATTGTGGCTGCATGGAGTGCGGGCAACAAATGCGTGCGCTCGGTGAAGACGTCTCGGAGGTGCTCGACTATGTGCCCGGCTACTTCAAGGTACTGCGTCACGTACGTCCGAAGCTGAGCTGCCCGCGCTGTGCTTCAGTGGTGCAGGAGCCGGCCCCTTCGCGGCCGATAGCACGCGGGATGGCGGGTGCCGGGCTGCTCGCGCAGGTCGTCGTCGCGAAGTACGCTGACCATACGCCGCTATACCGGCAGGCCGGCATCTATCGCCGCGCGGGTATCGAACTGGACCGGGCAACACTGGCTTCGTGGGTGCGTGAAGCGGCTGCGCTGCTGCAACCGCTGTCCGATGCACTCGGTCGTTATGTGCGCGACGCAGACAAGATCCATACCGACGACACGCCCGTGCCTGTGTTGGAACCAGGCCGTGGCAAGACACGCACGGCGCGCCTGTGGACCTATGTGCGGGATGACCGCCCAGCAGGAAGCCGCGCACCACCAGCAGTCTGGTACAGGTACTCACCCGACCGCAAAGGTGAGCGACCTCGGGAACATCTGGCGGGCTACACGGGAATCCTGCAGGCAGATGCCTTCAGCGGGTATGACGCCCTGTATCGTGACGGCAAGGTCATCGAGGCCGGATGCTGGGCGCATGCGCGGCGCAAGTTCTACGACCTGTACAAGCTGGACAGCTCACCGATTGCCGAAGAAGCACTGCGCCACATTGGGGCGCTATATGTTGTTGAACGCGAGGTTCGCGGGGAGACGCCGGACGTGCGCCTGTCTGCGCGCCAGCAACGCTCGGCACCATTGCTCACTGAGCTGAAGGCCTGGCTCGAACACACGTTGTCACAGGTCTCGGCGAAGTCGGGGCTGGCGAAGGCGATCAGATACTCGTTGGGGCATTGGCACGCACTCACACGTTATTGCGAAGACGGGCGCATCGAGGTGGACAACAATATGGCGGAGCGCGCGATCAGGCCGTTAGTCCTCGGCAGGCGCAACTATCTGTTCGCAGGCTCCGACGGCGGCGGCCAGAGCGCGGCGGTGATCTACAGCATTATCGGTACGGCGCGCCTGAACGGCATCGAGCCGTTTGCCTACCTGCGCACGGTGTTTGAGCGCATCGCCGATCATCCGATCAACCGCATCGACGAGTTGCTGCCGTGGCGCCTGATGCCCGCTGAACACGTCGAGCAGCAAGCCGCCTGACAATCAATACGATGGTCCAGCCCCGCAAACCTGCCGTGCGTCTGGTCAAGGCGCCAGTGCCCGATTACGTGCTGCGCGTTGAGCTGAAGTACATCAAGCCGGCGATCTGGCGACGAATCATCGTCCCTGGCTCGATCCGGCTGGGCAAGCTGCATGTCGTGCTGCTGCTGGCCATGGGCTGGGACGGCGGGCACCTGCACGAATTCGTCTTCGGCGAAACCAACTATGGTGAACCGGATGACTTCGGATTCCAGAGTCCGCCAATGCTCAATGAAGCACGCGTTACGCTGGCGAAGGCGCTGGGCGGTTTGAAGTCATTCACCTACATCTACGACTACGGTGACAACTGGCAGCATCGAATCAAGGTCGAGAAGGCACTCGTGCCTGATCCAGACATGCACCGGCCGCTATGCCTCGACGGGCAGTATGCGTGCCCGCCGGAAGACGTCGGTGGAGTGCCCGGATACGCCGACTTCCTCGAAGCGATCACCGATCCGACGCACGTGGAGCACGAGCACTTCCTCGAGTGGAGTGGCGGCAGCTTCGATCTCGCCGCCTTCGATCTACTGCTTGCGAACCAGCGGCTCTCAGAGGTCAAGTTCTGATCGTCAAGACGGCCTCGGTTTGACGCTTACGCAACGAGCGCGCAGGCGGCTACAC
>NZ_JFHC01000192.1 GCF_000698595.1 Caballeronia glathei | reverse complement strand
GTAAGCGTGGCGCCAGCAACGTCTTGACTGGAGGTCGTGACCTTCAGACTGCGGTGTGGAGCTGATCGGCGATGACCCACGGTGTGAGTTCGTCGATGCGGTTAATCGCATGGTCGGCGATGCGTGCGAGCACGTAGCGCAGATACGCCTCAGGATCGATGCCGTTGAGTTTTGCGGTGCCAACGACGCTGTAGATTGCGGCAGCACGTTCGCCGCCGGAGCCTGCTCCAGCGAACAGATAGTTACGGCGACCGATGGCCACCCCGCGTAGCGCGCGCTCGACTGGCAGATTGTCGATCTCGAGCTGGCCGTCATCGCAATAGCGTGTGAGCGCTTCCCATCGGTTCAGCGCATAGAGGATCGCTCGACTCGTATCCGATTTGCGCGAGAGCGCTTCCAGCGTCGTTGTGAGCCACGCATGGAATTGATCGAGTAGCGGCCGCGCGTACTCCTGGCGATGCGCACGGCGCTGATCGGGCGGCTTGCCCCTGATCGTTTCCTCAATCCTGTATAGCGCGCCGATACGCTCGAGCGCTTCGGTGTTCAAGGCATTGGGGCGCGCTGCGTGCAATTCAAAGAACTGTCGTCGGGCGTGCGCCCAACAGGCCGCCTCCGCGACGCGCCCGGTGTCGTAGATGGCCTGGTAGCCACCATACGCGTCGGCTTGCAGCGTACCGTTGAATGACTCGAGGTGCTGCTGCGGATGGATGCCCTTGCGATCCGGCGTATAGGCGAACCACACCGCCGGCGGCGTCATGTCGGCCGATGCACGATCATCGCGCACGTACACCCATAGGCGACCGGTCTTCGTCTTGCCATTGCCCGGCGCAAGCACCGGAACCGGCGTGTCGTCGGCATGCAGTTTCGTCGCCGACATCACATGACGACGCAGTGTTTCAACGAGCGGCTGCAGCAGCGTCGCAGCGTGACCGACCCACTTCGCAAGCAGCGAGCGATCCAGCTCGACGCCTTCTCGCGCGTACATGACTGACTGCCGGTAAAGCGGCACGTGATCTGCGAACTTCGAGACCAGCACGTGCGCCAGCAGCCCCGGGCCGGCGAGGCCGCGCTCAATGGGACGACTCGGTGCCGGCGCCTGAGAGATGTGGTCGCAACACACGCACGCAAACTTCGGACGCACGTGACGGATGACCCGGAAGCTTGCCGGTACGTACTCAAGTTGTTCGGCAACGTCTTCGCCCAGCGGCTTCATCTCGCCGCCGCACTCCAGGCACTTGCCGGCAGCTTCGGGCAAGTGTGTTCGGATCTCGCGTGGCAGATGTTCAGGCAGCGGCCGGCGCGGTGTCTGTTCTGCAGCCGTGCGCGGCGTCTTCGGGATTTCGACTGGCGCTTCGCCTTCGTCGGCCTCAAGCTCTTCAAGGCGCAGTTCGAGCTGCTCGATCTGACCGTCAAGCTTCTCCGACTTGCGACCGAACTGCATACGGCGCAGTTTGGCAATGAACAGCTTCAGGTGTTCGACTTCAGCTGCGCGCGAAGCCAATGCGGCCTGTTGCGAGTCGACCGTTTCCTGCAGTTTGAGCATTTGCGCGTCGCGCTCGCGCAGCGCCGCCTCCTGGCTGAGTAGCATGGCCTTCAGCGTTTCGACATCGTCGGGAAGTGGGTTCGCGCGCGTCATGCAGGCAGTTTACGCGCGGACAACGACGTTTACAACGCCGACGTCGGTCGTGCCGTTCTCGTCGGTTGCCGCCAGTCAATGCCTTCCAGCAGCATCGATAGTTGCGCCGGGCTCAGGCAAATAACACCACCGTCGGCCTGAGGCCATACGAAGCGTCCCTTCTCGAGTCGCTTCATCAGCAGGCACATGCCATCGCCGCTCCACCACAGCACTTTGAGCAGATCGCCGCGTTTGCCACGAAACACGAAAACGTGCCCGCAGAACGGATCCCGTTCAAGTACGGTCTGCACCTTGGCAGCGAGACTGTTGAATCCGGCCCGCATGTCAGTCACGCCGGCAGCCAGCCATACACGCGTGCCGCCAGGAAGCCCGATCACGCCTCAGCCTCCGCAGCGGCACGCAACGTACGCAACACAATACGCAGCGTGGCTGCGTCGGGCGTGCCTTCGATACGCACGCGCGCGACGCCGACGCAAATCTCAATCACTCCCGCGACGACCGGCTGGGCCTTGCTCTGCGACTGAACAGGCAACGCAGCCGCGTTCTCAATCCGGCGTTCCTCGTGAACCACTTCTACCGGCAATAGTGTTGGCGGCTCATACTGCCCGGCCTGATAGGCTCGGCGCCATTTGAACAACAGATTCGTGTTGAGCCCGTGTTCCAGAGCCAGTCGGGCGACCGAGACGCCTGGTTCACATGCCAGCTTTGCGAGTTCTCGCCGAAACTCGATGGGGTGATTGGGGGTGCCTTTACGCGTCCGTCTCGCTACCGTCGCTATCTCAGGTGACAAAGTAGTCTCCACCACTCGTTTGGTGGGGCCTACTGTGTCCACTTTGGCGTCATCGGTCTAGACGGTGCTCGCGCAACGCTTAC
>NZ_JFHC01000191.1 GCF_000698595.1 Caballeronia glathei | reverse complement strand
TCGTTGCCTCAAGTATTTTGCTACCTGTCAGACGGCTGGCGGGGGCGACTTATGACGAGGCGGCTCAGCATGACAACGAGACGGGAATTGACTGAGGCAGTTGGAGAGCGTTACCGCCGCTCCGACCGGGACGACAAGCGCCAGATCTTGGACGAATTCGTGGAATTGACGGGCTATCATCGTAAACACGCAATCCGAGTGTTGTGCCGAGAGCCGCAGCCGCCGAAGGCAAAGCCAGGCCCGCAGCGTCGCTATGACGATGACGTTCGTGCCGCGCTGATCACGCTATGGGAGGCTGCTGACCGAATTTGCGGCAAACGCCTGAAGGCGCTCATCCCGACGCTGATTGACTCGATGACACGGCATGGTCATCTGTCGCTGCCGAGAGACCTACGTCAGCGGCTCAAGCAGATTAGCGCCGCGACCATTGATCGGCTGCTGCGGGATGTGCGCGAGCAAGCCTTCAGCGGCCAGCGCCGGCGAGCTGGCGGAATCGGCAATGCGATACGCCGCGCGGTGCCGATCAGGACCTTCACTGACTGGAACGACCCGCTACCCGGTTATCTTGAGGTGGATTTCGTTGAGCATTGCGGTGGTACAAAGATCGACGGCGACTTTGTACACAGCTTCGTGATGACGGATATCGCAACGGGTTGGACCGAGTGCCTCGCTATGCCGTTTCGCAGCGGCGCGTTCGTTCTTGAGCACGTCGAGCAGGTGAGCGCTGCCTTACCGTTTCCGTTGCGTGGTCTGGACTGCGATAACGATAGCGCCTTCATGAACGCGGCTGTCTTCGATTTCTGCAAGGCAAAAGGTATCGAGCTGACGCGCTCGCGTGCCTATAAGAAGAACGATCAAGCGTGGGTCGAGCAAAAAAATGGCGCCATCGTCCGCCGCCTTGTGGGCTACGGGAGGCTACGAGGTCTTGAAGCCACTGAAACCCTTGCGTCTCTTTATCAAGTGTCACGGCTGTACATCAACTTCTTCCAGCCATCATTCAAACTGAAATCGAAGACTCGTCACGGCGCCAAGGTGACGAAGCGCTATGAAGCTCCGTTGACGCCGCTTGAGCGCGTCTTACGGTCCCCATCTATTCCCGAGGCGACCAAACGTAGCCTTCGCGCGCGGTTTCGTAGGCTCGATCCATTGGATCTGCTGCAGCGAATTCGCAAAGCACAACAGCGCGTTGCGCAAAGCAGCGCTTCTGGCGGTCCGCTAGCGTCGACGAGGACAGCAACTGAGGTTCCACTCTCCGATTTCCTGTCCAGTCTCGGGACAGCGTGGCAGGCCGGCGAAATTCGACCGACGCATCACCGCAAAGCGCGGGTCCCACATGACTGGCGCACTCGCGAAGATCCGTTCGAACATATCTGGCCAAAGATACTGGAGTGGCTCGAAACCGAACCCGGTATTACGGCAAAGCAGCTGTACGAGCGCCTCACCGAGATGGCTCCCACGCTGTATTCTGGCGCGCAACTACGCACCCTGCAGCGCCGGGTGAAAGTGTGGCGATCGGATCGAGCGAGGGAGCTGGTGATCCGGATACTCAGCCGCGACGACGCCGAAGTGGTGAGGGCTGACGCTGCTACGCAGCGCCAGCCCTCACCACAAAACGATTCGTCGGTGACAACTAGCCGGGAGTAACATCATTCCGTGAGGCAACACGGCGGCGGTTGTAGTTGACGCCAGACACAAGCGGAAACTCTTTCGACACGACGTATTCGGCGGCCAGTTTTAGCTCCGGAGCGGGATTGATGTTGCCGAGGCCATTCAAACGCGACGGGTTATCGTGTCCGCGCCGGCCAAGGTCGTAGACGGCAGAAATACTCGCGCGCCAGTTCGGACCTTGAACCACGTTCACCCCGATGCCCTCGCCAGTCGATGCAAACGCCAGATCGCGGTAACGGATGTCCACGCTCGGCCCACTAGCACGCGGTAGCGATCCGAGCCATCATAGCGTGGCCCGAACGTCGAGCCGACACCGACACGCACCTCCCAGTCGGGAGGCTTGGGCTGATAAAGTTTTTCGAGCGGAATACCCGCAGAATATTGCCATTCGCCGAGCGGCGACGGAGTTTGAGCGAGGGCAACCGGCGCGATGAAGACCGCAAACGCGGCGATCGCCACCGCAAATCGAGCTGGCGTGCCGACTAGGGCGAAGCCGGACCTTTTGCACGTTCCCTCAGTGCGGATCGGTGACGCCACAACGCCTCCATTTTGAATGGGTGAGCATCGACTTGTGCACCGTTCGGATGCGCAAGGCAAACTCGTTGTGCGACCAGAACAATAGGCCGGAAGCAGACGCCCCATTGCGCTTGTCGGCATGCTCACCCGTTCGGCCGCGATGGACCGGAGGCGCTTGCCACAAAGAGTCGCCTGTTCAAGCTTCGTACTTGAACGACAAGGACACTCTCGCTCTGTACTCGACGACCTTCCCGCTATCGATCGTCAAGTCGAATTTGCTGACTTCGGCAATGCGTAAATCACGCAGCGACTGGGCGGCCGTCTCTACCGCCACTTTTGCCGCGTCCTCCCACGAGACAGGGCTCGTGCCAATGATTTCCGTGACACGATAGACGGAT
>NZ_JFHC01000190.1 GCF_000698595.1 Caballeronia glathei | reverse complement strand
CTTCGACGCGCACGAGCCGTGCGGCGCGCAGGCCAACATGGCGAAGCTGCTGGCCGCGGATGCGTCGTGGGAAGCGGCGAACGCGTGCCTGCAGTTTCACGGCGGCTTCGGCTTCGCGTGCGAGTACGACGTCGAGCGCAAGTTCCGCGAGACGCGTCTGTATCAGGTGGCGCCGATCTCGACGAACCTGATCCTGTCCTACGTGGCCGAGCACATTCTCGGCTTGCCCCGTTCCTTCTGACTGGAGACTTCATCATGCGCCCGCTCGAAGGAATCAAGGTCGTTACGTTCGAACACGCCATCGCCGCGCCGTTCTGCACGCGGCAGCTTGCTGATCTCGGCGCTCGCGTGATCAAGGTCGAACGGCCCGGCACAGGCGACTTTGCCCGCAACTATGACGAGCGCGTCAGCGGTCTCGCCTCGCATTTCGTCTGGACGAACCGCTCGAAGGAAAGCCTCACGCTCGACGTCAAGGAGCCTCATGCAGTCGACGTCGTGCACAAGCTGCTCGCGGATGCCGACGTGTTCGTGCAGAACCTTGCACCCGGCGCGACGCAGCGCCTCGGCCTCGACTACGGCGCGTTGAGCACGCGGTATCCGCGCCTGATCGTCTGCGACATCTCCGGCTACGGCCTCGACGGGCCCATGCGCGACAAGAAGGCGTACGACCTGCTGATCCAGAGCGAGTCGGGCTTCCTCAGCATCACCGGGTCCGAAGGGGAGCCGGCGAAGGCGGGCTGCTCGATCGCGGACATCGCGGCCGGCATGTACGGCTATACGAACATTCTCGCGGCGCTCATCGAGCGCGGGCGTACGGGGCGCGGCAGGCATATCGATGTCTCGATGCTGGAGAGCATGGTCGAGTGGATGAGCTACCCGCTCTACTATGCGATCGACGGGCAGGCGGCGCCTCGTCAGACCGGCGCGTCGCACGCCACCATATTTCCCTACGGCCCGTTCATGGCCGGCGACGGAAAGACGGTCATGCTCGGCCTGCAGAACGAGCGCGAATGGAAGGCGTTCTGCGAGTCGGTGATCGGTCAGCCGCAGCTCGCGTCGGACGACCGCTTCTCGTCCAACAGCCGGCGGGTAGCGAACCGCGAGCCGCTCGCCGGCGTCATTCTGGAAGCGTTCGCGAGCCTGAGCGCCGCGCAGGTGATCGGGCGTCTCGATGACGCGGGCATTGCGAACGCACGGATGAACGACATGCGGGGCGTCTGGAATCACGAGCAGCTGATTGCGCGGCAGCGATGGACGAAGGTCAGCACCCCGGCGGGCGAGATTCCGGCGCTGTATCCGCCGGGCGTGGCGCCTGCCGACGAGCCGACCATGGGCCCGGTGCCCGCGCTCGGCCAGGACACCGACGCAATCCTGCGCGAGCTCGGCCTGAGCGACTCGCTGATCGAGGAGATGCGCGTGGCCGGCGCAGTCTGACGGGCAAGCCCAGGGCGCCCGTCGTGCCTCAGTCCGAAGACGCATCTACGGCCGCGGCGGGAGCGGTTCTCAACGTGACTCCCTTCCACGCGCCCTTCGTGATCTGCTCCTTGATGAGCGCGACGATCGTTTCCCGGACGGCAACCGTCGCTGCGTGGACGGGCAGTCCGTTCGGCCAGCAGATGCTCACGGGCCGAACGATCGCCGGTTCGACGATGCGTCGCATCCTGGGAAGACGGGCTGCATCGAGTTGCGCGACCGCGGAGCCGGGCAGAATCGTGCAGGCCCGCCCGGAATGCGCAATGGAGATCAGGGTCGGCAACGAATCGATGTCGGCGATGATGTTCAGGTCGACGTTCTCCCGGGAGAACGTGCGTTCCAGGAGCAGGCGCAGGCCGTTCAACACGCCCGGCGCGACGAGCTTGACGCCGCCGAGCTTCGCGAGCGCACACGTCGTTGCACGAGGCGGCACTTCCGCGCCCAGCTCGCCGAGCACGTACAGGGCTTCGTCGAAGAGCGGCAATGCGGTGATGCCCGGCGTATCCGAACCGCGAAACAGCATCGCGAGATCGAGGCGGCCGTTCGCGAGCAGCTCGTTGAGGTAACCGCTCATGCTTTCGAAGAGTTGCAGGCGGATGCCCGGGTACTTGTCCTGTACGCGTTCGAAGAGCGGGACGGCAAGCACCGATGCCATGGTCGTCGGCAGGCCCACGGCCACCGTGCCCGACTCGGCACCGCCTCCCTTGACGACCTCCTGCTTCAACTGCTCCATTTGCCGCAGGACGAGACGCGCGTGGCGATAAAGCGCCTCGCCCGCCGGAGTCGGCGTGACGCCGTGGTTGCTGCGCAGCAGCAGCGGCACGCCGAGATCTTCCTCGAGACGGGCCATCTGCTGGCTGAGCGAAGGCTGGGCGACGAAGAGCTTTTCGGCTGCCTTGCCCAGGCTGCCGTAGTCGACGATGCTGACAAAGTATCTGAGCTGTCGAACGTCCATGGCGTAGTGGTCGGGATTCGGAACGGGAGGAACGTGGCCTGGACGTCGAAGCGCGTGCTGCCCGCGTGACTGTGTGCCTGACCTTATGGAGCGCTTGCGATGTGCTGGCTGCGCGCAGCGCATGCGTCATCGTAACCCGGAAGCGGGCCGACCCGCATGGCTTGCGTGCAGGCGTTCTTCCGCTCACATGTTCGGAT
>NZ_JFHC01000189.1 GCF_000698595.1 Caballeronia glathei | reverse complement strand
CCCGGCCGCGATCGCGGCGGCGTCGCCCGTGGTGACTTCGGAGGCGTCGGGCAACACCGGCACGGCGTCGATTTCCTCGGGCACGGTGGTGGCGGGCTATTCGGTTCCCACCGACATCAAGCTCACCTATGACGCCACGGCGGGCGCGTTCACGTCGAATGTCGACGTGACGCTGCCGGACTCGACGGTGATCGCTGCCGGCAGCCCGATTCCCTACGATGCCTCAAAGGGCCTCACGATCACGTCGAACGGCGTTTCCGCGACTATCACGGGTGCACCGCTCAATGGCGACGCCTTCGACATCAACGCGAACAAGGGCGGCACGAGCGACGGCAGCAACGCGCTCGCGATGGCGAACCTCGTCTCCAAGAAGAGCATGAACGGCGGCACCGACACGCTCACCAGTTCGTACGCGAACTACGTGAACCAGATCGGCAACCAGACCAACCAGATGAAGGCCGCGAGCACGTCGCAGACGGCGCTGCTCAATCAGGTGACGTCGGCGCAGCAGGCCGTGTCGGGCGTGAACCTGAACGAGGAAGCGGCCAATCTGATGCAGTACCAGCAGCTCTACCAGGCGAACAGCAAGGTGATCCAGGCGGCATCGACGCTGTTCCAGACGTTGCTCGGCATCTTCAACTGAGGCATTCAGCGATGCGCATCTCCAGTTCCCAGTTTTTCAACCTGAACGTCCAGACGATGAGCGACCAGCAGAGCGCGCTCGCGTCGATGTATCAGCAGATCTCGTCGGGCAACCGGCTGCTCACGGCCTCGGACGATCCGCTCGGCGCCGCGCAGGCCGTGCAGCTCACCATGAAGAGCTCGACGATTACGCAGTTCGGTTCGAACCAGACCACCGCGCTGTCCTCGCTGCAGCAGGAAGACGCGACGCTCGACGACGTCAAGGGCCTGATGCAGAGCATCCAGACCCAGATCGTGCACGCCCGCGACGGTTCGCTCTCCGACTCCGACCGCGCCGCGATCGCCAACCAGATCCAGGGCTATCGCGACCAGTTGATGACGCTCGCGAACACCACGGACGGCAGCGGCAACTACATCTTCTCCGGCTTCAAGGGCGGCTCGGCGCCTTACACGAACGATCCGTCGGGCGTCGGCGCGAACTACGCGGGCGATCTCGGGCAGCGTCAGGTCCAGATCAGCGAAGGGCGGTCGATCAATGTCGGCGATACGGGGCCGACGATTTTCCAGAGCGTGTCGCCGACGGAAAGCGATCCGGTCGCGGCGGCCGGCGCTGCGAACCAGGGTTCGGGCACGATCGGCCCGGTGAGCGTGTCCGACGCAAGCGATCCGAGGAACGCGACGAAGTACACCATCTCGTTCGCGGTTTCGGCCACGGACGGCACCACGAGCTACACGATCACGCCGACGGACGACGGTCTGCCGCCGACGCCCGTGCCGTACACGGGCAAGACGGACGTCACGATCGGCGGCCAGAAGGTGACGCTCGACGGCGCGCCTGCCGACGGCGACTCGTTCACGGTGCAGCCGGCCAACACCGCGAACACGGATATCTTTGCCACGCTCGACAATCTTGTGAGCGCGCTGAAGCAGTCGACCGATACACCTGCGCAGAAGGCGGCGCTGACCAATTCGCTGAACACGGCGAGCACGAAGGTCGACAATACGTACAACAACGTGCTTTCGGTGCAGGCGACCGTTGGCGGTCGCGAGCAGGAAGTGACGGCGACCCGGAGCTCGATGCAGACCACGGTCACGCAGACCGCGAGCGATCTCGCGAATTTGACGAGCATCGATCTCGTGAGTGCGATCAGCCAGTACGAACTTACGCAGAATGCGCTGCAGGGCGCGCAGATGGCCTTTGCGCAGATTCAGAAAATGTCGTTGTTCGATTATCTGAGTGGTTGATCGCTGGCGCTCGGGGTTGGGGGTTGTTGAACCGTTTGATGCGCTTCGGCTTCTGTGGAACTTGTTTTCTCATTGGTCTATTAGCACGCCCCTGTGCGGGGCGGCAGTTACTTTCTTTGCTGCTGCAAAGAAAGTAACCAAAGAAAGCAGCTATGGGGTTAGCGGTATTAGGACGTGACCACGTTCGAGTCATTCTGAGTGGTCCGACCGCAGGAGTGTCCACCTCTGTTCGTTGAGCGGATAGGTGCGCGGACCCACAGCCCCATCGCACCGTCAGACTGATTGGTAAGGCAGTCATCCGTCCGTCCTCGCTGCGCTCGCACGCAAGGTGCGCCATAACGAATCGCTTCGTTCCTTGTCATGCGTACCCAAGCGCTGCGCTGTGACGCGAAGTTCGCCGGACCACCGTCTTTACCTTTCGTCGGGCACGTAGTGCCGAGACGGATGAATGACTGCCTTACCACTCCGTTTAACAGCGAGATGACGCAGTGGGTCCGCGTACCAAGCTCGGTGACTTCATGAGGACGACACTCCGACGGTCGGGCCGCTCAGAAAGACTCAAGTGTGGTCACGTCCTAACACCGCTAACCCCTTAGCTGCTTTCTTTGGTTACTTTCTTTGCAGCAGCAAAGAAAGTGACTGCCGCCCCGCACAGGGGCGAAGCTAATAGACCAATAACAAAGCAAGTTTCACAGAAGCCGAAGCGCATCAAACGGTTTTAACAAACCCCAACCCCAACCCCAAGCG
>NZ_JFHC01000188.1 GCF_000698595.1 Caballeronia glathei | reverse complement strand
CAGCATCGCCCGTCGAGCACGGGTAGCGCGACCTGCTGAGGAAAATCGTGCATGTTGAGAATGACGTGCAGCGCAGGCTCCTCGAATGCTTCACCGCCGAGGGTGAAGACAAGCAGGCGGGCGCCGGGGTCGTGCCAGCAGGGCTCGTTCAGGCGTTCGCCGTGCCAGGCGACATCCGGCAGAATCTGGCCGGACGAGGGCCGGCCAGTGAGGAAACGTCGCCGGCGCAGACTGGCGTGGCGCTTGCGCAGCGCAATCAACTCGCGCACGAAACGCAGCATGTCCGCTCCCGCCTCTGGCAAGCGCCAGTCGAACCAGGAAAGCGCGCTGTCCTGGCAATAGCAGTTGTTGTTGCCGCGCTGGCTGCGCAGCACTTCGTCGCCAGCAAGGATCATGGGCACGCCCTGGCTCAGAAACAGGACGGCCATCAGGTTGCGGGCCTGCTGGCCACGCAGGCGCAGAATGTCGGGGTCGCCCGTCTCACCTTCGGCACCGCAGTTCCATGACAGGTTGTCGCTGGCGCCGTCGCGATTCTCCTCGCCGTTGGCCTCGTTGTGCTTCGTGTTGTAGCTCACGAGATCGTTCAGCGTGAAACCGTCGTGGCAGGTGACGAAGTTGATGCTGTTGGCCGGCAGCCTCCCATCGTCCGCGTAAAGATCCGCGCTCCCTGCGATGCAGGTGGCTACCTCGCCGACGATGCCGGGGTCCCCGCGCACAAAGCGGCGGATCACATCCCGATAGCGCCCGTTCCATTCTGCCCATGCCATCCCGGGGAAGCTCCCGACGTGATAGAGACCACCTGCATCCCACGCTTCGGCGATCAGCGGCACGCGAGAGAGTATGCGAGAGGATTCCATTGCCCAGGGCAGCGGCGGATCGCTCATGAGATCGCCATGCTGATCGCGCGCAAAGACGCTTGCCAGATCAAACCGGAAGCCGTCCACCCCCAGTTCTTCCACCCAGTATTCGAGGCATCGGACAATGAATGCCGTTACCAGCGGATGATTGCAATTGACGGTGTTTCCGCAACCGGTGTAGTCACGGTAGCGGCGCCGGTCGCCAGCGTCCAGATGATAGAAGATGTCATTCGCCAGGCCCTTGAAATTGATCACCGGCCCTGAAGCGTCTCCTTCCGAAGTGTGATTGAAGACCACGTCGAGCAACACGCCGATGCCCGCAGTGTGCAACGCGTCCGTAAGCGCGCGGAATTCCTGCGGAGCGCGCGCGGGATCGATGCAATACCCGGGATGCGGACTGTAGAAGCTGTGCGTGCTGTAGCCCCAGTAGTTTGTCAGCCCTCGTGCTGCCACCGCGGGCAGAACATCCTGCACATCGAAGGCCATCACAGGAAGAAGTTCGACGTGGGTGACGCCGAGCGCTTTCAGGTAGGGGATCTTCTCGATCAGACCGGCAAAGGTTCCGGGATGCCTCACGCCGCTCGACCGGTCGCGGGTGAAGCCGCCAACGTGCAGTTCGTAGATGACCGCGTCGTCCAGTCCGCGGGAAACGCGAGCACCGGATGCGGGCACAGGCTCCGCCACAATGGCACGGTGCGAAGCGTGCCCGGCTTCGAATGGTTTGCCGGCACCGGGCCGCATCCAGAGGTCGTCGCACACGGCACGGGCATACGGATCGAGAAGCTCCCTGCGTGGATCGAAGGCGCAGCCCGTGTGCTGTGTATCCCTGGGTCCGTCGAGGCGCCATGTGTAGCACGTGCGCAAGGGCAAGCCCTTCACCAGGACATGCCAGTAAAAGAACGTCCGGTTGCACTCGGGCATGAGCGAGATCACCTGAAACGGCTCGGGGCTGTCCGGGGCCTCGTACAGGAGAAGCTCTACCCGCGTGGCGTGGCGGCCGAAGACGCAAAAGTTGACGCCTTCGGGCACCACCGTGGCGCCCGGCGGGAATCGCGACCCGGGGCCGACCGGATATCCCGGGGCCGGACCTGCCTCAAAGCCGGTCAAGGGCAATCCTCACAGGGCGGATTTTCCAGATCTGGTCGCAGTACTCGCCGATCGCGCGATCGGACGAGAACTTGGCCGCGTGTGCTGTGTTGAGGATGGACATGCGAGTCCAGCGTCCCGAATCCTGCCAGGCAGCGCTCACACGCTCCTGGCACGCCACGTAGTCGGCGTAGTCGGCCAGCACGAGGAACGGATCGGCATGCAGCAGGTTCTCGACCAACGGCCGGAACACGTTGCGGTCGCCGCGTGAGAAATGCCCATCGGCGATCAGCGTCAAAACTTCACGCAACTCCGGATTCCCGTTTGCGTAGTCCGCCGGGCGGTAACCCTCGCGCTTGACGCGCTCGACCTGATCCGCGGTCAGACCGAAAAGAAAGAAATTCTCGTCGCCAACTTCCTCGCGGATCTCGACGTTGGCTCCATCCAGTGTTCCGATCGTCAGCGCGCCGTTCATCATGAACTTCATGTTGCCGGTGCCCGATGCCTCCTTGCCGGCCGTCGAGATCTGTTCAGAGAGGTCCGCCGCCGGATAGATGAAGTGAGCATTCTTGACATTGAAGTCAGGAATGAACACCACCTTCAGCCGATCGTTCATCGTGGAGTCATTGTTCACGACTTCGGCCACGCCGTTGATCAGCCGGATGATGAGCTTCGCCATCGCATAGCCCGGCGCCGCCTTT
>NZ_JFHC01000187.1 GCF_000698595.1 Caballeronia glathei | reverse complement strand
TCTGGACCCATGCCGCACGCCACTTTTGTCTGGATGTCGGTCGCGCCCTCTCGGTGCGGGAGCTCGCGCGCTCCGTAGGTACCCATGCAGTGAAGGTAGGGAAAAACGGGAAAAATGGGAAAAACGGGAAAACTGTAGTACACTGCTCTCATAGCTCCGACCGTAAAGCTGTCAATCGCGCCGTGCGAACGCGAGTTCGAGCCGCTGGCGCGCGCCCAAGCGACGTTGGAGAGACTGAACGCGGCGAGTGTGGAGCGGGACGCTCGCTGGAATGGGTACAGATTCAGGGTGCCCACCGCTCGATTACCTAAGAAGGAGCTGGTATGGAATTGGCAACGAAACGTAGCAAGGCCGTCAAGAATACTGACCTTCGTGCCCTTGTGAACGGACAGTATGCGGGCGACCCGAAAGCACTCATTAATCTGCTCGCTGCAGACCTGCTTAAGGGGGTCTCCGACGAGCTTCACACACAACTAGCCGACGCTGACACTCAACTTTTCGTCAGCAAGCCAGTGAGGAAAGTGTTGGAGGCTCGGCTCGCGGAGCTGCTGATGCGCGACAGCGCTGAAAGCGTCTCGGCTCGACGCAAAACGTTGCCAGTTACAAAGCTAAGCCCCGAGGAGGTCATCGCGCGTACCGGCATGTCGAAGACCACCCTTTACCGAGCAGACCACACAAAGCTATATAGCGTGGTTCCGCCAGGAATGAAGAACCGCCGCACTTATCCGGCTTGGCAGTTCGTTGGTGACGTCCCTTCGCAATTGCCGCGTGTGCTTGAGGTGCTCAATAGGAAGTCGAGGATACAGGTCAACACCTTCCTCGTATCTGAGCAAGTGGCATTGAACGAATTGTCTCCGGCTGAGGTGGTCGCAGGATTACCATTCGAGGATCGGAGCACGATTGCGCCCGAGCAATCCCGAATGCTGTCGCTGCCTGACAAGGTGCGGTTAGACAAGGTCATTGCGCTCGCGCGGATGGAGGTGGCGGACCAGGACTGAGCAACCAACAAATGTCCAGGAACGACGAAGTTAAGAATTACTTGCCGGAACACCTGAAGGGTCTCGTCCCGAGTGCGGAACAGGTTCTCCGCGCTCTCGACGGACGCCTTTATACCTACGAGGTGGAAACGGAGTTTGTCCGAGCAGTAGACAACGAAAAGCACGTGGCGACAGCGTCTCCATTCAAGGCGCACCGGTTCGGACCGCCATTGGAGTTCGTTCGGCCGGACGGTACGCTCGACTTCACTTGGCTCTATATGGCGCGTGATTGCCTCGTCGCATCATGGGAGAGCCAGTTGGTACTGAATAACCGAGGCGCAGGCAGTGGCTTCCACATTACGCGCAGGGCGGTCAAGCGCGGCGTCATAGCGCGAGTGCGTTTCGCTCGCCCACTTCGCCTATGGAATCTTGGGGAAGATCACAGTAGCCGACTGGGGATTCACGACATCGTTTCTTCGGGTGATCACGAGGCCTGTCAGTGGCTTGGATGTCGGCTCCGTCAGGCGATGCTGACGGTCCGTCCGGACAAACGACCCGATGGCTTCGTTTATCCATCGCGTCGAGTCAAGGGCTTTCCCGCTTTGGCGATCGGCGATTGGGCGGTAGCCGAGCTGTTTCAAGATGCGCAGTTAGCTCTCGAAGCCTTCGCTGGCTCCGAGATTTACGCGCACTTTAAGGCGGACCCGATGTTGACAGATCCACCGGACCTTGATGCCGTCGGAACAGCAGCCTAAGCCTGCGATCGCGACACTACCTCTTTTGGCTCGCACCTACGCCCCGGCTCGACTGCCAATCGTAGCGTTCTTTCGTTGACGGCCAGATCGGGGCGCAGGGCGAGTTTGTCCAGCAGGCGCTCCAGAAGGCTTTCGGGAACATGCGCTCGTTGGCGGAAATTGCGCAGCAATCACACAATCACAAGCCGCGGCGATGGCCCGAGCTGCCTGTGCGCGGTCCGGAACCATGTTGCCGTATCGGCATTCGCAAGCGACGCAGCGAGGCCTGTCGACAAAAAAGAGGCGAGATTAGCCCGACGAGCCGCTACTCTGCAGATTCAGGGCGTCCATCACCCGTCCGTTGATTTCCCCAACGGTTCCTAGCCCGAAGACTTTCCGATACTCCGGCGCCTTCAGGCCACTCGCTTCACAGTGCTCCGCTCACTCGTTGTAGTACCGGATCAGCGGCTCACCTGTACCTCGTTGACCATATCGCTCTTCGGCGGGTTGAACCTGACGTGAAACGTGCGGCCAGACGCGACATGCACTCGGCGGCCGCTCATGCGCTGAATGATCTCGTCGAACGGCACGTCGATTTCGAGCACGAAGTCGATGGCGCCCCCCCGCATCATTCATCGCCTCGGCTTGTGGAAGCGGGCGAGGAAAGCCGTCGAACAGATTCTCGAAGCGGTGGCCTCGAACAAGGCGAACGAGGCGCGACGAGCGACATGTTCGCCAAATGCCGCGTGCCGAGGTAGCTTTGCACATTTCCCGCGGCGCCTTGCCACCGTGAATCACCTTCTCAGGCTTCGTACTTGAACGACAAAGACACTCGCGCTCGGTATTCAACGACCTCGCCGCTATCCACCTTCATGTCGAGCTTGGTGACTTCGGCGACGCGCAAATCACGCAGCGACTTGGCTGCCGTTTCCACACCATTTTTCGCCGCGTCCTCCCAGGAAATTGCGCTCGTGCCGATGATTTCCGTGACACGATAGACGGAT
>NZ_JFHC01000186.1 GCF_000698595.1 Caballeronia glathei | reverse complement strand
TCAAGACGTTGCTGGCGCCACGCTTACAACTGGAAAGCGTCGCTTCCGAGCAGAATGTGAGGCGTATCAGCTGCGCGGTTCGCTGGCATTCCCGCTTAAGCCTGAGCCTGCGCGACATCGAGGATGTTGTTGCTTGAGCGTGGTGTCACGGTCACGTACGAGACGATCCGTTGCTGGTGCGGCAAGTTTGGCGCTGCATGCGCCCAGTGCGCCAAAGCGGCGCGGCGCAAGCCGGGCAGCACCTGGCATCTGGACGAGATGTTCGTGACGCTGCGCGGCGACGCGTATCTGTTGTGGCGTGCGGTCGACGAGCATGGCGCCGAACTCGACGTTCACGGGTAAAAGTCTGGTGTTTATGTATGGTGGCAAGAGCCGCCCTGATTGGCGGCCTTGGTCGGCCCTCAGCGAATCTGGCCCCGCGCCACCGCCACATACTGTCCGGCCTTGCCATCCCAAACCAGATAGCGTACTTGATAGGCCGACGTCACTGGCGTGCTGGTCTTGTAGCTATTGCCGCGGGTAGCCCACTGCCAATTGTCGCCGCCGATATACTCGGAGTCCGGCACCGTATCATTCGGATACAGACCCACCCAATCATACGAGCCGGTGATGGAAGCGCTCCAGCGGAGCTCGTAAAACCCGCCGTTATTTTCCATCCAAACTTGATACTGCGTGGCCTCGACTTGCTTGTTCTCACTCGACAAATGGGGATTGGCACGCAGCAGGTCCGCTTGCACAGTGGGATTTTCAGCTTGAACAGGATCTTGAGTCATGGTCAGTTCCTTTTGTGAGGGTAAAAAAAAGTGCCAGCCTTCACCATGGTCGGCACCCATCGTCTTACGCAATACGCATAGAGCGGAACGTCGTTTGATCAGCGTTGATTCCCAAGCGCTGCATCAAACTGAGCGGGATCTTCCCGATAGCGGGCGACGGCGGCATTCAGCGCGTCGGCGCTATGGTGCTGCGCCAGCAGCACACGGCTGGCGACCACGGGGATGCCCTCCAGCAGTTCCAGCAAATTCGCCCGCGACCCTGCCGGATGGCTTCCGTCGGGCACGTCGGACATCGCCGACAGCGGGGGACTGGCAAAATTAATGGTGCCATCGTTGACCACATGGTCGACAAACACGCCCTCAAAGGTGGGCGCCTGCGGCATGCGCTTGCCTAGGTTCACCGTGGACAAGTCGATGCCGGCCCACTGCAGCAAGGTCTTGACGAAGGACGTGTGATCAAAGGGATAGTGGCTCGTTTCGGGCGGTCGGAACACCGACCGGGTCGGCACGTAAGGCGAGATCAGGATCGTCGGCACGCGCGCTCCAAACAGGTCGAAATCGAAGAAATTCTCGCCGTGAAGTCCGTCCGGGTTGATCGCGCCCCAGGCCGGCGCAACATGGTCGTAGGTGCCCCCATGCTCGTCGAAAGAAACAATCAGCAGCGTGTCATGCCAATCCGGGCTGTTGCGCACAGCCTCGTAGACTTGTTGCAGAAATTGTTCCCCGCCATTCGACGGCGCGCTGGGCGGATGATAATCCGACCCTTGGTCGAAGGGAAAAACGGATGTCCATTTCGGTTCCAGATAGCTAAATTGGGGCAGCGTGCCTGCCTTGGCATGACCGAAGAACTGCGCAAGCGGCGCCACCTCGTTGTCCTGTTGCGCAGCTTGTATTTGCGGAAAGGTATAGGCGGTATAGCACTGATTGCCCTGCCATTCCCGCTCATAGTAAATGCCCCAGCTCTTTTTCGCCTGTGTCAGATAATTGAAGATGGTCGGTATATTGAACTGCTCCACCGCGTGGATGTTTTGATTGCTGGAGCGTCCGATTGACGTCCCGCATATTGAATAGGCCCGGTTTGGATTGGTGTTCGATGGAACGGACGCGAACCAGCAATCGCTGACGGCAAATTGCTTGGCCAGATGATTGATCACCGGCAATTGCTGCGGCGTGTAAGTCCAGAGAATATCGTGCCCTTTCCACTCCGTTTGCAGGGAATAGTAATAGTCATTGAAAAAACCCAGCATGGGCGGCGACCCGGACTCGCTGGTCGGCATACGGTCTATGGTCTGCACCCCACCAAAGAACTGGTTCATGACGCCCTTCCACGGATTGTATGGTGGCCGCGGATCGTCAGTAAATGGATGCAGCATCGATTCAAAAGGATCGGCCCAGGGAATGGCCTGGTAATTCTTCCAGACGTCGTCGCCTATCGGCTGAACGAATATCTTCTCGCCATTGCCGTCGAGATTGAAAAATGTCTGCGGGCGCAGGCCATTGAATTTCGGATTACTGTTGTGCGGGAAGACGACGGCGGGCTGCTCGTCACCCGCATACAGCCAACCAAGCAGATTGTCGAGAGAACGGTTTTCAAGCATCAGATAGACGATTTTCTTGATTTGCGGCAGAAGCGGCTGCTGAGACATATTGTTCTCCTGTGTGGGGGATTCAATTTGCTGGGGAGCTTTCGAAGGTCGCGCTTTCGCCGCCCCTGGTACTGCCGCCGATCCTCCGAAGAGGCGGCAGCAATGTGCTACCTCGTTCCCCAGAATGCCCGCAACATCACCGTTTCCGAATCAAGCGTTAATCGATCCGACTATTTAAAGATCTTTTTCATGTTCGCATCACTAAACATATTTTCATGACGAATACGCCGTCGCCGACTGACTTCACTACCCGTCACGTTGCAAGCAATGCAACAAAATTGTGTCAGACCAAGGCGGGACTGTGTCCACATTTTCCCCATCACGTATTGACGCTGCAGCGCCAATTCATAATGAGAAAAATAGCCTATGTGCAGACAATTGCAAGTAAATATTGCCGCGTTATCATAGAGGGAAGGAAATCTGGCTGACCTTGCCCCCGTTCGACGAATCC
>NZ_JFHC01000185.1 GCF_000698595.1 Caballeronia glathei | reverse complement strand
GTGGACGACCCGCCTGCCGCTACCGTTATTTACTTCCCGATTCAGCTTGGAGGCTCGCCGCATGACCGGCGGGCTTTTTGCGTTTGCGCCGCCGGCCGGACCCGGCGTCCCCGGGGCGCAGGGCGTTGCGCGCGGTCGAGCCCCTCCTGGCGGTTTTTGACGATAATGCTGGACGTGTAACGCCCCCGCAGGCGCATTGTCATCATCGCCACCGCCACCGGCCCGAGACGGGACCACCCCAGGGACTATCCAATTGCCGTTCAAGCTGCCGACCACCGCCACCGCGCCGTTCTGTCCGTCCGAGGTCAAGGGCTCCGTCGATATTCCGGCCGGCGCGTCGTTCTGGAAGAAGATACTTCAGTTCGCGGGGCCGGGGCTGCTCGTGTCGATCGGCTACATGGACCCCGGGAACTGGGCGACCGATATCGAGGCGGGCTCGCGCTACGGCTACAACCTGCTGTTCGTCGTGGTGCTGTCGAGCCTCGCCGCGATGGCGCTGCAATGCCTCTCCATGCGGCTTGGCATCGTCACGGGGCGCGACCTCGCGCAACTGTCGCGCGAACGCTATTCGAAGCCGGTGGCGCGCGTGCAGTGGGCGCTCGCGGAGATATCGATCATCGCGTGCGATCTCGCCGAGGTGCTGGGCGGCGCGCTCGCGTTCCACCTGCTGTTCGGCTGCTCGCTGATGTGGGGCGTCATTTTCACCGCGTTCGACACGCTGATCGTGCTCGGCCTCAAGGGCAAGAATTTCCGCGATCTCGAAGCGATCATGCTCGGCCTGATCGCGACGATCGGCCTTGGCTACGTCGTCGAGCTGGCGCTGGTGAAGCCGCACTGGCCGGCCGTCATGCAGGGCCTCGTGCCGACCTGGCAGGCGGTCAGCGAGCGCGAGCCGCTCTATCTCGCGATCGGCATTCTCGGCGCGACCGTGATGCCGCACAACCTGTATCTGCATTCGTCGATCGTGCAGACGCGCGTGGTCGCGCGCACGCCGGCGAGCCTGCTTTCGGCGATCCGGCTCTCGCGCGTCGACACGATCGCCTCGCTGTTCCTCGCGCTCCTGATCAATGCGGCGATCCTGATTCTGGCGGCGTCCGCCTTCCACGCCACGGGGCACACGCAGGTCACGGAAATCGAGGACGCGTACAAGCTGCTCGCGCCGATCGTCGGCACGGGGCTCGCCGCGGTCCTGTTCGCGGTGACGCTGCTCGCGTCCGGGCAGAGTTCGACGTTCACCGGCACGATCGCGGGGCAGGTGATCATGGAGGGCTTCCTGCGGCTGAAGATCCCGTGCTATCAGCGGCGCTTCATCACGCGCGCGCTCGCGCTGATTCCGGCGCTGATCGGGGTCGGCATGCTCGGCAACGGCGCGGTGGGCAAGCTGCTGGTGGCAAGCCAGGTGGTGCTGAGCCTGCAACTGCCGTTCGCGCTGTACCCGCTCATCCGCATGACGAGCGACCGCAAGCTGATGGGCGAGTTCGCCAACCGCGTGTACACGAAGGTGGTCGCGTGGACGCTCTTCGGCGTGATCAGCGCGGCGAACCTGTGGCTCGTCGTGCAGACGGTGGGGCTGGTCGCGGACTGAACCGGCTCGCGCCGGATGCCGCTACAGCCGCTACAGCCATTACAGCCGCTAAGAGGAGCGCCCCGCCGCGCCCACCGGCACGATACCCCCGGCGGCCGTGCTGTCGTCGACCGCGGTGCGGCCGCCGTCGCGGAAGAACGCCTGCTCGCCCGCCTTGTTGAGCACGAGGATGCTGATGCGCCGGTTGGTCGGCTCGTCGGCGACGTCCTTGTTGAGCGGCAGCACGTCCGCGAGTCCGCGCACCTGAAGCACCTTCCTCTCGTTCATTCCGCCCGCAACCAGGGCGCGCCGCGCCGCGTTGGCGCGTTCCCCCGAGAGCTCCCAGTTCGAATAGCCGGACTGGCCGCCGGAATACGGCACGGCGTCGGTGTGCCCGGCAATCGAGACGCGATTGTCGACGTCGTTGAGCGGCCCGCCGATCTGCGTGAGGATCGTCGTCACGTAGCCTTCGAGGCGCGAGCTGCCGGAGGCGAACATCGGCCGCTTGAGAGAATCGACGATCTCGATGCGCAGCCCCTCGCTCGTGATCGCGATGCGGATCTGGTCCCTGAACGCGCGCAGCGCCGGCGTGTTCTCGATGAGCGCGGTGAGCTTCTGCTTCAGCTGCTGCAGGCGCTGGCTGTCTTCGGCCGCGATGGCGGCGCGCGCGACCGACGGCGGCACGGAGTGTGGCTGGCTCCTGGTCGCTTCGCCCGGCCGCGAGCTGGACAGGTCGCGCCCGCCGCCCTCGATGACGCTCGAGCGTGAGGCGCCGCTGCCGTCCTTGCCGCCGAATACCGCGGAGAGCGGCGTGTTGAAGTAGTCCTCGATGCCTTCCTTGTCGTATTTCGAGGTCGAGCCGAGCAGCCACATCAACAGGAAGAAGGCCATCATCGCCGTCACGAAGTCGGCGTAGGCGATCTTCCAGGCGCCGCCGTGATGGCCGCCGTGGCCGCCACCTCGCTTCTTGCGGCGCACGACGACGGTCGGCGCCAGCACCGATTGCAGCGGATCGCGCGAAGGCTTCTCAGCCATGTCCGAACCTCGTCGCGCCCGGGATCATGCCGACCTCGGCATCTTGGTGGCGCGCACGGCGTCGTCGAGTTCCTTGAAGCTCGGGCGATCCGCGGTGAAGAGCACCTTGCGGCCGAATTCGACGGCGAGCGTCGGCGCGTAGCCGTTCATCGAGGCGAGCAGCACCGATTTCACGCACTGGTACGGCTTCGCTTCGGCCTGGCCCTTTGCGTTGAGCAGATCGGCGAGCGGCCCGATGAAGCCGTACGCGAGCAGGATGCCGAGGAACGTGCCCACGAGCGCGCCCGCGATCATTCCGCCGAGCACGGCGGGCGCGGCGCCGACCGAGCCCATCGTGTGCACC
>NZ_JFHC01000184.1 GCF_000698595.1 Caballeronia glathei | reverse complement strand
GTATCCGTCAGCGGAACCCGTCGGCGTAGTTCCCCGTGGCTAGATGTCGACGATTTTTCGCAGTAAGGCGTAGGAAACACGCCAGTGACCATCGGTGTCATTAACGGCGACCGATGCGGTCTTCGCATTCAGCCGAACGATGATGCCGACGCGCTCGCTCAGGTGCTTGTCGGTAAAGCCGACCGTGTCGCCGATGAAGAACTCTTCACGCTGTGTTCTCGGCGGCGGTGTTGGTTCGACGTGCGGCTGAGCATTCGAAGTTTCCGGGATGATCGCCGCATAGAGCACGCCCCAACGGCGTCGAGTTGCGCTGTCCTGAATCACCGCCTGTGTCTGCCGGAGTTCAACGATCGTGCCTTGTGCCGGCGGCCCGAGCGGGTTTTCGCCAATGTAGTTGACGGCCATCCCCAGATGCAGGCGTTGACGTATTTCGAGAATACGTCTCGGGTCATCAAGCATCTTGCCGATAGCAAGATAGAGGCGATACAACTCGGCGCTAGGCGCCTGCCGAAGGGAGTCGGGAATGTCCATGTGCAGAGGAGTTCTAGCGGGCGAGCGGCAACAATTCGTGCACGCGATTGACGGGATACGACGGCAATTGTTCCAGCGTTCGCTCAAGCCACGCGTAGGGTTCGATACCGTTCAGACGAGCCGTACCGATGAGTGAGTACATCGTTGCCGCTGCACGGGCGCCGCGAGGAGATGCCGCAAACATCCAGTTCGACCTTCCGAGGGCAATCGGCCTGATCTGCCGCTCAAGCGCATTGTTGTCTGGCAACAGGACACCGTTCTCCGTATATCGGATGAGCGCCTCCCAGTGTCGCAGCGTATAACCGAAGGCCTTGGCCAGCGGCGCTTGTGGGAGCAAACCGATGACGTTTGCATCTAACCACCGACGAAACTGCGCAAGCACGGGCAATGTCTCTGCCTGCCGGACCGCAAGCTTGATGTCTGGCGCCTGGTCTTTGACTCGCGATTCGATCGCATACAGTCGGGCGATCCACTGCAGCGCGTGAGCCGCGAGCCCTGGGTCCTTCTGAGCCTTGGCAATCTCGAAGAACCGTCGGCGGCAATGAGCCCAACATCCGACCTCGACGATATCGCCTCGCTCATAAAGCGCAGCATGGCCGCTATACGCGTCGGCTTGCAGATAGCCTTGGTATTTATTCAGGTACAGCAGCGGATGTGCGCCCGCTCGCGACTCAGCGAACTCGAACACGACCGCCGGCGGGTGGTCGACCCAGACACCATTCTCCTTACGCTGGCCCGCGCCAAGGTAGCCCCATAATCGCGCTGTACGCGTTGACGGATGGCCTCGCTCGAGCAAAGGCAGTGTTGTGTCGTCCACGTGCATTCGCGGCGCCTTCAACTGGTGGGCGCGCAACCCGGGCAGCAGTACCGATAGTAGCTCGGCCGATGCCAGCTTCCATTCGCACAGGGTGGCTCGAGGCAAGTACACACCGCGCCGCGCGTAGCGCATTTCCTGGCGATTCAACGGCAGATGATCGACATAGGTGTTGACCAGCACATTGGCGAGCAGGCTCGCGCTGGCATTGCTCTTCGGTAGCGGCGACGGCTGCGCGCTTGCAGTCACGATGGTCGACTCGCCATCCTTCTTCGCCACGTATTTGAAGCGGATGTGTTCAATGACGGTGAGCCTGGACGGCTCGTAATGCAGGGTCTCGCTGTGTTCTTCGCCGATCCGTTCGAGCGTATCGAAAGCCATCTTCTGCTCATCGCTGAGATCGTATTCGATGCGTGTGCGTGGCAGGTCCTTCGGCAAAGCAGGACGCCCTTTGCGAGTGTGGCCCTCCACAGTTACTGCGTTGGCCACGGGCGGCACCGGGATTTCCGCGGCGGCATCAAACAGTTCGGCCTGGCCGGCCAGGCGCTCAGAACTCACGCCGAAGCGCGCCCGGTTCAACTGTGCAATCTGATGCTGGAGGATTTCCAGCTGTTCCCACAACACCCGTGCAAGCCGGTTCTGTTCAAGCGCGAATGCTTGCAGCGCATCGGGCTCGACGGGAAGATCCGCGGCAGTGACGGCGGTGGGTGGCATGTGCACCATGATGCCCAACTCGAGCCACGTTTACAAGCTCGGGCTGGGGGAGCACGTCATGCCACGCGCGTCACCGCCACAGTGTGGTGCGGCTCTCGCGCCGGAATCTCGATGCCTTCGAGCCATGCGTTGAGTTCGGCGAGCGTGAAGCCGCGCTGGGCGAGTAACGAGGGTGACGGGAAACGGCCTCGTTCAAGCCGCTTATACCAAAGCGCGAAGCCGGTCCGGTCCCAATAAAGAATCTTCACTTTGGAGCGGTCGCGCGCAACGAAGACGAACAGGTTGCCCGATGCAGGCTTCTGGGCAAGCAGCGGCTCGACGAGATACGACAGCCCGTCAATTGCCTTGCGCATGTCTACCGGGTCGCGACAGATGTAGGCGCGAACGTCCGAGGCAATCAGCACCGGCCGCCTCCGAGCTGCCCGAGTACAAATCGCACGATGCGCTCGGCGTGAACGCCGCTCAGTTCGATGCGAACGCCCGCGAGCGAGAGCGTCACCCGGTCACGCGACGGTGATGCGTCAGCCGCGGGCCTTGCAACGGACGGCTCCGGGGGCGCCAGTTCAGCATCCAGACTGGAGACGATGAATGCCGCATCCGCAGTCACTGCGAGCGGCTGTCTGGTCTCTTTGATGGGGCTTGAAAGTTTCTTGCGCCACAGACTGAAGGTGCTTAGGGCAAGACCCTGTTCCCTGCAAAACCGCCGAGCGCCAATCCCACTCGCTTTCCACGCCGTAACCATTTCGCACCAGAACGCTTCCCCTTGCCGTGGGCGACGTGTGCCCATTGCCGTCGCGGCCTTAATGTTCTCGTCTTCCATCGCATTGCCCTCGTTCTCACGAAAGCAACACCTTCACATTCGGAATGCTGCGATTCAAGACGGGATGCGCTGACGCTTAC
>NZ_JFHC01000183.1 GCF_000698595.1 Caballeronia glathei | reverse complement strand
TTCCTGCCGTACCTGAGCGGCGAGCGCTCGCCGTGGATGGACCCGTCGGCGCGCGGCGGCTGGCTCGGTCTCGGACTCGGCGACACGCGCGGTACGCTCATGCGCGCCGCGTTCGAAGGCGTCGCGTTCTCGCTGCGCGCCGGGCTCGACGCGATCCGGGCGAACGTCGGCGGCGGCATCGGCGCGATGCGTCTTGCGGGCGGCGGCTCGATCGACCCGCGCTGGCGGCAGTTGCTTGCCGATGCGCTTCAGACCGAGCTTCACGCCGTCGATTGCCCGAACGCCGCGACGCGCGGCGCCGCGCTGCTCGGCGGTTTCGCGGCCGGTCACTGGCATGCGGGCGACCTCGCGTCGCTCGCGCCTTGCGCGACGCTCGCCGCCACGCCGCGCGAGGACGCCGCGCTCGCCGGACGCCATGCGCGTTTCATCGATCTGTACGGGCGCGTTCGAAGCTGGTTCTGACGCGGCAGCGCCGAGCGCTTAAACTTGTGGCCCGCGCCTATCGACGGAGTGGGCCAAATTGTTGCTTATCCTCGACCGGCATCGCCGGCGAGACTGGCACCTGACCCGTGCGCGCGAACTGTTCGACCGGGCGATGGCGTCGGCGTGGGACGGCGAGCACGGCGGCATGGTCTACGGTATCGACCCGGACGGCCGCTTCTACGACGAGGACACGTATTTCCGGGTGCAGGCCGAGTCGCTCGCGGCCGCCGCGCTGCTCGCGGGCCGCATGCACGAAGCCGGCGACGAAGCCGCCGCAGCACGCTGCTGGCACGAATACGAGCGGCTGTGGGCATACAGCCGGGCGCATTTCGTCGATCACCAGCATGGTGCGTGGTATCGCATCCTGTCGCGGGACAACCGCCAGTACAGCGACGAAAAAAACCCGGCCGGCAAGGTCGACCATCACACGATGGGCGCATGCTACGAAGCGTTGAGCGTCGCGCGCTGAACGAAGTGTCACGAAGCGCCACGAACTGTCACGAATCTTGAACCAGGAGAGAACTGAAAGATGAAAACCAAAGCCGCCATCGCATGGGAAGCCGGCAAGCCGCTCACGATCGAGGAAGTGGATCTCGAAGGCCCGCGCGCGGGCGAGGTGCTGATCGAGGTGAAGGCGACGGGCATCTGCCACACCGACTACTACACGCTCTCGGGCGCGGACCCCGAAGGCATCTTTCCGGCGATCCTCGGGCACGAGGGCGCGGGAGTGATCGTCGACGTGGGGCCGGGCGTCGGCACGCTGAAAAAAGGCGATCACGTCATTCCGCTCTATACGCCGGAATGCCGCCAGTGCAAGTTCTGCCTGTCGCGCAAGACGAACCTGTGTCAGGCGATCCGCTCAACACAAGGCAAGGGACTCATGCCCGACGCGACTTCGCGCTTTTCGCTCGACGGCAAGCCGTTGTTCCACTACATGGGCACGTCCACGTTCTCGAACTACATCGTCGTTCCCGAGATCGCGGTGGCGAAAGTGCGCGAAGACGCGCCGTTCGACAAGATCTGCTACATCGGCTGCGGCGTGACGACGGGCGTGGGCGCCGTCGTGTATTCGGCGAAGGTGGAGGCGGGTGCGAACGTCGTCGTGTTCGGGCTGGGCGGCATCGGCCTCAACGTGATTCAGGGCGCGAAGATGGTGGGCGCGGACAAGATCATCGGCGTCGACATCAATCCGGGCCGCATCGAACTTGCGAAGAAGTTCGGCATGACGCACTTCGTCAATCCGAAGGACGTGGAGAACGTGGTCGATCACATCGTGCAGCTGACCGACGGCGGCGCCGACTACTCGTTCGAATGCATCGGCAACACGAAAGTGATGCGCCAGGCGCTGGAATGCACGCACAAGGGCTGGGGGCAGTCGTTCATCATCGGCGTGGCGGCGGCGGGCGAGGAAATCTCGACGCGCCCGTTCCAGCTGGTGACGGGCCGCGAGTGGAAGGGTTCGGCGTTCGGCGGGGCGCGCGGGCGCACGGACGTGCCGAAGATCGTCGACTGGTACATGGAAGGCAAGATCAACATCGACGACCTGATCACGCATCGCCTGCCGCTCGAGCGCATCAACGAGGGCTTCGATCTGATGAAGAAGGGCGAGTCGATTCGCTCGGTTGTGTTGTACTGATCGGGAGACAGGGACGATGCTTGAAATCGTGGAAGAACATCGCTCGTTTGGCGGCGTGCAGCGGACTTACCGGCACGATTCCGAATCGATCGGCCTGCCGATGCGCTTTTCGGCGTATCTCCCGCCGCAGGCATCGTCCGCTCGGGTGCCGGCGCTTTTCTATCTCGCGGGCCTCACCTGCACCGAGGAGACGTTTCCGATCAAGGCCGGCGCGCAGCGCTACGCCGCCGAGCACGGCATCGCGCTCATCGCGCCCGACACGAGCCCGCGCGGCGCGGGCGTGCCCAACGAGAGCGCGGCGTGGGACTTCGGCGTCGGCGCGGGGTTCTATCTCGATGCGACGGAGGAGCCCTGGTCGAAGCACTACCGGATGCATTCGTACGTGACACGGGATTTGCGCGAGGCTGTCGTCCGGGAACTGCCGGTGCAGGGCGACCGGCTCGGCATTTTCGGCCACTCGATGGGCGGGCACGGCGCGCTCGTGCTGGCGCTGCGCAATCCCGGGATGTACCGGTCGGTGTCGGCGTTCGCGCCGATCGCCGCGCCCTCGCGGTGCCCGTGGGGCGTGAAGGCGTTTTCAGGCTATCTGGGAGAAGACCGCGAGGCGTGGAAGGCTTATGACGCGAGTGAACTGGTCAGGGGGGCTTCGGCGGCGCGTTTTGCCGAGGGCATCCTCATCGATCAGGGTCTCGCCGATCAGTTCCTCGCCGAGCAGTTGTACCCAGAGGTGTTTGAAAGAGCCGCCGCCGCGGCGGGACAGCCGGTGACGCTGCGCCGCCACGAAGGCTACGATCACGGGTATTACTTCATCGCTACCTTTATCGGCGAGCATATTGCGCATCACGCGCGGGTTTTGTGTGTTTAACGGGGAGTTGTTCCAGTTTCGATTGGTTTTGATCGGCGGTTGGGTTTGGTGGTGGATAAACCGTTTGATGCGCCTGTGCTCCTATGAAACTTGATTTGATATTG
>NZ_JFHC01000182.1 GCF_000698595.1 Caballeronia glathei | reverse complement strand
GCCGGAGCTTAAAAGTCGAAGGGCCGCGGAACTTCAACGCATGCGCCATCATTTCTTTTTCACGACGCTAATCTGGCCATCCAACTCAAGGTAGATCCGTTCCACCTCTTCAAGCGAGCTCGCACCATTCTCTCTTAGCGTGGCATCGAGCTCCTCGTCAGTTATCGCCTCCCGGCGCATACTATCGTGCAGCTTTCGGCTTGGTAAGACGCCACGGCAACTCACCGTTGCGACGTTGCTGCCGGCGGCGCAGCAGCGAATTCGTCCGAATCCGCGACTAGGTCGGATTGAGTCGGTTTATCGGCTGCGGCGAGTTGCAGTCGGGCCCGCTCCCAAAATTCTTCGGCGCGACCCTCTGGACTGCCGGCCTCTAGCCACAGTTGATACGCGCGTAAGCGGATTTCGCCTTCTGGGATGGGAACGTCCATGTTGTGCCTTGCTGAGAGGTGGGCCTGTCGGTGCGTGCCCTGTCATGCCGCTGCGGCGCGCTTCTGAATATTTGCCGGTATCGAGCCCTGATGATGCGCTTTCGTCCGCGCGATTGACAGAGCGATTCGATTGATATTGAGAACATTTCAGGGACCGCTTCGAGGCGACGGGACAGGCTTCGGCTCACCTCTAAATAAAGTAGTTTTCGTCTCCCAACAAAGAGTAGTCTCGATATGTAGATCGCGATTTCGGTGGTAAAAATCAGCCGCGCCCGTTCGGGTCATCTCTCGGCCAGCACGTCCAAAGAACACCAGAAGACCCTGCTCCGACACCACTCAACGCGAAAGGCAGGAGGGACAACCGTCCTCTTCGGTCTAACTGCGGACCGACCTATTCCGTCGGACCGCCGTTCAAATTCGGCGGTTTAAGCACGGGTCAAGAACTGCAATTGACCTCAATTGAAGGGCCATACCATGCTAGTTAGAGAGCGAATGAAACCCGCAGTATTCCTGGAGCCTGACGAGACCTTGGCAACTGCCGCACGCACGCTCAGGAAAGACAATATTGGCTGCCTACCGGTGTGCCAGGACGGACGACTTCTTGGCATGATTACAGACCGTGACATAGCGATGCGCGGCGTCGCAGACAATCGCGACACGGATCGCATGCGCGTTCGTGAAGCAATGTCGGTGGATGCGATTTGCTGCTCAAAAGACGAATCGATCGAAAAAGCGGCCACCCTCATGCGGGACGCCCATGTCCAGCGGCTCGCGGTCGTCAACGCTGACGGACAGTTGGTCGGCATCATATCCTTGACCGACATCGAGGGCGGCGCCTCCGAGCGACGCCCGTTCGAAGTCGTTTTCTATAAAGAGGTTCTGGACCATGCGGGCCTTCCGCATCACAGCGAGATGATGCGCGTATCCGTCGCCCAAGGATCGAAACAAGAGGCAGTCGAGGCGGCCATCAGCCAATTTGAAGAGAGCAGGCGAGTCGCAAATTGGACCACAGTGGCTGACGGCTACGACGTACTAAGTATCCACGTCGGCGAGAACGGCGAAAGCCTCGAAACACTTGAGCTTACCTCTGAGAGAGACGCGGAGATTCGTCCCCGTGCGCGAGTCCTTTGGGAACAGGCCGGCATCCCGGTAGGACAAGACGCTGAGTTTTGGGAGCAAGCGGCACGCGAGGTGGACGGCGAGAGCAAGGCGGCGAAATGAAGCCGGCTAATACTTTGGCGGTCGACGCACAACTGCGAAACGTAATGCACGTACCGTGTGTGGACTTTATCGGAGCCGGGATCGTCCCGCTCATTGAACTGCAGCCGTCGGACTTCGTGTCTGTGGCCATCGTCACTTATCCCGGCGGCGAAAAGTCCGGGTCTGGCGCATTTGGCAGCTTCGCGGCAGAACCGGAGGAGGCGTGCCAGTACGTGGTGCCGTACGCGAAAGCCGAGGCGCAGCGCCGTCTCCTGATGACGCTCTTCGAATAGTCGCTGCAAACGAGTTTGATCCTTGTACGCCGACGTTATGGACTTCCGGAGATAAGAACTCCGAGCGCTTGTCCGACATAATGGAAGTGATCAGTTTTTTGCCGGTCGCTTAGCAGATGCGATTGGCACCGCATTGGCACGGCGGCCTGACAGGCACGCGACGGTTTCCGCGGCGTTCTCGGACAATTGACATAAATCGATGTATCAATCATGTTATTGTGACAGTTATCTACAAATAGCTGTGTCAGTTGACCACGGCCTGCACGCGGTTGTAGCAGTAGGCCGCTTCGGTCACCCTGTCCGCCCGCGCCAGAATCCGTCTCTGCATCGCACGACAGTCACGAAAAATAGATAGTCGTGCGCTATTCGTTCTCCACGACCCTAACGCCGCGGCCAGCGCGGAAGAGCAAGCGTCGATGTCGTATGGCCGCAAAAAATCGCCGAGATTGCCCGCATTAGCCGAATTACTGCGCCCACCAGCATAATTAATGGACTCGACGGGCGATGACGTGGACGCGTGCTAGGAGTTGCGAGCATCGGAAGTACGGTAAGCCTTTGCGGAAGCCCTCGGGCTCTCTTTTAATCGAAATAATTGAAAAATGTATAATCCGTAATCACTTGCAGTTGCACTGCTTTTCGCGCGCCAACACAAAGTCCCATACCTTGTTGTAGTCATCAAAATAGAAGTAAATGATATTGAGCGAGTCGGCGCTCGAATTGTAAAATATTGGAATATCCTCATTATCAATACTTTTATCAGCTTCGATAGTAAAATCTAAAAATTCAGACCGAACTTCCCGAGCCCACGACCAATCCTGATGCCGCGTGTAGTGTTTTCTTTACCGGCAAAGATACAGTTGCAGCTCGGGCGAACATGGTGGCTGGGAAATGGTTAATCGCGTTTAGATGCCGGATTTAGCCGGAAAATGCAAAGACGCATACGCAGCTTGGCATTACATCCGGTCCGAGCCTAAAGAAACTGGACTTCACGAATTGAGAGCGTGATGCTCGTACGAGCGGAAAACAAATCGCTATAAGTTTACTTCGATTTCGTAGGGGCCGTCATACATATTAGCGCCTCTTAATCCCAATGGTCCGCTATTTGGAGTAAAACGCACTTTTTCCGCGCGGGCGTAAAAGCAAAAAACCGGAAATCGGCTATTAAATGCAATGCCGATAATGCAGAGGATTTTTAGCGGAGC
>NZ_JFHC01000181.1 GCF_000698595.1 Caballeronia glathei | reverse complement strand
GAGACAATCGGCGCGACCGGTGCAATCCTCTCTGACGAAGTCACCCTGCCGAATCCCGCGGGCCTGCATGCACGGCCCGCCGCGGTCTTCGCCTCCGGAGCGAAGCAGTACAAGTCCGACATCCGCCTGCTGCGCGGCAGCGACAGCGCGAACGCCAAGTCGGTCGTGTCCATCATGGGACTCGCGACGAAGCTCGGGGACAGAGTACGCGTCCAGGCCACCGGTCCCGACGCGGGTGAAGCGGCCGGCACGCTCGCGCGCCTGCTCGCCGAGGGCTCGGGCGAGAAGCCCGGCGACGCACCCGAAGCGGCTGCCGCGGCGCCCGTCGCCGAGCCCGGCGTCGCGAGGCGCACGGCATCCGGCGACATCGACGAACTCACCGGCGTATCGGCCTCGCCTGGACTCGCAGTTGGTCACATCGTGCAGTTCCGCCAGGAAGTCATCGACGTCAGGGAAGCAGGCGAATCGCCGCAGCGCGAACGTGCGCGGCTCGAATCAGCCCGGCACGAAGCAAGGCAGCAGATCGAAGCGCTCAAGGCCACGCTTACCGATCCATCGAAGGCCCAGATCCTCGACGCGCACCTCGAACTACTCGAAGACCCTGACCTCAATGACATGGCGCTCGGCAGCATCAGCGACGGCAAGAGTGCGGGCTTCGCGTGGCGCAACGGTTTCCAGAAGCAGGCGAGCACGCTCGAGAAGCTCGACAACCCGCTGCTGCGCGAACGCGCCGGCGATATCCGGGACGTCGGCCGTCGTGTGCTGGCGCTGCTTGCCGGTGTGACGCAGGCGCAGATCGAAGTGCCGGCCGACTCGATTCTGATCGCCGAGGAGCTCTCGCCGTCGGATACCGCCTCGCTGGATCGCAGCAAGGTGCTCGGCTTCTGCACGACGACCGGCGGCGCCACGAGCCACGTCGCGATCCTCGCGCGCTCGCTCGGCATCCCGGCCATCTGCGGCATCGACGAGGGCGCGCTGCAGCTCGCCAACGGCACGCTCGTCGTGCTCGACGGCTCGCTTGGCAGCCTGCGGCGCAATCCGGGCGCCGAGGATCTCGAAAAGGCGCATGAGCGCATCAGGCGACAGACGGCCAAGCGCGAAGAACAGGACCTTGCCGCGAGCAAGCTCGCGATGACGGCAGACGGTCACCGCATTGAAGTCGTCGCGAACATTCGCAACGCGCAGGAAGCACGTGAAGCGGTTGCGGCCGGGGCCGAAGGCGTGGGCCTCCTGCGTTCCGAGTTCCTGTTCGACGACCGCGACACCGCGCCCTCCGAGGACGAACAGGCCGCCGAATATTGCGCCGTGGCCGAAGCGCTTGGCCGCGAGCGGCCGCTCGTGATCCGCACGCTCGACGCCGGGGGTGACAAGCCGCTCTCCTACATGCCGCTACCCAAGGAAGACAATCCGTTCCTCGGCCTGCGCGGCGTGCGTGTGAGCCTCGATCGCCCTGACATCTTTCGCACGCAACTGCGTGCGATTTTGCGCGCAGCGCCCATTGGCAACCTGCACGTAATGTTCCCAATGGTTGCCGCGATCGAAGAGGTACGGGCCGCCAGGAAGATCCTGCTCGAAGAGGCCGGCGATCGCGCTGACAGTGTCAAGGTCGGCGTGATGATCGAAGTGCCGGCTGCCGCGCTGATTGCCGAGCAGCTCGCGCGCGAAGTCGACTTTTTCTCGATCGGCACGAATGATCTGACGCAATACACGCTCGCGATGGACCGCGGGCATCCGAAGCTCGCCAAAAAAGCCGATGCGCTTCACCCCGCGGTGCTGAGGCTGATCGGCATGACCGTCGAAGGCGCGCACATGCATGGCAAATGGGTCGGTGTGTGCGGCGGCATCGCCTCGGATGCGATGGCCGTGCCAGTGCTAGCGGGCCTCGGCATCGATGAGCTTTCGGTCAGCATTCCCGCGGTCGGTTCGGTCAAGGCCCAGCTTGCGCGAGTGACCATGGCCGAAGCGCGCAAGCTGGCCGCCGACGTGCTGCGTCTCGGTACCGCCGCTGAAGTACGCGCCCTTCTCGCCCCCTACGCCGAATAAGCAGAGCAACAGGAGACCCTCCATGTTCAAGCATGCCTTTGGAGTCTTGCAGAAGGTCGGCAAAGCACTGATGCTGCCAGTCGCCGTGCTCCCCGTGGCCGGCCTGTTGCTCGGCCTTGGCGCGACTGATTTCCACGGTTACGTTCCAGCGATCGTCCTCGCGCTCATGAAGAACTCGGGCGACGTGATCTTCGCCAACCTGCCGCTGATCTTCGCCATCGGCGTCGCGCTCGGCTTCACCGAGAATGACGGCGTCTCGGGCATCGCCGCAACGATCGGGTATCTCGTCATGACGGCAACATTGGGGGTGATTGCCAAGGCGGAGGGCATCGAGCCCGACACGATCATGGGCATCCCGTCCATCCAGACCGGCGTGTTCGGCGGGATCCTGGCGGGTGGCCTGGCAGCGTGGCTGTTCAATCGCTATTACAAGATCGCGTTGCCGGCCTATCTCGGCTTCTTCGCAGGCAAGCGCTTCGTGCCCATCGTGACCGCGATCGGCGCAATCGTGCTCGGCGCAATCCTGTCCGTCGTGTGGCCCCCGATCGGCGGCGGGATCAAAGCCTTCTCGCAATGGGCGGCGGTCTCGGATCCGCGCACCGCGGCGACGATCTACGGCTTCGTCGAGCGCCTGCTCATCCCGTTCGGCCTGCACCACATCTGGAACGTGCCGTTCTTCTTCGAGATGGGCAGCTACCTGGACCCGACGACAGGCAAGACGGTGCACGGCGACATCAACCGCTTTTTCGCGGGCGACCGCACCGCCGGTATCTTCGCGGGCGCGTTCCTGTTCAAGATGTTCGGCCTGCCGGCCGCGGCGATCGCCATCTGGCACTGCGCCAAGCCCGAGAAGAAGGCCGTCGTTGCCGGGATAATGATCTCCGCTGCGTTGACCTCGTTCCTCACCGGCATCACCGAGCCCATCGAGTTCGCCTTCCTGTTTGTCGCCCCGGTCCTTTACCTCATCCACGCGTGTCTCGCCGCAACGACCCAATTCCTGGCCAACACCCTCGGCATGCACATGGGCTTCACCTTCTCGCAGGGCGCCATCGACTTCCTGATGTTCAACCTGATCGGCAACAAGGCGACCCATGCGTGGTACGTCTTCTTCCTCGGACCAATCTACGCAGTGATCTATTACGGCGTGTTTCGCTTCGTGATCACCAGATTCGACCTCAAGACGCCGGGTCGC
>NZ_JFHC01000180.1 GCF_000698595.1 Caballeronia glathei | reverse complement strand
TCCGTTACGTTGATAAGCCGTTCATAGACGATCTTTGCGCGTGCTTCAGCGGCGATGTTCGAGCGCAGGTCGGCCGTCGGCTCTCCGATCGTGTCGATATAAGCCGCCGTCCAGGGGACGCCCGCTGAGTTGGTGAGGGCAGGCCCGCCGCCATACAGCAGCGCAGTGGTATGGGAATCGTTGCCGCCAGCGGTGAGTGAGCGATACAGCTCCGCTTCCGATTCCACAGCTTCAGCCAGTTGTCCTTTCGCGCCCTTGTTGAGCATGGCAACGATCGAACCGATGATTTCAAGGTGGCTCAGCTCTTCGGTGGCGATGTCGAACAGCAAGTCCTTGCGGCCGGCGTCATCTTCGCCGACTGCCTGGGTGAAGTAGCGACAAGCCGCCGCCAGTTCCCCTTGGGGACCGCCGAACTGCTCCAGCAATAGATTGGCGAGGCCAGGATTCGGGGCAGCCACGCGGACCGTGTATTGAAGGCGCTTATTGTGGACGAACATTAGGAATCTCCAAAGATCGGCTTTCCCAGGTCATTGCCTGGAGTGAACGCCGGTAATAGTTTGTTGGGTATGCCGAGCAAAGTGATTCGGGGACCACGTGCGCTCGATCTCAAAATCAACGCTTTCGTTCAGCGGCTAAGCCAACCGTGATCGAACCGTCAGCTGCATTCCGCATCGGGCGTGCCTGATCTTCGGGGGTCGAGACTGAGGTAGCGATGTCAACAGCGTCATTCGCGCCGCTGTGTTCCCTTCCTGCGGCACGCGGGTTGCGTATAGACGTCACGCGCCCACTCGGGCGCTGATTCACATTCCCGAGGACCAGCCATGGCAACGAAGACACTGAACGATCTGTTCATCCACAGCCTCTCCGACGTGTACAGCGCCGAGAAGCAACTGACGAAAGCACTTCCGAAACTAGCGCGCGCGGCGACGAACCCCGAGCTCGCGGCAGCGTTCGAAAAGCATTTGGAGGAAACCCAAGGGCAGATTGAGCGCATTGACCGCGTCGTCGAGAGCGCCGAAATTAAGCTCAAGCGCGTCAAGTGCGTGGCAATGGAGGGGCTAGTAGAAGAAGGACAAGAGCAAATCGAGGAAATAGAGAAGGGCCCGATCCTCGATGCCGCGTTGATTGCCGCTGCGCAGAAGGTTGAGCATTACGAAATTGCGACCTACGGAACACTCGCGACTCTGGCGAAGAAGCTTGGCTACGTCGAAGGGATGAAATTGCTACTCGAGACGCTTCAGGAGGAAAAAGCGACCGACGAGAAACTGACTATGCTCGCCAAGCAAGAGCTTTCGGAACAGGAAGTAGGGAAATGACACGCGCGGTCGTTGGCGGCTGTGAAGATAGAGCGACGCCCGACTCGACTTCGGGTCGGGTCCGTCGGCCCATCGGCGGAGCGCGTGCGACTCCCTGTGCGACTCCCCACTAACATTGGAGGTCGGAATGCCTGATCCCAAAGAAAACTTACTTGATTGGCTGCGTGACGCCCATGCAATGGAGCAGCAAGCGGAGCAGATGCTGCGCGCCCAGTCGGGCCGCCTTGAGCATTACCCCGAGTTGAAGGCACGCATCGACCAGCATCTCGCCGAAACGCTCGGTCAGCAAAGACTGGTGGCTCGGTGCATCGAGCGGCTCGGGGGCAGCACTTCGACGATCAAAGATCTCGCGGCGAAGGTCATGGCATTCGGGCAGGCGGCCGGCGGAATGGCGATGTCGGACGAGGTCGTCAAAGGATCGATCTCGAGCTATGTATTCGAGAACCTCGAGATCGCCTCCTATACATCGCTGATCGCGGCGGCCGAACAAGTAGGCGACATCGAGACGAAGACTGCTTGCGAGCAAATTCTGCCTCAGGAGGTCGCAATGGCACAGTGGTTGTTGGATCATATCCCCCAGTTGACGCAAACGTATCTGCTGCGAGCCGCCACCCCCGGGGAAGTTGCGAAGAAGTAGATCGGTCCTAGTTGATCGTCACGCGCACGGCCCGGAATGACCGGATGTCGGCGAACAAGCTAAGTTCCTCAAGGAACCTTTGCACGACGGTGTGTCCGTCCACGCTTCCGGTAAATTGAACTCCGTTGTCGTCTACCGTAACGTCGATGAGAATGCGGATCCCAACGCGCGCGGCGGCGTCCCGAACAACTTGGCCGTTCAATGCTCCGGGTGTTCGCGAACGGATCGTAAAAATGCACGTGAACATGGAGCCTTCGAGGAGACGGGGCCGGCGCGAGGTCGTGCGACGCTTGCGTCTGACGCAAGCGCTGGTCCCGTCCATATCATGCAGCGCAAACGGTAGCGGCGCTGCGAGGCGGCGATTCTGAACGAACTACTTTGCACGACATCCTTGAGCAGAGAACCAGACGGTGGGGGCGAGCGTGGCGGACCATTACACTCGTGAATTGGGATTCGACCTGGGTTGGGACTTGGCTCGCTATGGCCGACCGTTCGACCGATCGCAGGCGAACGTGGATGTGTTGGCGGGCTACGCGGCCGGCAGGGCACACTTCGAGGTTCCGCAGCACACAGCGAGCCGCTACCACGCGAAATGGCTTCAACTGCGCTTAAGTGCGATACGGCGGCGCAGGATCGTTCGCGCCGATGTTACGCCGGAATATCTGCAACTCATCGACTGCGAGACGTGCCCCGTGACACTCGAGCGGCTGACGCACTCGACGCGGACGGGAACCGATTGGTCAGTCGATCGCATTAACAACGACGGCGCCTATGCAATGGGTAATCTGATGGTGATCAGCACGCGCGCAAACCGAGCGAAGCGCGCTAAAAATTACCGCCAAGTTGCCCGGTTGGCGCACGCACCTGGCGGCGCGATGATTGACGGCCTTACGCCCGCCGAATGGGCGCGTCTTGCATGCCTCATGGTAGGCGCAGAAAATATTTCGGATGTCCAGCCGACTCTTACACCACTGCTCACTCGCATACCGGAAGACTGCAGAGTGCCGTTGTACTACCTGTTTCAGCAGTTCCTACTCGCCTCGGTGGCCCGTGCAGCGACGCGCAACCATCTGATCAAGACGCTGAATGGCCTGCATCCCGATCACGCACAGCGTGAGCGCCTCAGGCTCGCCGCAGAGCGGCTTGCGATCCTCCGAAAGAACGTGACATACGCCTACGATGCCCTGGCTGACGATCAGATTCAGAACTTCCTAAAAAGCTGGTTTACGTCGCTGCCGCGCGAAAGCGTCCCAAGGTTGCTCCGTCTGGCTAATTACTTCGGCGGGCA
>NZ_JFHC01000179.1 GCF_000698595.1 Caballeronia glathei | reverse complement strand
TGGCTGAAGCCGTAAAAAAACCAAGGCCTGAATTCCGTAACATCGGGATCGGTCAAATCGCAAAATATCGCCTGCCGCTAGCGGGGAAGGTCTCGATCCTGCATCGCATAAGCGGCTTGCTGCTGTTCATCTGCCTGCCGTTCATCCTGTATCTGCTGGACCAGAGCCTCACGTCGGAAATCAGTTTCGACGCCTTCAAGGGCTTCCTTGCCAACCCCATCGTCAAGATCATCGTGCTCGTGCTGTCGTGGGCGTATCTGTTCCACTTCTGCGCGGGCATCCGCTTTCTGCTGCTCGACACGCACACCGCGGTGAGCAAGGAAGGCGGCAAGCAGACCTCGATCGTCGTGCTCGTGGTGTCGTCGCTTCTCACGATCGCCGTGGCGCTCAAACTTTTCGGAGCCTTCTAAGTCATGGCAGCCCATAACCGAGTCGGCCCCAAGCGCCTTGTCGTCGGCGCGCACTACGGTCTGCGCGACTGGCTCGCGCAACGCGTCACCGCGGTCGTGATGGCCGTCTATACGCTCATCCTGCTGTTCTGGTTCTTCGCCGCCCGCGACTTCTCGTACGAAGGCTGGGCGTCGATCTTCGCGATTCAGTGGATGAAGCTCGCCACCTTCGTAGCCTTGCTTTCGCTCTTCTATCACGCGTGGGTCGGTATTCGCGACATCTGGATGGATTACGTGAAGCCGGTCGGCCTTCGCTTGTTGCTGCAAGCGTTGACCATCCTCTGGCTGGTCGCCTGCGCCGGCTACGCTGCACAGATTCTCTGGAGAGTTTAAAGAATGGCTGCAATCAAGACTTCCCTGCCGCGTCGGCGCTTTGACGTGGTCATCGTCGGCGCGGGCGGCTCCGGCATGCGCGCGTCGCTGCAACTCGCCCGCGCGGGTCTGTCGGTGGCGGTGCTCTCGAAGGTGTTCCCCACGCGCTCGCACACGGTCGCCGCGCAAGGCGGGATCGGCGCGTCGCTCGGCAACATGAGCGAGGACAACTGGCACTACCACTTCTACGACACGATCAAGGGCTCCGACTGGCTCGGCGACCAGGACGCAATCGAGTTCATGTGCCGCGAAGCGCCGAACGCCGTCTACGAACTCGAGCACATGGGCATGCCGTTCGACCGCAACGCCGACGGCACGATCTACCAGCGCCCGTTCGGCGGGCACACGGCGAACTACGGCGAGAAGCCGGTGCAGCGCGCGTGCGCCGCGGCCGACCGCACCGGCCACGCGCTGCTGCACACGCTGTACCAGCAGAACGTCGCAGCGAAGACGCACTTCTTCGTCGAATGGATGGCGCTGGATCTGATCCGCGACGCCGACGGCGACGTGCTGGGTGTGACCGCGCTCGAAATGGAAACGGGCGAGATCCACATTCTCGAAGGCAAGACCACGCTGTTCGCCACGGGCGGCGCGGGGCGCATCTTCGCGGCCTCGACGAACGCGTTCATCAACACCGGCGACGGTCTCGGCATGGCGGCCCGTTCGGGCATCGCGCTGCAGGACATGGAGTTCTGGCAATTTCACCCGACCGGGGTGGCCGGTGCGGGCGTGCTGATTACCGAAGGCGTGCGCGGCGAAGGCGGGATCCTGCGCAACTCGGACGGCGAGCGCTTCATGGAGCGCTATGCGCCGACGCTGAAGGACCTGGCGCCGCGCGACTTCGTGTCGCGCTCGATGGACCAGGAGATCAAGGAAGGCCGCGGGGTCGGTCCGAACAAGGACCACGTGCTGCTCGACCTGTCGCACATCGGCGCCGAGACGATCATGAAGCGTCTGCCGTCGATCCGCGAAATCGCGCTGAAGTTCGCGAACGTCGACTGCATCAAGGAGCCGATCCCGGTGGTGCCGACCATCCACTACCAGATGGGCGGCATTCCGACCAACATCCACGGCCAGGTCGTGGGTACGGCGAAGGGCTACGAGGATCCGGTCAACGGTTTTTATGCGGTAGGCGAATGCTCGTGCGTGTCCGTGCACGGCGCGAACCGCCTCGGCACGAACTCGCTGCTCGACCTGGTGGTGTTCGGCCGTGCGGCGGGCAACCACATCATCAAGCACGCGAAGGAAATGAAGGAGCACAAGCCGCTGCCGGCCGATGCCGCGGACTTCGCGCTCGAGCGCCTCGCGGTGCTGGAGAAGTCGACCTCGGGCGAGTACACGCAGGCGATCGCGGGCGACATCCGCTCGGCGATGCAGGCGCACGCGGGCGTGTTCCGCACCTCGAAGCTGCTGTCGGAGGGGGTTGGCAAGATCAACGAACTGGCCGAGCGCGTGAAGCACGTGCACCTGAAGGACAAGTCGAAGGTGTTCAACACCGCGAAGGTGGAGGCGCTGGAGCTGGCGAACCTGATCGAGGTGGCCCGCGCGACGATGGTGTCCGCCGAGGCGCGCAAGGAAAGCCGCGGCGCGCACGCGCACAGCGACTTCGAGCATCGCGACGACGACAACTGGATGCGCCATACGCTGTGGTTCAGCGAGGGCGATCGCCTCGACTACAAGCCGGTGCACATGCAGCCGCTGACGGTCGAATCGGTGCCGCCGAAGGCGCGTACCTTCTAAGGGCAGGGAAATCGACATGGCAAAACGTACATTTGAAGTCTACCGCTACGATCCGGACAAGGACGCGGCGCCGCGCATGCAGACGTATGAGATCGAAATCGACTCGCACGAGCGCATGCTGCTCGATGCATTGCTGAAGCTGAAGTCGGTGGATGAAACGCTGTCGTTCCGCCGTTCGTGCCGCGAGGGCGTATGCGGTTCGGACGCGATGAACATCAACGGCAAGAACGGCCTGGCGTGCCTGCAGAACATGAACGACCTGCCGCAGAAGATCGTGCTGCGCCCGCTGCCGGGGCTGCCGGTGGTGCGCGACCTGATCTGCGATTTCACGCAGTTCTTCAACCAGTATCATTCGATCAAGCCGTACCTGATCAACGACACGCCGCCGCCGGAAAAGGAGCGCCTACAGTCGCCGGAAGAACGCGACGAGCTGGACGGCCTTTACGAGTGCATTCTGTGCGCGAGCTGCTCGACGTCGTGCCCGAGCTTCTGGTGGAATCCGGACAAGTTCGTTGGTCCGGCGGGCCTTTTGCAAGCCTATCGGTTCATCGCGGACAGCCGCGACGAAGCGACGGGTGAACGCCTCGACAACCTGGAAGATCCGTACCGTCTGTTCCGCTGCCATACGATCATGAACTGCGTCGACGTGTGCCCGAAGGGGCTCAATCCGACGAAGGCGATCGGCAAGATCAAGGAATTGATGGTGCGCCGTGCTGTCTGAG
>NZ_JFHC01000178.1 GCF_000698595.1 Caballeronia glathei | reverse complement strand
GTACCTGACAGCTATCGTGCGGACTCGGAGTGTCACGTCGACGCATTCACGAGGCGAGGGGCTCGGGCAGCACGAAACGGATGAAGCGATTCATAGAAGGCGAAGATCGCAAGCAGGTGACGCTGCTTCCAGAATGCCTCGATGACTTCGTCGCCGAAGACAATCCGATCAGGATCATCGAGTAAGCTGGCACGGGCGGCTCACGGTTTGGTTGGCGGCTTTGAGGCGCTCACAAGCTTAGGTTACCGGGTTTGTCGGTGGTATCTGACTGCCATCGTCGCCGCAAATCAACCCTCTGCGAACGCCGGTGATCGATCACAATGGCTGGCGCGCGGCGACGTGCCTGTTCGCAGCGAATGAATCTCAACACGACGCGCCCAATTCGCCGCTTACCATGTAGCTGTTTAACGATCTAAGCGTCGGCATGTTAGCTGCCGAATCACCTCTCGTGTTTGCACAGGGCCTTTAAGCAGGCGATGCCCCAGTGCGAGGCAGCTTACCGTATGGCATCGCACATTCATTCGGGAAAGTGCCCGTTCCAGCGAAGCAGCGGCATATCATATAAAGATAGGGTCTAGAGCCCGACGCGGCAGGTGATGACATGACTGCTATGACGCGGCGCGAAATGTTGCGCGCGATGGCGTCGGCCTTGACGTCGGCCGTGTCTGCAACGGTTTGCGCGCAACATGGAAGCATGGGACCGGTCAGGCCACCGGTCTGTCTCACCGAGGCCTTGGTGGTCGACCAAACGGGCAGAACTCGACTGCTCGGAGAGTTGTTGCGTGAAGGCGTCACGGCGGTGCAGACAATTTACACTGGTTGCAGTTCTGTTTGCCCTCTGCAGGGAGCGCTGTTCGGTGCAGTTCAAGACTGGATGCTGCAGACCCGTACACGCTATCCAATCCGATTGCTATCGATTGGAATCGACCCATTTGCCGATGCACCCTCTGCGTTGCGCGAATGGCTCGCGCGCTTCCATGCCCGTCCTGTATGGGCCGCGGCCACACCGGCTCCAGATGACGTCGACCGGATACGAGCAGAGCTGGCGGGCCGCCCATCGCTGCCGATAAACATCGCCGACCATTCGACACAAGTCTATTGCTTCGATCAGAACGCGATGTTGCGCTGGCGCAGCGCTGATCTCCCCCGAATTAAGGAAGTTTGTGAGGTTCTTGGCGCACTGGCGGTTTGCAACACATGCGAAGCGATACCGATCAACTGAGAGTCGCCGATCACAAGCCGTATCACGTGAACTTAGAAAGGGGCGCCGCAATGGAACGAAATCGATTCTCAACGAGCAACCCAAAACCGTCGAGAGCGGGCACAAAAGCCTTGCTCCTGATCGCATTGGGGGCGATCTTAATTGCAACGTGTCGGGACATAACGGCGCAGGGCGTGCGGCCGTCGCAGTGGTCCGCGCCGATTTCTTTGCCGCTAGTGCCGGTGGCAGCCGCCAATCTAAGTGATGGAACGGTGCTGCTCTGGTCGGCTGATAGCCCGCTAAGTTTCACGGGCGGTGAGGTGGATCCGGGCAAGCATGAGAACACTGGGGGCACCTATACTGCAATTTTTGATCCGATGTCGCGCAGCAGCACGCAGACGGTGGTCACCAAGACCGGCCACGACATGTTCTGTCCGGGAATCGCAAATCTGCCCGACGGGAGCGTGTTTGTGACGGGTGGCTCGAGTAGCTCGAAGGTTAGCATTTTTAACCCTAGCTCAAGAAAGTGGACATCCGGGAAGCAGATGAACATTGCACGAGGCTATCAGGGGAGCGTGACACTGAGCAGCGGCGGTGTGTTCGTGTTGGGAGGCTCATGGAACGGAGGACAGGGACACAAGAACGGAGAAACGTGGGTCGGTAATTCGGGCTGGAGAGACAATGTTGCGGTGCTTGCCGACTATTTCTTAACAAACGATGCAGCGGGAATATATCGTGCCGACAACCACATGTGGTTGTTCGCAGTTTCCGACGGCCGAGTTTTCCACGCGGGCCCCAGTCGGGCCATGCATTGGATTGACACGGCAGGAAACGGTAGTGTGGAGCAGGCGGGGAATCGAGGCAGTGACGCGATGAACGGCAACGCGGTCATGTATGACGTTCGGAAAATCCTCGTCGTCGGCGGCGCACCTAACTACGAAGAGACCGAAGCGACGTCGAACGCCACGCTAATCGATATCAGCAGCGGAGCGGCGATCACTCGCGCAATAGCTCCAATGAGCTATAAGCGCACGTTTCACAACAGCATCGTGCTACCGAGCGGGGACGTCGTCGTGGTCGGCGGTCAAGCCTTTGCAAAGATTTTCTCCGACGACAACGCGGTTCTGACGGCAGAACTGTGGAGCCCTGGGACTGAAGCTTTTATGCTGCTTGCCGCCCAAGCTGTTCCGCGCACCTACCACAGTTTCGCGCTGCTTTTGCCGGACGGTCGCGTGTTAAGCGGTGGTGGGGGGCTGTGCGGGCAGTGTTCGACCAATCACACTAACGCCGAAATACTGACGCCGCCGTATCTTCTCAACGCGGATGGTTCGCCAGCCTTACGTCCCACGATCTTGTCGGCGCCCACGACCGCGAGTCTTGGCTCGTCGATATCCGTAAGCACGGACAAGACGGTTAGCGCATTTGCGCTGATGCGTCTGTCATCGGCAACTCATTCTCTCAACAACGAGCAGCGACGCGTTCCGTTAAGCTTTCGCGTCGGTAGAGCAGGCGAATATCTGTTGAGTATTCCAATTGATCCTGGCGTCGTCGTGCCCGGCTATTACATGTTATTCGCTCTTGACGCGACGGGAGTACCGAGCGTCTCGCGCACTCTTCGGATCCACTGATGACATGGACCTCATACCGCGCCAGCTTCACGATGCACGTGATGACGGCCCTATTTTTTGTTGCTGTTGATAATTCGGCAAATGGGGAGGATCCGTATCGATCCACGGACTTGGGATATGCGATCTTTAGCGGGCAGCGCGCACTCGTAGCGCACTTACGCGACGACAACCGCATGGTGCCTGCCAACGCTGCCCGGTGCATTAATTGCCATGGTCACATGGACAATGCAGCCTCTTTTGCGCCCCCCCTTACACGCCGGCACCTGCTCAGCGATGCAGAGCGTCGAGGCGGCCCGCCGAGTCACTACACCCTGATCTCGTTTTGCCGCGTCTTGCGTGCCGGCGTCGATCCGACAGGAATCGTTCTGAAAAAAGCCATGCCCCAATACACCTTAAGCGACACAGAATGCGCAGCGCTTTGGAGCTTTGTCATCGATTCATAGGGATTTGTTAAATTTATAAGCGTGAATGATCGTAAGCGCCCGGTGATCCCAGGGG
>NZ_JFHC01000177.1 GCF_000698595.1 Caballeronia glathei | reverse complement strand
ATGCCGACTCCCGGATTATGCCGCGTCGGGAATCCACAGGCACAACGGTTGGGCGGATCCCTGTTCCGGGTCGCTCGGATTATCGGCATTATCAGAGAGCCTCCAGGAAGGCGAGCAACGGATCGGGAGGTTTGTAGCGTGTCGGCGCGATGCCGCTGGCCGTGGCGTGCGCAAGCGCGCGTTCCTTGAGCTGCATGTCGGCGTGCAAGTAGATCTGAGTTGTTTCTGATGATTCGTGACCGAGCCAGAGCGCGATCACGGTCAGGTCTACGCCGTGATGCAACAGGCTCATCGCAGCCGCGTGCCGAAGCGTGTGGGGCGTTACTGATTTTTTCTTCAGCGAAGGGCACGAGAGACGCGCTATTTCGACGTTGCGCGACACGAGTCGCTGAAGAGCATCGGCACTGAGATGACCGCCACGCGAACTGGGGAAGACTGGATCATCTGATTCGCCTGGTTGATACAACAGCCATTCTTTAAGGACGGCAACGACATCCGGTCGTAGCGGAGTGCATCGCATCTTTCTGCCTTTGCCGAGGCAACGGACGTGTGCGCCTGTACCGAGCACCACATCCTGACGCCGGAGAGCGGTCAATTCGCTGTTTCGCAGACCCGTTTGGACCGCTACAAGAAGCAGCGTTCGGTCGCGGTTGCCGATCCACGTTCGTACATCGGGTGCCGCTACCAGAGCTGCGGCCTCGCTCTCGGTGAGAAACTCGACGGGACCGTGTTCGCAGCGTTTGGATGGAATTGCAAGAATGCGCTGGCACTGCAGGAACAGAGCAGGCTCACTGACCGCAACGAACCGGAAGAAGGCATGCACAGCGGCAAGGCGCGTGTTGCGTGTCCGCACTGAATTGCCCCTGCCTTGTTCCAAGTGCCGAAGGAATTTCTCGATGAACGACGTGTCGAAGTCTTCGATCCGCAGCTTTGACGGCGCGCGCCCGATATGCTTCGTGGCGAACGCCAGCAACAACCGGAACGTGTCACGGTAACTTGCCACCGTGTGCGAACTCAGCCCTTGCTGCTCGAGCAGGCGCTGGGTAAAGAAACGCTGAACGAGCGATGGAAGGCCGGCGGCGCTCACGGCTGCTCTCCCGGACAGTTCTTTCCGAGATAGCCTGCGGCGAGTTCAAGCAGCTCCGGAACCGCTTCGATGTACCAGTACGTAAGACCAACGTTGACATGCCCGAGGTAGGCGGAAAGTCTCGGCAATTCCCGACTCACGTCCAGACCGTCGCGATACCACTCGACCAGCCTTCCGGTCGCAAAGCTATGCCGGAAGTCCTGGAGCCGTGGGCCGTAACGATCGCGACCATCCTCTGTCGCTGGCCGCAGGCCGACGGCACGCGACATTCTGACGAACATGCTTCGGACAGTGCCGGCCTTCAACCTGATACCGCGCTCACTAACCAGAAACGCCTCACTCAACCGCTGCTGGCAGAGCCGGTCGCGACCCTGAGCATAACGTTCGAGTGCGGCGCGGGTCGACTCTTCTACGGGTACAAAGCGCGATTTGCCGAACTTCGATTCCCGGATGGAGAGTATTCCGCTAACGAGGTCAACGTCGGACCGGTTGAGTCGAAGCGCTTCACCCGGCCTGAGGCCGGTCGCTACGAGAAGCCCGATAAGCGTCGAATAGGTCAGCGCTCGCATGCCTGTGCGCGAGCGTAGCCGCGCAGCCTGGATTATGAGCAGGTTAATTTCCTGTTCCGTGTAAATATGCGGCGCGTTGCGTCGTCGACGAGCACTAAGGAATCCTGTTGGCGGAATCTGGTTTCGGCTGTCAATGACGCTCATCCATCTGGCGAATCCTCTCACCTGGGAGAGGCGCCGCCCCCAGGTGGCGCGTTCGACGAGTACGGGCGTCGTCGCCCAGCGCAGAGCCAGATCGGTGGTAATGAACTCGGCGCCTTCGCGTTCAAGAAGATCAACGAAATGACCGAGTGCCAATGCAGGTTCATAGAATGACGCTCCGAGAGCCCGGCGGACTGCAACGTACTGAGCAAGGGAGTCACGGATCGCAGTCATATTGCACCTCCCGCCGTGGGCCATGAGCGCGCTACCCCGCGCAGGTCCTCAAACGCGACCTTTGCGTAGATCGCGGTACTGACCTGTGAGCGGTGCCGCAACACCTCGGCAATTTCCGCCATCGATGCACCTTGGCGAATCATCGTTGTCGCCAGACTGTGCCGAAACAGATGCGCCGCGCCGCGACACGCAGGGCGAAACGCGGCGCGAGCGAACGCCAGACGAACAATGTGGCCAATTGCCGCCGGTCCCGCCAGACCAACACGCGGTGCGTACATGCGAAGGAATACCCGACGCGATGCGCTCGCTCCACGAGCGTCGCGAAGGTACGTTGCAATCGCGCCTCCAACCTCGGAAGGTAGTGGGACATGCTCCACCATTTGCCCCTTGCCATGAACGACAAATTCCCCCGAACGCCAGTGAATGTCGCCTAGCTCAAGTGCGACGATCTCTCCTGCACGCAACCCCAGTCGCGCCAACAACAGCAGGACCGCATAGTCGCGGCACCCGCGCGGAGTGGATCGGTCCGCAGTGGCAATGAGGGCCTCCTCCTGCTCGGGCGTGAGGAATGTTGGCACAGTTGACTGTTGCCACTTGCGAACTGAAGGCACCGACTCATACAGGTCACACGGCGTGTTTCCACGCAGAAAGAGGAAGTGGCAAAACGAGCGAAGGGCCACTGTCATCAGCCGCATGTACTCCGCCGATCGACCTTTGCTGCGAACAAGGAGATGATTCCGGATCGTTACGGCGTCAAATGCATCGGGCAATACACTTCCGTCGCCTGCGTCGTGGCTGCTGAGGAAGTCACGGATGAAGGGCCCATAGACGAGTACCGAGTTCCTCGCTAGTCCACGATCCTGCCTCAGATAGTCCAGATACCGGCAATAGATGTGCGTGATCGCGGATTGGCCGCTCAACGTCGTCGAGCGCACGATCCCTTCAACGCGCAGACAGGCAAGGAATGATCGTAATGCGGCGCGCTCGCACTGGACGCGGTCTCGTGAGGCGTCGATCGGGCGCTCCCTAAAACGAGTCGTCGCGGACTCATCGAGGTCAACAAGGTCGATATTCCTGTTCTTCATCCACCTGAAGAACGCATACAGGACCCTTCGTTTCTTGCGAAGCGTTACCTCGGAATAGTGAGCCGTCCGTAGACGATCGAGAAATGCATCAATGTGACGGGCTGGCAGCCCACCGGATTCGCTGACTGTGCGTGTCGCCTTCATTTGATCTCTCCTGGCCAGCGCGATAGCCAGCCTGAGAAATCATACGATTATGCCGACACAGCAATCACGCAATGCCAAACCTACCGCCGCGCGCACGCATGACGCGGCATAATCCGGGAGTCGGCAT
>NZ_JFHC01000176.1 GCF_000698595.1 Caballeronia glathei | reverse complement strand
CCGCATTGGTTCACAGGGGGCGATCGGTGACGCTCCGCCGGGCGATGGACGACTGAGTGCTGCGACGGCCGCGCTGTAGTGCGCGACGGAAATTCGCGCGGTGGTGCCAGCGGGGTGTCCGCCAAGGGGCCGCCGGTTACCCAGGCCCCAGCGCCACAAAGGTATGTTGAAGGCGGGCACCTTCGAGCCCCTGGCGCCGACCCCGAGCGTCCGCTCTGGAGGACCAAGGCCCTACTGCTGGGTCACGACGTGATAGCCAAAAGAGGCGAACGTGAACGATAAGGAGTTGGGGAAGGACGAATCAGGCGACACTCGAGCCGGACAGCTGGACGCTGAGCCAGCGCAGGGATCGTTCTCCGGCCACGCACCGCTTGCCGCCCGCGCCTCGTGTCCCACGCATGAACAGATCTCGTCGCTCGACCCATCGGTGTTGCAAGCGTATCTCGGCAGGCGCCGGTGGTTTGCATCAAAAGACCAAGAGCTTGGCGTCGTGCGGGTTGCCGCCTATGCGTGTGTGCATGAGGCTGGATTTGCGTTCGCAGAGGTCGAAGTTGGCTCGCCGAAGGGTGTCGAACGGTATTTCCTACCACTAGCAGTCGTTTCAGACGTCGACGAGATTCCCGAGGCAACCCGGGATATGGCGGTCGCACGCATCAAGCGACAAAATGAAGACGCGCATTTGATCGACGCGTTCGCCATCCCAGGCTTTGCGCGTGGCGTGCTGGCGATGTTGAAAGATCGGACCGTTCTGACGACGGAGAATTTAGGCGAATTCCGCTTCGCACCGACCGACCACATCGATGCGGCCGACTTCACCGAAGGCACGCGGCCGCGCATCCGCTGGCTGTCGGCGGAGCAAAGCAATAGTTCGCTCGTCATTGATGAAAAAGTCGTTCTCAAGCTGGTGCGTCGCCTCATCGGCGGCATCCACCCTGAGGCGGAAATGACCCGATATCTGACGGCCCGTGGCTATGCAAATGCAGGCCCTTTGTTCGGGGAAGTCGTGCGCCTTGATAGCGATGGCGTGCAACATACGCTGTGTATCCTCCAGGGCTTTATTCCAAATGAAGGCGACGCGTGGGACTGCGCGCTTCGCTGGCTGAGACGCGCCATGCAAGATGCCCCCTCCGTTGGATCCGCGCCCGGTCGCCGTGACCCTGACAACGATGCGCAAAATAGTATTGACGGTTATCGGGAGCTCGCGGCGATCCTCGGCCGTCGCCTGGGCGAGCTTCACATCGTACTCGCGTCGCCGACGGGAGAAGACGCCTTCTCGCCGCGGATGGCTACTGCGGACGAGGTGCATTCCTGGACCAATGGCGCGGTGGATCTGATCAGTACGGCGCTTGATATCCTGGCCGGACGGCTCGATACACTGAACGACGCCGACCGCGCGAGAGCCCAGAGCTTGCTCGAACGACGTCCAGTGGTGCTAGCCCATACGCAGACGCTCGTGTCAGAGGACGCCCACGCACTGTGCTTCCGCATCCATGGCGACTTTCATCTCGGGCAGGTCCTCATCGCCCAAGGGGATGCGTACTTGATTGACTTTGAGGGCGAGCCGGCCCGGCCGCTGAAGGAGCGACGGAAAAAAGCTAGTCCGTTACGCGACGTTGCGGGCCTACTGCGTTCACTCCGTTACGCAAGTGCTACGGTATTGGCTGAGCGTGGTAGCCAGCCTGAGCGCGCGGGCAATTCCACGGCCGAGTTGGTCGAGGACTTCTATTCACAAGCAGAGGCTGCCTTTTTATCGGCATATCGCCACGCGCTAGGGATTGCCCATCTCAAAGTCACCGGTGACGAGGGAACCTTCGAAGCGTTGCTCCAGCTGTTTTTGCTCGAGAAAGCCGCCTATGAGGTTTGCTACGAAGCCGCGAATCGCCCATCATGGATTGGGGTGCCGCTGCGTGGACTCAGCGAGCTCGCTGAGCAAGGGTTGGCCAAACCATAGCGATGCCATCGTCGTTGTCACAGCGCGCTTTTCAGATAAGGAGAGCACGCGATAACAACGACCCGGCGTCGGCAGCGGGTTGCTCCTTATTCTCGTTGCTCGGAAGCCACCGACGCGGGATTGGAACGATCATTGCTGTATAGAAATGCAAACTAAAGAGAAGAACTTTATCATGGGGACGATCCTGCTGGTCAACGGCGAGTCGGACATCCTCGTCGTCCTTGAGTTGCAACTCGCCGCTCAAGGATATCGTGTGGTAACGGCCAGGAATGGAGCGGAGGCTGCGCCTTTTCCATAGCCGCGAAGAAGAATACGACGTTCTGAACCAATTTTTTAAAGAGGCTGTAGACAATGGCGAGAAAAATCTCCATATCGTTCATCCTACATTGATGGTGGATCATCGCAGGCGCCTTGCCGCCTCTGAAATCGACGTACAACACTGCGAAGCATGCCGCTTTATGGCGGCGCGCACGGCGAAGACGCACTCGCACGCTGGGCAAGCCGCATCCGTCAGTGCGGCGCTGGTGAGCAGCCGCGCGACGCTGCCTTACTTTCGGACATCTAGCGTGCCTGGCGCGCGAGCGGCGATGTCTATTGCTACTTCAACAATGACCAGACGGTGCAGGCGCCGCATTGGTCGAGATATGGCCTGAGGTTTGTCGGCGTTGCTCGGATGCATCAGCTTTCGCATCGCCTCGCTTTCGATCGGGTGAATACATCCACGGGTCAACGTCGAACTGCTTGCCGAGTTCTTCGAGCGTGTAGTCCGACACGGTGTCGATCCCAAGGCGCATGCGCAGCAAATCTTCCCTCACGGGGCGAGAGCGCATCGCCGATCGCGGCGGACATGTTCGCGTGAACCACCGCGTCTGGCGGCGACGCGGCCATTGGAACTTCGATCATGTCGCCGAGCGCTGCATCGGCGTCCTCACCCACCCGCGTCTCGAGCGACACCGGCTGCTTCGGAATTTTCAGAATGCCGCGGATCTTCTCCACGGGTATCTCCGTGGGCTCGGCTAGCCCCGCCGGAGTGAGCTTCCTGGTCCGTCTGCTGAGGAATCTCAAGCGAAATGTGATTGAGCTTGTTGATCGCTGGATCATGTGCACCGGCAGGCGAATCTTGGTCGGCAAGCGAGTGGGTCACCGCCTGGCCACCAACCACGTCACACCGACAGTTTTGGATGGACGTTTCGAGCAACAAAGTCTTTTGGACGAAACCTTCGCGATCTTCGGCTACGATCAGTGCATCCACACAACTGTCGGTCTCATCCTCAGCGCGTGATCCGAACGACCACGCGCGGATGCGGCTGCTGATCGACTGCGAAACTCTCAGGCTGCACTATCTCCTGGCTCAGAGTGAACAGGTCAGGTCTTTTTTTTAGCTTCTCTAACTACACTAATATAGCTAACTACCCCGGCGGTCGGTCAAATTCCCCCAT
>NZ_JFHC01000175.1 GCF_000698595.1 Caballeronia glathei | reverse complement strand
GCCTCCACAATTCCCGGGGCGGTTCAGTCCGGCCCGCGCTTAAAGTTTCCCTGACGGCCCGGACTGAGCGCGTCGCCGACGCGACGCTTCATAGCTTTACGCAGGCCCTCTCATATACCCGCAGCAAGGCTTGAAGCAGCTCTCTGATTGTCCGCCGACAGATCCAACACGCTGCAACCCGGAAGGCGCTCTTGCGATCTCGTCATGAAATCACGTGTCGCTATGCGCAGCAATGCGGCTTGGGCTCGCAACGAATTCGGCGGTGGGCAGTTCGCGTTGCCTCGCCAACTCACCCCATTGGCGGTCAAATGTCAGGCAAGCACAACCTCAAATTCAAATCATTGGTGCCCGGAGCAATTGCCGGACTTGACGGATCTCCGCTCGCACGCGCTCGCTTTGACGTGCACACTTCCTGCTTCGAAGCGACTACTCGGCGCGGTTTCAGAACAGGGCATACTGATCCGAAGTATGGAGCATCCGTACAACAGCTCGGCGCGCCGGGTGTTCACTCCGTCGCATCGCGTCCCCATATCGGTCTTTGGCTTTCATTGATTCCCGCACTCACGCTTAAGCCAGATAACGCCTAATAAACCGAATGGTTCTCAGCGTACCGCCGTGTCAATCCAACCTTCCCATTAAGAGAGATCGGCTTCCGGTAGCAGTAAGGTATATGGTGCTTGATCCGATACAGCATATATCTGAGTCGCTTAGGCATCCCATCATTTCCTCCTATTCCGTATGCTCAAGCAGGGTTGTGAATATACCTGTGCCAACTGCACCAACTTCCGATGGATGAAAAGTCAGCGCAACCAATGCTTGCCTGACGGAGTGCAACGTGAGGCATCGAAAGACAGACCCGCGCATACGGATGCCGTGCGCGTTGTCTACGCCTCTTCTGAAATTCGGACGAAAACGAACATCGCTTCGCTCCCGTTCATACCACTGGCTTCTGAGATGAGTGTTTCGCTAACAGCTGATTCCTGGCCGCTCGCCACCCGCATGCTGCCCCGCTTGTGGGCGTTCGCATTCCGACTGTGCGGTGATGCTGCAATGGCCGAAAAGCTGGTCGAGGACGCTTATTGTTTTGGAAATTTTGACGCGAGCGCTGCGGAGCAAAGCGTTTCTGCGCCGAAGCAACTTTACGCACGAGTGTATTTCGGGTGGGTTACCCGGCGCTGGGGCGCTGGAGGCAATGAACCGCTTCCGCTCACCTGTCTCGCTGCATCCCGAGGTGACGCGGGTGGCTCATCGTGCGCAAACGCTTGCGAACTCATTGAACACACGCGTTTAGTCAATGCCGTCAACGCACTGCCGGATATCGAACGCGCCGTGGTCTTGCTGATCGCAGTCGACGAACTGAGCGTCAAAGCCACCGCGGAAATAATAGGCACATCTCCCGCCAAGGTGATAGCTCATTTAAATGCCGCCGAGGCCATGATGGACATTGCAATCGGCGGGACAAGGGGGCGCCCGGCTTCAAAGGCCTAGTCGTGAAGCATCAAGACGTTGCTTCTCGACGCTGGAACTGGGGACGTGGAAGCATAACCGCCAATAACGCCATGCGGTCGATGCCAGTTGTAATGGTGCTGCCAGTCATTTAGTGCCTGGGTACGCTAGTGGGAATTCTGATACGTCCAGGCGTACGCCCTCTCCCGCAAGGCCGACTGGATGCGGCACTCGGGCCTACCGTTGGTCTGCGGCCGGCAATCGCGGGTGAACTTGTGCCGACTGACAAGCATGTGCAAACTCACGTGAGCGGAATGCCGAGCCGTTGTCGGTCTGCAGGTGGTACACACCATCGCCAAGATTGGCGGAGCAAGCTACGCGTCGCCCAGGAACTGCACGGCACTTTCCCTATTTCCATGCGCGTGCATGGCGGAAGGCGACGCGAGCGTGGCATCGGATCCTACTTCCGCGCAGTTCGTGCGAACGGGCTGAGAGACAGATCGCCTAGTAGAAGAAAGGTCGCCGCGCTCGAAGTGCCTGCACCCGTCCGCCGCCGTTGCGAAAGCGGGAGGAACTATCCCGCCCTTTATGAACGGCGCGACTGTACGCGGATCGTCTTAACTCCCAAGGCTCGCTCCGCTCAATTCCTCACTTATTCGCCACAAGCGCTCCGCAAGCTCCGGGTCGACGGCCCAAGGGCAAACACCTCCCCGAAACACGTCTTCAGGGGACGTTACCTCGGCTATATCGCCATTCTCACAGTACACTCCGCCCATCCCGCGCAATTGATCGCTGGTGGCGCACCACACTTGCGTCGCTGCGCCCTGCTCGACGGTCTTGAAGTCGCCACCCTCACCCGCAGATTGACCAGCGGGAAATCGGTGCGGCTCATTGCGTGAGATCCCATACGCTCGCAACTCCTCGTCGGAGAAGTGACGAGACAGATCTGTGATGATCGACCCGGGATGCACCGAAAACGCGCGAATCCCTAGCCCTTCCCCTCGTGCGTCCAAACCAACGGAAAACAGCGCCTGCGCCGTCTTCGACTGTGCGTACGCAATCAGCCTGTCGTACTCGCGGTGTTCAAACTGCATATCGCTGAATTCAACAGGCGCCATCCGATGTCCACGCGACGACACTGAAATCACTCGCGCTCCGTCGGCCCGGCATAGTGCCGGCCATAGACGTGCAGTCAATTGGAAATGACCGAGGTGGTTCGCGGAGAAATGTGACTCGTAGCCGCGCGCGTCCCGCTTCAACGGTGCGCCCATGAATCCGGCATTGTTGACGAGAATGTGCACGCGGGTGAAAGTCCCAAGAATATCCGTTGCGAACGCGTCAATTGAGGCGCGATCCAACAAATCCAGTGGGCGTACTTCCACCCGAGGAAGACCGGCAAGCCTGCTACGTGCCTTATCCGGGTCGCGCCCGGCAACGATCAACGTCGCGCCCGCATTAGACAGAACTCGGACGGTCTCCAAGCCGAGGCCCGAGTATCCACCTGTCACAATGGCAACCTTGCCTCTCAAATCCGCATCACCAATTGCCTCCTCCGCCGTCGTTGTCGCCTTGTTGCCGCTCCCGATAGGTACTTGCTTACTTGGCATTGCGATGAATCCTTGTCTGATAATCGATCAAATGTACAACGTGCCGCCGCGCGCAAATCACAAGTCCCCTGGTTCCTACACTCGAAGTGTGAACATCCGGACGTGATCGTGAGCGCCTGTTCGGTGACTTGTCCAGAGCTGAAGTCGCATTCTCGCGCCGACCTGCGCAAAGCAGACTGGCTGGTTCAATGGCCGAGATTCCATCTAAAGCTGCCTGTCAGGATCAAAACGAACGTTCAACACCTGGTCGTAAACATACTTTAGTGGCGATAGGCAAGGACGTAAAATTCAATCTTCAAATTCCAGGTATGCGAAAACATTATGAATTCTGAGCTTGCCCCCGAAAAACGAATTC
>NZ_JFHC01000174.1 GCF_000698595.1 Caballeronia glathei | reverse complement strand
GCAATACAAGGACGCCGACGAGACGCTGGCGCAGATGGGCATGGCTCCCAACCGCAAGGCTGGCCAGGTCAATCTTCCCTTGCGCGCAGCCTGAAACCCGGCATGCCGGCGCGGCGCCGCGCGCCGTGCCGGCACCTTCAACCTGACTTAACACTCCATGGCGAACGCCGGGAAGCAGGCCTTCCCGGTCAAAACAAAAACGGCCCGCCGCGCGCCCGCGCGCATGACGGAGCCCACGCCGCACATCGGAGGAGACAATCTTGGATATTCATTGCATCAAGCCGGCCCCTTGCGGCGTCACGACCGCTCCGGCCACCTCGCGCAAGTACGCGTGGATCGTATTCGCACTGACCTTCGGTCTGCTGCTGTCGGACTACATGTCCCGGCAGGTTCTGAATGCGGTGTTTCCCCTGCTGAAACTGACATGGGGACTCAGCGACACTCAACTGGGTTCGCTCAGCGGCGTGGTCGCCCTGATCGTCGGTCTGCTGACCTTCCCCCTCTCGGTGCTCGCGGACCGCTGGGGCCGCGTGCGCAGCCTCATCGTGATGGCGGCGCTTTGGAGCTTCGCCACGCTCGGCTGCGCCATCGCGACCAGCTACGGCGAGATGCTCGTCGCGCGCGCGCTGGTGGGCCTCGGAGAGGCGGCATACGGCAGCGTAGGCATCGCACTCATCCTCAGTATTTTCCCGCCGCACCTGCGCTCCACGCTCACCGGCGCCTTCATGGCCGGCGGCGCGTTCGGCTCGGTGCTCGGCATGGCGCTCGGCGGCTTTGTCGCCGTGCACTTCGGCTGGCGCATGTCGTTCGCCACGATGGCGGCCTTCGGTATCGTGCTGGTCATCACCTACGCGATGATCGTCTCGGAGAAGCGCGTTGCAGCGCGCTATCCGGACGGCCGCGCTGCGGAGCAGCATGCGAGCGGCATGCGCACGAGCCTGCGCACGCTGCTGGCGGGCCTCTTTTCGACGGTCTCGGTCGTTTGCGCGTATGTCGGCAGCGGACTGCAGCTCTTCATCATGGGCGCCGTGATCGCGTGGATGCCCAGCTTCCTGAATCGCTACTACGCGCTGCCCGCGGACAAGGCGGCTGCGGGCGCTGCGGTCTTCGTGCTGCTGGGCGGGGTCGGCATGGTCGTCTGCGGCATCGTCACGGACCGGATCTGCAGGAATGCTCCGTCGCGCAAGTGGATCACGGCTGTCGCCTATTGCCTGATCTCGTTCGTGTTGCTGTCGATCGGCTTCCGGCTCGACGCAGGCGCATTGCAGCTCGTACTGCTCGGCGCGGGCATCCTCGTCGTTGCGGGCACATCCGGCCCGGCGGGGGCGATGGTGGCGAATCTCACCCCATCGGCGATCCATGCGTCCGCATTCGCGACGCTGACGCTCGCGAACAACCTGCTCGGTCTCGCCCCCGGTCCGCTCGTCACGGGTGCGATTGCCGACCGGATCGGTCTCCTGGGCGCCCTGCAGATCATTCCTCTCGTGAGCGTCGCGGCGATGATCGCGTTCGCCATCGGCAAGTCGCGGTATGCGCGTGATTTGAGCCGCATCGATGCACTGCGCGGACAAGCTGCGAAACAATGAGCTTCACAGGAACGCCTTTCATGACCTCTACCTCAACGCCCACTGTCCTGATCGTTCCTGGGCTGCGTGATCATGTCGAAGATCACTGGCAGACCCTGCTCGAACGCAGGCTCCCGAATGCGCGCTCGGTGCCCCCGCTCGAGCGCGACAAGCTGAACTGCGCGGCCCGCGTCGCCGCGCTCGATGCGGAACTGGCCCGGATCGACGGCCCGGTCGTGCTCGTCGCGCATAGCGCGGGCGTCATGATTACCGTGCACTGGGCACGCTTTCACCAGCGTGAGATTCGCGGTGCCCTGCTCGCGACGCCGCCCGATTTCGACGCGCCGATGCCGGAAGGCTACCCGACCCCGGACATCCTGCACGAGCACGGCTGGATGCCCGTTCCGCGCACGCGCCTGCCGTTTCAGAGCATCGTCGCCGCCAGCACCAACGATCCGCTCGCCCGCATCGAGAGCGTCGCAAAACTTGCGCACGCGTGGGGCAGCCGCTTCGTCAATGTCGGAGCGGTCGGCCATCTGAACCCCGCTTCGGGGCACGGCGAATGGCCGCTCGCCGAGGAACTGGTGGCTGAACTGAGCCTCGAATGCAGGATCTGAGACAGTCCGGGTCCGCATCATTTCGAAGACGCCTGCACCAACATCATCCCTTTACCGGAACACCATCAATGTCTGATTACGTACAAAACGGCTCGCCAGCGAAAGGCGCCATCACCATCGAACCCAAGTCGGATCTGAACGCTGACGCAGTGTCAAGCAAGCGTTCCAAGGAATCGCCGGCAGCGGCCGCGCGGACCTGGGCGTGGGGGAAAACCCACGAACCCTATGACTGGATGGACGCGCATACCCCCTCCAGCGACGTGACCTCGTGGCGTTGAAACGAGGAAAACGCGGCGAATGATTCCCGATTGAACCGTTGCAACGGAAAGCTCTCCTGCACCTCGAAGTCATGAGGGCATCACGCCGCGTCGCTCACGCAAGAAATACCTCACGCCCTTTGTGCAGCCCCTGCCAAGGGGCGTCTGCGTATGCGACATCTCTAACAGGCAGGCCGCGGCAATCCTGCCAGTTCACGAACAAGTCAGAGCGTTGCAGTGCGCAACGCGCCTCGGACTTGCGCCAACCGGCTTCGAGTTCGCCCGACCGTTTTCAGGCGCCGTTTCAGACGCCGTCCACTAACGCGGCCTTCAGCGCCGCGAGGCGTGGCGGTCATCGGGAGAAGTCCGCCGCAATCGCGCAGCGGATCAGACTCGCGGCCTGATTCGAATCACCCGCGTGCGTCAAGCCCCTCCCTCCGCGAGAGGGTTGCACGAAGCGTCTCTGCACTACGATGCAAGCACGTTCACTCGAACACCAAACCCGGCGCGAAGGATGCCACGTATCGCCGGTTACCCGCGATGCGCGCCCAAGGAACAAGGAAATGACGCGAAACATACCGATTGCCCGTGCTGACGCCCTGGATTCCGGCTCGCGCATGCTCGCAACCGTCAACGGCCGCAGCATCGTGTTGTTCAATATCGAGGGTGTCGTCCACGCAATCGACAATGCATGCCCGCACAACGGCGCTTCGATTGCGAGTGGCCGCCTCGACGGCCATGTATTGCAATGCCCGGCGCATGGCTTGCGCTTTAACCTCGTGTCGGGGTGCCTCGTCGGCGTGCCGGGTTTGTGCCTGACGAAGCTTCCCGTCGAAACTATCGACGGCGAGCTGACGGTGCGAATCGACGAATGACCGATACCGCGGCTGTCAGGCTGCGGGTCACGAACGATCATGTCAGAACCAGTCGGCACCGCATTGCAATGAATCCGCGACCCGGCGTCAGTCGACATCCCCGGGTCAGTCCTTGCGGGATACTGCCATCCAAATGGAGCTTGAATTGAATATGTCTGAACAACAACACGCCAGCGCAGGAGCAGCATTTCGCGCGGCCGTGGAGCAGGGACAGCCGCTGCAGGTGGTCGGTGCGATCAC
>NZ_JFHC01000173.1 GCF_000698595.1 Caballeronia glathei | reverse complement strand
CGCGGCGCGCGCGATGCTCCTTGGCGAACCGGCACAGGCGCGGCGCGCGCAGCAACGCGTCCTGCGCAGCGAAGGGATCGAACCGGTCGGCAATTTGGCGCGATGGGGCGAGCACATCACAGGGTCGAGCTATATGTGGGAAGGCCAGATGCGCCTCGCTGAGGACGTTCTGAAGCCGGCGCTCGCGAGCGTCGAGGCCGAGCTGGGCCGTCGGCATCCGCTCAGCTGCATGTTCGCGGCGGCGTGCGCGGCAATTGCGTATGAAGACGACCGGCTGGATGACGCGGCGGCGCTGCTCGCCAACCGGCTGGACGTGCTCGAACGCGCCGCGACGCCGGAGACCGCGATGCTCGCCTATCTCACGGCGGCGCGCATGGCGCGCGCGCGCGGTAACGAGCACCGGGCCCTCGACATTCTGGAGACGATGCACGCGCTGGGCGTGAGCCGGCGTCAGCCCCGCTTGTGCATAGCGAGCCTGGCCGAGCAGGTCCGCATGCATGCGGGCCGCTACCGCAGTGAGACATGCCAGGCGCTGGTGCGCCGCATCGACGACATCCTGGCTCGCGAGTCGGGTCGCGGGCCCCTCTGGCGCGCGTCGGTCGCGCTGTTGCAGTCACTTTCGCACGCCGACGCCGCCATCGCCGCGCGTAGCTGGCAACAGGCGCTTGACGCGCTGGAAGCGGCCGGCAAGCAGTCCGAGGCGATGAACATGGGCCGCTACCGCATCGAGATCATGGCCTTGCGCGCATTTGCGCAGCAAGAGACGGGCGTGGATGCGACAGCCCTGCTGCTTGAAGCGATGAACCTCGCGCAGACCTTCAGGCTGGGCCGCACGCTGATCGACGCTCATCCCGCTCTCGCGGAATGGGCGCGCCGCGCAGCCGACACAGCCGATCCCGTGAGCGTCGGGCGGGCGCCCGTCGCCCTGCCGAGCGCGCGGCCCCACCCGCGGGAGACGGGCGGACCTCGCGCGGTGCCGTGCGTCGTCCTGACGCCCAAGGAGCGGGAGATTCTCGAACTGCTGGCGCGCAATCTGACGAACAAGGAAATCGCGCGCGCAGGCACGATCAGAGAGGGCACCGTCAAGTGGCACCTCAAGAACCTGTTCGGAAAGCTCGACGCAAGTTCACGCAAGCACGCGGTGCGCCGCGCAGTGGTGCTCGGCCTGCTGGAAGGCACTCAATAAGGACGGAACGCAACCTGCCACCGTCGCGCTGACCACGTCTGCGCCATCCACTCTCTCGCCGCGAGGGGCTCAAAGCCCTCTCCTCCGTATTCTTGCTGCACGATAGCCGCGCTACAGTCGGCCACCTACGGGCGTTGGCTCACGCTTTCACGCGGACGTTTGTACATCGGCTCCGTCCAGACGACGGCCCGCCATGAGCCTGCCCGAGTTAGGAGAAAGAGGCACCCGGCAAACGCAGCTCGCGCCGACGAGGAGAGTACCGAGATCCCGACGAGCAAGGCAGCGAGAAAACGACGTCTCGTCATGACATGTCCTTTGATCTGAACGGCAATCCGGAGAGTCAAACCGCCGCCGTTCAAGACTTAGGGCGTTTCGAATCAGTGATACCAACGTCCGTCGCGCCAACCTGCCCGTCGGCAGCGATCGCCTCCGACGCTCTTGCCTTAGCGCGCGCTGCCGCGCCGCTGAGATCGAGCACGCCGGATATCCCGTACATAAATAACGACAGCCAATTCGTGCGAGTGGTGCAGCACGCTACTCTTCAGCGAGAGCCTCCAGCCGGCCGGCAGCTACCGCCTTCACCAGCGCCGCGTGGTCACGCTCGGTCTGATCTGCATAGGCGAGGGAAAACGCGGCGATGGCCTCATCAAAGGTGTCGCCCTTGCCCAGATAGCCACTGATAGTCGTGGCATCTCCGGACTTGGCATGGGCGCGGGCCAAGGTCCAGCCGCAGACCCCGGCATAGCGTTTGAGCTGCCCCGCTGTGACTTCTTCGACGCGAACCGATATCTTCATGTCCCGCAACTGCCGCACAAAATAGTCATGGCCTCGCTGTCCGCGCAACCATCCTAAAAAGATGTCGCTGGAAGACTGCATCAGCCGTTGTCCCATGACGACACGCTGCCCCTGATTGTCATAGTGGCTCTTTCCCGTATAGGGTTCGAGGACCGACCGGCGCTGTTCCTTGAACTGGAGTATCAGCGGATGGTCTTCCTCGTCGAAAAACAGCCCGATGAAGCACCGAGTGCCGACGCTGCCAATACCCACCACTTTCAGGGCGAAGTCTTCCAGATGATAGCGATCCAGGAGGATACCGCGCTCATCGGACAGAGACTCCCGATAGCCGACGATTGCCTCACGAACCCGTTCCTCGAAGCCCGGGTCACTGACATGGAAGATGAGTGGCGGTTGATCGACCAGGCGGCGTCGCCCAGCCACTTCGCCGACAATCTTGGGGAAGAGATTTTCAACAACACGCTGGCGGGCTTTTTCTGCCAGTTGCTCGCGGTACTTTTTGACCTTTTCGTCGGGCGCCATTGCAATGAGGGTTTTCGCGTCCAGGCGCGTATACCAGACTTCCAGAGGGTTCATCCGGGAATACTCCCGCAGATGCTCCCGATAGGCGCGCGCACATTCCAGGACGGCTCCCCGGGAATCTGCATCCGGCAACTGGCTGTCGCGCCCTGCGACCGCGAAACTGACCGCCAACCGTTTCAGATCCCATTCCCACGGCGCCGGCAACGTTTCATCAAAGTCATTCAGGTCGAAGACTAGATTGCGTTCCGGCGTGGCAAACAAGCCAAAATTCAACATGTGGCAATCTCCACAGGCCTGCACCCGAAGACCTGTGCTTGGAGTCGTAGCGAGATCGTAGGCCATGAGCGCCGCTGAGCCGCGCAGGAACGTGAAGGGACTGCGTAGCATGCGGCCATACCGGATCGGGACCAGTTCCGGTAACCGATCCTGATTCGATTCTTCCAGGATCTCAATCGGGTCCCGTCGCTGGGCCGATGATTTCCAGTCGGCGTGGCTGCCGCGCGGCACGCTTTCGCGCAACGCCTGACCGGCGGCGAGGCGTTCTGTGCGGGAGCGGAGAACCGGGACGTTCCCCGAGATCTTTCTGACTTCGGCCTTCGCCTTCCCAGGCGCCTTCATCACCGTTTCCATGCCCGCCTCCTCCTGGCCGGCTCGCGCCGCGGATTGTACTTTCGCATGACGAACCGTCACGGTAGCCAGGATTGTTGGCGAGCACGCATACCACGGCGTTGGCACGCCGTCCGGCCCTTGGTGCTCGTACCTGACAGCTATCGTGCGGACTCGGGATGTCACGTCGACGCATTCACGCGTCGAAAGGTTCGGGTATCACGAAAAAAACTCAGCGATACCAAAATTAACTATAGCAGGTAGGCAGCAGGGCAATCGAAATCAACAACGATGACGGCTCGGGGCAATGCGTCTCGGCACCTCCATATCCGTGGCGACCGTCCGGCGGTTTCGTTCATTGCCAAGGACTTGCCAACTGACTCGAACGAATGACTGACTGTTGTACCTTGGAAGCTGCCGTTATGGGGGGCGGGTCCGGCGGCCGAAGAGGGTCGAACAGCGCCCG
>NZ_JFHC01000172.1 GCF_000698595.1 Caballeronia glathei | reverse complement strand
GGCGACAACTACCTTGAAAACTTCCGATGGTTGAGCGACGGCGCGAGGGACGCATGAAAAGTCGGTGACCGATCCTGGCGTGCTTCCTCGCACGGATTGGGGCTCACCTACGCGCGCTCCAATTTGGCAATTCGGTATATCAGGTAATACCCGATAGCACACAACCCAACGAAGATAGGCAAGCCGATAGAGCTATGGTCACCCACAACCCATCTTGTGATCATGAAGGATGCGGGCCACGCGGTACCTATGCAGCCCAACAGCGCACCGAGCCACGGCTTCACTCATCGCCCTCCAGCTTTTCGAATGGCTTGAGCATGCCGGGGAAATCTATGTCTTTGACTTGCATTTGCATCATAGGAATTGGGAGTGAAGAGGCGTCTCGCCCAACGAGCTGCGCGGGGCCGCGCTGATTCGCCACCCCGCTCTTGTGCCGTGGCATGTCAGTGCCTTTTCCGCGTCGGCTTGCGCCATGCGGCCCATAGCAACCCTAGCGCAAGTAGCGGCGCGCCGATTACCTGGCCTGCCGAAAATGCGGCATTCGACGAACCTTGCGCGTTAATCACGTAGACGATTACGGCAAGCGCATACACGGTGACGGCGATCCGAACAAACCAGCGGGTCACGCTTACGCGTGGGACGGCGCCCGGGGGCGCAATGGCTAATCCGGCAGGAGCTCCGAAAGTCGGCTCGGTGAGGTTTTCGCGGTCGAATTTAGTCATTACTTGAAAATTCCGATTCATTAAAGAGCCAACAGTAGGAAAAGTCAGTCGGCGCGACGAAACATAACACGCGGTATCGACGGAATGCCCCAATGACGAGCCTTGAAACGAGCGCTGGCAGGGGAATCTGAACGCAAACGGTCAGCGCTCTCTTGTTACCCTTGGATCCAGCTCATATTGGTAGCTTCCTCGACCATTATCCGGATCTCGGAATCATCCAATTCTGGAAACAAACTCTTTGCCAGATACTCGCGTTTTTCGAACGACCATCTTGACGCGTTGAACCTTGGGTGCTTACAAAGCTCTCTGGCGACATCGCCGAATCGCGCGCGTTCCGCCTTCTTTTTTTGATCATCCATACGGCGTCGTTCTTCAGTGAGCGACGAATCTAATTCTTTGGCCTGCGCTTCGAACTCGTCGATCCAGGTCGGCTGTTCCCAGACAACGTGCAACACGCCATCCATCATGAAGCTGGCAAGAAAAAGAGAAATCTGTCCGTTTTTCTTAGCCCATTTCTTTATCTGCGTCTTGAACTGGCTGTTTTTAGAAAGTGGCTCGTTGCCATCTTCGTCCACGATGCTCAACTCGCTAAGCAAATTTTTTTCGGCATCAAATTCTTCAGCATGAAGGTAAATAATGCGTGGGCGGTATTGACGCAGCAGATTCAGGAATTCGTCTAATCCTAAATCGGCCTTGTATCCACCCTGCTGGTTTGTAGCACCCAATATCGCCGTAACAAGGGCGCTACCGCATTCAAGCGCTGCCTTGCGAAGCAGCTCAAGTCGTTCTGCCAAATTCGGCTCAGTAGCCATGATTGCCTTTTTTAACCGGTCCGATGCGCCTGTATCCGCCGCGAAATCGACCAACGAGACCGTGCCCCCCTTGTTGCCACGGCCCACTACACTAGGCTGCAGCAAAACGCCTTAAGGGAAAAGGACTGGTCGGCTTCGCAGTCGGCCGGACCGATAACACCGTTTTTTGGGGGACCGTCAAAGAATGCCGGAGGCAACCAGCCCCTCAGCTACGTAGGTCCGCATTTTCCATATCCACTGCTCTTCACGGGCGTGCGAGTCGTCGCCCAAAGCAATTGTGCACGTCATCACTGGCGACCCATCCTTGCGCCTTGGCAAATCTATGGGCAACTCGGCAAAGAGCATCGCACCGAGTAGTCCATACTGGAGATTCGCCGCGGAATAGTTTGCATAGCCGGCGGCTTTGGCAAGCTGAGTAGCCGTGATTTTTCGGTCGGAAGCATTCAGGTGCGCTCTAAGCATGGCCTTGTGACCCGCAGTAAGCTGATGCGCAATGCGTACGAAGACCTTCGCAATTTCCACTGCTGTCGGTTCGTCGAGCCGCGCAGCTGCCGACGAGATCTGTCGTTCGTATAAGGCGTCGCAGAGCGCGCGCCACACCTCGTCCAAAGTCACTCTGCAAATATCGACGATTTTTTCCCCATTGGCCCACAACACTCCTCGGTGGCCATTATCGATGAAACGGGCAACTAGGGTGTACGGACCGGCCTTGATTGTCTTCATTTCGTCCGACATTACTTCCCCCTCTCTAAGGTGTTAATCCCTTTTGTAAAGCCCTCTCTCAGAAGGCGATCAAGTGCTTTGGCGAGTTCGTGATGCATAACAAGTTCATATTCCGCACGACGCGGCCTTATCGAACTGTCCGCGCCGATGGAACTGCTATAGAACGGGCCGTCACGCTTCGTATTAGGCAAAAATTCCATCCCTATTGTTTGTCCGAGCAGTTTTCCAAGCTTTCCAAACTCCAGATTGGCGTATGTGTGGGGCTGCTCCTTCGGAACGCTGCCCCCCGCCCGAGCGGCCGCAATGGCGAGTTCGCTGTAGGTCGCTGTTCGATTGTGGGCCTCAAAGAGATGACACAGCATTGCCCACCGAACCTTCGATATTTGTTCCTTTTCGATCAAGGAGCGAAGCGCGTCGTAGTACCTACCTGAATCTGGTACATCGAACCTTTCCTCGTTCTTCGCCATGAACCGAATGAGTTTGGTGTGATCGGTCTCAAGACCACGCTCCCGGAGGAATTCGGCGATTTCCCGCCAAGACCAGTTCTTGTCGCGAAGCGTCCGAATGGCTTCTGCGTGATCGGTAAGATCGGTTCGCTTTGGGGCACCGACAGCATCCGCGAGAATTGATTTTGACGTAGGCATCCGGAAAGACCTGTGTTTAGGGAAGAAACCGCACCACTATACACCACTTGCACCGACATGCACCACATTTAAGCAAGTCGCACCAGCGCGGACTCTTAGACATAAGACCTTCTTCACGGACACGCCCTGTGGCGGCTGCTTTAGAGCGTTGTTGTGACGTTCGAAGAAACCAACCGAAGGGCAGCAGAGGGTCGGCAACGAGCATGCGGTTTTCTCGTAAGCGGCCACTCGCGACCGAAGAGTTTGATGGGTCGTTGAATGACGGCGCTGGCCGACTTCAAGACCCGTCCATGCGGCTTCGCGCCCGAACAGACCCGATCGCCGGCCGAAGAAACTTATGACCGACGTGCAGAAGCGAGAGCGGAGGCGCGACAGACGCGAAGAAGTGACCGAGTCCTAGAGCCGTTAGACGACGATGCCGGACAACCAGGGTCGGGAGATACCGGCAGGGCCGTTTCCCTAGGCGTCCGGTCTGAGCCCAGTAAAGTGGCCGGACTTGAATGGCGCGCGATTTATACGTCGGAGCTTCGGAGGTGGTCGACGGTCGGGATAATGCACTCATATATGTCTTGGCCGAGCGCGCCGACTTCGCGCCATACGGTAGACGGACAATCTTGACCCGTCGCGTGTCGATCAAGAAGATCGTCACATACTTTCGCCAGTTGTCGAAGCAGCGCAAGCGCCTGAGTCTCGTCCCCGGCTCGCTGACGGTCAAGGGCTGCCTTTGCCTTCTGCGTTCCACGAGCTAGTGCTCGCCATTGGGAATCGCGGACTTCGAAGGCATAAGCGCCACGCTGCGCGGCTGCGCTTGAAACTGAAGTTGACCCAGAAAAACGGACA
>NZ_JFHC01000171.1 GCF_000698595.1 Caballeronia glathei | reverse complement strand
GCCTGCTGCTCGACGGATTCGATCGCGACAAAACGCATCGTCGGCTGCCGGGCCGCAACGGCGATTGCTTGGGCATCAGCCGCATCGTTCTTGCCCTCCGGCCTGAATGGCTTGACGAACTCGACCGGAAAGAGCCGAACCGCGTGACCACGGGCGGCAAACCAGCGACCCCAGTGGTCTGACGAAGCACAGGCTTCCATTGCGACGCGGCATGAGGACAGCTGCTCGGCCCATCGCATAAATGCTTCGCGTCACAGCACGCGCCGTTGGCGTATCGCGCCGTGGCGTCGAGCACGCAGATCGCGAACACATTCTTTACCAGATCGATGCCGACGGTAGTAAGCTGGCCCATGACTTCCCCTCCTGTTCAGATTGACGGCTGACGCCTCAATCCTGGCACTCGATGCCGTGCGACTTCAACGCCGCTTCAGGTTGGCGAAGTCCCTCACATTTGAAAAACTCCGTCACTAGGACTTTAGCGAAGTTTTCGGGGGACCTCTTACCCCTAACCGATGCCCACGAGCCGGTTATGGAGCGACCTGAGAGGTCGATTTTCCACGAGCCGGTTCTACTGCGAGAAAAAAGGATTTTTTCAACGCTATCGGGCCACAAGCTGACGCTGGCCAGCTGCCGTAGCGAGACCTCTGGATGGCTGATCCGAGCCCAGTAGCTGTCGTTCGGGTATCCAGGTGAACGGTGAAGCCGCACCCGCGATAAGCAAGTGCAGCCCCGCGCGAGACGGCGTTCTCTGCATGGGCCGGAAGTTCCAGTCGCAATCAGACGCATCACGCGGCTACCGGTGGACGTTCACTCCGAACCACCAGCTGTTGCTGGTCGGGGACACGCATGAATTCCTTGAATTCCGCGTCGGTTTGGCGCAGATGTCGGTCGTCGTTAGATCATAGCGTGACTGTAAGTACGCCACGTCAAATGTCGTCAATGGCGTCACTCTACGAGTCAAACCGCCGCGCATTAATCAGCCGTAGAGGGGGCGACTATGCCGACGATCGAAGTGGGTGCTTGCCACGCGTACGGATGCACGCCCCAGTTTCAGATTGGCGCACAGCTATGGCTTCCCCATGCATGAGGACCGCGTCGTGTCACGCATTCGGACTACGCAGGAGGCCGCACGACTAGGACCGGCAAGTGACTGTGCGTAAGCACCTTCTGCGTCTCGTTTCCGATTAGCAGTCCGCGAATACCGCCGTGACCGTGAGACGCCATGACTATGAGATCGCAGTTCCGCTGTTTTGCGGTATCGAGAATTGCCTCATAGGGGTGCGCGCCGCTTGCCGCTACCGTGTCGCACTCAACGCCGGCCAGGGAAGCGATGTCTTTAACGGTCGCGAGGTATTCATCGGCGCGCGCGCGGTCGGCGGCCTGGAATTCGTCCTCGGTATAGCCCACAGTCTCGGCGCTATAAATTGTCATATGGAATGGGCGCACATATAAATGCTCGTGACCCGTGCGCCGTTTTCCTTGGCAAGGGCTACTGCCACCTGCATCGCCATTTCCGATAGTGCGGAACCATCTGTCGGCACAAGCAGGTGCTTGAACATAATGACGCCCTCCGATCGCGTTCCCGGGCCGTTGACGGTTAAAAATCATCACAGAACTTCGAACGCAATATTACATTGACATTACAGTATAGACGACTGGCACAAAGGGGCAGGTCAAACCGATTTCTATGCAACATCGGCGGAGAGGGGTATCAGCGTCGCTAGCGCCGCCACTTTGCGGAAGCCCTGATAACCCGCGCATGGTTTAGCCTCGTTGCGGAGGGAAAGCCGCGACCTAGAGCGTCCCTGACCCCTTGCTGGACCGGGCGTGCCGCACTCGTCAAACGAGCACGCCTGTTCAACTACTCGAGATGCGCACGAACCTCGCCTCAGTCCATCCGGGGGCTCGTTCGTACCGCGATTCGATCGGACTTGGCCGTTGAAGTGAGTGCCCACCATATGGTTTACCCGTTTACGACTCCGATCTGCTCGCGTCGCGAAATCTCTGACCTGGGTTGAACCGGAACTCGACGACCACACGTCGGGAACCGATAAACCACACTGCATCTAGCGACTTGTCCGTAACCTCCCCGTTCCTCGACATCTGAAAATTCTTCAGCAATGGCTGAGCCAAACTGCATTGATCGCGATGGTTGCAGCGCAGAAACTACGCTTACCAACTAACACGATCGACGGAGACAAAACATGTTGCACGACAGCAAAGTGGTAATCGTCACAGGTGCAGCCTCGCCGCGCGGCATTGGCAAGGCCACCGCAAATGCGCTTGCCGCCCAGGGCGCACGAGTGGTGATTCTGGATCTTCGCCTGGAAGACGCGAAGAGCGCTGCGAGCGATCTCGGCGAAGCTCACCTTGGCCTTGCCTGCGATGTGACCGACAAGGACGCTTGCATTGCTGCGGCCAAGGCGGTGTTGGAGAAGTACGGCCGCATCGACGGGTTGATAAACAATGCGGGCATTACGCAGCCGTTGAAAACGATGGACATTGAGGCCGACAACTTCGATGCGGTCATCGACGTGAACCTGCGCGGCACGCTCTACATGTCGCAAGCGGTTATTCCGCAAATGAGAGCGCAAAAGAGCGGCAGCATCGTCTGCATGTCGTCGGTTTCTGCGCAACGCGGCGGCGGCATCTTCGGCGGCCCGCACTACAGCGCCGCCAAAGCAGGCGTGCTTGGGCTCGCTCGCGCAATGGCGCGTGAACTCGGGGCGGACAACATCCGCGTCAACTCGATCACACCGGGCCTGATTCAGACGGATATCACAGGCGACAAGCCCACGCCCGATATGCGTGCCGACATCATCAAGGGCATTCCGCTCGGCCGTCTCGGCGACGCGACCGACGTCGCGAATGCCTGCCTCTTCCTCACGAGCGACCTGTCGGCTTACCTCACCGGCATCACGCTCGACGTCAACGGCGGAATGCTGATTCATTAAGAAGGACATTCGCCGCGACTGCGGCGGATGAGTCAACGCACCCGGGGGGAAACCTGGGGCGATATAGCAGGAGACACCCATGAATGCGAAGTCCACTTCGCCGTCAGTGACGGGCGATGCCATGTCGGTCGCCGAATTGGCGAGCCTCGAAGTAAAAACGTATGCGAAAGTCGGGCGGCGCCTGATACCTTTTCTGATGCTGTGCTATCTGGGCGCTTATCTCGATCGGGTCAATGTGGGCTTTGCGAAGCTGCAGATGCTCTCCGACCTGCGATTCAGCGACACCGTCTATGGCATCGGCGCCGGTATTTTCTTCCTCGGCTATTTCATCTTCGAGGTGCCGAGCAATCTCCTCTTGCACAAACTGGGCGCACGTAATTGGCTCGCCCGCATCATGCTGACGTGGGCAGTGATTTCCGCCTCCTTTGCCTTCGTCGAGTCGGCCACCACCTTTTATGTTCTCCGCTTTTTGTTAGGCGTGGCTGAGGCAGGGTTCGCACCGGGCGTCATTCTTTACCTCACGTATTGGTTTCCCGCCGCACGGCGCGCTAAGGCACTTTCACTTTTCTTCATGGCAATTCCGCTTGCGGGCATTGTTGGTGGACCGCTGTCCGGATGGATCATGCATGCGTTCCAGGGGGTGCATGGCCTTGCTGGCTGGAAGTGGCTGTTCATGCTTGAGGCGCTGCCGTCGCTGTTCCTTGGCGTCGCCATCCTGTTCTACCTTGACAACGGCATCGCGTCGGCGAAGTGGCTCACCGATGCGGAGAAGGACCTGCTCGCACGCAACGTCGCCCATGACAACTCCCACAAGGTAGCCCATGTGTCGATCAGGTCGTTCATCGGCGATGATCGGCTGTGGCTGATGGCGTCGATCTACTTCTGCGTCGTGCTCGGTCAGTATGGCCTCACGTTCTGGCTGCCG
>NZ_JFHC01000170.1 GCF_000698595.1 Caballeronia glathei | reverse complement strand
CCACCCACTGAGAATTCAAAAGAGGCAAAAATCGCCCGTACGCACTTGATGGACGCGGTGCCAATGACCATGGGCCAAACGTTCGCGACGTTCGAGTACCAGGTCTCCAATGCGCTTCTGCGCATTGACGATACATTGCCGCGGCTCTTGGTCCTCCCTCAGGGCGGCACGGCGGCTGGCACGGGATTGAACGCGCCTCCGGGTTTTGATGGCCTCTTTTGTGCCACGCTCGCGGAGGCGACCGGGTTGTCGTTTGCCCCTAGTCCGCACAAATTCGAAGGGATGGCGGCGCACGACGCTTTGGTGGAGGTCTCGGGAGCGCTAAACACAATCGCTACCTCACTGTTGAAGATCGCGAACGACATACGCTTCCTTGGCTCCGGTCCCCGTTGCGGGCTTGGCGAATTGCTGGTTCCTGACGACGGACTGACCTCCTCGATCATGCCCGGCAAGCGTAATCCGACGATTGCGGAAGTTCTTGTGCAGGCGTGTTTTCAGGTAATTGGAAATCACCAGACGATCACGCTCGCGGGCGCATCCGGCAACTTCGAACTGAATGTCGCAAAGCCGGTGTTGATCTACAGTCTGCTGCAGTCGCTGCGTGTTCTGGCTGACTCGGCCCGCGTATTTTCACGGCGACTCGTTTGCGGGATTGATGTTGACCGTGAACGTCTTGCCACGAACGTGGACCAGGCACTGCTCGCAGTGACGGCCCTAAATCCAATACTGGGATATGACCGAGTTGCACAGATCACGGCAACGGCTTTGCGGGACCGTGTCACGCCGCGTGCAGCAGCAATCGCGCTCGGTATTCTCGATGGCGACGAGTACGATCGACTGGTCGACCCAGCGGTGCTCGCTCGGGGCAGCGCATCACGTTGAAAACGTGCATATGCCACGCATAAGTTTAAGGTCCGCGATGCGATGAACGCTCTTAACGACAATCAATAGATAGTCGTCTCGGTACCGTGTCTCGCTCTTCGCTCTCCGCACAAACGGTGGCATAGTGCGTGCATGATCGCATCCCCGTCAACCTCGCTCCAAGGCGACGCTTCTGCCGATGAACCAGGCGTCCGCGCGGAAGCGGTCCTTGTCCTACCATCTTGCACTTGCTGCAAGCCGGGATGGCCACGGAAGCGGCCATCTTTTCAATAAACCATACGCGTCGCATATATCGCGTGGTTTCTTCAGCAGGCAGGTTAGGGTAACCAACCGGTTGAATGCTACAAGGCTGCAGAATACGCGGTCGAGGCAGCGATTGAACTTGCGGACAAGTCAAACGAATGGATTCTTGCCGAGGACGCTATTCCGGTGTTCGAGACGCTGCTCGCGCTGCACGACGAACAACTCGCAACCACACCTCGTCACAAGGTGATTGAGGCTGAACACCAGCTCCGGCACTTCCTCGCGGGAACGCGCCGTCGTCAATACTCGAGCCGAGCCCAGGTCACGGCGAGAGCCATCGGCAGCGCGCAGTTGTACCGCGCGCCTCCCCGAGGACTTCGACGATACGCTCCTCATATCTGGCCAGTGTGCCGCGCACCGGCTCGCGCTTCATGCGCGCGCGAAGAGGAAAGAAGGCCATCGGTACGTGACAGCAATTTATGACGCCGTCATCATAGGGGGACCAGGCCCTGCCGGAAATCCCATCTATCTCGTAGCGGTCACCACACTGCTCAGTCATGCGTCGTATCGTTGTTCGTGATGCAAGGCAGCTTACGATTGTGCCTCGCGAAATCGGGCTGCTCATCGGTTCATTGTCAAATCTTTTCTGAGCTGCAAAAATACCGCCAACATCCGATACAGTTGATCTTACGGCGTAAGGTCATTGTTCAGTGCGCCGGATCGGAAAGGCGCTCGATCATGCGCATCACAGCGGCAATCTGCGGTGCGCTTTTTGAATAGAAGTCGGGCTTCTGGGGATCGGAGCTTGTGTAGCCCCAGAAATCCCAACAACCGAGCGGATTCTTCGTCGACGTTGCGACCTGCGGATAAAGAATGATGATGTGATTGCTCTCCGCAATTTCGTTGTAGTCGGTGCTGCGCGCATAGAGATCACCGATCTTCTGTGCGTTCTGCAGGCAGCCGTGAAACGCGACGTGAATGCGGCACGCGCTACCCGCCTGCGCGCAGCCGGTCGGCACATAGACGTAACCGGTCGGACCAAGCGAAGCCTTGTCGTCGGGGTCGAACGGGCGCTGATCGAAACCCAGCAGGTTGCCTCCAGGCGCAACCGTCGGCGCGTTCAACGTACCGTAAATCCAGCGCAGGATGTCTTGCGATTGTTTGAAGCCGCAATTGTTGATGAAGGGCGCCTGTGATAGCGTGCATCGGGTATTCGCACTGTTATCCGTGATGAGCCCATGGCCTGCTGCCACGTTGTCGACATACCGGATGTGATCGTCGGGTGCGCCGGCGAGCTTGTAGAAGAGCGGTACCTGCGCGACCACACGGGTCGCGACGACATGGTCCTGGGTGCCGCTGAAAACATAAATGCGTTGCGAGGCAAGCCCGCTCACATCGTCGATGCGGCGCTCGCCTGCGAACTCGCGCGCTGCCGCCAGAGCATCTTGCGCGCGCGGCCCGGTATCGCCGGTCGGATTCATGCAGTGGGTTTGCGCAGCGCTGGCGGGATTTGCAGGCGGGAACAGGCCCGCGCAATAGAACGGACCGCCTGCGACGATGCCGGCGCCCACGAGATGCTTCGACCACGCGACATCGAACTGCGCGGCCATGAACGCGCCCGAAGACAGCCCCGAAACCGAGGTATGCCTCGCGTCCGCGCCATAGCCGTGCAGCGGCGCCGCATGCAGCGCGCCGGCCGTGAAAATGCCGACGGTCACGAGCGCCGCGCGCGCGAGGCGCCTGCGGACGATCCGGCTCAATCTCCATCCATTCATCGCATTCTCCATGATCAGGCCGGTGAGGTATCTGCATCGGCACGATGCCATTCTCCCTTATTAGGATTATTGAGCGTTCGTCAATTGCAGCATGAAACGCAGTGACGTCCTGCAGAACGAATCCACCGATAAGCTTGTCGCGTGCGCCAGATCATGATCGTCGAAAATAACTGGTTCGTGGTCTTCGAGGACGCCATGCGCATGATCGACGGCCCATGTCGATCCGGTTAGGTTTCGACAACGTCTGCGTTCGTACCCGTACTAACGGGTCAACCGTGAGAAGCGTGTTGTTGCCAATGAAAGCCGATAAAGTTTGCCGAACGCTATTTTAGAGGTAGCCGTTCAATCTCCGATCGGTCCGATACGAACCGCACTGGGTTTTGCAGAGACTCCAATCTTTGAGAGAATGGAGCTATGGAAAATGCGAATAAGAAGTCATCGAAACATTCGCCGGAAGTTCATCGCGCGGCGCACCAGTCAGCTGGATGCCCCCAAACCCAAACCGCGGCGTTGATACTGCTTGATCCACCGAGTACTTTTCCGCGATTGCAGTCGAATGTTCGTCCGTTCGCGTTTGGCTGTTCGACAGTACGATACTGCCAATCCGCCGCGGTCCCGAAATTCGTAAGCCGGAGAGCCGGATCGACCATTGAAGGTCGATCCACGGAAGCATCCCCAGCCTCGATAAGCAGGACTCGGCACTCGCTATCCTCGGATAGTCTCGCGGCAATGAGAGCGCCAGCTGATCCACCACCAATGACGATGTGGTCGTACGAGTCGGTCAATACATCGGCTGCGATAAGTGGCAAGGCAAGTAACCCAGCGTGGACACATTCAATCATGATATCGGGAATCGGCGGAACATGATGCGCTGACCATTGATGACGATGCTACATCGAAGTGTTTAGCATCGACTATCCTGAAACGTGCCTTATACGTGACTGAGACGTTTCTGCGCTGCCGTATCAGTTGACAGGACGACACCCGCATGACTTGCGCTCGCTCATCACTGGTACCAGTTTGACGGGCCTCCTGCTTTAGCCGATTCGCCGAGCATGTTTGCAACGGAGCCCGCTGGAATAAAACTTGATTTTCCGGGCTCTTTTGAAAACGGAGTGGGTA
>NZ_JFHC01000169.1 GCF_000698595.1 Caballeronia glathei | reverse complement strand
CCCCGGCGGTCGGTCAAATTCCCCCATGTATGGTCACCTCAAAATCCCCCAGGTAACGATCGCCGGCTGAGCGGTCCCTAGCGGTGCTGCAGGACATTTATTGTCGTCTCCTTCAGAGAAGAAGGAGACAAGGGAGTGAATTGAAATGAACGCGCCCCACCCGTGACCTGCACAAGGAAACATGGAGTTCCATGCGAGTAACATCGATGCGCCAATGGTGGAGAATGCGAGCGTTCCCGACAAGCGGAGGATCCCAAGATGAACAGCACGGTCGTGGGTGTCGATATCGCGAAGATGGTCTTTCAGGTGCATTTCGTTGACCAGGACTCTGGCGAAATCGTGAATAAGCAGATCAAACGGTCGAAGTTTCTCGAGTTCTTCGGAAACCGGGCTCCTTGCCTTATTGGGATGGAAGCGTGCGGCGGTGCACATCACTGGGCCCGGCGGCTCACGAAGATTGGCCATCAGGTGAAGCTGATGCCCGCCGAATTCGTTAAGGCGTTCAACATCCGCAGCAAAAACGATGCTGCAGATGCCCGAGCGATCTGGCTGGCAGTGCAGCAGCCCAGCAAGCCGGTAGCGATCAAAACCGAAATGCAGCAAGCTGTGCTGGCACTGCACCGGATGCGCGAGCAGCTTGTAAAGTTTCGCACGATGCAAATCAACGCATTGCGCGGTCTCCTGACCGAATATGGTGAGGTGATGGGTAAAGGACGAACCGCCCTGGATAAGGCGATGCCGGAAGTGCTTTCCCGAGTCGCTGAGCGACTGCCGGCTGTACTCGTCGATACGATGCGCGAACAGTGGAACGGGCTCATTGCATTGGACGAACAGATAGCCGGAATCGAACGGCGAATGCGAGAGTGGAAGAAGGACGACCCAGCGGTAAAGGCAATCAGCGAGATCCCGGGCGTTGGACTGCTGACGGCGACGGCAGCGGTCGCAATGATGGGCGATCCCAAGGCTTTCCGGTCTGGACGCGAATTCGCCGCTTGGGCAGGTCTTGTGCCGAGGCAAACCGGTTCTGGCGGCAAGGTCCACTTGCACGGTATCAGCAAGATGGGCGACGCGTATCTGCGCAAATTGCTGATTCATGGCGCGCGCAGCGTTCTGACCCATGCGAAGGACCCTGGGCCGTGGATCGATCAGATCAGCAAACGACGACCGCCGAACGTAGTAACCGTCGCGCTAGCCAACAAGATGGCGCGTACGATCTGGGCGCTGCTGGCCCATAACAGGCCTTATCAAAAGGACTATCTGAGCGCGAAGCCGGCGTAAGCCACTGCGTTCATACCCGGAGACCAACAGTTAATGTAGTACGAGCTTCGAAGGTTGCACAGGCGATCGTATGTGATGACAAACAGGTAGGACCGTGGCCCGCCAAGCCTGAAAGACATGAAGAGCCTTGAGCTCGCGGAGTGAATGAGGCGCGGGTCAGCGGATTTCATAGTGGGCCGCAGCTTAGCCGCTGCAATAAGCCCGGATATAGAGCTGCAACCGATCCTGTCATGTCAGAGCCTATGAGCGTTTGTTCAAGGGGCGCGTTCATATAGAATGTCTTGAAGCAGCATCTACAAAGCGCGATATTCACGCTGCTTGAGCGCGGCGTAGCCAGCACAGGATCCATGAGCTTACGGGTATCGATCGTAAGACGATTCGCCGCTATCAGGCGCTGCATGAAGCACAGCAGGCGGGAGGCGCAAATTCCTCCACTGCGGCGACCATCGGCTCCGGCGATCCGGTGGTCGCGCAAATTCCCCCATCGCAAATTCCTCCACTGCCACGACCGCCGGCTTCAGGCGGAGCGCCGGTCAGCTCCTTCAACTTCGCCCGATCCGCCAGTGAGCCATATCGGGAATGGATCGAACAGCAGGTGCGTTTGAAGCGCAACGCCCAGGCGATCTATCAGGACCTCGTTGACCAGCATGGTTTTACGGCCAGCTATGAGAGCGTCAAACGTTTCGTCCGGGCGCTGCGCCACGTCGATCCCGAACAGTTCGACCGTCTTGAGTTTGCCGCCGGTGAAGAGGCCCAAGTGGATTACGGTGAAGGCGCGCTGACCCGCGATCCGAAGACAGGCCGCTACCGACGGCCACGCCTGTTCGTCATGACGTTGAGGTATTCGCGGCGCAGCTTCCGGCGCGTGGTCTGGAAGTCCAGCAAGCAGGTCTGGGCCCAGCTTCACGAAGAGGCCTTCCGGTACTTCGGTGGCAGCGTGAGCTATGTCGTCCTCGACAACCTTCGTGAGGGCGTCATCACGCCCGACCTGTACGAGCCCGAGATCAACCGGCTCTATGCCGCGATGCTCGAGCACTACGGCGTCATTGCCGACCCGGCTCGCGTACGCGACCCGAATCGCAAGGGTTCCGTAGAGAACGCGATCCAGCATACGCAGAACACCGCGCTCGCCGGCCGGCGATTCGAGTCGCTCGACGCCCAGAACGAATTCCTAACGCACTGGGAAGAGAACTGGGCCGCCAAACGCATCCATGGCCGTGCACGGCGACAGGTCGAAGCGATGTTCCAGGAGGAGAAGCCTCACCTAAGGCCGTTGCCGATCACGGGATTCCGCTACTTTACCGAGGTCGTGCGCACTGTCTGGGACGATACCACCGTAAGCGTCGAACGCAGCAACTATGCGGCGCGGCCCGCGCCCATCGGCAGTCTCGTGTGTGTGCGCATCTACGACACCACGATCGAGATCCGTGATCGCCGCTCGCAGGAACTGTTGCGCACCCATCCGCGCCACATTGAGCCCGGCTCGCTCGAGCTTCCCGAGAGCGAACGCCCGTTCAATCCATCGCGCCAGACCAGTCTCGCGCTGGCCAGCGCCACCGACATCGGGCCACAAACGAAGACGCTGTGCCAACACCTGTTCGATGCCGAAGGTCGCGTCGGCCACCGCGGCATGTGGGGCATCGTCGCGCTGGCGAAGAAGTATCCCGCGTGGCTCGTCGAGCAAGCCTGCGATCACGCCCTGCGTCACCACCTATATCGTTATCGGCAGGTACGTGCCGTCGTAGAACGGCTGTTCGAGCAGGCCCTTGAGCGTCTCGATCGTGCGCCACAGCTGGCCCTACCGCTCACGCAGGAACATGCCCTGATCCGCCCGGGTGACGAATACGGCGAGTTCTTCAACGTCGGCGCGCAGCACAGTGCCGCCCCCCATCCCACTACAAGCGGAGAAACAGCATGACCACCACGCTACCAGACATCGAGCGGGCCCTCAGGATGCTGCGCCTGTCCGGCATACGCGACACACTGGAGACCCGCGTGCTACAGGCACAGGGTACCCAGCAACCGTTTCTTGAGACCTTCGCCTTGATCCTGCAGGACGAACTCGACCGTCGTCAGTCGCGGCTAATCGAGCGGCGCTATCAGCAGTCCGGACTCGAAGAGAAGCTCACGCTCGCCGAGTTCGACTGGTCGTTCAATCCGAAGATCCCGCGTCAGGCTTGCTTCCAGCTCAATGCGCTGAAGTTCGTCGCCGCTGGCGAGAACGGATTGATCATCGGTAAACCCGGCACCGGCAAGTCGCACATTGCCAAGGCCGTCGCGTATCAGGCGGTTCTGCAAGGCCACAAGGTGCAGTATCTCGAAACCGACGACTTCTTTAACCGCTACGCGCTCAGCGCAGCGGAGCAGCAACAGACGCGCCTGCGCGCGATACTCGAGGCGGACCTGCTCGTGCTGGACGACCTGTTCCTGGCACGCTCGATTCCTGACGAGGCCGGCGCGCTACTACAGACGCTGGTCCATCAACGTTACAAACTGCGCAGAAGCATCATCGTCACGTCCAATCGCGTGGTACAGGACTGGGGCGCGTACCTTGGCGATAACACCATGAGCACCACGATCCTCGATCGCCTCATGCATCACTGCCACCAGCTCGAGTTCAACGGCCGCAGCTATCGGCTCAAAGAAGCCGCTGAGGCCCTTGCGCAGAAAACGAAAGAGGAATAAAACTCGACCTCGTCCTGCTTCACACGGTGGGGGATTTTAGGCGACCACAACTGGGGGAGTTTCAACTGACCGTCCGGG
>NZ_JFHC01000168.1 GCF_000698595.1 Caballeronia glathei | reverse complement strand
GAGCACGTCGATGCGCCCGAACGCCTCGACCGTCTTCGCCACCAGCGCGCGGCAGTGCGCGCGGTCGGTGATGTCGCCGGGCAGGACGAGCGCGCGGCGTCCCGCCTCCTCGACCCAGCGCGCAGTTTCCTTCGCGTCGTCGTGCTCGTCGAGATACGAGATCGCGACGTCCGCGCCCTCGCGCGCGTATGCGATCGCCACCGCGCGCCCGATGCCGCTGTCCGCGCCCGTGATCAGCGCGGCCTTGCCGGCAAGACGCCCGCTGCCCCGATAGCTCTTTTCGCCGTGGTCCGGTTGGGGGTTCATCGGCGCGGTCAGGCCAGGCTGCCGGTCCTGCTGCTGGTCCGGCAGCGGCGGCGCTGGAATAGAATGCGTCGTCATATCGGTCCTCCATCGTTGTTTCGTTTTCTAAATACGGAGATGTCGTATGCTGCTTCAGCAATCGGCAGGCCAGCCTGATCCGGCGCGCGCGTGGAAACCGAATTCCGACTTTGTCCACTGTCGCGCGGTGGTATGAGACTTGCTGCGCAGAAGGCAATCAGTGTTCGACGGGCCCGACAGGGCGCGCGATGGCTTAAGCAAGTCCGCTCGATCCAGACGACGAGACCGTACCCGGTACAGCTCGCTAACGCCGGCGGGCTCCTGCGGGTCCGTTTTTCTGGCCACTTCACGAACAGCCCACGCGATGAACATTCCGCGCGATGCAGTAGGCTTCCTCACCCTCAAGAGGGCTCAAGCTTGCCACGGCCGAATCCTGCACCGCCGGGCAAATCGCTTCGATGCTCGCGGAGGTTCCAGGAAGCGGTGGTTGCTTGGACGTCGGGTTTGTCGCGTATTCGCCGTCGGGAAAGGCTGGGTTTCTCGGCGTGCCGCAGGAAACCATGGATCGTTTCGGCCTCACCAGCGAGGAAGTCTCCCGCGAGATGTCCGAAGGGACGCTAGCTCAGGAAGCATGTGCCGCAGACATCGCAGTCGCCAACACAGGTGCCGCAGACAGGTCTCGTTCCGGAGGGCCGCCCGCAGGAATTCAATGCTTCGCATGGAGTTTCCGCGGATACCACGGCAAGGTGCTTACAGTTAGCGAGACAAAAAGATTCAGCGGCGAACGAAGCGAGAATAGATATACCGCAGCACTGTATGCACTGTCTCGCATCCCGCAGCTTTTCAATTCGCTAAGTGTGGTCAGGCGTTCTCAGGAGCGGCGATGAGCATATACGCTCATTTCGCGTCGACGGCAGCCGTATGGCGAGCGAAACTCGCGCTTGAATTGTTGCGCAGTGTGCTAGCGCCAAGCCGCTACAGTCCAGCCCGCGCTGGCGAGAATTTTCGGCGCAGCGCAGATTGAGGAAGCACCCGCTATGGTCCGCATTGGCATCTCGGGCTGGCGCTATGACGGATGGCGCCGCGTCTTTTACCCGCCCCGACTTCCGCAGGTGCGGGAATTGGAGTTCGCCTCTCGCGAAGTGAACACTATCGAGATCAACGGATCTCACTACTTGCTGCAGTCGCTCGAAAGCTATCGCAAGTGGTACGATGCCACGCCGTCCGGCTTCGTATTCGCAGTGAAGGGACCGCGCTATCTCACGCACATGCTGCGTTTCCGAGACGAGTCAGCGCGGTCCGCGATCGCGAATTTCTTTGCCTCCGGGGTGCTCGCGCTTGGCGAGAAGCTGGGGCCATTCCTCTGGCAGTTTCCTGCGACATACTCATTCCAGCCGGACCGCTTCGATGCATTCCTAGCGTTTCTGCCCCGAACGCTCAACGAAGCCGCAAGCCTTTCTCGGCACCACGATTCAAGAGTGAAGACGCCCTGGTTTGATGTATCGGGACGCGGGCGGCTGCGGCATGCAATCGAAATTCGACACTCGAGCTTTTGCACAGCCGAGTTTGCGCGCCTTTTGCGGAAGTACCGCACCGCGTTGGTGGTGTCCGACTCCGTGGCGGGATGGCCGCACTTGGAGGACGTAACTGCCGATTTCGTCTACTTGCGCCTGCACGGCACAGAGACGCTTTACGGGGGCTCGTACAGCGAAGATGCGCTCGCACACTGGGCAAGCCGCATCCAAATGTGGGCGGCGGGAGGGCAGCCAGACGACGCCGCCCTAATTTCGAAGGTGCAACCGGCCCGACGCTCAAGCCGGGATGTTTTTTGCTATTTCGACAACGACAAAAAAGTGCAGGCGCCGTTCGATGCGCGCAGGCTAATGAAACTCGTTGACGCGAGGGCCGAAGAACGCCCGCCAACCTGAAGAGACGCACGTCCCTGAAAGCACAGGGCGTTTCCACTGTCCCGCGCAGGGCGGGCTTACGCAATTGCAAGGCCCGTTATCGCCTACGTCGCTCGCTTTGTCGGGCGCGCCGCAATTCTTTGGCTGCGCTGCATGTAGGTCTCCACGGCTCGTACCAGGCGGTATCGGGCGATCCGCATCTTGCCGTCAGGGGAACTGCGGCTTGTATCTCGGGGTTCGAGTTGCGGTCCGATTTTCTCGGAGTGTGAATGCGCCGCGACGCACCAAACTTCGCGCGCATCCCCTTCCGAATTCGTGGCGACGCCTTTTTTCGAAATTGCGATCGAGAATGCATTTGAGCACCGCCATGACTTCCCGGTTGGTGCGGTGCTTTTCGACCCATGCTTACGCAGGAGCGCTTGATGCTTCATCACTCGAACCATACATCTTCAGTGAGGCGGAAAGCTATGACGACGATCAGTGCAGCACGCATCTCAGATAGCGAAGTGAAAGTCGATGGAACCATTTATGCGTTCGAATCGAAAGGTACCGCCGATGCGTTTCAGCAATGCCTCGGCCCCGATCCCGTCGACGTGTGCGCGCGCAATCATCCGCCGCTTTCCACGCGCGTAGCATCCACGGACAGTGGCCCCCCCGAAAGTGAGCCGGGCAGCATCATCTCGCCGTCGCTAGGCGGGATGCCCTGAAGTGCATCGAGGTCAGACCATAGGTGCTTCGAAACATTGAAGCGACAGGAACACTAACCGATCTGAGAGGATCAGGTGGACAGCGAGTCCTTGGCCGGTGGCATTTCGCTTATCCGGAGCATCGGGGCGGCGTGCTCCCGGAAACGCGCTTTCTTAAGGAGATACCGGCCGCCCTTCAGAAGATCGGCAGCTACGGCTTTCCACGAGTGCATCTTCTGTTTGTGTACCACGGGCGCAAAAGCCAGCGGCGAGCCGGCCCAATGGAGCGCCGAAATCGCGCGTGACGGGATTGCTTGTGCCGATATACGTCAGTCGGTAGCGGTCCGTGGCGTCGCATGGCTTCGGGAACATGCTGAATATCAGACAAGGAATCGCGACCTGACCGTTCGAGGCGTTGAGCTTCGCTCTCGAGCCGGCATCCGCTCTCCCGTTTAGCGGCGCTCGGGTCCGCATCGCAAAGTGATTAAGGGTGGGATGTGTTATGCGCATTTTATTCGTCGAGGATGAGCCTCCGCTCGCTGACGCTTTCGCAGCTATCGCGGTTTCAATTGGTCACGACCCCGACGTCGCGCATGACGGCCAATCCGCACTCGCGCTGACTTCTGCAAACACATATGACGCTATTTTCCTCGATATAGGACTTCCGGACGGCGACGGTCGCGAGCTTTGCCGTTGCCTTGTCGGGGCGAGCAAATCTAAATGACGCCGAGCTGGAAATGTTCGACGGATATCTGCTGAAGCCGGTTTCGCAGGAGACCTTGGAACATGCCATAAGAGGGTGTTGAAGTGAGGATTAGCGAGCGGAATGTATTTTCAGCGTGCTTACTGAATCGGCGAAGCCGCAGCCGAGCTTCTGCGCGAGCAGCAGTCCGTATCTCAAATCGCACCGCCTTCGAAATTGGATTCACGGTGGGCGTGATTTGATAGGGCGTGCGACTGAAAACAGATTGCGAAGACGACCTCGAGTTCCGCGCGCAGATCCGATCGTCCGCTATCGTGGTACCAACGAACAGGCCTTGTCCCCGCGAAGAACCACCTCTTTCGACACGCATGAGCGCCATATTGTTTTCAATGGCGGGTCGGGCGACCTCTGCCATCCTGCCTGACGTCTCGGCCGGAAAGCCGCGCGGCGAGCGCAGCCGAACGCGATGCTTGCCGAGCGCGCCGCAGAATGATCTGCTGCCCCGGACGGCCGACTCCGACAAGGTGCAGGCGCGCTATACCGTCGGCTGCCTGACGATCAGCGTCGGCAA
>NZ_JFHC01000167.1 GCF_000698595.1 Caballeronia glathei | reverse complement strand
AGCCTCCACAATTCCCGGGGCGGTTCAATCGATCTTGCGGAAGACGGGAATCACACGCTTCACAACATTCTCACCTTGCGCGGTGCCAAAGTGCGCAGCGCACAAAAATGGTCGTACTACCTCGATCAGACGATCGATCTTTGGGGCAGTGAGGCGCAGGTTTCTTTCGGTAGCCATCATTGGCCTCCGTGGGGAAATGATCGCGTCGTTGAGCATCTGAAGAAGCAGCGCGATCTCTACAAGTACATCAATGACCAGACGTTGCGCATGGCGAATCAGGGCCTCACGATGCACGAAATCGCCGAGCAGTTCGTGCTACCCGACTCGCTGGCGAAAGAGTTTTATAACCGGGGTTACTACGGGAACCTGAAACATAACGTGCGGGCGACCTATCAGCTTTACCTTGGATGGTGGGATGGCAACCCGGCGGACTTCGATCCGCTGCCGCCGGTGGACGAGGCGAAGAAATACGTCGACATGATTGGTGCAGACAAGATCATGTCCACCGCGCGCGATGCCTTCTCAAAGGGAGATTATCGTTGGGCCGCGACGATTACCAACAAGCTCGTGTTCGCGCAGCCGAACAATCAGGCTGCGCGCATGCTGGAAGCGGATGCTCTGGAGCAGTTGGGTTATCAGGCGGAATCTGGGCCAGCACGCAACTTTTATCTAAGCGGCGCTCAGGAGTTGCGAGGGGGCGTCAAGAAGATGGCGACGCCGAACACTTCGTCCCCTGACATCATTCGTGGCATGACCACCGAAATGTTCCTCGACTTCTTGGCTATACATTTGAACGGTCCGCGCGCGGGTGACAAGCATTACGCCTTCAACGTGATATTCCCCGACATCAAGGAAAACTATTCGCTGACAGTCGAGGACGGCGTGATGAACTACGGAAAAGGCAAGACCTTGCCCAATCCGGATGCGACCATCACGCTGGACCGCTCGACACTGGACGACATCGCACTCGGCAAACTCAAGCTCGGCAACCTTGCCGACAGTGGGCAGGTGAAGCTCGAAGGTAACCGTCAAAAGTTCAGTGACATGCTGGCCTTGTTCGACAAGTTCGACTTTTGGTTCACCATCAGCGAGCCGTGATGCGCGATCCACATGAAACGCTATAGTGCTTCAGCGGTTTGAGCCATGGAAATGTGGCATGGTGGCGCGAGCGACTTTCGATTTTCAGGCCGCTCGACGGGGCGAAGCGGTCATTCGGTGACGCCTGGCGTTTCGACCGCTTCGGGTCGCCGAGTGCAGAACTTCGCGCGGTCGCCCTCCCGATGCAACATCGACCTGAGGCAGCGCGGCCGGTTGCATCGCTCGGAGGTCCTGGTGAATCCGCAAACCGGGGATTAACGCCGTCCCGCTACGCAACACGACCGACCATCCTGCTTCGCGCTTTCGACAAGACGGTCTCCGGGGATTCACTGGGCGGTTCGGCTACAATCGCCCCTTTCTCCTGCATAGAATAATACTGGAGCGCTGGTCAATTCGGTTCGCCCGGCTCAAACGCCGCGGGTGCGACGCAATTTGAGGTCGACTTTTGCATTTCTTCTCTCGCCGTCCGGCGGTCTCTGTCGTCATGGCCGCCTACAATCACCAGTCGTTCGTGGCGACGGCAGTTTCAACGGTTCTTGATCAGACTTTCGGGGATCTGGAACTGATCGTGGTCGATGATGGCTCGAGCGACGGCACACCGGACGTCGTGGCTTCCATCAAGGACTCGCGCATAAAGCTGATACGACTGCCGGTCAATCGGGCCGTGCATCCGCGCAACCTCGCCTTGACCCATGCACGCGGACGCTATATCGCTTTCCAGAATTCGGACGATGAGTGGCAACCGACAAAGCTGGCGTTGCAAGTTCGTGAAATGGAAAGTGATTCGACTTTGTCTGCATGCTTTACAGCCGGGGAGCTTATCGACGAAGCCGGGCAACCCGCGACCGGAACGTGGGCCGACGGACTGTTCACCACCAGGGAGCGGTCGCCTACCCGTTGGCTCAGGCACTTCTTTGATATCGGCAATTGCCTTCTCCTGCCGTCCGCCGTGGTGCGGCGCACGCAACTGGCTGCAATCGGGGGTTTTCGGGCAAGCCTCGTCCAGCTCGGAGATTTCGACCTTTGGATCCGATTAGCGGCCCTCGGTCGATTCCGACTGCTGCCGGACGCTCTGACCCGTATGCGGATCGTGGCCAATGCCAACCTCAGCGCCCCCAATCCACGCGCCATGAGACGCTCCCAACTAGAGCACGCGATCGTTTTGGAGCGCTATCTGGAACAGCCGCTTCTCGACATGTTCGACAACGTATTTGGCGACATTTCCAAAGCCAGTTCCGCCGGTGCACGCAAGGTCGCGCTTGCTCAGCGGGCGCTCGTGCAAGGAAGCGTGGGGGTGTCGTTTGCGGACCGTGCCATTGCCGGGGTGCTCGACAATCCACTCGAACGAGCCGATGCCGTTGCCGAGCACGGCAATGGATTTATCCACGAGTTCCTCGCACGCCGAGGTGGCTGGGCTTTCGTACAGCAGGATGCTGGAGATCGCGAATGCTGAAGCACCGTGCGCTGCTGACCTCTGTCGAAGCCGTGCAGAACTGGGTGGAAGATGTCCGGGCCGCCGACCGCACTCGGGTCATACCCGGCTCTCTTGCAATGTCCTCGGCATGGGCACTGACCGACGGGCGCATCCGGCACGCTTCCGGGCGCTTTTTCAATATCGTGGGGCTGGAATGGGCGCATGACGGCGCGTTGCAGCGCCAGCCATTTATTGAACAGCGCGAGATCGGAACGCTCGGATTCATCGCGCGTTCGCGCGGTGACACCCTGGATCTGCTCGTGCATGCCAAGGCAGAACCCGGCAATGTCGGATTTGTCCAACTGGCGCCGACCTGCCAGGCAACGGCCAGCAACCATGATCGGGTGCACGGCGGTGAGTTGCCCCCCTTTTCCGGCTATTTCGATGATGTGGCTGGCGACGTTCTATGCGATACGCTGCAAAGCGAACAGGGCAGCCGCTTCTTGGGCAAGCTCAACCGGAATATTTTCGTCGTCGATGATGTCGATGTCGGTGACTCCCTGCATCGCTGGATTTCGCTCGAACTCTTCAAGACGCTTCTTTCGGTCGATCTCCTGGTCAATACAGATGCGCGATCCGTTCTGTGCTGCACGGATTGGCGCACACTGGCCGCACGCGGGGGCGCCGGCCGAGGTGATTTTGGCCGGGCTCTCCGGCGTTCCCTCGATAGCGAGGCGAGGCCTGCGGTCCTTCAGGATACACACGCCTGGCTCAGCCGTCTGAAGCAAGGTGCGCCCACGACGGAGCATCGATCGGTCGAGCATCTGTACGGATGGGCCTTTGACGCAAACGAGCCTGTCACGATGACCGATGGCAAGCTCGCGCTGCGTCATGTTCGGGTTCATTGCGCAACGCGCGAGACGCCCGACTGGGATCAGCCGATCCTCCATACGCTGGAGGAGCAGGTTGTCGAACTAGTGTGCCGGAATCGGGACGGCGTCCTGGAGTTCGCGTTCTGCCCGCGTTGGGAACCGGGCCTCGTCAGGGGCGCAGAACTCGGGCCGACCTTTTTTCGCCGACCCGCCGAGCCAGCAACACCGGGGGTCATTCGTGCTCGCGTGCGCCAGTCCGATGAAGGCGGCAGGTTCTATCGCACGACAGCCGACTACCGGATCGTTGAGATCACGGCGATCGCGGATGACGATCAGTTCTCGTGGCTGAGGTTATCCGAGGTGCAAGCGCTAATGCACGCTGGCATTTTCAACAACGAGGCTCGCAGTGCCCTGTCGATAGGCCTCGCACACCTCTAGCTCAAGCGCATGAAAGAAACGGGGCGAACGAGCAGTCGAGTTGCTTGACAAGCCGCGGCACAGTCAGCGACCTTCCGATGATCGATTAGCCCCGTAACCTGCCCTGGAGGCGACAAAGGCCCGACCGACGGCAGAGGGTCGAGAGCACCCATTCGTTGACGGCAATACCTGACATCCACGGCTACCGGTAGGCGAACGGCAGCAGCGTGACCTGTAGCTGCCTCACAAAGGCCGATGCCTGAATGTCGGCAAAGGCCGATTTGGGTGAAGCGCGGTGACGCTCGGACGGACAGACTCCGCTTGCGGGCACCGCTACGTTGTTCAGCGGCGATCAACGTCGATCTTTTTGACCATTTATCTGCGCGGTTCAATCGTAAGCGCCCGGTGATGGCATCTT
>NZ_JFHC01000166.1 GCF_000698595.1 Caballeronia glathei | reverse complement strand
GCCGGTCTTGGGATCGCGATATTTCGGAGGCAACTTGCCCTTCGCCGCTTTCGCCTTGGTTACTGCCTTGCCCCCGCTGCCTTTCTCGGACGCCGCGCCTGACGGGCGGCCAGCGCGTTTTTTCGTAGCGGAATGCGCGTCGATATCTGCGGTCGTCAGTCCGTGCTGGTCCATCAGCTTCCGGATTCTAGCGACGACCGTCTTGGCCTTGTTCGCCATCAAGGCCTCGGCCTGAGCCTGGAGTCGTTTCATTTTGTCTTGGATTTGTTCGAGGGCGGGCATAAAGGGATCCTTGAGAATGTAACACTTGCGTTATGCCACCATTCATGTCTTTAACGAAGAGTGAAGCGCGCTAGCGGGTTGACTATTTATGCATGGGCGTTAAGGCGTGCACTGTATCGCACGCCTTATACTCGTGCATAACATGCACGGCTCCGGCTTTGCGACGAAATTGCCTCCTATGCAGCGGCATCGCTGGCCGCTTATAGCTTCCCTCATGACCAACGACGGCAACGCCTTACGCTCGGCGGCCCTCTCCGGTGCTGGATTTGTCCTCCAGCCGGAGGTGCTGCTTGAGGACTATATCAGTGAGGGAAGGCTAGTGCGGGTCTTGGACGCCTTCCTTGCCCCTGCCCGTCAGGTCAATCCGCTTTACCTGCCGGACCCGCGTCCTAGGCGAAAATTGATGAGTTTGGTGAACTGGATACTGCACAGATATGCCGACGAGCGCGAAGCGACAGGCTTCGCTTCTGCTCATTACCAAGTCTGAATTTAGGAACTGGCCCTCGATGTAGGGAACAACAAAACCGGTACCGTGGTCGCCCTCGAAAACGTTCCAGTGTTTCCCCGGTCCTTAAAACATGAGAGAGCGGGGGCTTTCTCGTGGTCACCGCCCTATCTTTGGCCATGATAGAAGGGATGCCGTTGTTCAAGGCACGTACACTGACGCGGGGTGTACATGGCGTCAGCACGCCGAGCATCAGACGGGAACGCTGACGAAGTACCACATATCGGCTGGCCGTGTCCTCTCACAACATGCAATTAATACCTTTTCAATGCATAGGTAAAAGCCGAACTCCTGCAGGACAGTTCGTCTCTAGTCACGAGCCGCATGCACGTCGCCAGTTGCCAGGTGTCGTTCCGGTCGCCGCGGCAAATGTTCTCGTAAAATGACTCTGGTCTGCAAAGCCACACGCGAAACTCACTTCTGCGAGAGATAGCGAGGAAGATCGATGCAATTGCTTGGCGCGTTCGATGCGATACGCGCGTAACCACCTATACGGAGGCATTCTGGTTGTATTACGGAATGCTTCCACAAACTGCCGCACCGGTAGCCCGCAGGCACCAGCGACGTCGGTCAGGCTTCCGAGATCGGCACCAGCCGTTGCGGTCGGACAGCTAGACGTTCCCAACTGTGAGTTACATTGAGATTCGATGGTATTCGATTACGGTCTACGCGTAGAAGTCCGACAGGCGGGGGCGTCGGACACCATTGCGCCGCGCGGGCGAGATGAGCCGTTGGATGACGACTGCTTTGCGCCAGTCGTCTTTCGTGCCTGAGCCGGTAACAGCCTTCTCTTGATTCAGCCCGCGCGTTCTTCGGAACACGCAGGCTTTTTTTGGGGCATCAAGGCTTCCAACGATAAACAACAATGCCGGAGCCGTTGTAGTTATCCTTCGTAACCACGTACTCTCCGGTCGATCGAAGGTACGACCGAAGGCCGTACATCGAATCCACGTCATTGCCGAGGTACACGGTATTGGGACTGCTGTTGAGCAAGGTGGTGTCCAGCGTACCTGTGGTGAGATTGAAGGCATCGATGTTGGGCACGGTGTGCACGTATCCGACGAAGAGGTAATTGCCGGCTGCGGTGATCGACTTGGCATTGGCGGCGACGATATTGATCACCGGATTTGGTGTGGTGGTATTGCCTGCGAGCCAGCCGTGGTATACCTCGACCCTCGATCCGATCGACGTCCAGTCCGTGCTTCCAACTATTCCTTGTGCGAGGATCATCGTGTCGCTAGCGGGCAGATAGATGATTCGCGTCAGAGGTGTGATGGTGCGAGGAATCGGCGTCGAAATTCCTGCCCCCCAGTTCGGCTTGCCGCTGGCATCAAAGCCGGTCAGGGGATAGTGCCAGATGGCATTCGTCTTGTCCAAACCGGCCCAGACGTCCCCGTTGCTGTCAAGGCAGAATCCATTGCGGATCCTCGCATTCGTACTGAACACTGCACCCGGAATCGTGGCATCCGGAATGGCGATGTAGCCATTCTCAGCGTTGAAGTGGAAGAAGTAGAAGATATCGGGATTCTGGCCGGCCGCCACAAGGATCCGGTTTGCGCCGACGGTGGCGAGCTGGCCAAAGTGCTCACCCCGCCCCTGATCGTTAATGTCAATTCGTGGATCGGCTGGATAAGCGACTGGATCGACGGTGTTCGCTACGAAGGTTCCTCCAGTGGTGCCAGTGTAGATGTTGGTGCCTCCATAGAAGTAGGCGCCGTCTGTACCCGGGTCTGGAGCGGCGATCCCCTCGAAGTTGAGGGACTGGAGCTTCCATCGCAGGTTGCCCGAGCTGTCGTAGGCGTGAATGTCAGTGTTGCCGTTGCGGCCGAGGTCCCAGGTTCCTCCCCATGGGTTGTTGAGCACATACAGGTTACCGGCGGAGTCTTTGCCGATTCCGGCAACACGGGTGAACCGCTTGTCACCCACCTGACCTTTGATTCCAGCCGTGGTGTCGAGATATCCGCCCCTGATGCCAAACGTGTTGACCAGAAATGGAGTGCTCGTGATGTTGTAGTTCTTGATGTTCATGTCGGGCCCCTCGTCGCCAACCATGAGCTGCGCGCTCGCCTCATCGAAATACAGCGCGGACGGTCGGGAGGCAGCGGACATCTGGATCGTGTTCAGCGGCGCGCCGGCCGGATTGAATTCGACGATTGTTCCCGCGCTCTTCTGGGCAACCCAGACATTTCCTGCGGCGTCCACAGCGAGTGCGCCTGGACCCGGAATGTTGATATCCCGCTGCCAGACGCCGGCGGTGGTGAAGATCCGGACCCGGTTGCCTGGAAAGTCGCTCGCATAAAGGAGCGAGCCTGACGTCGCGAGTCCGGTGATTACATCCGCCTGCCGCTCGGTGGTTGTCGCGCTGACGTCGATGAGAAGATCGCGGGCGCGACTGGTCCGGTCGTATCGTCCCACCTTGCCACTGCCGTAAGTCGAGTTGAATTGCAGGGCAGCGAAGATGGAAGTCGCATTACCCGTAATGGCACCGCCCTGAAACTCGCCGTGAGCGCCGAGCGAACCCATGCTCTGGCCATTCTGGTATAGCGCAACACCGCCCGCGTTTTCGTCCCACATGGTCGCCGTATAGATGACTCCTTCGGGCGCTACCCACATGGAACGGGCGGCGTTACCGACGCGGGTGGCGTCGGACCCAAATGTGTTCGCTACCCAGTCGGTGGTGTACTGCGCCTGGCATTCTGCTGCAATCAACGCGCTTAGCAATGCCGCAAGGAGCGCGGCACAGATCCGTTTGATACCCATGAGTGATGTTCTGTTAAGTTGCCTGCCGCGCGGTGCAGGTCATTGAGGTGCAGTCTTGACCGTCCCGTCAAGCTTTCAGTCCAGATCCCGAACAACCCGGTCCATCCGGTACAGCCTCTGGCCGTGCACGGAAGACCGGGTTAACGGCTATCTGCGACAGGAGTTGAGGGTCAGCGTCGCCGCTGCGCTGGCGCGCATGCGCGCGCCGGTACTGGTCGCCGTCGCGCTGGGAAGTCACTTGGCCTTCGGTTTTCGCCCATCCAGCGGGCGTTCGTCTGCCAGACAAGTTCGTCTAGCCGGCCCTTGCGCATCACCATGCATAGGGTCGGAACTTCCGATTGGGTTCGGCCCGGAGAGGCCATTTAAGGGTTTCGTAAAGATTAATTGACTATCGTTGCACCAACGCGTCTCTGCACGCGCGCCCGGCGGCAGATTAAATGGCGTCTCCGTCTCCGCGTACGGGCTGGACGCTCGGGTTACCGACCAAATCTCCATGTCCGCTGACCGAGGACAGCGCCGATTCGAAGACCCTCGCATCGCTTTCGTTTCGTCTTCGAACTCACCCGGTTTGCGCTCGACCAGCGTGATGTAGTGACGCGTAGTAGGTCATGTGCCGCTCGGAGCTGCGTTCGTGGCGGGCGATCTCGTGAGCGTCGGCGACGACGCTGAGTTATGCGGGATAGCAGCGCACGCTCACGAACTGGTTCGAGTATCGGTGGATAGGCTGTAGCGGTTACGCTGGAAGTGGATGAGGTTGGTAGACGAAACGCGCAGGGTCTGTCTTGGCAAATCTCACTGAAGTCAGTTGAGACGCTGACCGCTTGCCAACAATCTGCATCGACTGTTCTCGCTTGCTCCGCCTGACGCGCAAACTGGAAGTAAGCGTTGCGCGAGCACCGTCTAG
>NZ_JFHC01000165.1 GCF_000698595.1 Caballeronia glathei | reverse complement strand
GTTCGTGAGCCGCATTTTGCACGCACACACGCTAAGCGCCGATTTCGGCGCGTCGAAGATCGACGCCAGGCTGCAGGATGGCGTGCTTAGGCTCACGGTTCCCCGGCGCGAGGAAGCCCGCCCGCGCCGTATCGAAGTCAGGTCCGGCTAAGCGGTCGGCGCCACCGATCCGAGGCGCTTCGCATGGAAATAAGAAGAAACCGTGAAGAGGCATCACCCATGTCCGGCTGGACCGGATGCGACCGGCATTGCAGCAACTCGCGCGTGTCAAGCAGCGCCGCAGCGCGGCGAACGCCGGCAAACCACCGCGGAAAGTCAAACTGGGCCGACATGCTTGCCTCGCGCCAACTCGAGACGGCGCGCTGCCACCGATGACTCCGCGCCCCGCGCAATCTCGTCTGCGAGGCCGGCGAAACGTCCGTGCTCTTCAGCCTGGATCAGGACGCTGTGAGGAAGGAACTCCGCCACCAGGAATGTCGCGAAAGCCCCTAATACCACGATGACTATCAACGCGACGATCAGCATTTCCATGTTGCTCTCCGGTCGAAGTGATTCATCGGGGTGATGCACTTGTTGCAGCAAGCCGCGGGAACCATTCGGCTGTCCCGACGAGCGTTCCTGAGCGCACTCCGGTGAAAGGAGATTGTAATGTGTCTATCGGCGGGAAGGGTAACCGTTACGTTTTTTCGCTTTACGCTTAAATGCAAAAGAAGTGTCGAGATTCTTTAACTGAATTGGTCTTGTAGCAGTCGAGTCAAGTTATCACTCAGGTGAGTGACGTTCCGGCTATGGTTTGTTCGTCGCGTTAACGACCACTGCAGACAATCTGCTTTCATCGAAACGGCCTTTCCCCAAATGACACGGCGGGCCTCTGCCAGCGCTCGCCGGCTCGCAGGTTCAAGACCCGGCATTGGCTGGGCACTTTCGCCGTACCGGCCGGATTCTTTTCAGAGTCTGCGGTCTGATCAGGCTGTACTGAATGTGTAATCGGCTACCTATCTGAACGGCCTGATCGTTCCCTAAAATTCAGCGCGCGGCGCGATTACGCGCGTGGTGGGCGCGTTCTTGACTTGCGCGCACGCATGCGACAGCGAACGCGAGCGCGAACATCGCAGTGATAGCCAGCCCAGGGTAGCCTTACATGCGGAGTGGGCAGCATGGATCTATCGAGATCTGACTACCTTGCTGATAGCCTGCCCCTGCGCGCTGGTGACCATTCGAAGCTTGGTCGAGGCGAGAGGGCAGCCGAACCGCTGCCGCAGGCGACGGCCCGCTGGTTGCGGCATACGGCCGATTCACACATGATGGATCATCAGGTCGATCTGCGATACGTACGCGATAACCCCGGCCCATGCCTCGAATTCGACCGCCAATCAGTATCTGTACGCGGATGACGATGACCGGCATCGCGCGACCGAATCGGGTCTCAGACGGAATTGGTAAGACGCCACGGCAACTCACCGTGGCGACGCTGCTGCCGGCGCAGCAGCGAATTCGTCTGAATCCGCGACTAGGTCGGATTGAGTCGGTTTATCGGCTGCGGCGAGTTGCATTCGGGCCCGCTCCCAAAATTCTTCGGCGCGACCTTCGGGGCTTCCGGCCTCTAGCCACAGTCGATACGCGCGCGAGCGGATTTCGTCTTCTGGGATGCAAACGTCCATGTTGTGCCTCGCTGAGAGAGGTGGGCCTGTCGGTGCGTGCCCTGTCATACCGCTGCGCGCGCTTCTGAATATTTGCCAGTATCGAGCCCTGATGATGCGCTTTCGTCCGCGCGATTGACAGAGCGATTCGATTGATATTGAGAACATTTCAGGGACCGCTTCGATGCGACGGCGCAGGCTTCGGCTCAACTCTAAATAAAGTAGTTTTCGTCTCCCAACAAGGAGTAGTCTCGATTTGTAGACCGCAATTTCGGCGGTAAAAATCAGCCGCGCCCGTTCGGGTCATCTCTCGGCCAGCACGTCCCAAAGAACAGCAGAAGACCCTGCTCCGACACCACTCAACGCGAAGGCAGAAGGGACAACCGTCCTCTTCGGTCTGACTGCGGACCGACCTATTCCGTCGGACCGCCGTTCAAATTCGGCGGTTTAAGCACGGTTCAAGAAATGCAATTGACCTCAATTGAAGGGCCATACCATGCTAGTTAGAGAGCGAATGAAACCCGCAGTATTCCTGGAAGCCGACGAGACCTTGGCAACTGCCGCACGCAAGCTCAGGAAAGACAATATTGGCTGCCTACCGTAAGCGCCCGGTCATCCCGTCTTGAGTTGGGCTGAGGGTCTTGGGAGCATCGTATCCACTTAAAATAGGTGGACACGTGAACACTATCGAAGAAGCGCCAATTGGAAGGCGGCGGCGTCGCCGCTACAGCGTGGAGTTTAAGGCTCAGGTTGTTGCGGCTTGTCAGGGCCCGGGAGTGTCGCTTGCGGCCATCGCCCTGCACCACAAGTTGAACGCAAATCTGCTCCGACGTTGGGTGGAACAGGCCGAAGGGAGCGCCCGGGTGGCGGTCGCGTCCAGCGAAGTGGCAGTGCAGTCCGCAGAGGCACCGGCATTCGTGCCGGTACCGCTCGACACGATGAACGTTCGCCCGGCCGAGATCCGCGTCGAGGTGCGTCGCGCGCACCAGTCGATCACGGTTAGCTGGCCGACATCAGAGGCAGCACAATGCGCCGCCTGGCTGCGTGAGTGGCTCGCGTGATCCGCATTGATCAGGTGTGGCTGGCGGTCGAGCCGCTGGACATGCGGGCCGGCTTCGATACGGCACTGGGCCGGGTGATAACCGTATTCGGCGCCGCGCATCCACATCATGCTTATCTGTTCGCCAACCGGCGGGCCAACCGTCTGAAGGTGCTGGTTCACGACGGGATTGGAATCTGGCTGGCAGCGCGACGGCTGAACGAGGGGCAGTTTGTCTGGCCTTACCCTGGTAGCGAGCCGAAGCATCACTCGCTGACGCAGGAGCAACTCGCCGGTCTGGTGGTGGGTTTGCCGTGGCAACGCATCGGTCCTGACGGCGTGATCCGCGTCGTATGACGCCCGCAAGGACGTAAACGGTTGCGCTTTCGCGCTCTCCGAGGTTCTGGCAGACTCGTTCGCATGGACCTGCCCGCCGATCTCAACGCCCTCAGCCCGGAACAGTTGCGCGCGCTCGCCGCGCAGCTGATTGCCCAGGTCGAGGACAGAGACCGGGAGATTGATGAGAAGACCCGGGAAGTCGGCGAGAAGGAACGGGAACTGCGTTACCGGCAGACCCGTATCGACCAGTTGACCCACGAGATATCGATCCTCAGGCGCCAGCAGTTCGGCCGACGCAGCGAACAGCTCAGCAGCGATCAGATGAACCTGCTGGATGAAGCGACCGACGCGGATCTGGCCGCCATTGAAGTGGAGCTCGAGCAGCTTCAACCACAAGCCACAGCCGAGCTGCCACCCCAGCAACCGAAGCGCGCAGCGCTGCCGGCGCAACTGCCGCGCACAGAGATCCACCACGAGCCGGACAGCACCGTGTGTCAGTGTGGCTGCGAGCGCGTGCGCATCGGCGAGGACATCAGCGAGAAGCTGGACTACACACCAGGCGTGTTCACGGTAGAGCGGCATATCCGTGGCAAGTGGGTGTGCAGAAACTGCGAAACGCTGATTCAGGCGGCGGTGCCCGCGCACGTCATCGACAAGGGTATCCCGACCACGGGACTGCTGGCGTCGGTGCTGGTTGCCAAATACGCTGACCACCTTCCCCTGTATCGTCAGGAACAGATCTTTGCGCGGGCGGGTCTGGCGATACCGCGATCGACATTGGGTGCGTGGGTCGGTACGTGCGGCGTGCAACTACAGCCGCTGGTCGACGCACTGCATCAGGAAATCCTGCAGCAGGGTGTGCTGCATGCGGATGAGACGCCGGTACAGATGCTCAGCCCCGGCAAAGGCAAAACACATCGCGCGTACCTGTGGGCGTATACGCCCACGCACTACAGTGAGTTGCGCGCTGTGGTCTACGACTTCGCCGACAGCCGTGCAGGCGAACATGCCCGCGCGTTCCTCGCTGGCTGGCAGGGCAAACTGGTGTGCGACGACTACAGTGGGTACAAGGCCGGATTCCAGCAGGGCATCACTGAAATCGGATGTGCGGCGCACGCGAGACGCAAGTTCTTCGATCTGCATGCCAATCACAGCAGCCAGATCGCCGTACAGGCGCTGCCGTTCTTCGCTGCGCTTTACGACATCGAGCGCGACGCTACAGTGCTGGATGCCGAAGAGCGACGTAAGCTTCGACAGAACCGGGCCAAACCGGTCTGCGACGCACTTCACGAATGGATGGTGGCGCAGCGCAAGCTGGTTTCGGAAGGTTCTGCGATTGCGAAAGCGCTGGAATACAGTCTTAAACGCTGGGAAGCGCTTACGCGCTATCTCGATGACGGCCACGTGCCCATAGACAACAATTGGTGTCATGCCGCTAGCGGCATGAACCCAGT
>NZ_JFHC01000164.1 GCF_000698595.1 Caballeronia glathei | reverse complement strand
AATTGCGTATGAAGACGACCGGCTGGACGAGGCGGCGGCGCTGCTCGCCAACCGCCTGGACATGCTCGAACGGGCCGCCACGCCGGAGACCGTGATGCTCGCCTATCGCACGGCGGCGCGCATTGCCGCGGTGCGCGGCAACGAGCACCGGGCCCTCGACATGCTGGAGACGATGCACGCGCTGGGCGTGAGCCGTCGTCAGCCCCGCCTGTGCGTCGCCAGTCTGGCCGAACAGGTCCGCATGCATGCGGGCCGCTACCGCAGCGAGACATGCCAGGCGCTGGTGCGCCGCATCGACGAAATCCTGGCCCGCGAGTCGGGTCGCGGGCCGCTCTGGCGCGATTCGGTCGCGCTATTGCAGTCACTTTCGCACGCCGACGCCGCCATTGCCGCGCGAAGCTGGCAACAGGCGCTCGACGCACTGGACGCCGCCGGCAAGCAGTCCGACGCGATGAACATGGGCCGCTATCGCATCGAGATCATGGCCTTGCGCGCATTCGCGCAGCAACAGATGGGCGTGGATGCGACAGCCCTGCTGCTCGAAGCGATGAACCTCGCGCAGACCTTCAGGCTGGGCCGCACGCTGATCGACGCTCATCCCGCGCTCGCGGACTGGGCGCGGCGCGCAGCCGACGCAGCCGATCCCGGGAGCGTCGGGCGGGCGCCCGCCGCCCTGCCGAGCGCGCGGCCCCACCCGCGCGAGACGGGCGGACCTCGCGCGGTGCCGTGCGTCGTCCTGACGCCCAAGGAGCGGGAGATTCTCGAACTGCTTGCGCGCAATCTGACGAACAAGGAGATCGCGCGCGCAGGCACGATTGGAGAGGGCACCGTCAAGTGGCACCTCAAGAACCTGTTCGGCAAGCTCGACGCGAGTTCCCGCAAGCACGCGGTGCGCCGCGCAGTGGTGCTTGGCCTGCTCGAAGGCACTCAATAAGGACAGAACGCGATCTGCCGCCCTCGCGCGGCCCGCGTCTGCGCCATTTCACCCCCCTCCGTCGCCCGCGTCTGCGCCACTCACCCCCCTCCCTACGCGAGAGGGGCTGAAATTCCTCTCCTTCCGTATTCTTGCTGCATGACTTCACGCGCCATAGCGACCCCTTCCAGGGGCTGCGCACGCGGGATGTTCGTCCCGCGTTGTGCTCGCGGACGGCGGCATTAGCAGCCGTTCGAACCACGGGCCTGCGAAGCGATCGATCGGCCGACTGCCCCTTTACCGACCCTGACCACGCCTGCCCGACTGCATGCGTGCAAGTCGAAAAAAAACATACGGAGACACTCATGAAACTCAGACTCCCCTGCCTTGCTGCCCTGCTGGCCTTCTCAGGCGCCGCATCCGCGCAAGGCTCGGTGACGCTCTACGGCGTACTCGATGCCGGCCTGCTCTATCAGAGCACGTCCGCGGCTTCCTTCGCACCGAACGCCCGCGACACGGGCAAGGTGTATCGCTACAAGGACGGCGGCATCTACGCCAGTTTCTGGGGCCTCAAGGGCAGTGAAGACCTGGGCGGCGGCTACAAGGTCAACTTCAAGTTGCAGGGCACGTTCGATACGGGCACCGGCAAGTTCGGCCTCTCCGACACGCCCGGCGTGCCCGCGCAATTCAACCAGTTCGCGACGATCGGCCTGTCCGGCCCGTTCGGCACGTTCAACGCGGGCCGCCAGATTGTGCCGATGGTGTACGCGATGTACGAAACCGACGTGCGCGGCGCGCAATACTTCGGCAGCATTCTCACCGCGTGGCTCGGCATGAATCAGGCAGCCGGCTGGCCCGGTACCAGCACGAACGGGCCGATCGGCGCGCTGTACGACAGCAATGCGCTCGTCTACGAGTCGCCGAAATTCTATGGTGCGTCGCTCGCGCTGGAATACGCTCCGGGCGGCGTTCCGGGCGAATTCCAGGGCGGCACGCGCGAGTCCGCCGTCCTGAAGTATTCGAACTACGGCCTGAATCTGTCGGCGGTCTACTACAACGGCCACGATGCGAACCCGATGCCTGGAATCGCGGCGACGGGGCTCAACAACAATCGGCTGGTGTACCTCGGTGCGATGTACACGTTCCGGGACTTCTCCGTGTCCGGCTCGTACAGCCGCGGCAAGAATCCGGCGAACACGGGGCGTGCGGACTACGAGCTGTATTCGGCCGGGCTCGGATACCGGTTCAACCCGGTGCTCAAGGCCACCTCCGGGTTCTACTACCTGAAGGACAAGAACAATTCGACGAATCACTCGAGCGAATTCGCGGTGGGTGCGGAATACAGCCTGTCCAAGCGCACGCTCGCCTATGCGCAGGTCGGCTATGTCGACAACCACGGAACGATGAACCAGACGATCGTGTACGGACAACCGGTGGCGCCGGGCGAGTCGACCACGGCGGCGATGATCGGCGTGCGCCACAACTTCTGATTCGTGGATGCGCGGCAATCGCGATCCGAAGTTCCCATAAAAGATAACTGGAGCAATCCATGAAGAGAATCATGCCACGCCGTTCAGGCAGTGCAGCATTGATCGTTTTGGCATCGGTCGCGGGATGGATTCTCGCGAGCGAAACGATGGCGGCCCCGAGCGAGCCTTCGGTGGCCTCGAGCGCGGCCCCGGCGAGTGCTACCCGAAAAGAGAATCGCGCGCTGCGCAAACGCGTGTATGCCGCATTCGCAAAAGACAAGAGCATCGACGCCGGAAACATCGGCGTCGGCGTGAAGGACGGAGCCGTGACGCTGACCGGCACGGTCGCCGACGCCTCGCAGATCGAAAGGGCAGTCACCCTGGCGAAGGGCGTGTCCGGCGTCGTGTCGGTGACGAACAAATTGACCGTCAGGCGGGATTTCGGACAGTAAGCCGTGCCTCGCGCAACGAAGCCGGCGATTCGCTCGCCGCTTTGCATCAAGGAAACTCAAATGAATCACGACATGTTCGAATCAAATCAGCCGGGGTATGCGTACCCGTTGCTCATCAAGCATCTTCTGCACACGCCGCTCGCGCATGCGCCCGATCAGGAGATCGTGTATCGCGGCGAGACGCGCCTCACCTACCGCGCCATGCGTGAGCGCATCGCGCGCCTCGCCAATGGTCTGAGCCGTCACGGTGCAAGAATGGGCAGCACGGTCGCGGTGATGGACTGGGACAGCCATCGCTACCTCGAATGCTACTTCGCCATTCCGATGATGGGCGCCGTGTTGCAGACGGTCAACGTGCGGCTCTCGCCCGCGGAGATCGCCTACACGATCAACCATGCGGGCGCGCAGATCCTGCTTCTCCACACGGACTTCCTGCCTGTGGTCGAAGCGATCCGGGACCAGCTCGAAACGGTGCGTACCTTCATCTGGATCGACGACGAAGGCAGCGAAGCCGGCGCGCACACGATCCCGTTCGCGGACGAATACGAGGCCATGCTCGCCGCAAGCGAGCCCGCCTACGACTTCCCTGATTTCGACGAGAACACGCGCGCCACCACGTTCTACACGACCGGCACGACGGGTCTGCCCAAGGGCGTCTATTTCTCGCACCGCCAGCTCGTGCTGCACACCATCACCGGGATGGCCGCGCTCGCGAGCCCCGTATCGGGGCAGCGCTTTCATCGCGGCGACGTGTACATGCCGATCACGCCGATGTTCCATGTCCACGCGTGGGGCATGCCCTACATCGCCACCGTGCTGGGCGTGAAGCAGGTTTATCCGGGCCGCTACGTGCCGGAGCGGCTCGTCAGCCTCGTGCGCGACGAAGGCGTCACGTTCTCGCATTGCGTCGGCACCATCCTGCACATGCTGCTCAACTGCGGCGAAGCGAAGGCCGTCGATCTGAGCAAGTGGAAAGTGATCATCGGCGGGGGTGCACTGCCTCACGGGCTTGCGCGTGCTGCGCTCGACCGCGGCATCGATATCTTCGCGGGCTACGGCATGTCGGAGAGCTGCCCCCTGCTGAGCCTCGCGCAACTGAAGCCCGGCAGCGAGACGCTCGATGCCGATGAACAGGTGCAACTGCGTTGCAAGACCGGACTGCCGGTGCCGCTCGTCGACCTGCGCATCGTGAACGAGGCGGGGACCGATGTGGCTCACGACGGCAAGGCAAGCGGTGAGGTCGTGGTGCGCGCACCGTGGCTCACGCAGGGCTATCTGAAGGACCCGGGCGCATCGGAGCAGCTCTGGGAGGGCGGCTACATGCACACACAGGACATCGCGAGCATCGATGCGAACGGCTACCTGCAGATCACCGACCGCATCAAGGACGTGATCAAGTCTGGCGGCGAGTGGGTTTCGTCGCTTGAAATCGAAAGCTTGATCTCGCTTCATCCGGGCGTGTCCGAGGTGGCGGTGATCGGCATCAAGGACGAGAAGTGGGGCGAACGCCCCGTGGCGCTGGTGGTCCTGAAGCCGCAATTCACGCCCGAGGTTTCGGAAGCGGACATCAGGAATCATGTGCTCGCCTTCAGCGAGACAGGGCAGATTTCGAAGTACGCCGTGCCGCAGATCGTGAAG
>NZ_JFHC01000163.1 GCF_000698595.1 Caballeronia glathei | reverse complement strand
TCAGGGCACACTCGTAGCGCAGTTCCGCGCCCACGGCAGGACCAGCGAGAATGCGCTCGACCTGGCGCTGCGCCTCCTCGTGACGTTGCCCGACCGCCAGCGCCCACGCCGCGGCGAGCCGCAAGCGGGGGCGCTGTTCCAGTTCCCATTCGGGCAGCAGATCGAGCCAGTCGAGCACGACGCTCAGGTGCCCTTGCCGCACTGCATCGTGCAGGCTGCGCTCGGCGAGTTCGTAGGCTCTGCGGTGCTGGCCGGCCGCATGCGCGTGACGCGCGGCTTCCTCGATCATCCCCCACCCGACGAGCCATCTCATGGCGCGTGCGTGCAACTCCTCGCGTTCGGCGGCGGGCAGGCGCGCGAGGCGCACTCGCAGCGCGTCGCGCACCACGGTATGCAGGCGGCACCAAGCGCTGTCCTCGACGGTGATGAACACGGGCGTTTCGCGCACGAGGCGCGCGAGCCGCTCCGGCGTCTCTTCATTGCCCGTCAGCGCCTGGCACAGCTCCGGATGCAGCATGTCCACCGCGCTGATGCGGGTGAGAAATGCGTCGTCTTCCGGCGGGAGATTGGCGATCAATGCGCCGACGAGATGCTCGCGCAGGCTGCCGGGGCCCGACGCAATCGTTTCGATCGCCTTGCGCGGGTCCGCGGCATGCGCCATCGCGGCAAGTGCAAGCTGTAACCCGAGCGGCCAGCCGTCGGTCACTTCGAAGAGGCGCGCGCACGCATCGGCGTCCACGCGCGCGCCGAAACGGTTTCCAATCAGCGCGATCGTTTCGTCGAGTTGAAAACGCAATGCATCCGGTCCGACGAGCGTGCCTTGACCATATGTCAGGAGATCGGCAAGCGGCGCTTCGAGGCCGCGTCTCGCCGCCACCACGATGCGCAGGTTCTGCGGCGCGTTATGAAGCACGTAGGCGAGCATTTCGGCGCCGGCGGCGGGCAGCCGCTCGGCCTCGTCGACGATCAGGACGACATCCACCGACAGCAATGCGATCTCGGCGAGCCAGCCCGTCGCGCCATCCAGCTCGCCCACCGACGCGATGGCGCTGTCGAGCAGCAACGATCCGAACGCGGGCCGCGCGCACCCTGCCCTCACCGCCTGCACGAGCGCTCGCAGGAGCCGCTCGCCATCGTCCCGCTCGTCGGCGAGCAGCCATGCCACGGCGATCCCGCGCGCGAGATGCTCGCGCCGCCACTGCGCGAGCAGCGAGGTTTTCCCGTAGCCGGCCGGCGCCTGTACGAGCGTGACCTGGCGATCACGGTAATCGGCCGCATCCGCACTCAGGCGGGGCCGCGCGAGCAGGTTCAGCGGCGCGCGCGGCGCGATGGTCTTCAGGACGAGTTCGGTCGTCGAGGGTTCGGAGCCGCTGGAAATGGTGGCCATCGGGAGAGGTCGGTCGGAATGCCCCAGCGGCCCGGCAGAGCCGCTTCGGACGGAGATCAGTCCTACAGCATGGTTCGAATCACCGGCGGGCGTCAAGCCCCTCCCTCCGGGAGAGGGTCGCACGAAGCATCAGTGGACTACGATGCAGTTGAGTTCACGCACACGCCAATCCAGCGCAAAAACGCCATGTACCAGCATCTACTTGTTCCTGTCGAGGACACCGACGCCAGCGTCGAAACCATCGGTCATGCGACGGAATTCGCGCAGGCCATCGGCGCTCGCATCACTTTTCTGCACGTGTCGTCCGCCTCCGGCATCCGCGGGTCCACCGCGCGTTCCCGGCCGGCCGACGAACGCGCGGCCGAGCTGCTGGCGAGAGCCGAGGCCGGCGCCCGCGCGCAGGGCGTGCCCTGCACGTCCGTCATCGCCGCCGGCGATCAGCCGTTCGACCCCCTGCTCGCACAGGCACGCCGGCACGGCTGCGATCTGATCTGCACGGCCTCGCCCCGGCCGGGCGCGAATGCATCGGCATCCGGTGCACCCGTGCCCGACGCGTTGCTGCCCGCCATGCTGGCGTGCGCAACGGACCGGCGGCCCGCAGTGCAAGCGTCGATCGGCGTGCTGCTCGGCGCGCACCGGACGCTCGCCGACGCACTGCACGAGTGGCTCGACTTGATACGCGCCGAGCGCGAACGAGGCGGCATGCCGCAGGGGGAAACAATGCGCGAGATTGTGCGCAGGCTGCACGGTCTTCCGGCGCGGGGCGTCTGGGCGAAGGAAAAAGCGTCGCTGTTCCGGCGCCTTCGCAAGCGGACGTCGGCGGTGAACGCCGAACTCGACGAACTCGAGCGCCTGCATCAGCGCGACGAAGAAATGCTTCATGAACTGGCTCGAATGATCGGACGAAACACGCACTCCGCCTCGATGGCAGAAGAACTGGAACAGGCAGTGAGCGCCTATGCGCGATTTGCCTGGGAATGGATGGGGCGCGAACAGGGCGTGATCCTGCCGGCGGCAAGGCGTTATCTGAGCTACGCCGACTGGACGGAGATCGACGGGGAATTCAATGTCGCGGCGCCAATTGGCCGGACCGCGAACCGTTACACAATCAGCGAGCCTGACGGCTCGCACGCATGACTGGAGAGAGACAAATGGCACATGCAATCCGCTTTCACGAGACGGGCGGTCCCGAAGTGTTGCGATGGGAAGAAGTACCGGTCGGCACGCCCGGCGCCGGACAAGTACGGCTGCGTCATGAGGCCGTGGGCCTGAATTTCGCCGACACGTACTTCCGCTCCGGCCTCTATCCCGTTCCGCTGCCCGCCGGCATGGGCGTGGAAGCAGCAGGCGTGGTGGAGGCCGTCGGAGCAGGAGTCGATCAGGTGCGCGTGGGCGACCGCGTGACCTATACGGGCTTCATCAATACGCTCGGGGCCTACAGCACGGAGCGTCTCGTGCCCGCGAACGCCCTCATCCGGCTGCCGGCCGGAATCGAATGCGCCACCGCTGCCGCGATGACCATGCGCGGCCTGACCGCGTCCTATCTGATGCGCCGCATTCATGCATTCAAGGCAGGCGATTCGATCCTGCTCCACGCGGCAGCCGGCGGCGTCGGCCTGATCGTGTCGCAGTGGGCGCGCCTCCTGGGCGTGACGGTGATCGGCACGGTGTCGAGCGACGCGAAGGCCGAGATTGCCCGCGCCCACGGCTGCGAGCACATCATCAACTACAGCCATGAGGACGTCGCCCAGCGGGTTCGCGAACTGACGGACGGCGCGGGCGTGAACGTGGTGTTCGACAGCGTCGGCAAGGACACTTTCGAATCGTCACTCGATTCGCTCAAGCGCCGCGGCCTGATGGTCTGCGTCGGAACCGCATCCGGTCCGATTCCGCCGTTCAATCCTCAGTTGCTTGCGATGAAGGGCTCGCTCTATCTGACCCGCCCCGCCCTCGCCGACTACATCGCCGATCCGGCCGAGAAGAACGAGCTTGCAAACGAGCTTTTCGAGCATGTCGCGAGCGGCCGAATCCGCATCGAGATCAACCAGCGCTATGCGCTGGAGGATGCCGCTCAGGCGCATCGCGATCTCGAGTCGCGCAAGACCACCGGTTCATCCATTTTCGTCGTGTAAGGAGACACATGATGCGCGTCGAACAAATTACCTGCGCTATCGGAGCGGAACTCACCGGCGTCAGCATCGCGGACGCGGTGCATGACGACGGCCTGTTCGCCGAAATCCGTGCAACGCTGCTCAAGCATCGCGTGCTGTTCCTGCGCGATCAGGACATTACGCGCGCCGAGCACGTCGCGTTCGCCCGCCGCTTCGGCGAGCTCGAAGACCATCCGGTCGCCGGAAGCGATCCCGAATACCCCGGCCTCGTGCGGATCTACAAGGACCCCAGTCAGCCTAACGACCGCTACGAAAACGCGTGGCATACCGACGCCACGTGGCGTCAGGCGCCGCCGTTCGGCTGCGTGCTGCGCTGCGTCGAGTGCCCCCCCGTCGGCGGCGACACGATCTGGGCCAACATGGTGCTGGCCCATGAGAACCTGCCCGAGCACATCAAGAGCCAGATCGCCGAACTGCGCGCGCGCCACAGCATCGAAGCCAGTTTCGGGGCCGCCATGCCGATCGAAAAACGGCTCGCGCTGAAGGCGCAGTTTCCGGATGCGGAGCACCCGGTCGTGCGCACGCACCCCGAGACGGGAGAGAAGGTTCTTTTCGTGAATGCCTTCACTACTCACTTCTCGAACTATCACACGCCGGCGCGTGTGCGTTTCGGCCAGGACGCCAATCCGGGCGCAAGTCACCTGCTCAACTACCTGATCAGCCAGGCGTGCATACCCGAATACCAGGTCCGCTGGCGCTGGCAGAAGAACAGCATCGCGATCTGGGACAACCGCAGCACGCAGCACTACGCGGTCATGGACTACCCGCCGTGCCACCGGAAGATGGAGCGTGCCGGAATCATCGGCGACGTGCCTTACTGATCCTGGCGCTCCGAAGCGCCGCACACCTTACATCGATTCCTATTAGCCGGAGCAACACATGCAATTCCTCGACGATTCGCTGCACCCCGAAAACC
>NZ_JFHC01000162.1 GCF_000698595.1 Caballeronia glathei | reverse complement strand
AAAGCAGCGTCTCCGCGTCGGGCGCTTGCTCATAGACGGCCACGCCCATGTCATTGAACGTGCTGACAACGCTTTCGATGGCAGCGGTTTGCGCGATGTTGTCGGGCAGATGATCGTTGATTTCCGCGTGGGTCAAGAAGCCTCGCTCCTTGCCCAACTGGATCAGGGCACGCATCTGACGCTGACGCTCTTCGTCCAGCGCGGTGGATGCGGCGTCCATCGGCACAAGGGTGGCTGCGAGCTTGCCCTTCGACGCGCGACGGACCGGGGTTTTCCGAGTTGATGCTGCCTTGTCTGGTCCTGAATCTTCCCGGTAAAGACTTGCCATTAATTCTCCTCGACAGGTTTGCTCGACGACGGCGCGCGACAGTGGACACAATCATCGCGGCCTGCGCGCCACGAACAAGATCACGGTTTCAGGCGCAGACAATTTGCAGAGATCGCAGCGAGCGAAGGACGCGGCCCGCATAAAAAGGGGCCGGTTTGAGACGGCGCGCAAAATCGCGCAGGTGTCAATTGTAACATAAATTGCTGCGGTGCACTAATCGACTGGCGACCCCGCCTTGCGTTGAGCCCCGAACTCTCTCTTTTCGCGCCCGCGCGACGCCGGGACTGGCGCCCGCGCCGGCTTTCGCCTTTCAAGCGCGCCTGCCGCGCAACAGGAATTCGCATCCAGACGATCAATGGATGTAGTGCCGGATGGCCGTCTTGCTTGTTATCGCGAATTGATCTTTCGATACCAAACTCAGCTGCCGCGTTAGAACAAGGCCTCCTGCGCCGCAGGGGCGGGCCTTGGCAGACCTTCGTCTACCAGGCCAGCGTCTCTCAGGAACGCGAGCACGCTTCGTGGAGGAGCGCGCAGCTTCCGCGCGAGTATGGTGGCGTACCTGCTGACCGGACCCTCGGATGGCAGTCATCGAACGATTCGAGAAGCACTTGGACATGTTCGATCGGAACCTTGAGGCCAGCAACGGCCAAGAGCATCGAACCACCTTCTCACCAGCAAAAAGCCAACCTTTGTTCTCAACACACGGACGACGTCGGCTTCCATCGCGTGAATGCAGTTTTCACCGTGAAAGGTCGATCTGAAATTTACTCCGTTCTCAAAGCGACCATGTCGAGTAAATGTCGGACGGCCAACTGAGGAGCCGAAGCTCAGCGATACAGTTTCAAATGGCTTCGAATCGCGCACCATGCCTGCACGCGGACGTAAGCCATGCCTTCACGCCAGCGCTGAGCGTGGCTCGGGACACACATTCTCGAAGCCAAATATCACCGGTTCACCATCTTCGCCGGCACCCAGATCAGAATCATCAGGGCAGCGATCAGCAAACTGGCCGACACGAGAATCAGCCCCGCGGCCAGCGAATGCGTAGTGCTCTGTAGCCAGCCCAGCAAGGCCGGTCCGACGAACCTTGCGAGATTGCCCGTCGAGTTGATCAATGCGATGCCCGCCGCCGCACCCGCACCGCCGAGGAAGGAGGACGGCAATGCCCAGAACATCGGCAGGGACGTGATGATGCTTGCGGTCGCAATGGTCAGCCCGATCATCGCGAGCACGGGGTCGTGACCGCCCAGCGCGCAGAGCAGGAACCCCGGAATCGACAGCAGCACAGGCACGATCGCATGCCAGCGGCGTTCGCGCAGCCTGTCCGAACTGCGTCCCGCGTAGAGCATGCCGAAGAGCGCGGCGAGATAGGGAATCGTCGTGAGCAGGCCAATCATGAGCGGGTCCTTGACGCCAGAGCTACGGATGATCGTCGGCTGCCAGAATCCGACCGTGCTCGTGCCTATCACGATGAAAAACAGAATCGCGCACAGGAGCCAGAGAACGCTCGTAGGCGCGTTGTACTTGTCGCCATGAGACGAGTTTGCCCTTGTACCCGACGATTGGCACGCCAGCGGCAATTTTGGTCAGCGCAAATACGCCGCGGCCATGAACCGGAGAATTGCATACAGCGCTACGACCCATATTCGGGCGCGAGCTTCCCGCCGGGATCGTGGCGTCGTTTTCGTCACGCAGCACTCGACGTGCTCACGCGTCCGAACTCCTGCGACACCTTGCGCAATCATCGTGACGCGGCGCTGTCGACGGTCATTCGCATCGACTGGCGCTGCATACGCTGAGCGCGTGACGAGCGGCCTTCATCGCTCGAGAAGCGCGGGGTCAAGGCGCATTGTTTCGTCAACGTAACCACACACGGTCCGCTCAGACCGAAACGGCAATAATCGCGTCATTCGCGTCTTGGCGGCGACATACTTGCTATCGGCCGTCAAAAGGTGGCAAACCTGCACTAAGCTCTCAGTTATCGATACCGCTTTCGGTTCGCCGCCGAAGGACCGGCATATTGAACGGAGACGCATCATGCCGCGCTATCACGCAAGGATCACCGGCCCTGACTACGACGCGATGGCCGACCTGGTGCGCAAGTACAAGGTCATGGTCGCGCGGCACTCGGTAGAGCAGGTCGCAAACGGCTATTGCGTCGACGGGCACGCGAGCGGCGCGCAGATTCGCGCGCTCGAGTCGGCAGGCTATACGGTCGAGCGCCTCGAGGATACCGACAAGGCCAGCAAAGCGCGCCAGAAGGAGACTCGCAAGGTCACGGAACTGGCGGTTTCTGCCGAAGCATTGAGTGTCGCCACGAGCAACGCCTATCTGAACGTTGCGGAGGTCGAGGCGGCGCTCGCCGCCATCGCCGCGGCGCCAAACAAGGCGTTCACCAAGCTGATCAAACTGCCGAAGAAGACGTGGGAGAAGCGCGTCTGCAATTCGCTCAGGATCGGCAAGGGCACGGGACAGGACCGCGCCGGGATCTTTCTGCTCGGCGGCGTCCATGCGCGCGAATGGGGCAGCCCCGACATTTTGATCCACTTCATGCAACTGCTCACCGACGCCTATCGTACGAATACGGGCATTACGATCGGCCCCAAGAAATTCTCCGCCGCGCAGATCAAGGCCATCGTCGAGACCAAGGATATCTATGTCTTTCCGCAGGCCAATCCAGACGGACGCAACTACAGCATGGTGACCGAGCCGATGTGGCGAAAAAACCGGCGGCCCGCGCCAAGCGGCCATTCCGAATCACAATGCGTCGGCGTGGACCTCAACCGGAATTACGATTTTCTCTGGGATTTCCCGGCCTATTTCCACCCGGATTGCCCTATTGCCAATTCGGTGGATCCGTGCGATCACGATGTGTATATCGGCCCGAAGGCGGCCTCCGAACCTGAAACGAAGAACGTAATCTGGATGTTCGACAGCTTCCCGAATATCCACTACTTCGTCGACATCCACAGCTATTCGGAAGTCATCCTGTACAACTGGGGCGACGACGTGAACCAGGCGACGAAGCCGGCCATGAACTTCCGCAACGCCTCCTTCGACGGAAAGCGTGGCATCGCCAACGATACCGTCTATCGAGAATATTTCGCCGCCGCGGACCGGAAGATCGCGGTCGGGCTGGCGAACAAGATGCGCGATGCCATCAAGGCCGTGCGCGGAAGGACGTACCGCACCGAGCAGGCGATGAGCCTTTATCCGACGGCGGGCACATCCGATGACTACGCCTTCAGCCGCCATCTCGTAGATTCAACCAAGACGAAGGTGTATTCCTATACGATTGAATGGGGTAGCCCTTCCAATCCAACGCCGTTTCACCCGCCGTATCCGGAAATGAAAAAGATCATCGACGAGGTCACGGCGGGATTGCTGGCGTTTTGCGTCGCCGCGACGTGATCGAGGAAGAAGCGCTATTGCGTTGCGAGGAAACGGCGCGCAAAGGAAAGTGGTCAGCGCCCGCTTTTTCTTCTTTGCTGCGCAGCCGACCATTGCTTCACAACGCACTTCGATGCGGCGCTTGCATTGCTTTTTGCCACTTAGACGATCTGCTTCGCTGCATTCTTGCCGCGTCGTATGCCCAATGCTCCTTTCGCCGTATACGTCCGCCGCTTCAGCCGGTCCAGATAGTTTGAACGAACGGTCAATTCGAAGCCCCCTCGACTACACCTGAAGCGATCGCTGCCAAAATACGACGCCTAGACCTAACTACGAGTAGCAGCAGATAAAAGATCAATTACTTCACCGACATGCAAAGGTAAGCGGCCGGAATAGGCTTTTGACATGAGCGTTTAATTTATTTCGATATCCTTTTATTCTATGCTCAATTTCTCCGACTAACGGCAATCAGGCGGGCCACTCGCACACCTAATAAAATTCGTCTAATTCACTGTTTCAATATAGTCATTTAGTGTGAGTTATAAATTCGCTACTTGCGTTCCATCCAAGCAAGCATGGTGAAATCATCGATAGAAAGCCGACGATGTGGGTTTGCGCACTGAGCGGATGCCGACCAAACCTTACATTGATTTGCCGCACCGCATCAGTGGCTGACAGACCGGAGCATGTCGCGGGCATTGCGTCCACGGTGTCGATTGCCTGGATACGCTCATCACATTCGATAACCATGGAAGACGTCAACGCGCTGGCCACCGGCTCATCGGAGTCGCGCTAAATAGCGCCTGAAACCAGACGGCATTAATCGAAGATGGCATAGACACCCAGACAATAAGCATTCCTATTAACATTAAGTTCACCATAACAAGTGCGCAATCG
>NZ_JFHC01000161.1 GCF_000698595.1 Caballeronia glathei | reverse complement strand
AGCCTCCACAATTCCCGGGGCGGTTCACCTCGGCAATAACCTCGCGCCGTTAATCGGCGCGCGGCCGGTTACGAAGTCGTGCTAACCGACTCGATCTCGGTGAACCGGGGCAGGCTGCTGTCCGCAGCGCCGCGGCTTTAGAGCCAGCGCGACCCGGAGGGCGCGCGATCGTCGCTGTGCGCGACGAAATCCGAACCTGCTCTACATCGCGCAAGCTATCGCGAGGCAACTTTACGGCGCATGTGAACTCAGGCTCCTAATTACTTCGTTTCGCGCAAGCAAGCACGAGCCAGTCCCCAAAGCTTCTGGTATCCGCAGTTACGGAGAGAACGACCGGCCTTAGGGCCGCGCTTCTTCGTAGGAGCGGTGAGGCCCGCAATTGTCATGATGGCCTTGATTTTTTGAAGCCCCTCCGCGCGCGTGCGGGCTTTCGCTTCGTCGATCTGTACCTGCAAATTCGCTAGCTGCGCTCGCAGCTGTCCAATTGTCGAAACAGTCTCGCCCCTGCGGTGCTTTGATCGCAAATGCGTCGCGCGTAGCGTCTCAACGGCGACCAGGACGGAGCGCGGCCGATGGCGGGTGTGCTGAAATGATCGTACATCGACCCGCGGTTCCACCACGCTCCTGTGAACTTCGAAACCGCTGCGGCTCACTGCGCCTCGAAACTGACCACTCGGCGCCAAAATTCGTCCGCACGTCCTTCGGGGCTTCCTTCTTGCTGCCACAGCACGTAAGCCCGCTCACGCAAATGCTGGTCAAGCGCGCGGTGCCAATATTCGTCCGCGCATCCGTCCGGACGGCCGTCCTGGTCCCACAGAAGATAGGCAAGTTCGCGCACCGATTGTTCTAACCCAATCTTCGTTTCGGAATTTCGTTCAAGATCGTCCCCGTACGGGGCTATCTGGCCACGTCGACTGACGTGCATTCGAGCTGTCAACGTCGCTAAATCAGCATCAGGAACCAACCGCCCGTGCGCCGCGGCCTCCAGCGCCTTTGCTATGTATTGGGCGTCATCCGTGGCATCGCCCAACTCCCCAAGTGTTATCGGGTAAGTGTGCAGCACCGCACCGCGGCAATCCAGTACATCGACTAATCGTTCTGCCATCGCTTGCTCCACAGACCTGTCCTTCGAACGGCCGCCTTCGGGTGCAGAGCCGGTATCCTGGTCGTTGTAGACCGTTCGGCGGCGAGAGCTACCATTGCTTGCCAACGGCGGCATAACAGCGCGATCGTAGCGTAAATAATCTCACCGGCGCGCCATGACATTGATTAAGCCACCTTCCCTGTACGCGGGCAGTCGACTTCGGAAAGGTCTCGCACCGACCGCCACCTATCCTGAAGCGTCGAGTGCAATTTGTCCGAGGGCACCCCGACCGAGAAGCAGAGGACCAACTTGGGAGTCGAGCCTTTCTTGGAATATCTGGGCGGTATCGATCATGCGTCCGGCACTTTGTTGGCTTTTCGTTGACGTCGTAGAAGTCGCCGCACTGCGTCATGTCCGCGCAGGTATGCCTGGACTTCGGTTGCCGCTTGCTTTGTCGTTCGTTTTCTTCTCTCGATCGTGTCCGGCGCGAACGCGCGTGCGGGTATGCTTGGTGCTGTTCCTGCGGTGACCAAATTCCAAACACAAGGGGGAGACATGCATAGCAAATATTGCGAGTCCTACCACGCGTTCGACGTGCAGGTAGAAATTGACGCAGCGGAACGGGCTTCCTTCAACGGGAGCGAACGACGCTTTAAAGTCCGATGGTCGGTAACACGGCGTCACTGCAACAAGGGCTTTAGCGAAGTTATCGGTGTATTTACAGAACCGGTTGGTTTCCTTTCCGAGGAAGAAGCGTTGCAATATGGAGAAGGTCGAGCGCACCTGATGATCGACTGCATGTTAAAGCTTCAAGAGGGCGAGGGTCATGCTTCCGGTCCGACCATCTGCGCGGCGCCGCTCCGCCGGCAGGTGTAGGTCAGTTTCATTGTTGTCCGTCCTTATTCGCCGATTGCACATTGCCTTCCTGAGCTGAGCGTCTGTCGGGATTGAGCAGCAGCCCTTCGCCCCATCACGGCGGCGGCGCACAGCGCATCGTTGGACAGGCCGGCTGTTTCCTTGCCGCTACGTCACAGACGCACGGCCCGATCTCCGACACGCGCGCCTAGCTGCGTCGCGGCGCTGCCGCGATTCACTGCAATCTCGACGAGCCCGATCGAGTTCTCGTACCAGAAGGCTTGCCCGGCCTCTGCATCCGAGCTTACCCGACATCCGTATCTGCAATTGCCAGCCGGGCACTTCTCGGCACGGCTTCAGCCCGCAACCCCGTCGGCGCATTGCCGTAGTGATCATCTAGCTTGTCGGGCGGCAGTTCGCCCCGGCTGACCCATGCCGCCATCGAAGCGAACAGGTCGCCACCGCGGAATGAGGCGGGAGCGTGGCGGGACGCCATGTAATCCGCCAGGTTTGCGTATGCGCCGCGCGTGTCGCCACGACCGAGAGCAGACCGTGGTCTGGTCCGATGAACCGCTGGCCCGTCGGCTTGCAGCACGACCGCGTCTCGCTCGCTACCCACGCCGGGATCGACCACGGCCAGGAAGACACTATTTGGCGGATACCACCGTGCAAGCCATGGCGCGAACGACGGGAAGCCGGCGTTCGGCATGACGAAGACGGGCGCCTGTCGCGGTCGCACACCAGACAGCCAACAGCGGTTCTGGCTATAGACGGGCGTCCTCACCTGTGGAGTGCCAGTGGTAGGAAGTCCCATTATTTGGGCATATATTTTGCGCCGTTGCAGCAAAGCGCAGAGCGCGACGCCGCGACGGAGGATCGTAATTCCACAAGTCATCGTGGGACTCTTCTCGTCGGCCCGCGAGGGGCATGAGGCGCTTCGCGCATTGCAATCATTAGGGCTGGGCCGCGACGACGGCCATCTTTACCGACCGGGGCAGCGCGATGCGCAGAGCGGTCCGGCGGAGAACCCCTCGGAGTTAGAATTGCACCCGACCGACTACGCTGAGTACGTGGCCCACGGCGAACATCAAGGCGTGGTCGGCACCGCCAATCGCGACTTCGGTCCGGCAACTGCCTCGCCCATACCCATTTCCGAGACTGCGGTCCCATCGACCGATGACGCTCGCGCGCGCACACTGCTCGTTGTCAATGAAAGCCCCCGGCTTAAACTGACCGTCGCATCCGAGGTCTTGTATGAACACGGGGCGGTGGCCGTGAAAGACCCGGCCGGTCACTGGCGCCTCTCCCCGCACCGACGCATTTGCCGAAGCCAAGAGTAGATACAAATCGCAACGGGAAAATCGGCCCGCGACTGTTTTTGGCAGCCCGATAAGACTACTGTCCCGCGCCGGTGCGTGCCGTCGTGTTGGCCGACGATGAGCCCGGCATCCTGTTCGTGTTCGACCGCGCCGGGCTACTTTGTTATCACGCTTAAAACGGTGCCGAGGCGCTTGAGGCTACGCTCGTGTAACCACGAGCCGGCTGAAGGGTACAGACCTGTCGACCTGCACGCCGCCTCCGGAGGCGCTGCTGAACCTGGCACCAACCGCATACCTAGACCCGTACCGCTCGGCGTCGGAAAGTTCTCCGGAAAGCCGGTGCCCTCGTCCTCGACCACTAGCGTAAGATTGCCGTCCGTTTCGGACAGCCTGATTCGAATGTGACCGCGGCCGTATTTTAAGGCGTTCGTGGTCAACTCAGAGACGATAATGCCCAACGTGGTGAGTTGCGTCTCCTTCAATTGGACCTGCCCGGCGTCAACGTGCTGTGCCAAGGGCTACATGGAGGCCGTGCATCCTTACTCGGCTGGCAGCGGCTATGTGAACTTCATGGTCGACGACGGGAACGACAGCAGGCTCAGAGCGACCTATGGCGACAACTACGAGCGCCTCGTCGCGTTAAGAGGCAAATACGACCCGACGAACTTCTTTTGTGTTCGCCAGAACATCAGACCGATACATTCTTAAGCGACCCCGCCGGGCGCAATCCAGGCGCGCCAAAGGCCTGCTCAGAGCGTTCTTTCGTTCATGCAATCGCAGGAACGCTCAAGCTTGATATTTCATCGCAATGGAACTCACGACCATTGCCATTGATCGAGTCCGGATATAAGTCCGCTGCAACCGGCGCAGGCCCGCGGCGTCGTGAAGTCCGCACGCCCGTATCTCCCATCTGCGGGATGAAGGTGCCACCAAGCACACACGACGAGACGACGCGCGCTTGAAGACGCACGGCGGGACTTCGCGGGGGTTGACACAACCAAGGCGCAGAGGGCCCCAGTTCGACGAGCTGACGCGCAAATCGGAGCAGCGCGACGAGCGCTACTGCAATCAGGACGCGGCGCAAGTCGTGGATCTTCGTCACCAGGTTGGCATTCTGGAACGGAATCTGTCGGCGAGCCGTGCCGAACATGCTAGCCTTAACGCGCATCCTTTATGGGCAGCATGGTGCAGGCGCATTACAGACGATTTCGCACGACCTTGGTGCGCGGAGGAAGCTATTGTGAAGTCGCTCAGCCCGGAAACGTTGGACCAGGTCGCCGATCGTTGGACGGTTGTCATGAACCGGGTGAACCGTCAAATTGGCCGCTATCCCGATCGGCTCTATTTGGAGTTGACGGAGTTAATTCACCGTAAGCGTCAGCGCATCCCGTCTTGAA
>NZ_JFHC01000160.1 GCF_000698595.1 Caballeronia glathei | reverse complement strand
TACACGATCGAAGGCAAGTGGAAATACGAGGAGCACGACTGGGTCGCAGGGCCTGGCAGCATCGTGTACGAAACCGCTGCATCGACCCACACGTTTGAAGTCGTCGAGGCAGGCAAAAACGGAGATGTGCTCACCCTGGTTCAGGTGAACGGCGATCTCCTGTTCCTCGATGCGAAGGACAACATCGTTGCGCTCGAAAACTGGAAGACCTCGCTGAATCGCTATCTTGCCTATTGCGAGCAGCACGACATCAAGCCGAAAGACCTCACGGCATTCAACTGACCTGAAATTCAAGGGGACTCCCGACATCCGCCGGGGTCCTCGTGACACTCGGTGCGTCGCCCGCAAGACGCACTAGACGGTCCGACCATATCAGGACTCCAGCGCCACGCCGGGTCATCGCAGCTCATAGGCAGCGAGAAGGTGGCTGCGTGCGCCGACCACGCAGCCCATGTCGCATCGCGATCTATCCCGCCGTCAGAGCCGTTGTCTGATCGCAAAAACTCAGGAGAGGGGAAACACGGGTCCCGGTTCGCGGCCTTGAAGCGGGAACCTGACAGAGGGGTACGGCCATCTGCCGCTCCCCGATCACTGACATTACGAACGGAACGACGCCATGAATGGCTTGATGATGCAAAAACAGTTGTTGATCTCCTCACTCATTGTGCACGCTGACCGCCATCATGGCGATACGGAGATCGTGTCCCGGCGGGTGGAGGGCGATATCCATCGCTACACTTTCCGTGACTGCCATCGTCGCGCGCGCCAGATGGCCAACGCGCTGACGAGCCTCGGTGTCAAGCCCTCCGACCGGATCGGCACGCTGGCATGGAATGGCTACCGTCACCTGGAGTTGTACTACGGCGTCTCAGGTATGGGTGCCATTCTGCATACCATCAACCCTCGCCTGCATGAAGACCAGGTCGCCTACATCGCGAATCACGCCGAAGACCAGTACATCTTCTTCGACCTGACCTTCCTGCCGTTGATCAAGGCCGTCGCCGGCCGCTGCAAGACGGTCAAGGCGTTCATTGCCATGACCGATCACGCCTACATGCCGAAAGACGCCGGCATTGACAACCTGCTGTGCTATGAAGATCTGATCGAGCAGGGTTCGTCCGTCTACTCCTGGCCGGCTTTCGACGAGGACGCCGCCAGTACGCTCTGCTACACCTCTGGCACGACGGGCAACCCCAAAGGAGTTCTGTACAGCCATCGCTCATCGATGCTGCACACCTATGCGGCGGCGCTGCCTGATGCGCTGAACTGTTCGGCGCGCGACGTGATCCTGCCCGTGGTGCCGATGTTCCATGTGAACGCGTGGGGACTTCCGTACATCGCGTGCATGGTCGGGGCCAAACTCGTATTTCCCGGGCCGGCTCTGGACGGTAAATCACTGCATGAACTGCTCGAAGCCGAGCAGGTTACGCTCTCCGCTGGCGTTCCGACTGTCTGGCAAGGCCTGCTGAGTCATGTTGAGGAAACCGGCCAGCCATTCTCGAGCATGAGACGCACCATCGTTGGTGGCGCGGCCTGTCCCCCGGCCATGTTGCGCAAGTTCCAGGAAACATACGGCGTAGCGGTATTGCATGCCTGGGGGATGACTGAACTGAGCCCTATGGGAACCATCTGCACCATGAAGGCCAGGCACCTAAAGATGTCCCTGGAAGAGCGTCATGCCGTGCAATCCAAACAGGGCCGTGTGGTGTTTGGCGTCGACATAAAAATCGTTGGCGAGGATGGCATGGAGTTGCCCTGGGACGCCGCGACTTCCGGTGACCTGCTGGTGCGTGGGCCATCGGTGGTGTGCGACTACTTCAGGAACGAAGGGGATAGTCCGCTGCAGTTCGACGACGAAGGACAAGCGTGGTTTCCGACCGGCGACGTTGCGACCATCGATGCCAATGGTTTCATGCAAATCACTGATCGCAGCAAGGACGTCATCAAGTCTGGGGGCGAGTGGATTGGCTCCATCGACCTTGAGAATATCGCCATGGCTCACCCGGCGGTGTTCATGGCAGCGTGCATCGCGGCCCGCCATCCGAAGTGGGACGAGCGGCCGCTGCTCGTAGTGGTCAGGAAAACGGGAACCGAGATTTCCCGCGAGCAGTTGCTTGGCTTCTACGAAGGGAAGATTGCGAAGTGGTGGACGCCGGACGATGTGGTCTTCGTCGACGAGATCCCGCTGGGTGCAACAGGGAAGATTCTGAAAAACCAGTTGCGAGAGCGCTTTGGCGACTTCCTGATGCAGCCAGCGGAACGCCAATGCATCGCCTGACCCTGCGCGCCTTGGCCCTCGCCACGCCCAATGGCTTCGGCACCTCAATGAGTCATTCGATCGGGGGCCACGGGCGCGCCAGTTGCCGTCAAGGCCGTGCATGGGGTGCATCGCGTCCAGCGTCGGTATGAGTTGATCACGATGTGATTCGAGGCGCCCAGGGAATCGCGGCCGTCTTCGAGCGAACCTGATCGGCTGAGTTACAGGCTTGTCAGCCGCCATCGGCACGGCGTCTGGTGAACGATGCCTGGCTGCGCATTATGCGCATCTGAAGACGTCGTCACGCTCATTCCCCCCATCACTTATGCAATCCATATCCGACAGAAGACCTCCGCTGAGCCCAGCGCAAGCACTGCCTTTGCTGGGGGTTCTGGGCATTCTGGTATCCCTGTGGTCTGACATCCTGCTGCCTACCCTCACGGCGATTCAACAGGACCTGCACACATCGGCTACCTCCGTGCAGCAAACGGTATCGCTCTTCTTTGTAGCCAATGCCTTTATGTGCCTGTGGCACGGCGTCATTTCTGATGCCTACGGGAGGCGAAGGCCTCTGCGCTTCGTGTTGGTGGTGCTGCTGCTGTCTTCCTTATTGTGTTTAAAAGTGACGCGAATTGAGGAACTCTGGGTGTTGCGAACCGCGCAAGGCCTGGCGGCCGGCATAGGAACGATTCTGTGCCGTGCCATCATTCGCGACATGTATTCAGGCGCCGACGCACAAAAGATGATTGCGCGTACCAGCATTGTCCAGTGCCTGGGGCTAACCTTAGTACCAATGCTAGGCGGATGGCTGACGTTCGTTTGGGGGTGGCGCGCAGTGTTTGCCTTCCTTTCCGTGGTGGCGGTGCTGATGTTGATCGTCTACAGCCGACTGTTGCCGGAAACCCTGCCGCCTATCCGCCGTCAGCCTTTGCGAGTGGGCACGCTGTGGCGCGCCTACCGCATTGTGATGGGCTCGGCCTGGTTTATGCGCCTGACCGTGGCCCATGTCTGCAACTGGATCGCGATGTTCCTATATGTCGCCGCCGCTCCACAGTATGTAGTCCATCTTTTGGGGCGCCCTGCGACCGAGATCTACCTGGTATATGTGCCAATGGTGCTAGGGCTGATTGCGGGCTTGGTATGTCTGCCACCCCTGCTTCAGCGATGGGGCACGCAGCGCACTGTGCGCCTGGCCTACCTGGGCTTTCTGGTTGTCAATATTCTTAATGTGGCATTGGCCCTGTTGGTGGCACCCGGGTTGATTCACCTGGTGCCGCTGGGTGGTTATGCCTTTATGGTGGCCCTCTCCCTGCCGCTGCTCATTGGCCATGCGCTGCAACCGTTTTCTGAGAACGCGGGGTTAGCCGCATCTTGCCAGATGCTTTTGCAATACACAGGCATGGCCCTGGTAGCCGGCGTACTGGCCCCGCTGCTTTGGAGTTCCTTCTGGCTCATGGCCCTGGGCTGTGCGGCGCTTACGCTGGCTAGTGCAGCGTTGTTGCTCTGGCAGGGCCAGGCCACTCGTCGGGCAAATCGATTATCCGTGGCCTGAATCGGCGGCCGGCTTCTTCGCCTGTTCACTTGAAGACCCGGCCCGCATACTCCCTCGCCGTTGACAGCGCTCAACGGCCCGGGCTACTGCATTGACGCAACGATCGCCAGACAGCGCGGAAGTCACCATTCTCATGATCGCGCCTGACCACTTCTGCTCGGTCGGGCTCCAGCCGCGGCGCACCAGTGCGGGGAAGGGGTCATCGAGCCCACCCACAACGACCAGATTGAATTTTCAGGGTCCTCTTGCCCCTAACCGATGCTCACGAGCCGCTTGTGAAGCGATCTGGGAGGTCGATTTCTCGCGAGCCGTTTCCACGGCGCGAGATAAGGAGTTTTTCAACACTCCTCGCGAGTACCCGACTACCTGCATGGCCGTCATCAAGCACGCGAGCAGTGTTGCTAGCCACTCTCGGCCACGGCACCGGGCCTGCTGTCCCAATTTGTAAAGCAAATGTCCGGCCATGCCAATCGCATCGCGGCCGCTCTGCGTAGTATTGGATCCTATGGCCGACGAAACGGTGCCCGTGCCCTCTTGCTGACAGGGGCCAGCTACATCTGCCGGACGCGCACCTGGTCGCCGTCGCACAAGCAAAGATTGGAGACATCGATGACAGCAACCGCCGTACCCCAGGACACTACTTCACAAGCCACATCCGCGTCGCCGGCCATTATTCGGCCATTGCGTGCGCCAGCATTCGATCAAGGTGGAGATTTGCACGCCCGCCATCGGCGCCGAACTCAGCAACATCAGCCTGGCTGATGCCACCTTGGATCTGATTGTGAAATTGGAACAGCCCGTGCATTCCCTGACGCGAAGTGCCTGCCTTACGGACTATGAACACGTGGCCCGTACAGTGGGGCTCGATCCGTTTCATATGCTGCGGATGGCCAGGCTGCCGGC
>NZ_JFHC01000159.1 GCF_000698595.1 Caballeronia glathei | reverse complement strand
CGGATTTCTTCGGCTTGAAAGCGCCCGCGGCAGCAGGCGCTTCGGTTGTTGCGGTATCGCTCATCGCCCCAAGTCTCCTTTGTCGACCAGAGTCAGCGCTTTAGCGCTTGCTCTCGTCCCATGCAAGATGATTGCCGGTGTGAAACGCGTTACTTGTTCTGACTGAACAGTGCGTCGAGCTTCTGCTCGTACGCGTGATAGCCGATGCTTTCGTACAGTTCGCTGCGCGTCTGCATCGTGTCGACGACGGCCTGCTGCGTGCCGTCGCGGCGAATCGTCCGGTAGACGTTTTCGGCGGCCTTGTTCATCGCGCGAAACGCGGACAACGGATACAGCACGATCGACACATCCACGCTGCGCAACTCGTCGACGGTGAATAGCGGCGTCGAGCCGAATTCGGTGATGTTCGCGAGGACCGGCACCTTCACGGCGTCGACGAACTGCCTGTACATGCCGAGTTCCGTCATCGCCTCGGGGAAGATCATGTCCGCGCCCGCTTCGACGCAGGCCCGCGCACGGTCGATCGCCGACTGCAGGCCTTCGACCGCGAGCGCGTCGGTGCGCGCCATGACGACGAAGTTTTCGTCCGTGCGCGCATCGACGGCCGCCTTCACGCGATCGACCATTTCCTGCTGCGAGACGATTGCCTTGCCCGGCCGATGCCCGCAGCGCTTCGCGCCGACCTGGTCCTCGATGTGCATCGCGCCCGCGCCCGCCTTGATCAGCGACTTCACGGTGCGCGCGATGTTGAACGCGCTCGGCCCGAAGCCCGTATCGACGTCGACCATCAGCGGCAGGTCGCAGACGTCGGTGATGCGGCGCACGTCGGTGAGGACGTCGTCGAGGGTCGAGATGCCGAGGTCGGGCAGGCCGAGCGAGCCCGCCGCGACGCCGCCGCCCGACAGGTAGATCGCCTTGAATCCGGCATGTTTCGCGAGCAGCGCGTGGTTGGCGTTGATCGCGCCGACGAGTTGCAGCGGCTTCTCGGCCGCGACGGCCGCGCGAAAATGTGCGCCTGCGGAAGTGATCGTCATGTTCAGCTTCCTCTCGTGGATGCTTCAGGGCCGAAAAGCGCATCCGCGCCTGCCGGCATCGCCCGGCCGGTGGCATGCGCGCGGCGCAGCACCGACCAGTAATAGCGGTAACTCGCGCGGTCGTGCAGCGTGTCCTGATAGCGCGTCGGGCCCCATTGTGCCTGCTGGGCCGCGAGCAGGATCGAAGCGGCGACGGCGACCTCGTCGGCGCGCGGCGAAAACGCCGACACGATCGGCTCGATCTGCGCCGGGTGGATGCTCCACATGCGCGTGTAGCCGAACTCGTTGCGGGCGCGCGCCGCATCGTTCGCGATGACGCTCATGTCGCGCACTTCAGTCGAGACGTTGTGCGACGCCACCTTGCCGTGCGCATGGCACGCCGCCGCGATCTCCAGCTTCGCGCGGCGCACGAGCGGATGCTCGAACTGGCCGGGCGAGCGCATCGCGGTATCGGGAATCGCGCCGTTGTGCGCGGAAACGAAGTCCATCAGGCCGAAGCTCAGCGCTTCTACGCCGGGCAGCGCGGCGAGTTCGAAAACTTCAGCGAGCGCGCCATGCGTCTCAATCAGCAAATGGCAGGGAATCGGCGCATCGATGCCGAGTTCGCAGCGCGACGCCTCGACGAACGCGACCATTTCGGCGGCGTCGAAGACGCTGCGGATCTTCGGCAGCGTGACATAGGCCGGCGGCTTTTTCGCGTTGCGCAGGATGATGCGCACGTCGTCGCGCCACGCGCGGTTCTGGAAATCGTGGATGCGCACGCCGACCCGGCCGAAGCGGTCGTCCTCGCCGCCGATGAACGACGCGACGAGCTCCGCATGCGCCGCTTCCTGGCCGACCTGCGCGCCGTCTTCGCAATCCAGCGTGACGTCGAAGACCGGCCCGAGTTGCACCTGCAGCGCGAGCGACTTCCGGATGAGCTTCTCGCTGCCGGCGTAGTGATCGCACGGGGGCAGAACAGCGGGTTGCACTTCGCCGTCAAACAGCACTTCGGCGGGGGTGAGAGCGCGCATCGTCGGCGTCGGTCGAATTGAGGGTGAAAAGGTACCGATCCGGACGCGCTCGAACCCGTGTTCAAGCGCGCTCGGATCAGCCGCGGGCGGCGGCACGAAGCCTCGCGCCCGCGTGCTCGAGAAGCCGGAACGCGGCTTCTCCGACAGCGTTACTTGCCGAGCAGATGCGCGACGCCGTCGCGTTCCTCGAGCAGTTCGTTCAGCGTGCCGTCCATCTTTTCGCGCGAGAACGCGTCGATTTCCAGGCCTTCGACGCGCTTGTATTCGCCGTTCTCGCACGTGACCGGCACGCCGTAGAGGATGTCTTCGGGGATGCCGTACGAACCGTCCGACGGAATGCCCATCGTCACCCACTTGCCGTTCGTGCCGAGCACCCAGTCACGCACGTGGTCGATCGCCGCATTGGCCGCCGAAGCCGCCGACGACAGGCCGCGCGCCTCGATGATCGCCGCGCCGCGCTTGCCGACGGTCGGGATGAACGTGTTGCGGTTCCATTCGTCGTCGTTGATCAGCTTCGTGAGCGACTGGCCTTCGGCGGTGGCGAAGCGGAAGTCCGGGTACATCGTCGGCGAGTGGTTGCCCCACACGGCGAGTTTCTCGATCGACGCGACCGGCTTGCCCGATTTCGCCGCGAGTTGCGACAGCGCACGGTTGTGGTCGAGGCGCAGCATGGCCGTGAAGTTCTTCTTCGGCAGGTCCGGCGCCGATTTCATCGCGATGTAGGCGTTCGTGTTCGCCGGGTTGCCGACGACCAGCACCTTCACGTCGCGGCTCGCCACGTCGTTGAGCGCCTTGCCCTGCACCGTGAAGATCTCGGCGTTGGCCGACAGCAGATCCTTGCGCTCCATGCCCTTCGAACGCGGACGCGCACCGACGAGCAGCGCGACGTCGGCGTCCTTGAACGCGACCTTCGGATCGTCCGTGACGACGACGCCGGCCAGGAGCGGGAACGCGCAGTCTTCCAGCTCCATGACGACGCCCTTCACGGCGGCTTGCGCTTGCGGCAGGTCGAGCAGTTGAAGGATCACCGGCTGGTCTTTGCCGAGCAGATCGCCGTTGGCGATGCGAAACAGCAGCGAGTAACCGATTTGACCTGCGGCGCCGGTGACGGCAACGCGCTTTGCGGACTTAGCCATTGAAAAATCTCCTGGACGGTGCGTGGGACGCTAAGGAAAACGCCATTTTATGCGCGTTACGCAAAGCGATGATGGAGCATGTCGGTCGCGCTGCCCTCGATCGCGCCGAAACGCCCATGGAATCAGCCTTTCGCGCGGATGCCGCCGTTCGTTTCGACCGCACGGGGCGCGGCTTCACGCGACTGCCATGCCGTGAATCTTCTTCCGAGCTCGGGATCCGCACCGGGCGGCGGCGCCGGCTCTCGCCGCGGCCTGGCGTTTCGAGGTGGCGCGGGACGTTGCAAGGCGATACAGGCAGCGGCGGGCGAATCGAAAGCCGTTCGGCGAGAGCGACAGGGCCTGCCACGCGGTATAGTGCGCGGGGCGCCTGTTGTAAAACCGCTCCAGGCGCTTCGGGCCGACATTTCCCTCGACCCTGCAATGACCCGCAAACCCTTGCTCGACAAGGAGTGTAGGATTCGCCGGGGGTAAAGTCAACAGTATCTTATGTCTTATATAAGACATAGGAATCCGTGGGAAATCTCTGGACGCGGCGGCGCCCTTTATGATGAAATGCGCGCATGAATTCGAACCCGGCGAGCACGACGACCCCTAACGGCGGCGCTGGCGCGACTGAAGTTGCGCCAGCGTCGTCGCCGACGTTCAGCCCGCTCTACCAGCAGATCAAGGCCCTCATCACGCAGGGGCTCGAGTCGGGTGAATGGAAGCCCGGTGAAATCATTCCGAGCGAAGTCGAACTGGCCGCGCGCTACAAGGTGAGCCAGGGCACGGTGCGCAAGGCCATCGACGAACTCGCCGCCGACAACCTGCTGGTTCGCCGTCAGGGCAAGGGCACGTTTGTTGCGACGCACAACGAAGACCGGGTGCAATTCCGCTTCCTGCGCCTTCTGCCCGAGGACGGCGACGCTCATCCCCATGTCAGCCGCCTGCTCGAATGCCGGCGCCTTCGCGCGCCCGCCGAAATCGCGCGCCAGCTCGACCTGAAGCCCGCCGATCCCGTCGTTCTTATCAAGCGTTTGTTGCAGTTTGATGGCGAGACGACCGTCTTCGATGAAATCTGGCTGCCGGGCGCGGTGTTTCGCGGGCTGACGGCCGAGCGTCTCGCCGAATACAAGGGTCCGCTCTACGCGATGTTCGAAACGGAGTTCGGCACGCGCATGATCCGGGCTTCGGAGAAGATCCGCGCAGTCGCGGCCGATGCTGCGGTCGCCGAACTGTTGAACGTCGCGCCCGGTTTTCCGCTGCTGTCCGTCGAACGGGTGTCCTATACGTATGGCGACCGGCCGGTCGAAGTGCGTCGAGGCTGGTATGTCACGACTGGCTACTACTATCAGAACGACTTGAGTTGAACTGGATGACGTAGAGCGGTAAGGGCGGCGCGTCGGCTCCGCAGACGGCGCGCATGTCACTCGCAAAGCCCTTTTTTATCGCGCGCCGCAATAGAGTCTTATGCGGTGTTTCGCTGCAGCGCGATATGAAAAGGGGCTAAAATCGCGGATTGGTGTGATAACAAAGTTGGGGTCTAGCATGGCTGAAGCCGTAAAAAAACCAAGGC
>NZ_JFHC01000158.1 GCF_000698595.1 Caballeronia glathei | reverse complement strand
TAAAATCTATTATTCGGTATGATTTGTTTCTAAAAAAGAATGCGTCTATGATGAGCCCACTGGCGGCACCGGACGGGATGCCGCACGCGGGCGTCCCCGCGCAGCTGAGACGAAGGAGAGCAAAGTGACTGATATCGTGAGCGGCAAGCCGGACAGAATGGTGTCGGTGCGTACCGTGTTCGGCATCGATTCCGGCCTGATGGTGCCCGCCTTCAGCGAGCGCGACGACCACGTGCCGGACATCGACGAGGCCTATCGCTTCAATCCCGAGGTGACGCTCGCGATCCTCGCGGGCTTCACGCGCGACCGCCGGGTGATGGTGCAGGGCCTGCACGGCACCGGCAAATCGACCCACATCGAGCAGGTTGCCGCGCGCCTGAACTGGCCATGCGTGCGCGTGAATCTCGACGGCCATATCAGCCGGCTCGATCTCGTCGGCAAGGACGCCATCGTCGTGCGCGACGACCTGCAGGTGACCGAGTTCCAGGAAGGCATCGTGCCGTGGGCGCTGCAGCGCCCGGTCGCGCTGATCTTCGACGAATACGATGCCGGCCGGCCCGACGTGATGTTCGTGATCCAGCGCATCCTGGAACGCGACGGCAAGTTCACGCTGCTCGACCAGAATCGCGTGATCCATCCGCACCCCTATTTCCGCATGTTCGCGACGACCAACACCGTCGGCCTCGGCAACCTGAACGGCCTCTATCACGGCACGCAGGTGCTGAACCACGCGCAGATGGACCGCTGGAACGTGGTCGCGACGCTCAACTACCTGCCTCGCGCGGAGGAGGCGGGCATCGTGCTCGCGCGCGTGCCCGAACTCGCCGACGACGCCGGCCGCGCGCTCGTCGAATCGATGGTCAGCGTGGCGGAACTCACGCGCAAGGGCTTCGCCGCGGGCGATCTGTCGACGCTGATGTCGCCGCGCACGGTGATCAACTGGGCGGAGAACTGCCAGATCTTCCGCGACCCCGCGATGGCCTTTCGCCTGACCTTCCTCAACAAGTGCGATGAAGCGGAGCGGCCGGCTGTCGCGGAATATTTCCAGCGCTGCTTCGGCCGCGAGCTGGATGCCGGGCCGGAAGCGAGGACGGATGCCGAGGGCGAGCGCGCGCGCGAAAGCCACGCGCCGCAGGGCTGATGCCGGCCGAGCGCCAGGCGCTCCTGCTCGCCGAGGAGCGCGAGCGGCTTTGCGCGGCGGCGGTGCGCGCGCTCACGGGCGACGCCGCGCTGCATTATCGCGACGGCCGCCTGTGCCGCGGCCACCGGCCGCTGCCGCTCTACGCGCCGCATCTGCGCACCGACCGTTTCGCGGACGATTTCGCCTCACTGCGCGGCGCCGCCGACGGCGCGGCCCTGCATCTCATGCATTGCGACGCGGACCTGCACCGGCGCCTGATCCCCGCCGATCCGCTCGCGCGGCTCATGTTCGAACTGCTCGAGCAGCTGCGCTGCGAGACGCTGACGCCGCCCGGCATGCCGGGCGTCGTGGTGAACCTGCGGCAGCGCTTTACGGCGTGGTCGCGCGCCTTTCACCGCTCCGGCCTCGCCGACGGGCATCTCGGCATCCTGCTCTACACGGTCGCACAGATGGCGTGGTCGCGGCTCACGGGCGAGCCCGTTCTCGAAGAAACCGAAGGTTTGATCGAGGCGACGCGCGCGGCGATCGCGCCGGCGCTCGGCGTCTCGCTGGCGGGTCTGAGACGGCATCGGGACGATCAGGAAGCGTTCGCCGGGCACGCGCTCGAGATCGCGCGGCTCGTCTGCGAGATGATCCGCGCGATGCGGGCGGAGCAGCCGCCGGACGATGACGCAGACACCGGCGACGAAGAATCCGCGCGCGCGGCGTTTTCCCTGTGGCTCGGCTTCGACGACGACGAGCAAAAGGACATGGCCGTCGCCGCCACGGGCGCGAGCCGCGTGCTCGACGCGTCGGGCGGCGGCTATCGCATCTACACGACGCGCTACGACGAGGAGATCCGCCCCGCCACGCGCGTGCGCCGCGCGCTGCTCGCCGAATACCGCGAGAAACTCGACGCGCGCATTGCCGCGCAGGGCATCAACGTGAGCCGTCTCGCGCACGCGCTCAGGATCGCGCTCGCCAATCCCGAGCGCGATGGCTGGTCGTTCGGCGAGGAGCACGGCCGCATCGACGGGCGGCGTCTCGCGCAACTCGTGTCGTCGCCGAACGAGCGGCGTCTTTTCCGGCTCGAGCGCCGCACGCTCGTGGCGGACTGCGCGGTGAGTTTCCTGATCGACTGCTCGGGTTCGATGAAGGCGCATATCGAGCCGGTCGCGACGATGATCGACGTCCTCTCGCGCGCGCTCGATCAGGCGGGCGTGACGAGCGAGGTGCTCGGCTTCACGACGGCGGCGTGGAACGGCGGCCGGGCGCGGCTCGACTGGCTCGCGCGCGGCCGCCCGCGTCATCCGGGCCGGCTCAGCGAAGCGTCCCATCTCATCTTCAAGGACGCCGCGACGAGCTGGCGGCGCGCCCGCGGCGACATCGCCGCGCTCTTCAAGGCGGATCTCTTTCGCGAAGGCGTGGACGGCGAGGCGCTCGACTGGGCGTGCGCGCGGCTCGTCGCGCGTGCCGAGGCGCGGCGCATCCTGATCGTCGTCTCCGACGGCAGTCCGATGGACAGCGCGACCGCCCAGGCGAACGACCCGTTCTATCTCGACAATCATCTGAAGGACGTGGTCGCGCGCCACGAGGCCGCACGCGACGTGGAAGTGCTGGGCCTGGGCGTCGGGCTCGATCTCAGCCCGTACTACCGGCGCAGCCTCGCGCTCGACCTGTCGGCGCCGCCCGACATGGCGGTTTTCGGCGAGATCGTCGCCTGGATTGGCGGGCGCAGATAGAACGTCCAGGCTGCAAAGCCGCGCGGGACGCTACCGAACCCAGCCGATCACCGCGCTCACCGTCAGATAGCAGCCGATCAGCACCAGCACGCCGAATGCGATTCGCCGCGTCGTCACCCCCGACAGCGGCGGCGGGTAGCGTCGCGCGGCGACGGTCGCGAGCGCCACCACCGGCACGGCGAGGACGGCCTGCGTCCAGACCTCGCGGCCCAGTTGCCCGTGCCAGGCGCTAAAGAGCGTGCGGATCAGCGCGGTGGCGGCGAACAGGACGATCAGCGCGCAGCGGATCTGCACGAGCGACAGCGGCTGTCGATAGATCTGGAACACGAGAGGCGGGCCGGACACGCCGAACATGCCGCTCAGCAGCCCGCCGAAGACACCGCTCATGAAGAAGCTGCGGTCGCCGGAGCGCTGCGCGAGCGGAGCGGGGCGCAAGGCGGCACTGAGGCCGCCGTAGAGCACCACCGCGCCGAGCAGGAATTGCAGGATGCCCGAGGCGCGTCCGCTCAGATAGTCGAGCAGCAGCACGCCCGCGACCACCGAGGGCAAGAGGCCGAGCGTGGCAGCGCCGACGGCGCGCCAGTCGATGTGATGCAGCTTGCCGGGCAGGGCGACGGCGCTGTTCGCGAGCGTGACGAGGCTCACCAGTGCGGCGACGCTCGCCACGGGCGCGAGGTTCAGGCCGCTCGCCGTGCCAATCACGATCATGCCGAGCCCGAAGCCCGTGACCGTCTGGAAGTAGCTCGCGGCGCCCATCAGCGCGAGGAGCGCGAGCGCCTGCGCCACGCTCACGACGCGGGCGCGGCCGCTTGCGTGCGCAGCATGTCATGCGGCTCCGCGAGCGCCGGCGCAGCCTGCGCCTGCACGCTCGTCACGGCGATGACGTAGTAGATGTCGTCGGCGCTGCAGCCGCGCGAAAGGTCGTTCGCCGGCTTGCGCAGGCCCTGAAGGAGCGGCCCGATCGCCTTCGCCCCGCCGATGCGCTCCGCGAGCTTGTAGCCGATGTTGCCCGCTTCCAGGCTCGGGAAGATCAGCACGTTGGCGTGCCCTTCGACCTGCGAGTGCTCGACCTTGCGTCGCGCGATTTCCGAGACGATCGCCGCGTCGAGTTGCACGTCGCCGTCGATCGCGAGGCCCGGGCGCAGTGCCTTCACGCGCTCCGTCGCCGCGACGACCTTGTCGACGGCTGCGTGCCGCGCGCTGCCGCTCGTCGAGAACGAGAGCATCGCGACGCGCGGGTCGTCCATCAAGAGGCTTTTCGCGCTGTCGGCGGCGGCCATAGCGATTTCGGCGAGTTCGCCCGCGTCGGGTTCCACGACGAGCGCGCAGTCGGAAAAGATGAGGCCGCCCTTCATCGTGTGGAACGGCTCGCACAGCATCATCAGAAAGAAGCTCGACACGAGCTTGAACGCGGGCCGCACGCCAATGATCTGGATCGCGGCGCGCACGACGTCGGCGGTGGTGTTGACGGCGCCGGCCACCGAGCCGTCCGCGTGGCCGAGGCGCACCATCAGGTTGGCGAAGCACAACGGCTTCATCGCTTCTTTCTGCGCCTCGTCGCGGGTCATGCCCTTCCTGGCGCGCAGCGCGAAGAGTTCTTCCGCGCACGACGGCGCGAGCGGCGAGGTCGCCGGGTCGATCACGTCCATGCCGGCCAGTTCGATCTGCTCGCGCCCGGCGGCCTCGCGGATGCGCCCGGCATCGCCGACCAGCAGGATGCGGGCGATGCCCTCACGCGTGGCACGCTGCGCCGCCTGCAGAACGCGCGGGTCCTCCGGCTCGCACAGCACGATGCGCATGGGCGTCGCGCGGGCGTGCTCGATGATGCGGTTGATCGCTTTCATGGGATATCGGTAGCCGATGGAAAGTGGGAAATACGCAGGAAAGAACGCGGGAGGCCGGAAGCGGGTGGTTCGCTTCCGGCCGCTCCGGCCCCCGGCCGATCAAGCCTCGATCCGCTCAGACATAGTCCTTGTACTTGTCG
>NZ_JFHC01000157.1 GCF_000698595.1 Caballeronia glathei | reverse complement strand
GACGGTCAGACGAAGGCTGCGCCATGCTGGCTTGGTGCGAATCCGGTCCGGTACCGATCTAACCAAATTCCCGCCGAGATTGACGACCGCACTCACCTTGCCTTCGATCATCGCCTGAAACGCTTCGACGATGGCCATTCCCTTTTTGCGCGGCGGCTCAAAGGAGAACTGCTTCGCTAAGGCGTCGAGTGGCGCAAGCTCGGGTTTCTCGGTGATGCCAACCGTACGCTGGCCCTGGACGTCGAACATGTGTCATGAGAGCACGAGCGTGGGGCTGAAGGAAGCGAAAGGGGTTGGCGTCGGTCTGCTGCCCAGGCCGCAAACGGCAACGGTCCTCGGCGTTGCCCTTAGCCACCCATGCGCGCGTCGATCACCTCGTGCAGCTTGAACAAAGCGAGCTTGAGGTCACCGCCTTCCGCCAGGTGGCGTGCGGTATCGATCTGGTCCTGCTCGAAAGGATCAGGTGCGAGCACGCGTTCCGATTGCCGGACGCGTTGCAGGACGTCCAGGCACGGAAGTTCGGGATAGTCTTCCGGTGCGCCCCGATCGACCTGATTCATCAAGATGGTCCACCGGTCGGACAAATGGTTCACGGTCTCGGGAAAAAACGTACGCATGGTGCCCCCTCTATCGGATCGTACTGCCGTCGCTTCGGTCTGCCGGCACGAGACGACGTCCTACCGCAATTGGGATGCCCGCGCCCCGGGCAAGTGACTGCCGAGGCTGCGACGTGTAGCGGCACCCACCCGGCGCGTGCCACAGGAACGAACGCGCTGATTTGCCGTTGACCTTGTCCGGGCGGCCTCGGGCCGACCTCCGCGGGGATATGTAGCAGACCACCGGTATCTAGCGCCGGCGGAGAAGCAGAGAGTTATTGAAGTGGTCCGAAGCATTCTCGCGTGAAGTGCAGGGGACGAACTGACGCGCTCATCTCTCATGCTGACGGCCGGCCTCTTTTGTATTATTTTCGGCACATCAGACGTTGCTACCAAGGGGCGAATAATGCGTTGGGTCGTCTTTTTGCTGTTCGTGGGCTGCGCGGCGCACACGCATTGGCGCGGCAAGGTTCGTCCCGGTTTCTTCAGACAGCTTTCCGACCATTCGACATTGATGTCGCCGCTCAACGTCTTCGTCTTATCTGTTTTCGCGCGTGCCCTCCACGCCCTTTCTTCAGCCATCGTTTTTTCGGAACTCGCGCCCATCAAGGAGCAATGGGAAATAATCAGACGAGAAGCCGTCGCGCTTCACGAGGCCAGTAAAATCCCCTTGTGTTGCCAGGTATCTCGGGGATCGACTTGCGCGCCGCGCGAGTTCGGCGTGCAACTGTGGTTGAGCCGCCGCGCAGAATTGCCACCCGTCGCGCCGTCGATTACTCGGCCATCATCCGCATCAGTGTGTGGCTGTTGGGTACTACAAGATGAATGGAATTCCCCGACGGGCGTGGTCCCGCTATGATGACGGCTTCATAAATTGCTGTCACGTACCGATGGTCTCTCCTCCCCTTCGCGTGCGCATTAAGCGCAAACCGGTGCGCGGCACACTTTCGCGATATGAGGATCGTGTCGTCGAAGTCCTTGGGGAGGCACGGGGTCAGCGTGTGATGATTCGCTCGATACACCCGGAGGGCATTGAACGCCGAACTGCGGTGACGTGGGTGAACCTGCTGCCATTGGGCGGTCAACTGTTTTAGCCTGCGATTGCTGCCGTCGCATAAAGCTAGGCGCCGGCCGACCCTCCTGATTGACGGCATCCTTAGATGCCTTGCCTGCGGCGACCTGGATGGATTTTGGAGCGGTCATGATCGTATCACCGGTCGTCGAGTTGCGTCTCGAGCACGGGCCCCCCGTGGTCCCGGGCAAGCGATGCATCTTGGCACATCAACGTACGACGGAGCAATATCGACTTTGGCTACTAGCTCGATTCGCGCAGATGGCTGGGCAGATCCATCTGTTGGTGAAGAATCCGGATGACGTCGACCGTCTCGGCTGTGGTCTTGAAGAACAGGACGTGCATGCCAACGACCGCTTTTCGATATCCGGGCCGAATGTCTTCCGCCGATTGGCTGACCTGAGTGCCTGCAGCAAGTCCGATGACCGTGTCTTGGATGATCCTGATGTACCGTTCAGCTTGGCTAAGGCCCCACTTTTTGCTTGTGTAATCCCAGATTTCGTCAAGATCCCGCTCGGCTGCCGGCGAAAGGACGTAGCCCTTCATGCCGGCGATTTCCGCTTGCGAGCGATAAATGCGTCAAAGTCAAAAGGCCTTGAAGGACCGGACCGTTCACCTTCCTCAAGCGCAAATCGGAGCGCCTCGAGCTTGGTCTCTTGCTCTTCGAGCAGGCGCAAGCCAGCGCGCACCACGTCGCTCGCGGTGCTATACCGGCCGGCACGGACGCGTTCGTCGACAAACTCTGCAAAGTGGTCCCCCAGGGAGACGGACGTGTTTTTTGACATGAACGCGTTCCTCCAGATTCAGTGCATCATGATACCAAAAATTGGTATCAGGCGTCATGAATGCTCGCGTGCCCGAATCGAGTCCCGGCTGGCTCCCTCCAACAACCGGATCGCGCGCTCCAGACACGTCTGTCGTGAAGCTGCGGTGGACAGCGTCGGGGCAAAAGGCGGTTTTTCGATGATCAACAGCCGCGCCGGAAACCACGCGAGAGCGGTCGGCAAAGCGACGCGGCGACGGCCACGCGAGCTTGGTCGGCAGTGGCCACGCTTCCAACCCCTTCGTCCGTAGCGCGCCTCTGCCAATCCAGGTCAGCGGCGCGGGAACACGGCGCCACGCCTCGATGCGTTCGACCGCCCAACGGGCCGGACGTCCAATCACCCGCAGGCAGCCACAGGCGGGACGACGAGGGGTGATGCGCCTGCCTGGGTCGCTTTCCCCGAAGGTCATTGCTATTTCCGCGGATGCTATCGCCCGACGCACAAATGACTGCCAAATCGCAAACGCTCGGTACAGGCGGGCATGGCAAGGAGGCGTGAAAAAGGCCGCCAGGCTCACGACTGGCGGCCGCTAAAGACCAACGCTGTGAGCTCGCCATGCAAAACGAGCTCATTTCCAGTATGGCAAAAAAGCGCACGGATGCAAATGGCTACTGGTGCAATTTTCCAGTTTCGTTTTGCGCTCGGGCTACTTTTATCAGTCGATAAATGCGAAGGCAAGGAGTTTCCCGACGCTGCAGTACCGCGAACGTTAGCGGAACAACATAGGGAAAGACAACTCCACGACCTCACGACGCCAAAGAGGATCAGCGCGGCGAGTAGCAACGCTGTACCCGCCGTGATCAGTCGATCGTGGCGGCTGCGCTGCCTCAGCTTTTCCTCGATCTAGCGCTGTATGCGGCGAGCCGCCACGCTGCATAAATCGCTGCTTTCGGCCAAATCCCCGCTTCCAAGTTTGTCATGCTCGTGGGCATGGGGGATCGCACGGAGCAATTCGTAGTGCAAAGTTTATCTGGCGCGCAACGGCAGGAAATAGTCCTTTTTGAATTTTTGAGACGGTGCTGCTGATGTTTGCGCCCGACGCTCCCGAAGCCGACGCGGTGGGACCGTCCGCGTTCGGCATGCGCCCTCTGTGTGTCAGTTTGTCCCTGCGGTACGGTGACGTCGCCGGTTGCGAATAATTTCGTCGATTGCGCCGCCTCCTGTTGTACCAGGCTGCGGTCACCTCCGCTCGGCTAGGTGGTCCTGTTGCGCCGTCACGTCAATGCATGTTGAGAAGGTCGACCGAGTGGAAAAATAGTCGGCGAGGGCGCCGGCTACCCTGTCGGCGGAGCCGCTCAGTTGTGGCTATTGGCTTCTGGATGGATGGTCAGCGGGTGCTGGGTTGCTGGCGGGCGGACGTCCGGTTTTTGTGCTTTCGGTCTGCGCTGCGCCACGGTTCGGAGAAGGCTTTTTCTTGGCAAGTGGTTGTCCCACCAATTGGCTAGTCACCCCGACGGTCCCCAGTTTCCAATCGCGTGCGCCGATCAGCATTGGTGGTTACAGACAGATGGCACCGACTATCGCTGCGGTGATCTTCATGGTCCTTCAAGGAGCCGCCGTTGGCTTGTCGTCGGCCCGATCTGCCGCGTCCCTTCAGATCCTCCTTTGCATCTCCAACGTCTTTACGCGCCTCGCCCTCTACTTGCTGAGCGTCGCCCTTTCGTTCCTGCGCGGGATCGTCGGTCATTTGTCCGACCAGAATTCATGAACGGAGAAGAACATGATGAAGGCTTTCGGTATATTGGCTTTGGCAGCCGATGTTCCCGACTGTCACGGCGGCGCCCTACGATTTTGGCTACGGTTAAGAGTCGGTACCGGCGTACGAATATGGTCCCCGGCTATTACCCGCCGCGACTAACACAGGCATCGGGGTCGGCGGCGGCCGCTTCGGCGGGGGCAGCGCGGGCGCTTCGTGCTGGTGCTCCTGAGGGACCTCAAGCTCTAGCGAGTGGCCCAGAGGCGTCCTGCGTGAAATCGACAGACTCCTCCCACCAGTGTCCGGAACCTGACCTGCGAACGTGCGCGCCCGACGGCATGGGAATGTGGGCACACGAAACGGTCGCTGAAGCACGTAGCCAGCGGGAGGTCCCAACCACTGCTTGCTACCGGCAGGCATTTGTGAAGAGATTCCTCGTGAAATCAGGGATGAATATTCTTCAGATGTACGTCGTCGGCAAGCCCTTTCCCCCTTCGACTCAGGTAGCCGCGCCGGCCGCAGTCCTCCTTCCTGGACAACCAAGAGGGTCGCGCCTGCCGATGGTTCGCTGAACTTCTTCAGGCGGCTCTCCCGGCGTGCAGACGGCCTATTATGAAATCACCGAGGTGTGTCACTACACCGCTAAGTAGGAAGGAGCGAAACATGGCCAGGCAGAAGAGTGAATCCGTCTATCGTGTCACGGAAATC
>NZ_JFHC01000156.1 GCF_000698595.1 Caballeronia glathei | reverse complement strand
TTCTTCATAATCTCGTTTCTCTGCTGCTGATGCAGCGACGCGAAACAGAAACAAGACGGAAGCGGTGGTGAGGCTTCCGGGCGACTGCAGGTTAAGGCGCCGATGTTCGCGAATGTTCTTTAAAAACTAACAGCCGATAAGTGTGGGCGCTTGATGGCGACGCGGCCCGAGGTCTTCGGACTAAGGGGTAAGCGAAAGTATCAAGTCTCACACGGTATTAGAGGAAGGTTTATCTGTCGAAAGACGGATTAATCATCGTCAGTACGTTGAGTGAGCGACCGGTTGGTAAAACAACCGAAAACAGTAACAGGCATTGAACTGAAGAGTTTGATCCTGGCTCAGATTGAACGCTGGCGGCATGCCTTACACATGCAAGTCGAACGGCAGCACGGGGGCAACCCTGGTGGCGAGTGGCGAACGGGTGAGTAATACATCGGAACGTGTCCTGTAGTGGGGGATAGCCCGGCGAAAGCCGGATTAATACCGCATACGATCTACGGAAGAAAGCGGGGGATCTTCGGACCTCGCGCTATAGGGGCGGCCGATGGCAGATTAGCTAGTTGGTGGGGTAAAGGCCTACCAAGGCGACGATCTGTAGCTGGTCTGAGAGGACGACCAGCCACACTGGGACTGAGACACGGCCCAGACTCCTACGGGAGGCAGCAGTGGGGAATTTTGGACAATGGGGGAAACCCTGATCCAGCAATGCCGCGTGTGTGAAGAAGGCCTTCGGGTTGTAAAGCACTTTTGTCCGGAAAGAAAACTTCGGGGCTAATACCTCTGGAGGATGACGGTACCGGAAGAATAAGCACCGGCTAACTACGTGCCAGCAGCCGCGGTAATACGTAGGGTGCGAGCGTTAATCGGAATTACTGGGCGTAAAGCGTGCGCAGGCGGTCTGTTAAGACAGATGTGAAATCCCCGGGCTTAACCTGGGAACTGCATTTGTGACTGGCAGGCTAGAGTATGGCAGAGGGGGGTAGAATTCCACGTGTAGCAGTGAAATGCGTAGAGATGTGGAGGAATACCGATGGCGAAGGCAGCCCCCTGGGCCAATACTGACGCTCATGCACGAAAGCGTGGGGAGCAAACAGGATTAGATACCCTGGTAGTCCACGCCCTAAACGATGTCAACTAGTTGTTGGGGATTCATTTCCTTAGTAACGTAGCTAACGCGTGAAGTTGACCGCCTGGGGAGTACGGTCGCAAGATTAAAACTCAAAGGAATTGACGGGGACCCGCACAAGCGGTGGATGATGTGGATTAATTCGATGCAACGCGAAAAACCTTACCTACCCTTGACATGGTCGGAACCCTGGTGAGAGCTGGGGGTGCTCGAAAGAGAACCGACACACAGGTGCTGCATGGCTGTCGTCAGCTCGTGTCGTGAGATGTTGGGTTAAGTCCCGCAACGAGCGCAACCCTTGTCCTTAGTTGCTACGCAAGAGCACTCTAAGGAGACTGCCGGTGACAAACCGGAGGAAGGTGGGGATGACGTCAAGTCCTCATGGCCCTTATGGGTAGGGCTTCACACGTCATACAATGGTCGGAACAGAGGGTCGCTAAGCCGCGAGGTGGAGCCAATCCCAGAAAACCGATCGTAGTCCGGATCGTAGTCTGCAACTCGACTACGTGAAGCTGGAATCGCTAGTAATCGCGGATCAGCATGCCGCGGTGAATACGTTCCCGGGTCTTGTACACACCGCCCGTCACACCATGGGAGTGGGTTTTACCAGAAGTGGCTAGTCTAACCGCAAGGAGGACGGTCACCACGGTAGGATTCATGACTGGGGTGAAGTCGTAACAAGGTAGCCGTATCGGAAGGTGCGGCTGGATCACCTCCTTTCTCGAGCTTAACGTGTCAGAAGTTGAGCGCTCACGCTTATCGGCTGTAAGAAGACAGGCTAAGGGTCTGTAGCTCAGTCGGTTAGAGCACCGTCTTGATAAGGCGGGGGTCGTTGGTTCGAATCCAACCAGACCCACCACCCAAGTGCGCGTGCGATCCGGCAGCAGGATGAGCGAGATCTTTAGCATGGCACCCGGGGGATTAGCTCAGCTGGGAGAGCACCTGCTTTGCAAGCAGGGGGTCGTCGGTTCGATCCCGTCATCCTCCACCAATCTTCAATGCCCAGCGTTCAGAGTCAGAGCTGAATGCTGCGCATTGGCGATTGAGCCAGTCAGAGCGATATTGGAAAGTGTAGATATCGGCTGTCGTTCTTTAACAATCTGGAAGAAGTAGTAAAGAGATTCACGAAAGCATACTTAGAGATGGGTGTGCGAGTAGGTGAATCAGGGTTGTGATTGTATCAAGTATGAAAAGGTAATCGAAAGATTGCTTTGGAATACGGCACAACGCGAATACTCAACCTATGAGGGGTGTGCTTGTGAGAGACACACTCGTTATAGGGTCAAGCGAACAAGTGCATGTGGTGGATGCCTTGGCGATCACAGGCGATGAAGGACGCGGTAGCCTGCGAAAAGCTTCGGGGAGCTGGCAAACGAGCATTGATCCGAAGATGTCCGAATGGGGAAACCCGGCCCGTATGGGTCATCCATAGCTGAATACATAGGCTATGCGAAGCGAACGCGGTGAACTGAAACATCTAAGTAACCGCAGGAAAAGAAATCAACCGAGATTCCCAAAGTAGTGGCGAGCGAAATGGGATCAGCCTGTACTCTTTATCTGTATTGTTAGCTGAACGCTCTGGAAAGTGCGGCCATAGCAGGTGATAGCCCTGTAAGCGAAAACAGTATGGAAGAACTAGGTGTACGACAAGTAGGGCGGGACACGTGAAATCCTGTCTGAAGATGGGGGGACCATCCTCCAAGGCTAAATACTCGTGATCGACCGATAGTGAACCAGTACCGTGAGGGAAAGGCGAAAAGAACCCCGGGAGGGGAGTGAAATAGATCCTGAAACCGCATGCATACAAACAGTCGGAGCCTCGCAAGGGGTGACGGCGTACCTTTTGTATAATGGGTCAGCGACTTACGTTCAGTAGCAAGCTTAACTGATTAAGGCAGGCGTAGCGAAAGCGAGTCCGAATAGGGCGTTCAGTTGCTGGGCGTAGACCCGAAACCAAGTGATCTATCCATGGCCAGGTTGAAGGTGCGGTAACACGTACTGGAGGACCGAACCCACTAACGTTGAAAAGTTAGGGGATGAGCTGTGGATAGGGGTGAAAGGCTAAACAAACTTGGAAATAGCTGGTTCTCTCCGAAAACTATTTAGGTAGTGCCTCGTGTCTCACCTTCGGGGGTAGAGCACTGTCATGGTTGTGGGGTCCATTGCGGATTACTACGCCATAGCAAACTCCGAATACCGAAGAGTGCAATCACGGGAGACAGACATCGGGTGCTAACGTCCGGTGTCAAGAGGGAAACAACCCAGACCGCCAGCTAAGGTCCCTAAATATGGCTAAGTGGGAAACGAAGTGGGAAGGCTAAAACAGTCAGGAGGTTGGCTTAGAAGCAGCCATCCTTTAAAGAAAGCGTAATAGCTCACTGATCGAGTCGTCCTGCGCGGAAGATGTAACGGGGCTAAGCCATATACCGAAGCTGCGGATGCACATTTATGTGCATGGTAGGAGAGCGTTCCGTAAGCCTGCGAAGGTGCACTGGAAAGTGTGCTGGAGGTATCGGAAGTGCGAATGCTGACATGAGTAGCGATAAAGGGGGTGAAAAGCCCCCTCGCCGTAAGCCCAAGGTTTCCTACGCAACGTTCATCGGCGTAGGGTGAGTCGGCCCCTAAGGCGAGGCAGAAATGCGTAGCTGATGGGAAGCAGGTTAATATTCCTGCACCATTGTTAGATGCGATGGGGGGACGGATCGCGGAAGGTTGTCCGGGTGTTGGAAGTCCCGGTCCTTGCATTGGAGAAGGCGCTTAGGCAAATCCGGGCGCGGAATTCAAGGGTGTGAGGCGAGCGGCTTAGGCCGCGAAGCAATCGGAAGTGGTTCCAAGAAAAGCCTCTAAGCTTCAGTCTAACAAGACCGTACCGCAAACCGACACAGGTGGGCGAGATGAGTATTCTAAGGCGCTTGAGAGAACTCGGGAGAAGGAACTCGGCAAATTGGTACCGTAACTTCGGGATAAGGTACGCCCTTGTAGCTTGACTGGCCTGCGCCAGGAGGGTGAGAGGGTTGCAATAAACTGGTGGCTGCGACTGTTTAATAAAAACACAGCACTCTGCAAACACGAAAGTGGACGTATAGGGTGTGACGCCTGCCCGGTGCCGGAAGATTAAATGATGGGGTGCAAGCTCTTGATTGAAGTCCCGGTAAACGGCGGCCGTAACTATAACGGTCCTAAGGTAGCGAAATTCCTTGTCGGGTAAGTTCCGACCTGCACGAATGGCGTAACGATGGCCACACTGTCTCCTCCCGAGACTCAGCGAAGTTGAAGTGTTTGTGATGATGCAATCTCCCCGCGGCTAGACGGAAAGACCCCATGAACCTTTACTGTAGCTTTGCATTGGACTTTGAACCGATCTGTGTAGGATAGGTGGGAGGCTATGAAACCGGAACGCTAGTTTCGGTGGAGCCGTCCTTGAAATACCACCCTGGTTTGTTTGAGGTTCTAACCTTGGTCCGTTATCCGGACTGGGGACAGTGCATGGTAGGCAGTTTGACTGGGGCGGTCTCCTCCCAAAGTGTAACGGAGGAGTACGAAGGTACGCTAGGTACGGTCGGAAATCGTGCTGATAGTGCAATGGCATAAGCGTGCTTAACTGCGAGACCGACAAGTCGAGCAGGTGCGAAAGCAGGTCATAGTGATCCGGTGGTTCTGTATGGAAGGGCCATCGCTCAACGGATAAAAGGTACTCTGGGGATAACAGGCTGATACCGCCCAAGAGTTCATATCGACGGCGGTGTTTGGCACCTCGATGTCGGCTCATCTCATCCTGGGGCTGTAGCCGGTCCCAAGGGTATGGCTGTTCGCCATTTAAAG
>NZ_JFHC01000155.1 GCF_000698595.1 Caballeronia glathei | reverse complement strand
GCCTTGGTTTTTTTACGGCTTCAGCCACGGCTCACCTCTCCTTCTATCTGATTTGACGATCGCGTACGCCGCCGGCACGCGGCAACGGGCGCAACTCGCCGTGCCTGCCTGCTCTCGCGAGTGGCCGGCAATGTATTCCGGGGATGAGTTCTTGGCCCGCGCATTGCGCGATAGGCGCATTTTGTCGCATCGTTGATATACTGTCCAATATCTATCTCGTCTTTCTGAAATTGTTTTTACATATATCGTATGGAACTCCGGCATATTCGGTACTTCCTTGCCGTTGCGGAAGAGCGCAACGTAACCCGCGCAGCGGAAAGACTGGGAATCGGGCAACCCCCTCTTAGCCAGCAAATACATGCGCTCGAGCGGGAAATGGGCGTTCGCCTGTTCCGCCGCACGGGGCACGGCGTCGTCCTGACAGAGGCCGGCGAAGCGTTCGCAACCGACGCGAAGCGCCTGTTGAGCGACGCACGCAACGCGGTCGAGAAAGCGCAGAGTGCCGGCCGGGGCGAGATCGGGCAATTGAATATCGGTTTCACTGGCTCCGCCGCCTTCAACCCGGTCGTGTCGAAGTTGATCCGCGAGTTCAGACAGTCGTTCCCTAACGTCAATCTCAGTCTGGTGGAAGGAAACACGGCGCAACTGCTCGCTTACCTTCATGACAAGCGTCTGGACGTCGCGTTCGTCCGCCTGGGAAGCCAGTCCCCAGCCGGCGTTTCGTTCCATCACATCGCCACGGAGCCAATGAAAATCGTGCTGCCGGCAAGCCACCGTTTAGCGAGCAAGAAAAAAGCTTCACTATCCGCACTCGCGGACGAAGCGTTTGTGCTGCTGCCGCGTGAAGCCAGTCCGACATTGCACGATGTCATCATTGGCGCGTGTCGGGATTCCGGCTTCGAACCCATTCTCGGTCAACAGGCTCCCCAACTGTCGTCAGTGGTCAATCTGGTTGCCGCCGAGTTTGGTGTCTCGCTGGTACCGGCATCTGTTTGCCAGATTCAGGTCGAAGGTGTCGGATACGTCGATATACACGGCGCCACTGTCTCGATTCGTCTGGCGCTCGCCACGCGCGAAGACGGCGCCACGGCCAAGATCGCCAATTTCGTGTCAATCGCGAATCAGATGTCAGCGAAGCGGCCGTCATGATCGGGGCACGAAAGAGACTGCGGTAGTTGGTCTCGTGTGACACCTGGTAGTCATCGTCGCGCGGGTCCATGCGCTTCATTCAGCCATCCCGCGATCTGCTGCGGCAACCGCCGCGCCTCAGGCTTGCCCGCCACGCCGTACACCAGCGTTCAATTCCCGGCGCGCTTACCGGCCTGATCTGGCTCGTCAAAGAGCCGCGCCACCTCTCCTCTCTTGCAAAGCCATAGGCCTGCGACGCCACTCCATTCGTGCATATCGTTCGTGGTTTGGCCACATCGCAGTGTCCCCGGTATGCGCGAGCCTCGATGCAACATCGACGGAGCGCCCGCGCCCGTTTGCCGGGCAGGCCAACTCGTTCTGAATATGTAATAACTTCGACAGGCATTCGTTACTGTCGAATGGGGGGCGTGACGTGTGCGGAGGGATCAAACAGACGTGTCCCGTCCCGCGCGAGCGGATAAATGGATAACAGGACGGCCGAGCCCCTCGCCGATCAACGCACAGGCCGACCGTTTCGAACGATCTTTACGCCATCTTTATGCCTTTGCCCGTTGTCTTTCTCTGAGGTTTACCCGGACACGCTTACTCTTCGTCCTAGCCAAATCCGTTACAGGGGATCACAACAAATGGACTTGCTTTACGTCGCCGGCATCGTCGGCTTTTGCGTCTTAATTGCCCTGCTCGTCGTGGGCTGTGACAAGCTCAAACGCGCTCCGGGAGGTCGTCCATGAACGCCTGGATGGTTTGGCTTGCCGGGGCTTCGACCCTGCTTCTTTTCGTCTACCTGGTGTACGCGTTGCTCCGAGCGGAGGACATCGAATGAACGGGAATAACTTGCTCCAGACTGCGATTCTGATAGTCGCGGTTGTGGCGGTCGCGTTTCCGCTGGGTCGCTATATGGCGTCCATATTTGACGGAACCTCGGTTGTCGTGCGGCGGATCGGACGGCCGATTGAAAACCTGCTTTACAGGATTGCCGGTGTCGATCCCGAAGTCGAGATGAACTGGAAGCAATATGCATTCGGGCTTCTGGTTTTCAGCGGGATCGGCACGCTTGTCCTGTATGTGCTGTTGCGCACTCAACAGTGGCTTCCGCTCAATCCGCAGGCGATGGGTCCGATGACGCCTGATGCAGCATTCAACACTGCGGTCAGCTTTGTCACCAATACGAACTGGCAGGACTATGGCGGCGAAAGCACGCTCGGCTATCTGGTCCAGATGCTTGGACTGACGGTCCAGAACTTTGTTTCCGCAGCGACGGGTATTGCCGTCGTGGTCGCGCTGACGCGTGGCTTCGCCCGCCACACCTCGAAGACGATCGGCAACTTCTGGGTCGACCTTACGCGCACCACGCTCTATATCCTGGCGCCGCTGTCGTTCATCTTCGCGATCGTCCTGATGAGCCAGGGCGTGATCCAGACGTTCGAGGGATACAAGGACGTTCCGACGCTGCAGACGACGGTCTATCAGACGCCGAAGACGGATGCCCAAGGCAATGCGGTAAAGGATGCGAAGGGCAATCCCGTGATGCAGGACAACAAGGCGGACAAGCAGACCATCGCGTTGGGCCCGGTTGCGTCGCAGGAAGCGATCAAGATTCTCGGAACGAACGGTGGTGGCTTCTTCAACGGCAACTCGGCTCACCCCTATGAGAATCCGACGCCGCTTTCCAACTTCCTGCAGATTCTCGCGATGCTCGCCATTCCGGCGGCGCTGTGCGTGACCTTCGGCTTGATGATCGGTGACAGGCGGCAGGGTCATGCGCTCCTGGCAGCCATGACGATCGCCTTCGCCGTCGGCTGCTGGGGTGAGATTGCAGCGGAGCAGGCGGGCAACCCGCTCTTCACGACGCTGCACGTTGATCAGACCGCGAGCGCACTCCAGTCGGGCGGCAACACGGAGGGCAAGGAAACGCGCTTCGGTATCGCACAGTCGGGGATCTTTACTGTGGCAACGACTGCGGCGTCGACCGGAGCAGTGAACAACATGCACGACTCCCTCACGCCTTTGGGCGGGCTGGTTCCAATGCTGCTGATTCAGCTCGGCGAGATGATCTTCGGCGGCGTGGGTTCGGGACTGTACAGCATGCTTGCGTTCGCGCTGCTGGCCGTGTTTGTGGCGGGCCTGATGATAGGCCGCACGCCCGAATATGTGGGCAAGAAGATCGAGTCGTACGAGATGAAGATGATTGCCATCGTCGTGCTGCTCACGCCGTTTCTGGTGCTGGTCGGTACCTCCATCGCGGTTCTCACGAGCGCTGGCACCGCGGGGATCTTGAATCCGGGGGCGCATGGGTTCTCCGAGATCCTGTACGCCTACAGCTCCGCGTCCAACAACAATGGCAGCGCCTTCGGCGGGTTGTCCGTGAACACTCCGTTCTACAACGCCACCCTGGGCATCGCAATGTGGTTTGGCCGCTTCGTCTGGATCGTTCCGATCCTGGCGATTGCCGGCGCGCTTGCCGGGAAGAAGCGGCTCGCCGCCACCGCCGGTACGTTGCCGACGCATGGCCCGTTGTTCGTGGTGCTGTTGCTCGGCTCGATCGTGCTGGTCGGCGCGCTGACCTATGTCCCGGCGCTTGCGCTCGGCCCTGTGATTGAGCATCTGATGATGATCTCAGGCAAGTAAGAACAGATTCCGAAGAGGGAAGCATGGCTACCGTTGAAAAGTCGTTGGCAAAACAGCCGAACAGGGCGCCCGAAAAGGCGCCAGAACCAGGCAACCAGAAGCATTCGGCTGCCCGGTCCATGTTCGACCCCGTACTCGTCAAACCCGCACTGATCGATTCGTTCAGGAAGCTTGCGCCGAGAACGCAGTTCCGCAACCCGGTGATGTTCTGCGTCTACGTCGGCAGTATCCTGACGACGGTGCTGTGGATCGCGGCGCTCTCCGGCGTGGCGGAAGCCCCGGCCGGCTTCATCCTGGCGGTGGCGCTCTGGCTGTGGTTCACGGTGTTGTTCGCGAACTTCGCCGAGGCGCTGGCCGAGGGCCGCTCCAAAGCGCAGGCCGCGTCACTGCGCAGCGCCAAGCGCGATGTGATGGCCAAGCGCCTGAGCGAACCGAAGTCGAAGGCGTCCGTCGTCATCACGACTGCGACCGACCTGAAGAAGGGTGACGTCGTCCTGGTTGAACTGGGCGACACGATTCCCGCGGACGGCGAAGTCATCGAAGGCGTTGCCTCCGTCGACGAATCCGCGATCACCGGCGAATCCGCGCCGGTGATCCGGGAGTCGGGCGGCGACTTCTCGGCGGTGACGGGCGGCACGCGCGTCTTGTCGGACTGGATCGTGGTGCGCGTCACCGTCAATCCGGGCGAAGCCTTTCTCGACCGCATGATTGCGATGGTTGAAGGAGCCAAGCGCCAAAAGACGCCCAATGAGATCGCCTTGACGATCCTGCTGGTCGCGCTGACGCTCGTGCTGCTCTTCGCAACCGCGACCCTGCTGCCGTTCTCGATGTTCGCGGTCGACACGATGAAGGCGGGACATGTCGTGACGATCACGGCACTCGTCGCACTGCTGGTCTGCCTGATTCCGACTACCATCGGCGGTTTGATGTCGGCGATCGGCGTGGCAGGCATGAGCCGCATGCTGCAGGCCAACGTGATTGCGACGTCGGGCCGCGCGGTGGAAGCAGCGGGCGACGTGGATGTGCTGTTGCTCGACAAGACCGGCACGATCACGCTGGGCAATCGGCATGCGTCCTCGTTCACCCCGGCACCGGGTCTGTCCGAACAAGACCTGGCAGATGCGGCGCAACTCGCGTCGCTTGCCGATGAAACGCCGGAAGGCCGCAGCATCGTCGTG
>NZ_JFHC01000154.1 GCF_000698595.1 Caballeronia glathei | reverse complement strand
GGCGTGGAGTTGCCCTGCGTGAAGAGTTACGCGCCGCGCGCGACCGGAGACAACCAGAGCGGTCGCACAGGGTTGCGCGCGAGGTTTTCAGGAAACCGGCATCGCATCGAGCGCAAACGGGCCAAGGCGCCATGGCGAAACAGGAAAGTGCCGCTCCGGCGTGACCCCCGTCAACCCTTTCGCGCCAGCAAACGTTCTACAATGACGGCCTGTTTTCCGACCCGAGTTTTCATGCGCCATTTCCCGCTTCCCGGTCTCGTTCGCGCGACCCTCGCCGGCGCGGCTCTCGCCGCCGCCTTCCTCGCACCCGCCGCCCACGCGAACAACGTGATCGTGCTGAATTCCGGCGAGGCGACGCTGAGCCTCATCGACGAAACGACCCGCCAGGTCGTAGCCACCGTCCCGACCGGCAAGGAGCCGCATCACCTGATGCCGACGCCGGACAATTCGTCGCTGATCGTCGCGAATTCGGTCTCGAACAACCTGATGTTCGTCGACCCGAAGACCGGCAAGACGCAGCGCTGGGTGCAGGACATCGAGGACCCGTACCAGATTGGCTTCTCGCCCGATCGCAAGTGGTTCGTGTCCACCGGGCTGCGGCTCGACCGCCTCGACATCTATCACTACGACGGCAAGGACATTTCAATCGCGAAACGCCTGCCGCTCGCCGTGATGCCGAGCCACATCGCGTTCACGAACGACAGCAAGACCGCTTTCATCTCGCTGCAGGTGTCGGGCGAGGTCGCGGCGATCGACCTGCCGACGCAGACCGTCAAGTGGAAGATGAAGGTGGGCAAGGTGCCGGCCGGCCTCTGGATGACTCCCGGCGACAAATACGTCCTCGTCGGCATGACGGGCGCGGATTACGTGGCGGTGGTCGACTGGCGCAACCAGAAGATCGTCAAGACGATCCCGACCGGCAAGGGCGCACACAACTTCCGCTCGCTCGCCGACGGCAAGCACGTGGCGGTGTCGAACCGGGTCGCGAGCACGATCAGCATCATCGACGAAGACACGCTCACGAACGTCGGCGACATCACCGGACTCATGCCCGGCCCCGACGACATGGAACTTTCCGCCGACAAGCGCTATCTTTGGGTTACGTTCCGGTTTGCGAAGCACATCGGCATCATCGATCTGACAAACCGAAAGCTTATCCAGACCATCGCGGTGGGCCGCTCGCCGCACGGAATCTACTTTTACAATCGTGCGCCGGTGACGGCGCCGAACGGCGCCTGACGCAGGCGCCGGCGCAACCCGTGCGCGGGCCGCGCGCGCCGTTCGCGGCGGCAGGCCCCGCACCCGATGGAGCATCATGTTTCATTCCGTTCTCTCGTCGCTCGACAACGTCGTTTCCGCCCTCCAGACGCTGCTGTATGTGGACGTCATCCAGCCGTTCCTGTTCAAGGTCGGCCTGATGGACTACGACGAAGACACGTACGACGCGCTCTACTGGGTCATCGTCGGCGTGCTGGAAGTGATCGCGATGTACGCGCTCCTGCGCCCGCTCGAGGCGCTGCGGCCGGCGGAGAAATGGCAGGACCGCCGCGCGGTGCGGGTGGACGTGATCTACACGTGGCTCGTGAAGCTCGGCATCCTCAACCTCTTTTTCTTCTTCACGTTCCAGCCGATTTTCGATTCGCTGCAGGCGTGGCTGCGCCTGCACAACGTCTCGAATCTGGAAATCGACAATCTCTGGCCGGGCGTGACGACCCAGCCGCTCGTCGCGTTCGCGATCTATCTCGTCCTGCTCGATTTCGCCGGCTACTGGTATCACCGCATGGAGCACCGCATCGGCATCTGGTGGGAACTGCATGCCGTGCACCACAGCCAGCAGCAGATGTCGCTCTGGTCGGATGACCGCAATCACCTGCTCGACGACATCCTCCAGGCCAGCTTTTTCGCGGCGGTCGCGCTCGTGATCGGCGTGGAGCCGTCGCAGTTCGTCGTGCTCGTGGCGATCACGAACCTGATGCAGAGCGTGCAGCACGCGAACATCCGTCTGCACTATGGCTGGCTCGGCGAGCGCCTCCTGGTGAGCCCGGCGTTCCATCGGCGGCATCACGCGATCGGCTACGGCCACGAGGGCACGCGTTACGGCTGCAACTTCGGCGTGCTGCTGCCGTGGTGGGACATGCTGTTCAGGACGGCTTCCTGGAACCGCGAACCCGAGCCGACCGGCATCCGCGACCAGATCGGCGCGCCGGGTGTGGCGGCCGTGAACTATGGCGACGGCTTCTTCCAGCAGCACTGGCTCGCTTTCAGGCGCATCGGCGCGCGGCTCGCCTCGAGCCGTGCACGCAACCGCGCCGATTCGGACACGGACGCAGCCGCCGTCTGAGCCGGCCGCGGTGCCGCGCGCTGGCCCGGGGCCGAATGCAGCCAGCGGCGAGCGGGCCAGCAGCGGCTCACCTGCGCGGGCGAGCCCCGCTGGTTTATCCTGTCTCCTTTCCCATTTCAGACGAATTCCGCATGAGTGACCTGCTGCGTTCGTTCGTGCGCGCGCTCGCGAACGCGTTTCACCCGAAGATGCTCTGGCTCACGTTTATGCCGTTCGCCGTGGCGAGCGTCGGTTGGGGCCTCATCCTGTGGTTTTTCTGGCAGACGCTCACCGGCGCCGCAAACGGCTGGCTCGACGGCTGGGCGCTCACCTCCGCGATGTACCGGCTTTTCGACTCGTTCGGCTTTTCGTCGCTGCACGCGGTGATCGCGCCGTTTCTGGTCGTCGTGATGGCGATTCCGCTGATCGTCGTGACCGTTTTGCTGCTGATTGCCACGCTGTCGATGCCCGGCGTCATCAAGCTCCTCACGCGGCGCCAGTACGCGGCGCTCGAGGAGCGGCGGGGCGGCTCGTGGTACGGGAGCCTCGGCCACTCGGTGGTGACGACCGTCGTGTGCCTCGTGCTGCTCGTCGTGACGCTGCCGCTCTGGCTGATTCCGCCGTTTTTCGCGCTGATTCCGCCGCTCCTGTGGGGCTGGCTCACCTATCGCGTGATGACCTACGACGCGCTCGCGCTGCACGCGAGCGTCGCGGAGCGCAAGACGATCGTGCGCAACGCGCGCTGGCCGCTTTTCGCGATCGGCATCGTGAGCGGCCTGTTCGGCTCGCTGCCGACGATGCTCTGGGCATGGTCGGTCTGGCTCCTGCCGCTGTTTCCGGTGGTCGCCGCGGCGACGATCTGGATCTATGCGTTCATTCTGGTGTTTTCGGCGCTCTGGTTCGCGCACTACTGCCTGTACGCGCTCGAGCGCCTGCGCGCCGACACGGCGCGCGCTCCGGCCTTGCCGGTTCAATCCTGAGGGGTATCCATGGGCTTTGGCGTAATCATCATCGGCGATGAAATCCTGTCCGGACGGCGCACGGACAAGCATCTGCCGAAAATCATCGAATTGCTGTCGGCGCGCGGGCTCGCGCTCGACTGGGCGGAATATATCGGCGACGATCCCGCGCGCATCACCGCGACGCTCGCGCGCTCGTTCGCCTCGGGCGACATCGTGTTCTCGACGGGAGGAATCGGCGCCACCCCCGACGACCACACGCGCCAGTGCGCCGCCAAGGCGCTCGGCGTGCCGCTCGAACTGCATCCTGAAGCGGCGGAACTGATCCGCGCGCGCATCGTCGACATGGCGGGCGACAAGCCGGTCGATCTGAATTCGCCGGAAAACCTGCACCGGCTGAATATGGGAACGTTTCCGAAAGGCGCGGGGATCATTCCGAACAGCTACAACCGGATCCCGGGTTTCTCAGTCGGCGATCATCATTTCGTACCGGGCTTTCCGGTCATGGCATGGCCGATGATCGAATGGGTGCTCGACACGAAATACGCGCATCTGCATCACCAGAAGCCTTATGTGGAGCGCTCCGTGCTCGTCTTCGGGCTGCCGGAATCGCGCATCACGCCGCTCATGGAGTCGATCGAGCGGGATTTCCCGGGCGTGCGGGTGTTCAGCCTGCCGAGCGTCGGCGATGCGTCGCGCGGCGCGATCTACGCCCGGGCGCACATCGATCTGGGCGTGAAAGGGGAGCCGGAAACGGCGAGCGCGGCGTTCGAGGTGCTGCGCGAAGGGGTGCGCGCGCTCGGCGGCGAAATGGTGGAAGCGGAGCCGGACCAGCCGGCGTGAGCGGGCGCGTATAAGGCCGGCGCGGGCGAACCGCGCGCGGGGTGAACGTGCCGAACGCGCGGCCGGAGGTCGAAGGGTGGAGATGGCCGGAAAGGCTGGCGTTCAGGCGCCGATCCACGGCAAGCCGCGGAAGCACCAGCCCGCCACGGTCTTGCGATGGCCCTGGCCGTCCTTGTCGCCTTCGAACCCTTCCAGCAGATCGAACGCCTGCGTAAAGCCTGCCTTCTGCGCGGCCACCGCGGCGAGCTTCGAGCGCGCCGCGCTGCGGCACAGGAAAAGGACCGGAGTATCCGGAGTGGCAACCTGCCGCAATTGTTCGATAAACTCCGCATTCGGCACGGAGCCGGGGTAGCGGATCCATTCGATGTGAGCGTACTGGGCGCCGTCAATGGCCGGACGGCCCACCCAGTCGAGTTCGGCGCGGGTGCGCACATCGATGAGCCGGGTGCGCGGATCGAGTTGCAGCACTTCGAACGCCTCTGCCGGCGCGAACGCGCCGGCGTAGGGCAAGTGGTTTTCAGTGCCGCGCCGGGCGGCCTGGCCGTATAACTGTTCGAGCGTGCTCATGACGCGTGTCTCCGGAAAACAGAAACATTCATTCTAGCGTGGCGCCGAAAGGAAAGCGCCCGGCGCCTGACGGGAACCAGACTCAACCGAAGTTGCATCAAGTTGGTGCGCGGGACGGAAAATGCCCAGTTTCAGTGCTAACGTTGGACGGGTGTCGGTGCGAAGCACTTATTTCGTGCGTCGACTGTGGAACGATATTCACTGGTCGGCAAACACTTAAGAACGCTTCACCAAAAATGCGCGCTGCTTCAAATGCTTAGCGCGGCGATGGTGCGCTTGGCATGGAAGCTGCTTTTTAGTCGCCGATAGTGTTCGGATCGGTAGGGGCGGCGAAGGGTTTCGCCGACTTTTGTTAATCAGGAGATAGGTAATGAGTAAATCCGTGGCCGACGTCATGCAACTCGTCAAGGACGAGGACGTCAAGTTTGTCGATTTCCGTTTCACCGACACGCGCGGCAAAGAA
>NZ_JFHC01000153.1 GCF_000698595.1 Caballeronia glathei | reverse complement strand
ACAGTTCGGAACCCCATCGACAGCGTTTGAACCGACAGGTACGTGATTGACTATGTCCTCGCACCCGCAACGCAAGATGCAGGCACCGAAATCAAACGCTTTTGCTGGGCTGCATGGACGCTCGATGCCGCTGGTGACAGGGAAATCAAAATTCATGGCATATCTACTATTTATCCGGACGCTGGCGAGTTTTTCGCAGACGCATCCGCTACACCGACGACTGACGAGGAGTTCCGAAGCCCTGAATGGCACGCGAACGCGCGGTCACTGGAGCATCAGGTCGCCTTGCACGCGACAGAAAATATCCGCGACTGGCTTGATGGAAACACTCTAGACCTGCACGACCGGATTCACACCGTCGATGACGCAGACTTCGAGGAATATGCACTTTGATTTCGCGCCCCGGAAACGGGGCTTGTTTTTGCGTAGCTGTCGATGTAATTGGGCGCGACCGCGAGCAGCACTGCAGGCAGCTGGGCATGCCGTGGAAGGTTTATTGATTACCCGAATTGCCCGGTGACACTGGTCGAACTGACTCACAGCACTCGCAAAGACACTGATTGGTCAGTGGACCGGGTAAACAATGACGGTGCTTATGCCGACGGCGACCTTATTGTCATGAGCGTTCGAGCCAATAAGGCAAAGGGCAGCAAAAGCTTCCTCGACATCTCTGGGCTTGTGGCGGACGGCCGGACACTGCCGGGCCTCTCATTTCAGGAAACGCTGCGCTTACGCTGTCTGACGGAAGGACCGTGTGGAATAGATGGGTTTGGCGAGCGACGGAATACTCTATGGACCCGCATATGTCGGGGGAGCGCCCGCACCAACTATCATAGCCTCCAACATATCCTGTTGATGGCGACAAGTGTCGACTCTTCTTCGCGCAACGCAGTCTTTCGCAAACTGGTGGCTCCCGCGCACACCGACAGTCACCTGAGCTCAAATCTTTTGCAGGTCGCGTTTGAAAAGTTAAAGGCTTGTCTCAAGACAGCCGAATATCCGTATGATGCGTGCGGAGACGTCCATTTTCAGTCTCTACTGAAGCGTTGGGTCGAAACTATCCCGAGGGACCGAAAGGTTGCATTTGGCGCGCAGCTCGAGGCGCTCACCGGCGCCCGTCTAATTTCCAGTGAGACCCTCCGAAGTTGGTCGTTGGACTCAAAGGGTCGCTACGCCGACTAGCGGACTCTCAAATGAGCAACGTGTTTTTCATGCCGTAGATTGGCTCCAAGTACGAGGTCGACGGGTTTCGAGAACTACGGGTTCTTATCGTTGCCGAAGCGCCCTATGGAAGCAAACAAAGCGAAGGCCCCGCAGCTACACCGCAGCTTGTGAAGGCACTCGGTCAACGGCTCGAGCATCCGGAGGAACGTGCTTCGACGCTCCTTCAGACGGGCCGGCTACGCTCGTACAACGGATTCCCGGTCCAAGACGGTTCGCGCATGTTCGGATGTCGCCTGTTTCAACCATTCTTTGTTCTGGTTATCATCGCGTTCGGCCAAGTCAAGCCACGAAAACACACGAACGCTGAGGGACCACTGATGGACGCAAACGCGATTGCATTGCTTGACATCTTCGAAAGGAAGATGCGACTCGAAATCCCAATGTTTCAGCGGCAGTATGTATGGGGAAAGGAACATCAGTGGGAACCTCTCTGGGAAGACATATCACGCAAATTCACTGAGTTCATTGAGGACCGCCGAGACGCGCCTGTCCATTTCCTGGGTGCGATGGTGCTGGACCAGAAGCAGACGCACGTTGGTCGAGTCGAGCGGCGGAGCGTAATCGACGGACAACAGCGCCTGACCACGCTACAGATTTTTCTTGCCGCATTCCGTGACTTTTGTCGCGAGGAGAATCTGGAAGAGTTCGCCAAGGAGTGTGAGCATTACACTCTCAACTCAGGAAGGATGGCAGAACCTGACGTCGAGAAATTCAAAGTCTGGCCGACGCTCTCTGACCGCCACCAGTTCATGGATGTGCTCACCGCGGGCTCAAAGTCTTCCCTTGAGAAGATTCATCCTTTAACGCGTCGGCCATACGCAAGAAGGTTCAATCCACGGCCGCGCATGGTGGAGGCATATTTGTTCTTCCATGAGCAGATATTTGCCTATTTCAAGGGCACCCCCGACGAGCCGCCGGCTGGCGACGATATCGCGATGGAGTATCGCGTTGAAGCATGCTTCGAGGCGCTCAAGACTGCGTTGAAGGTTGTTGCGATTGATTTGGGCGATGGCGACGACGCTCAGGTCATCTTCGAAACCCTCAATGCGAGGGGAGAGCCGCTCCTGCCGGCAGACCTCCTCCGAAATTACATCTTCCTGCGTGCCGCCCGACACGGCGAAAAGCAGGAACAGCTGTATGAGCAGTACTGGTCCACGTTCGACGACCCGTTCTGGCGTGAAGAGGTGACGCAAGGCCGACTTCGTCGACCCCGGAGCGACCTTTTCATCCAGCACTACCTTGCAAGCAAGCAGGCGCGAGATATCCCAATCAAGCATCTTTTTGTCGAGTACAAGCACTGGGTCGAGCGCGAAAAGCCATTCTCGACCGTCGAGCAAGAGCTATCTGAGCTTGCTCGACAGCGCGACCACTTCCGGACGCTTTCTGTTTCCCGCGAGTCTCCGCTACTTGGCAAACTGGCGCATTTCCTTAATCTCTTTGACGTCAGTACGGCCTATCCGCCGCTTCTGGCAATGCTCGACTTGGGCGCCAGTGATGGCGACATGTCCGAAACTGCTGACATGCTTGAGAGTTATTTTGTGCGTCGAGCGATTTGCGGCAATGAGACGAAGGCGTATAACAGAATCTTCATGGGGCTCACGCGGGCCATTCGGACCAAGGGGGCTAGCGCCGAGGTCGTCCGGGAATACCTGATGTCGCTCAAAAGTGCAACTGACGTTTGGCCGAGCGATGACGCTGTGTCCGACGCCTGGATGCGCATCAGCGCATACCAGTCTCTCAACAATCTGCGGCTAACGCACGTTCTCTGGCGCATCAGCGAAACGTATCGGTCGTCGAAATCGGAGAACGTCAGCACCAACGCTCCGCTCACAGTCGAACACATCATGCCGCAAGGCTGGGTGCCCCACTGGCCGCTACCGGATGGCTCGACGGGCGTTGAGCACGCGTGGTTTGCGAAAGAGGACACGCCTGAGGTGACCGAGAGTCGTCGGCGCAACGAAATGGTTCAAACTTTCGGTAACCTGACGCTTATCACCGGAAGCCTCAACAGTTCCATGAAAAACAGCGCGTGGGCGACGAAGCGCGATGCGATTCTCACGCACTCTGTGTCGCCGATAAACGGTGTGCTCAATCGCTTCGATAGTTGGGACGAGTCAACAATCGAAACACGTGCGCGCGAGTTGCTGGGGCGTGCATTGAGGCTTTGGAGCAGAGGCTAATCTGCAAATTGGTCCTGCGGCGGCGTCCTTACTACAGAGGGCAATTTCAGAATGGTTGCCCCCGAAAAGCGGACGTCACATCTTGGCGTCCGCTGCAGATTCCAACACAAGCCACTCGACCGCCCGTACTGGGTAGTCTTGTGGCCCCCCTTGCTAGCAACTCCACCGCATCCCGCATCACCATCTGTCGCATCCCCGTCTCGTCGCCTTTCGCCCTCACGCCGCTCGTGCCCACGCTCGCCACCCTGATTGTTTCCAAAAGCCGTTGCGCGCAGGCAACCCGGTCCATCACTCGGCGCAGCCGCACGAAACTGGCGTCAGAAATCTGTAGGTTGCGAGCGGCCAGTTCAATATCGGTGGCCGCGTCAGTTAGGACGCAGTCAAACAGGGCGGCGGGACGTTTCGTGATGTGAGTGAACGCATACTTTCGGTCGGACGCACTGTTGGTAGCGTCGGATGTTTCCATCGCTAACACAGCGATGTCGTTTATCTCTCTCCCCGCCAGCGTAAATCTTGCGGCTGACGACCGTCAGGGGAAAAAGCCGCGGCGCCCGACGCCTTGCATTTTTGTGAACTCCAGTGGCATCAAAACCGGCTTGAGTTCGGCCGGTGGTTCTTCGTTTTCGAGAACGACAATCTGTCCGGGGCCGGCCCAGTCTGCGAGCCAGCTGTAGAACCGCATGTTTACGGTGGTCATAGGCACATCCGGGTCTCCCAGCTTCCTGTCTGAGAAAGGTTTCAAGGGCGAGTCGATGACCACAAAGCCGGGATGGGGATGTCCAACCTTTTCGGCATACTGCAGCAGCGCGACATAGTAGGCGGCCAGGAACAAGGCCCGTACTCCCTGTCCAAACGACGTACGTCTCCTGCCGTCAACCTTTATGTCAAATGCCGCGGCATCAAACGTAATCTGCCTAATCGACTCGAAGCCCCAAGCATGAATGAGCTGTAGCACGAGGTCTGATAGCTCTAATCCATCCTGCGTCAACTGTCGCTCGATGCGCGAGTTCTTTCCGACGCTGACCGCCTCCAGCTTTGCGGCCTCGACCGTCAGACGAGCAATTTCCTCGAAAGCGCGTGCCTGCGTATAGAGTTCAGTCCGTCGTCTGGCGAGGTCGGTTGCCGACACCTTAAATTCGTCAATGCCAGAGTCAATCATGCGCCGTTCGCGAGCGCTCTGTGACTGCAAGGCCGCCTGTAGTTCTTCGCGGTTTGCCACAAAAGAACGGAGTTGCTCTGTCTCGTAGCTCAATGCGGCGGCGAGCCCGGTTCGATGCTTATCGATTTTGGCTGCTTCGGCAGCGATGGCGCGTCGCTGCTTGTCCGCAACGTCGGGCGAGGCCAACGACGCTTTCGTCTGGTTCGGTAGCGTTGTGCCGCACAGTGGGCATGGTACGTCATCAAGGAGGAAATAGACGGCGGAACCTTCGTCGAGCGATACCAGCCGTTCAAAGTCGCTATCGTATTTCTGCTGAAGGAGCTTGAAACGGTTAACAAGGCCGGCGCTCTGCGCCAGACCCGTCTCGCAACTACGCAGTTCCGCGCTCGTTTGCGCCAACTCGCTGCGGACCACTTCGAGAGCTTGAGCCCGAGATTTTTGCTGCTGGGACAAGGCTTGTAGCGTTTCGTCGACACGCGCCAACGCTTCCTCGACGTCCTTTTTCGGGATATCGGGCGGTAAGTCTGCGCGCAGCGATTCAATCATTCCACGCATCGCGTCTGCTCCGCCTCCTGCTGCACGCCGGGCATCGGTGCTGATTCCAATCTCAATAGCTGTATCATCGTAAGCGCCCGGTGATCCCAGGG
>NZ_JFHC01000152.1 GCF_000698595.1 Caballeronia glathei | reverse complement strand
CCGCTAAAAATCCTCTGCATTATCACGATTGGATTTTCATTCGAAGCGCAGGAAAAATCCTCGTGCGTCGATCCCTTTCGGAACGCAGCGACCTTTCGGCCGGATGCTACCGGCGCTGTCACCGTCCGATGTATCAAGACCCGAAGTCCGGCGCGACGTGGAGCGGCCGCGGCCGAGCACCGGCTTGGATTGCGGGAAAGAAGCGTGAGAAATTCTCGATCGCGAAATAAAGCGGTCGATCGGACAGGGGCTGCTCCGCGGCGGTACATGCTGCGTCTTAAGTCCCCCGCTGGCAAATCCATAGGTAACGGGACTTTTCGAAGGGTGGACCGCCTATGCACATCGGCAGAATGTCCTTCGCCGTTGCAAGTATCACTTTTCCGTCGTTGCGCGCTTCCAGATTGGGCAATGCAAGCATGGCGATTGCCTTCCCTTTCCCGCGGAATTTCACTCAGGGCGGTCATCGTATTTTCGCTCGTCATCCTCTCCGGAGTCACGCGGACGCGGCCGGAACCCCTCCAGTTGCGCATGCGCCTCGGCCATAAACACCGTGGGCCAAGTGCCGACGAGGATATCAAGCGCTGTGCGCGCATCAAGTAACAGCGCGGAGATCCGCGCATCATCCAGGCCTTCACCCCACAGCGCACGCTTCACCAACTCGACCGCGCCGCAGTCCGCGACGCACTCAATGACCGGTATGAAACGTTGGTCCGTGAGCGACGAGCCGTACACATGCGCCAGGGCGGCTAACACCGCGAGTTCGGTACGCGTCGGCTTGATCGGCCGGTTGGGTGCCGCCCCGCAGTACGTAGAAAGCCTCGAGGCGCTTGCATGTCGGCGCTGGGTGACGGCGTCGTCGAGCAGCAGCGTCACGCGTGCGACTTCCGCATCAGAAAATCGGCTGTTCTCGGCTGACACGGGCCCTCCCTCCTCCCTCCGTGAATTTTGTATTCTCTGATAATAGACCCAAACGCGACCAAGCTGCCGCTCATCCCCGCTGTTCACTCAAGCCGTCGCGCAACGCGTAGTCAACCCCTTAAGGATTGAACTGAAAGCGTGCTGCCTCTTGTTTGACGGGGTCGCTAGGTCGACCCCGCCGCGGTTTGCCGGTTGATACAGGGCAACCCACACTGCCACTGATTCCGCAGTGGGTCTGCTCTACCGGATTAGCCTTCCTGGTTAGTGAATGGTCCACTAAAGAGGTCCGACGTTATGTCGAGCGCCTGCTGCGGAACCAGCACCGTGCCGCTGCGGACTTGCGAGAGAATGTCCGGTGGCAGCCAGGTCTCTTCGATGGCACCGGTGCCGCTCTCAATCATCTGCTGCAGGAAGAACGACTGCTTGCGCCCCGTGACTTCTGCCAACAGTCGCAGTCGCTGCTCAATCTGTGGATCGATCCGTACTGCGACCACCTTCAGCTTGTTTTCGGCGGTCCTTCTCACTGGATGCTCCTCTAGGCTATGCCGCGCCGGCACCGGGCGTGTCCGCTCGGTGCCTCTGACATCTTGACGTGCGGCCTCTCCATTCGTTAAAAAGTTGGCGCGCTCGCCCACGTATTCGCTTGCCTATTTGCTATCTGGACCCACACTCGGCGATTTTGTCTGCGGCCGCGCCAAGCGTCGCGACAGCGGATTTTTGATGCATGTCGGCACAGCAGCGACGCCTCGGAAAGGTGGGGATCAGGTGGCTGGCCGCTTGCGCGGTCCAGCCGCCTTTCGGATCGACGGTTCCGCCGTCGATCCGCGAGCTGGGCGCTTCATCGGGGCTCGCTCAAGGCGTTGCGCCATGGCTCGGCTCAGTTGCTCCTGCGCTCGTGTCAGTTGGGTGCTGAGCGCCTTGTGCTCAGCACGGGGTAATCGTCCTTTTCGTGCCAAATCTGGCGGTTCCTCCGCAAAGCCTTTATTTATAAGGCTGCCATCGGGGCTGACTGTTGTCAGGAGGCCCCAGAAGCGCCTGCGATAACATACCTGCCCGCGACTACGGATCGCGTGACCTTGACAGGAGGCAGGAAATGCCAGGTCTGGAATTTCGCTATATGGGACAGGATCGCCTGCCCGCCCAACTTTCGGAATTCGACGTGCAGCGCTACTTCGCGTTGACTGACAGCGACGTTTCCGCGGTCAACGAGCGTTTTCGGCGCGATCGCCGTGCTAGCGTCGCGATCCAATTGGTCTTTCTGCGTGCCAGTGGCCACACGCTCGATCATGTCGGCACACTGCCGCGCCAGCTGTTGCGCTATGTCGGCGAGCGGCTCGGTTTGCCTACCCCGACGATCGCCTCGCTCCGCACGCTCTATCAACGCTATAAGACACTGTACGAGCATCAGGTCTGGACCTGCGAATATCTCGGCATGACGTCGATCGAACCGAGCCACTGGGCGGAACTGGAAGCGCGTATGCGACAGGACGCCACCGAATCTCTCACCCTCGACGAGCTGCTCCAGCACGCCCATTTCTGGCTGTATGAGCGTCGCATTCTGATCCCCGCCGACCGGAAACTGCGGGATCTCGGCCGTGCGATCTGGTCGGAAGTTGAACGTGGTCTGCTCGCACTTATCGAGGCAACGGTCACGGAAACGGAGTTGATGCACGCCGATGCCGCCCTCTCTACCCAGCACGGAACCTCAGGAATGAGAGTCCTCGAATGGCTGAAGACGCCGCCGGGGCGACACAGCCCCACGACGCTCAGCGAAACCCTTGAGAAGGTTCGGTTTCTCAAGGAACTCGGCGCGCATACGTGGGGACTCGACGCCGTGCCACTCGAAAAGCAGCGTGCATACGCGCAACGCATCCAGGCTCGCCGTCCTGCGAAGGTCCGCGAACTCAAGGCGTCGACCCGCACCATCGAGCTGATCTTCTTCCTGCGCGTCACGCTGCTCGAGCTGACTGACGCGCTACTCTACCAAACAGGGCGCCGCGTCTCCGACCTCGTACGGCAGGCGTACGACCGCACGACGGTCCGACAGGCACGCTCGGCTATCGAATACCGGCAGCAACTGGTCGCTATCAAGGCTCTGATTCAGGATAGCGAGCGACCGGCGCAAGAACGTCTCGACGATATCGGCAAGCTGCTTGAATGCCTCGTAGACAGCCCACCGGCTAGTCACGCAGCCAGCGTACGCGAAACGCTCTCCGAAGATCACCACCGCATCCGCAACCTCCTGGGGCCATTACGTGAGCTAGGCTTCGTGGGCCGCGATGCGGAGCCGAGCCTGCGACAGTTCGAACTTGTCGGCACACTGCACGACAGTGGCGCTACCGAATTGCCGCGCGACTGCGATGTGCCGGTCAGCGCCGCCTGGCGCGATCTCGTCCAGGGTGACGATCGGGCGCGCGCGTTGCGGGCACTGGAAGCGTCCGCAATCACGGGTCTGCGCAAGGGGCTTCGGCGCGGCTCGGTCTGGATCAACCACAGCCTGTCCTTCCGGGAGCGCGACCAGTTGCTGATTCCCCCCGTGCAATGGGAAAGCGAACGCGATCGCTACCTGTCGTCGCTCGGATTGCCTGGAACCGCTGAGCCATTCCTCGAACGGTTGACGGAACACCTCAAGGCAGGCCTGGCCGCGCTAGAGGAAGCGCGCGAGGCAGGCCGCATGACGATCGGCACCGACGGTGCGCTGCACCTTTCGGCGATCGAAGCGTTGCCAATCGATGGCATACCGAAACGCACGCGGGATCTGATATTCAGGGAAATCGGCACCGCACAGTTCGCCGACATGATCGTGGAAATGGATGCTCGCACTGGCTTCAGCGAAGTGCTCCGGTCACGCAAGGCACGTGATGTGAACGAGCTCGTCTCGCTCTACGCTGCGATGATCGCTCACGGCACCGAACTTGACGCGAGGAGCGTCGCCGCCATGATCCCGCATCTGGACCCGGCGCACATATCGACGGGAATGCGCCTGCTTGAGGTGCCGGGTCGGCTGCCACGTGCAAATGAGCGCGTGGTTGAATTCCAGCGCACCCATCCGATTACGGAACTCTGGGGTACGGGACGGCAGGCATCAAGCGACTCAATGAGCCTGGACACGTCACCTCACCTGTTTTATGCACGGGTCGATCCGCGACGCCGGACCCATGCTGTGGGCATGTACACGCACGTGCTGGATCAACACGGCATTGTCTATAACCAGCCCGTCGTGCTGAACGAGCGCCAGGCTGGCGTGGCTATCGAGGGCGTGATCCGCCACAACGAGAACCGTGATGATGGCGGACTGCTGCGGCTTTCAGTAGACACGCACGGATACACGAACGTCGGGATGGCGGTGTCGAAGCTGCTTGGTTTTGATCTCTGCCCGCGTCTGCGCAACCTCTCGGAACGCAAACTGCATCTGCCGAGAAGCGTGGCGGCGCCCGAGGGACTGGCAGCGGTCGTCGTGTATGAGATCTCTATCAAGGCGATTCGCGAAGGCTGGACCGAACTGCTGCGACTCGTCGCTTCGATTCACGCCGGACGCGTGAGCGCAGTTGTCGCGTTGCAGCGGTTCGGCAGCGCGGCGCAGGGCGACCCCACGTACCGGGCAGCAGACCATCTTGGCAGGCTACTGCGCACGCTGTTTCTGTGTGATTACTTCAGCAACGTGGAGTTTCGGCGCGAAATGCATACGCTGCTTAACCGCGGCGAATCGGTTCATCAGTTGCAACGCGCGATCTACACCGGCAAGATCGCGCCTGAACGCGGGCGGCGCCGCGACGAAATGGTTGCGATATCCGGCTCTTTGACGCTGCTGACAAACGTGGTCATTGCGTGGAATACCCAACGCATCCAGGCAACCCTTGATCGTTGGCGAAGCAAGGGACAAGGGGTTGACGACGACTGGTTGCGGCGGATGGGGCCGGCGCACTTCGCGCATGTCAATTTCCGCGGGACCTTGAGCTTTCCGATCGACCGCTACCGCGAGATGCTGCTGGACGCAGCGCCATGGCGACGCATGGCCGGATCGTGAAGCGGTTTCGTAAAGCAGTGAAGCCGGACATCGATATTGAAGCCGTCGTCCGGCCTATCCGTCTTGCGGTTGAAACGGGACAACGCGCGTCTCGTCACCGGAGCAGCAGCTGCAACGAAACGTGGACGTGAATAACGGGAGCATCGTGAGGATTTGCTAGCCGCACTCAATCATGCTCGGTCGATCAGGCGCCGTGGGATGAAAGCGCCAGATTTTGCATCAAAAGGATGCGCTTCAGCAAAATAGAAACTTCTTATCCCATTGATTTTAAAAGAGAAATCAAAGAAAACCGCCAGATTTTGCACGAAAAGGACGATTACCCCTTAATGGGCAAGAGGCTAGCGGATAACGTCTGTGGATTTGCGCTTTTTGACGTCGCGTGCGCTTGGGATGGAAAGTTGCTCATTCGTATTATCACCTTCGCCGTTACGAGAATGCCTTTTCCGTCGTTGCGCCCTTCTCGATAGGAAATGCAAGCATGGCGATTGCCTTCCCTTTCCCGCGGAAATTTCATTCGGGGCGGTCATCCTATTTTCGCCCGTCGTCTTCTCCGGAGTCAGGCGGCGTCGGCGGCCGCGGCCGGAACCCCTCCAGTTGCGCA
>NZ_JFHC01000151.1 GCF_000698595.1 Caballeronia glathei | reverse complement strand
GACGAAGCACAGGCTTCCATTGCGACGCTGCATGAGGACAGTCGCTCGGCCCATCGCATAAATGCTTCGCGTCACAGCACGCGCCGTTGGAGTATCGCGCCGTGGCGGCGAGCACGCAGATCGCAAACACATTCTTTACCGGATCGATGCCGACGGTAGTAAGCTGGTCCATGACTTCCCCTCCTGTTCAGATTGACGGCTGACACCTCAATTCTGGCACTCGATGCCGTGCGACTTCAACGCCGCTTCAGGTTGGCGAGGTCCCTCACATTTGAAAAACTCCGTCACTAGGACTTTAGCGAAGTTTTTGGGGGACCTCTTACCCCTAACCGATGCCCACGAGCCGCTTGTGGAGCGACCTGAGAGGTCGATTTTTTCACGAGCCGGTTCTACTGCGAGAGAAAAGGAGTTTTTCAACACTGTCGGCCATCTGGGGTCCTTCGATTCAACTCTCAGACGGACATTCGAGTGTCGGATCCGCACAGCTAACGGACCTTCGCGCGCCGATCCTGTTCGGCGCGTCGTTGGCCTTTGCCGAAATTCGCACCGCGGCAAATATGAGTTAGCTATTGAGCGAATTCCGGACATTCGCATATGCACTGGGGCCAAAGTCCTCCGTTCTGAATGGCTGAACGGTATCTGACGCATGGGATTTGCGGATACCCCAACTATCGAGTTCAAGGCCGATGTCTCTGGTCGGCAACCGCTCCGCGTCGTGCTTCATCTCTTAAAGGTGAAAACCATGTTCAGGAATCTTTTGCAATCAGGCTTTGCGACCGTCGTTGTATCGATACTGGGGGCGTGCGCGGCTGCGCCTGCAGGTCCTGCCAGTTCGTCCATCGACCCGCCTCAGGCCGATCGCGTGATGACGTTGGTAGCGTCTGGCGTGCAGACTTATTCATGTGAGTTCGACGCGCAACGTCATCTGGGTTGGGTGTTCAGGAGCCCACAAGCGACGCTGTTCGATTCGAGGGGCCACGCCGCGGTCTGGCACGTGGCCGGGCCGTCCTGGGGAGCAGAAGACGGAAGCCGGATTGTAGGGCGTGTGCTTACACAGCGTCCCAGCGAAACGCTGGCGAGCATACCTCAACTGTTGCTCGAAACTCGTAGCACGTCTGGCATCGGCACGCTATCGGTTGTCAGGTATGTGCAGCGAGTGCATACCGTTGGAGGGTTGATGCCGACCGCACCGTGTTCGACGGAACACGAACTCGGTAGCTCGCCCTATGTTGCGGATTACGTTTTCTATCGGTAGTAGGTGGCATGCGGTTTTTGCGTTGCCGTTTTCCTCCAACCGAAGGGAAATTTGCTCTCTAGCGCGCTTCGCGTATCAGAATCGTTGCCGGATGCCTATGTACCGCCGTATGGGCACAGCGAAGTAACGGTGCGGCTGGTGTGCTGGTCAACTGAGGCCACAACGAGCACTTTCATAAACCCCACGGAACAGACCACCCAAGGGCTTGACTTCCAATGCCCCATAGAAGTGTGTTGCATCCACCGGTTGAATCCGCACGGGACAACGGACCTTCGGGCGCCGATCATGTCAGTCGCTTCGTCGGCCATTCCGTTCGCTAGTGCCTCTCAAAAGCAGCTTGAACGGTAACGTACACAGGCAGATCTCTGAAGCGGAGGCGTCCGCGCCCGCCACTTCTTGCGCGGATTGTCGGCGCTAGGTCCCATCTATTGGACTTGGATGATTGCTGCTCGTTTCCCGTCCAAAGATAATTTATATGAACGCCCCCGATGCGCCAGGTTTTCTTGCGTGTTGATTCGACAGGATAGGTTGCAGCTTTATATGCGGCCTCATTGCAGCCTCATTCGCTGCGGGCCCCGATGAAATCCGCTGACTCGCTCCTCATTTGTCGCACGAGCTTCGCGCTCAAATTAGCTTTCAGGCTTAGCGAGTTCAGGTCCGACCTGTCTGTCATCACGCTCGATTGCCAACGCAACCTGTCGACGTCATCGTGCAATCTTCAAACTTCTTTGCGTCCCATCAAGCCATCTTTAAAGTCACGTAGCTTTGATCGTACGGCCTGTCATGCGCGAGGATTGCCCAGATTGTTCGAGCGATCTTGTTTGCTAGTGCAACAGCGACCACATTCGACGGTCGTCGCTTCTGCAACTGCGCGGCCCACGTTCCGGTATGTTTCCCATGGAAGAGCACACTGCGCGCGCCGTGGATCAGTAGCGTGCGCACATACGTGTCGCCGCGCCGGCTGATGCCCAGTAGCTGAACCCTGCCTCCGGTGCCGATCTGCTTGGGAACTAGGCCGAGCCAGGCAGCGAATTCCCGTCCTGAACTGAATGCCTTCGCGTCGCCCATGGTGGCAACAGTGGCCGTAGCTGTCAGCAGACCTACACCAGGGATCGCGGCAATTGCCCGGCAGGCCCTGTCTTCCTTCATCCAGGCCTGCAGGCGCCGTTCGATGTCCGCGATTTGGCTGTCAAGCCGCTCGAGATCGCTCCATAGCTCGCGCAAGGAGTCGATCAGCATTGCGGGCAACCTTTCTGCGAGCCTCGCCAGCACGCTCGGAATTGCCTTGTCCAGTGCAGCTCGACGTTTGGCCATCACCTCGCCGTATTCGGCCAGCAGACCGCGCAGGCTGTTCATCTCCGCGGTGCGAAACTTGATCTTCTGTTGCCGCAACCGGTGCAGCGCCAGTATGGCTTGCTGCGCTTCGGTCTTCACGGCGACGGCCTTGCTCGGCATCTGCGTGGCCATCCAGATCGCGCGAGCATCTGCAGGATCGTTTTTGTTTCCAATGTTAAACGCCTTCACGAACTTCGCTGGCATCAGCTTGACCTGATGGCCCATCTCGATCAGTCGTCGGGCCCAGTGCTGCGAACCTCCACAGGCCTCCATGCCTATCAGGCAGGGTTCGCGATTTGCAAAATGCTCGAGGAACGCGGCCCGTTTCAGTTGCCTGTTCACAATCTCACCCGTGCCGGCGTCCACCCAGTGAAGCTGGAATACGTTCTTCGCAATATCCACCCCTACGGTCGTATACTTCATTTGGACCCTCCGGTTTGCCTGTGAAGACTTCAATGATCTTCCATCTGGGCACTTGATGCCGTCGGCCCGCGAGGGTCCGCCTCCGTTCAGCATCCCTCACCAGGTAGGCGGGGGCGTTCATTCCATTTGGCGCGATTGGGAGGCAGGACGAAGAGAGTTCCTCAAAGCTCTTTTTAGTCGTGAAACACCTCGCGCCCGCGCGTTTCAGTAAAGAGTCGATCGAAGTGCGGGCCTGTGGCCGAATATCTTTGCGACATTGAATGCGCGGGTGAACGCGATCGAGACGCGATAAGAATCGCTGTCCCGACCCAGCTATTCCGCACGGAGTTGTATGCATTGGATTAAGACATATTTAGATTTCCGAATCTCTATGAGACGTACATTGATCTGAGAGAGCGCGCCGCTCGACCGATCTGCGCCTAGTTATCGATTGATTCGATACGGCGCGGCGAATGTTCTTGTAGCTATGGCGTAAGCGGCCTATAACGCAAGTGCAGGGCAGATCTTATTGGCCAGTCGGCCTACAAGCATACGTCACCCAGTGCCGTATTGGTACGCTATCCTGCCCCGCCGGGTATCACCCTCGCCTTATCTTCCTAGCAGTCATCTAACTAGTTCGGGCGTCGGGCGCACAGCCTGCCGTTGTCCGACTATTGATGGGTCTGGTCGCGAAGACGCCACCGCCAGACCGTGAACGCCTTTTGCCAGCGGACAGCGTAATCAACGAGTAGCCGAGGCTCCTCGTCAGCCACTTGCGCTTGAGCTTGGGAGTTAGCATGAAATCACAAATGTTAGTGGCAGCGAGCACCGTTTGCTTGTTGGCGGTCCCAGGAATTGCGCGCACTAAAACCACGCAGCAAGAGACGCAGCCAACGACTCGGCCAGCGTTGGAAAAGAGCGCGGGACCGCCCCCACCAACGGATCGTGATTCGGGCTACGGCGGCGTGCCTGCATCAACAAGCGTGGCAGCACGCGGACATCGTCAAGGCACTTGCAAAGCCGCCCCGAATTGCGACGCAATTTTTGGACAACAGATGCATGCGTCCGGCGGGCGGTGGCGGCGTCGAAAACCGCCCACCGGCGTGACAATCGGTTGCGGCGGTCCCTTGACCGATGCAATCGTCCCTGACCGTCGAGTGTGCGAACGATGTCACCATTAGAGGTAGCACAATGAAACGCTCAAATAGAGTCGCATGGTTGCTCATCGCGACGCTGACGACTCTCACGCTCGTGACCTTTGACCAAGTCACGTTGGCGGCCACCGGGAGCGATAGTCCTGATGCCATTCAGGTGGAGAGTGCAGTGATGCGCGCTGCTCCAGCACCACATGAACAGGAAACGGCTATCGCGAATTCACCGCTCACGTTGTTTGTTCAACCCCCCGGTGGCACCACGCTCCGGCTCACCTACAATCCAGACGACGGTTGGGAATTGGATAGCCGCGACGCCAGTCTCAAGCCGACCGAAGCGCGCATTAGGCCGGCGGTTGCGTCACAACAGAAGGAGGACGCTATTGCAAACCATCCTCTAACGGTATTCATCGACGGTCCGACCGGCTATACGTACGTCTGGATACGCGACCAGGGTTGGAAGTTTGTTGGCCGGATCACTGACCGTATTAAATAGCGCCGCGCGAAGCGAGCACCTCAGCGCGCAGTGTGTCGACGCAACGCCGGGTCGTGGCACGCGAGCGGACATCTAACGCCGCTGAACTTGCTTGCGGCTCGTACTGGTGCTCGTTTGACCCATGTCAAATGAGGTGAGGTCAAGGCGATCAATGATGCGATCACGCAAATAAAGTAATTCTGAGTCAGGCCCGTCACCCATGCAATCGTCCAGTGGTTTTCTAGCCTGTTGACAATCGATGACGACATGAGGGTAAACCAATGAACAAGCGTCTCCTATGGTTTTCGATGGCACCGGCGCTGTTGTTCGCGGGTAGCTCCGTCGCACAACACCCGATGCTGGACAAAATAGCTGACAAGGTCGTTCAAAAGCCCCTGACGGAAGGGTGCTGGGATACTACAACGCATCCGCATTTTCCTATGGTCTGCAGGCAGGCGCGCAGGCCTTCTCCCAAGCAATGTTCTTCATAAACGATAACGCTATTAAAGATCTCGACGATGCCGATGGTTTGTCGGTCGGCATGGGACCAAGCGTTGTGGTCGCGGATGAGGGGTCGCAAAGTCAATGACCACAACCACGCTGCAATCGGATGTGTATGCGTTCATCTTCGGACAGGCGGGTCTGACGGCAGGCCTCGCTCTGCAGGGCCAGAAGATCACGAAGCTGAGCCGTTGAAACAAGGTCACGGCACTCGTGGCCCGCATCGGTGCTGCTATGCCACTGCGCGTTGGCCTCATCCATTGAGCGGCGGCTAGGGTCACCGCTCGGAGGGGCCGACTGCGTCCGTGAAGGCGGCTGGCGCAGTGAAAACTTGGATCTCCGGCGCAGAGTGCGCCGGCCCCAGCCGGGCGGCGGTGAGCGCACCATCGTGCAAAAGCCCGTGAACGGACTGGCCTACCGAGCGCTAGATGACGCGGGTAGGCCCAAGCCCTCGGTCGTGAGCCACGACGGCCGGGAACTGGCCGGCCGAAGGTGACTCACGGATGTCCGTTGGACCTTGGAAGCCGCCGTGACTTGGCGCGGGATCGAACGGCGCTTGAGGGTCGAAGTTTGACCACTCCCC
>NZ_JFHC01000150.1 GCF_000698595.1 Caballeronia glathei | reverse complement strand
TCTAGACGGTGCTCGCGCAACGCTTACGGCCCAGCGGCGTCGCCGGATACGCCGCCCAACGATCGCTTTTTCCACTTGGTGCAGTGATGAACAAGAACCTCACACTCAAGATGGGCAACTGCAATCACCGATCGATTGCACCGGCGCTGATCGAGCAGGTGCCCAACGGCTCATTCGACGAGCTCCTCGCGCTCACGAACCGCGAGCCGATGATGAACGTCATCGCCGCCTATAAAACATTTGACAAACGGAAATTAAGATGGCTCAAAGTCAAGCTGGACGTTCCATAACGGGTCGACCTCGTACGATGCCCTGCTCTTTGTGCCCTTACTTGGACGCACGCTGTCGGTATCAACGGCTGCCGCACAAATCGCAATGGGCCGCAATCGGTCACGATCCGAACTGCGCGCTCAACTGTCAGCCTGTGCATTCTAAGTAAGCGGGTTTCCCTTTCGGGCGAAAACCCGGCGGGCTGAACGAAGCCGCTGGTTTATCCTCCGGCGGGGCATTTTTGAGGTTCCCAAAGACTTCTTCGTTGCTCTCGATGCCCGAGACCGTTGGCCTTTCGGGCCACGCCTCACTCCTTAACTTTGTGACGCTCAGAAGGAGTTCAGCGATACCCTTCGTACAGATGCTTGCTGACGTCTTTCTGATCGCACGCAGTCGAACCCATTGGCATTTGGCAATTTCGTTACGCGGGACAGGTAGCGCTCCCTCCGGACAAGAAGCGGCAAAGACGAAATGGCGCGTTCGGCCTCCGCGGAACTCGAAAAGATAGGTGACGTTTGCCGCGCGCAAGCCGGTCTCTTCCTCAAGTTCACGAGCCGCCGCGCACGATAGCGGCTCACCAGCCTTTCGAACTCCCCCGGGTAGGGCCCACCGAGCGCCCGGTTTCGCGACGAGGAGAATGCGGTCGTCACGCCTACAGACGACGGTCGCTCTGTGTTTCATGATCATCCCCCTAGAATCGTGGTACCTTCCGACTGTCGCTTCCGCTTTCTCCACTTTTCGTCCATATCGCAATTTCCGTTCCGGATCGACCCCGTGCGCGCGCTTTTTCCCTTGGAAGCGGTCCGGGATTGCGTTTCCCAAAGCCAAGATCCGAAGTTATGGACGAATGGCAAAAGCGCGTCGCGCGCGAGTTTGGTGCCTGACATGTCTGGCACGACGACGTCGGTGAACAGAAGTCGTCTGCTTCAACGCGTTCAGAGACGCCCGCGCGCTTTCTGCTCGCTGCACACACGAGCGTAGCAGAACTGCTGCGCGCAGCTATTGGAGCGAGCACTTCTTGATCGTACGTCCATATAGGCAATTGAGCCTGGGCGTGTGTCCAACCGTCGACAGCATGAGCGACTCTTGCGAGGAGCGCATTTTCTCAACTGCCTGCAAGCGTTGCTTTTTGCGTACTGGGAAATTGGGATAGGCTCGTCCTTGAAATTCTAGCGCTCATCGGTGATCCCTTCACTTCTTCAGTCATTCACGCCGATGAGCGCCCGGAAGATTGCTGGAGCGGCTGCGACAGTGCAGTTCGGGCAACAGCGCTCGACGTCCACCTTCGGCAAGGGTTAGGGGTCGCTTGACCCCGAGGCGGTCGATGATGCGAAGTTGAAGCTAAGCAGTCGGTTCGAATTCCATCGGAAAATACAGATTGGCAAGTTGACAATTGGTAGGTATCGGATTTTACCGACCACAGCTTATGATGCCGGCTTGTACGTAGCGATGCTGCTGATTGACGATCCATCGGCTAACCAGCGGCGAGCGGAGTGCTAGGACATTTTTCCACGAGCCCGGAGGCATGCGACTTTGCGAGGAAGTAATACTTACTTCGGGCTTAACTGCTCCGCCGTAACTATCCGCGAGAGTTTTTTCTCTCCGTCGCTATAAAATCGGACGTGCAATCCCGCGACATATCGGTTCGGATTGCGCGGGTGTGAAAGTAGCCGTGTTCGATTTGGGATGCGCACGCCGAAGGCACGTTCGTTGCGATAATCCGGAACAAGATCACGGAAGCCGCAACGGCGAGTTGAGACACGCCCGGAAGTGCATGCGCCGGTTTCCTCTGCTGTCGGCCGCGCTTCGCGGCTTCCATCGGATCCGGCTCAGGCCTCGCCGCACACTTTGATTTGCGTCGCGTTGCCCCGGATTGAAGGCACGATGGTTGCTCAATGGTTGGCAGCATGCTTAATCGCGGGACGTGTTCTGGAGCACGTGGCTTCGCGAAGGTCTTTTTTCAATGAACATTCCGCGTTATATCGTTGGTTTTCTCACCTCAAGGGGGCTCAAGCTGGCCACGGCCGAGTCCTGTACTGCGGGGCTGATCGCTTCGCTGCTCGCGGAGGTGCCAGGAAGCGGTGCTTGCTTGGATGTCGGATTCGTCACGTATTCACCGTCGGGGAAGGCCGGCTGTCTCGGCGTGCGGCAGGAAACCATGGACCGCTTCGGCCTCACAAGCCAGGAAGTCGCGCGCGAGATGTCAGAAGGAGTGCTGGCACAGGAAGCGTGCGCCGCGGACATTGCAGTTGCCAACACGGGCGTTGCGGACGGATCGCCGTCCGGAGGACCGTCGCCCGGCACGCAGTGCTTCGCATGGACTTTTCGAAGACGCGACGGCAGTGTTGCGACGGCTAGCGAGACTAGGACCTTTAACGGCGACCGAAACGAAATTAGGCATGCCGCAGCCCTGTACGCGCTGTCGCGGATCCCCGAACTCTTCGATTCATTGAGGGCGACGAGGCTTTCCAAGGAGCGGCAATGACGCGGAGCGGCGCCATTGGCAGCAGAGCGCGGTGCGCCAGCTCGACGTGTCAAACGCATTTTAGGTAGAAGCGGAGAAGCGCGCCGGCTTGCCAAACGCAAGCATACGCTACCGAACGGATCCTCGTCGCGGACTTCCACGTCGACGCCATGAGGCCACCACCTTTTCGCAAATCACCCGATCGAGCGTACGTGACATTTTCACGTTCAGCGGCAACCGGTTCGTTGTTCGCGAAGGCCTGGGGCGTAATCACCGCGAAACGACCACCTCCCCGCTAAATCACGCAGGGATGGATATACGACCGCGTCGATATGACGCTCCTGTACTATCGCGGCCAGCGCTTGGCAGTGGCCATGCTCCGTCTTGATCTCGAACGCATTCTGAAGGCGTAAAAAAAGCGGCCGATGAAGATCAACCGCGCGACCATCTAGACATAGGTCAACGCCGGCGTCAGCACTCGATTACTATCTCGCAACTGTGTCACGCTACCCGGAGCCTGAATTTTCACTTGCCCCGTCGGTTGCCTTTGACTAGCCATCGCCGGCATGCCGCTCCGCCCGAGGCTTGTTGGCCGACTGCAGCGCAATACGCAACTGATCAAGCGTATAGGGTTTGCGCAGCGCCGACCAGCTGAATGCAAACCTTTCGTGGTCCGGGATTGCGTTTCCCGAAGCGAAGATAACGCGAAGCTCTGGACGAATGCCAAGAGCGCGTCGCGCGAGTTCGATGCCTGACATGTCTGGCATGACGACGTCTGTGAACAGAATGTCAAAGTCGTCTGCTTCCAGTGCGTTCAGTGCGACCGCGGCGTTTTCGGCGCGTTGCGGGTTTATCCGCAGCAGCATCAGTAGCTCACACGTTGCGTCTAGCGACGCGGCGTCGTCTTCGACCACGAGTATGCGCACGCTTTCCGGACACCAGACCGGCTCGGCGCCATCACCGGTGTGCGACTCGTCCGCACCCGGTTCGGTCGCTTCGGTTCGGCTGGTTCCCAGTACCTGCCGCACCTTGAAGGCGAGCTGCTGACGACTGTACGGCTTGCTCAGCAATTCCACACCCGGATCAAGTCGACCACCATGCACGATTGCGTTCTGAGTATAGCCCGATGTGTAAAGCACCTTCAGTCCGGGCAATATCTCGACTGCTCTTCGGGCCATTTCCGGACTGCGCAGCGCTCCGGGCATCACCACGTCTGTAAATAGCAGATCGATATGCACACCGCTCGCAACGACGGTTAGCGCCTGCTCAGCGTCATTGGCTTTGAGCACCGAATAGCCGAGACCGGTGAGAAGTTCGACGACGGTCGACTGAACCTTTAAATCGTCCTCCACGACCAAGATGGTCTCGTTGCCGTGCTTCAGCCCGCCCGCCGCGCGCGCCTTGGTTTCAACCGCCGTGCCGGTTGAGCGGGGCAGATAGATCCTGACGGTCGTTCCCTCGCCGACTTCGCTATAGAGCCGGATGTGGCCTCCACTCTGCTTGACGAAGCCGTAGGCCATGCTCAGACCAAGGCCGGTACCTTGACCCTCCGCTTTCGTGCTGAAGAACGGATCAAAAGCGCGCTCCATCACTTTCTGGCTCATGCCGGTCCCGCTGTCCGTGACGGCCAGCATCACGTACTGTCCCGGGGAGACGTCATCGAGTGACGATACGTATTCGTCATCAAGCGTTGCATTGGCGAGTTCAAGAGTGAGCTTGCCGCCATCCGGCATTGCGTCGCGTGCATTGATCGCCAGATTCAGGATCACATTTTCCAGCTGATGCGGATCGACGTCGGTATTCCACAGGCCCCCCGCGACAACGGACTCGATCTCGATCGTCTCGCCCAGCGCGCGCCGCAGCAGGTCGTCCAGCGCGTGAAGCTGGCGCGCAGGGTTGATGACGACGGGGGCCAAGGGTTGCTGACGACCGAAGGCAAGCAGTTGTGACGCAAGCTTCGCACCGCGGTCTACGGCGTCGATCGCGTTACCGAGACGCTCGGCGCTCCAGACGTCGCGGCCATGCCTGCTTTCAAGCAGTTCCAGGTTGCCCCGTAGCAACTGGAGAACATTGTTGAAATCGTGCGCCACCCCACCCGTGAGTTTTCCCAATGCTTCCATCTTCTGCGCCTGAAACAGCGCTCTTTGGGTTTGCTCAAGCAACTCGCCTGCGCGCCGGCGTTCGGTGATATCGCGTGTGACTTTTGCAAATCCAACCAGATCGCCGTCTTCGCGGATGGCGTCGATGACGACGTGCGCCCAGAAACAGCTTCCGTCGCGCCTCACGCGCCACCCCTCCGCTTCGAAACGTCCCTCGCGTCTCGCTGTCTCCAGGCCCTGGAAGGGGACGCCGGCCGCCACGTCCTCCGGCGTGTAGAACCGGGAAAAATGGGAGCCGACAATCTCGCGTTCGGTGTACCCCTTGATCCGCCGCGCCCCGGAGTTCCAGCTTGTAATATGCCCATCGGGCGACAGCATGAAGATCGCATAGTCGGTCACGCCCTGAACCAGGAGGCGGAAACTCCGTTCGCTCCGGAGCACCGCGTCATGGGCCGCCTTCTTATCACTGACGTCCTGAATCACCTTGCCGAAGCCGATAAGCTGGCCCTGCCGGTCACGTAGTGCCGTCATTACGACGTTCGCCCAGAACGTTGTGCCGTCCTTGCGCACGCGCCAGCCCTCCACGACGTAGCGCCCTGAGTCGGCTGCGGCCCGGAGCGCCGCCTTCGGCGCACCCGAGGCGCGTTCCGTCTCCGGATAGAAGATAGAGAAGGGCTGTCCTACAATTTCCTCGGACTGGTAACCCTGGATGCGTTCGCCGCCCGGGTTCCACGTCAAGACAATACCTTGGGGCGAGAGGGCGAAGATTGAGTAGTCGTGGGTAGACTCAGTCCATAGCCGGAGCCAGACCGAGCGGAAATCGGCGGATTGTGGGTTCAGGTCGTTCATTTGATCAGCGTTGTGTTAGCGCCTGGTCGGCCGAACAAAACAAGCCTCCGTTTTGAGCAATTACTGAGCCCGAAGCGGTGCGTCGTCCGACGGGAGATGGAGCCGCCCGGATAGCCATGTGCAACCCGTGGTTGCTTCAGTTCTTCGTCGACAAGAAATGCCACATGGTTGTGACTGGAGGCGATCGGGAGATATTGATCGAGGTGAGGAATCGGCGCCCAGCGATGCCGCCGTCCGCCCTTTATCGCATACTGAAGCTCTTGAGCGGGATCCCGGGGGGCGCAAAGTTGGGGCGGCTAACAAGACAGCATTGGTCTGGGACTTAACTTGCGCTAGCAATCGCCCGTGCTCACGGCGCTGCCGCGGCTAACGCAAAACTGTATCGACCAGCAGCTTGACATTGAGTATCACGATCACGCTTGCCACC
>NZ_JFHC01000149.1 GCF_000698595.1 Caballeronia glathei | reverse complement strand
GCAGCAGAGAAACGAGATTATGAAGAATCTTTTTCTCCCCGTCAACAAGTTTTTTCGCTTTCGCTTCCAAACTTACCGACTTCGGAGACCACCTGTTTCTTTTGCGGCCCTCGTCCTGAAACGAGGAGACGAATAGTAGGCGAACCACGCGCCAATGACAAGGGCGTGGCCCAAATATTTTTGGCGCGCGCTCAACGCCCCTGCCGCGACGCAATCAGATCGGCGGGAATGGCGTCCGCCATCGCGGAATAACCGGCATCGCTCGGGTGGATGTGATCGCCGCTGTCATACCGGCGCTGCAGCGTATCCGGGCGCGCCGGATCGCGCAGCGCGCGGTCGAAGTCGATCACGCCGTCGAAGGCCCGGCTCGCGCGGATCGACTCGTTGACCGCCGTGCGGATCGCCTCGCGCTCCGGCGGCAGCGAAGCGGGCGTCAGCGTCGCGCCGTAGATGCGGATGCCGCGCTGGTGCGCCTGCGCGATCAGGCGCTGATAGCCGCGGATCAGCGCGTCGGCGTTCACCTGCGTGTGCGGGGTGTCGCAGTCCAGCCCGGCGCGCGCAGGCATCGCGGCGAAATTGATGTCGTTGATCCCGATCAGCACGATCACCGAGCGCACCCCCGGCTGACGCAGCACGTCGCGCTCGAACCGGCTCACCAGCGCTTCGCCGTAGCACGGCGAGTTGCTCAGCAGACGGTTGCCGCTGATGCCCGCATTCACCACCGCGGTCTCCGGTCCGCCCTTCTGCGCGAGCCGCCGCGCGAGCGCGTCCGGCCAGCGGCGGTTCGCGTTGAGGGTCGAGCGCAGGCCGTCGGTGATCGAATCGCCGATCGCGACGACGGCCTGCGCATGCGGATCGTCGACGGACACGTTGGTCAGCCACGCATATTGGGTGAATTTGCTGCGGAACGCGGCGGGCGAAGTGTCGTCGGCGCGGTTGCCCGGCGTCGACACGTAGTTGACCTGGTTCGCCACCCGGTGCCACGCGACGAGCTTCTGATCCTTACCTATATAGAGGCTGACCGCGAGCGGCTGCTGCGCGGCGACATCGAAGGCGACGGGATCGCTGTCGATCTGGCCCCCGGGCGCGATCGTGACGCCGTGCCGCCCGGCGAACAGCACGGGCCGGTCGGTTCCGGGGTGCGTCGCCGCCCCGCTGCCGGCGGCACGCGCGACATGCATCGCCTCGACGACGAGCGGATTCGTCCCGTACAGGTTGCTCAGGCGAAGGCGGATGCGCTTGCCGTCGAGATGCGGGTAGATCAACTGTCTGACCGTCCGGCCGCCGACTTCGGGCGCGCGGTACAGCGGCGGCAGATTCGCGAGTTGCGGGATCGACTGCAACGACGTTCCCCAGGCGCTGACCCAGTGCTCGCCGGCGGGAGCATCGGTGGCAACGGCGGCATCGGCAGCGATTGCGCTCGATGCGGGATGCAGCTGGACGGCCAGCGCCACCAGACAGGCGGCGGCAAAGATTCTGAGCTTCATTCGGTGGCGGGTAGAAAAGCGAAAGAGGTCGATTGTGCCTGATCGCCGCGGGGCCGCGCGGCGCGTCGTGTGGACAGCCGCGGGCGGAGCGCCGTCCGCCTCGAATCCTGCGACCTCGCTCACGCGCGCTTTCGTCCGAAATTCGGCGGCCCGGCGGAAAAGCCTCAGAATGTAGCCGAATCGCCAGTCGGCCCAACCTCGTTCCGGTATCAATACGCATGCATTCGAAGAATCCCGCCAGCGCCGCCTTGTCCGGCAGCACCCCGCCGCTCATCCACTGGGAGGAAGACGGCGAGAGCCGCTCGGCGCACTGGCGCTCGGAAAGCGGCAATCCGCCGCCGAAGCGCGTCGTGCCCGGCGACGACCAGATGACCGCCGATTCCGCCTACCGCCTGGCCTGCGAGGGTACCGCGATCCTCTGGCGCGGCGATTTCCAGAACGCGCGCCAGTTGCTGCAGGCGATCGCGCGGCGCATCGACAACAAGCCGCGCAAGGCGAAGAAGGCGGCAAAGCACGCCGACGCGCCCGCGCCGTCGCCCGTCGATGTCTTCAATCTGCACCGGCTCGCGCAGTCCCAGCGCGCCCGCACGCTCGCGATGATCCTGCTTCCGCTCGACGAGCAATACGCGATTCCGCTGCGCCGCGCGCCGGTCGTGCGGGATGCCTGCGAGGAAGCGTACGGCGCACCGGACGGGTCCGCGGTCGTGTCGCTGCGCGAGGTGCTCGGCCTGATCGGCGCGCACGAGTGGCGCAAAAAGGGCGTCGAAATCCCGGCGCTCGGTGCGCGCATTCATCCTTACTACGGGGTTTTTTCGCCGGTGCGCGGCGAGTACATCCAGCTCGTCGCGAACCAGCCGCTGCCGTCGACGCAGCTTGCCTTCGACATCGGCACCGGCACCGGCGTGCTCGCGGCGCTGCTGGCGCAGCGCGGCGTCGAGCGGGTCGTCGCGACGGACATTGATGCGCGCGCGCTCGCCTGCGCGCGCGAGAACATTGCGCGGCTCGCGCTCGGGAAACAGGTCGAGGTGATCGAAGCCGATCTTTTCCCCGACGGACGCGCGCCGCTCGTCGTGTGCAATCCACCCTGGCTGCCGGCACGTCCGAACTCCGCGATCGAGCACGCGATCTACGATCCGGAAAGCCGCATGCTGCGCGGCTTTCTCAACGGCCTTGCCGCGCATCTGACGCCGGGCGGCGAAGGCTGGCTGATCCTGTCTGATTTCGCCGAGCATCTCGGCCTGCGCACGCGCGCTCAGTTGCAGGAATGGATCGACGCGGCGGGGCTGAAGGTCGACGGGAAGCTCGACGTGAAGCCGCAGCACCCGCGCGCCGCCGACAAGACCGATGCGCTCTACGCGGCGCGCTCGAAGGAAGTGACTTCGTTGTGGCGGCTGGTCGCGCGCTGATTCAGCCGCGCGCCGCCAGATAGGCGAGCGCCCCCTCGCCTGCGACCAGCCCGCTCGCGAAACACGCGCTCAGCAGATAGCCGCCGGTGGGCGCTTCCCAGTCCAGCATCTCGCCTGCGCAGAACACGCCGGGAAGCGCGGTGAGCATCAGATGCGCGTCGAGCGATTCGAACGCGACGCCGCCCGCGCTGCTGATGACTTCGGCAATCGGCCGGGGACGCAAGACGCGCAGCGGCAACGCCTTGATGTGTCCCGCGAGCGTTTCCGGAACGGCGAAATCTTCCTTGCTCACGCATTCGCGCAGCAAACCTGCCTTCACGCCGGCAAGATGCAGCCGGCTTTGCAGATGACTCGACATCGAGCGCGCGCCGCGTGGATGCGCGACTTCTTCGAGAACCCGCTCGGGCGAAAGGCCCGGCGCGAGGTCGAGCAGGATCGTGGTGCCGGAGCCGCCGCCAGGCTTCAGGCGCTCGCGAATCCGCGCCGACAGCGCGTAGACCAGGCTGCCTTCGATTCCGGTCCCGGTCACGAGGCACTCACCCGGGCGCCAGTCGACGGAACCGTCGCCGTTCTGCAGCCCGATCGCCACCGACTTCAGCGGCTCGCCCGCGAAACGGCCGCTGAAATGCGCGCTCCAGTCGATGTCGAAGCCGCAATTCGACGGTTCGAGCGGCAGCACGCGCGCGCCATGCGCCTCCAGTTTGGGCACCCAGGCGCCGTCCGAGCCGAGCCGCGGCCAGCTCGCGCCGCCCAGGGCGAGGATCACGGCATCGGCGCGAATCTCCTTTTCGCCTTCAGGCGTGGTGAAGCGCAGGGTGGACGGCGCGCCGGCGCTCCATCCCGTCCAGCGGTGCCGCATGTGGAGCCGCACGCCGGCTTCGCGCAGCCGGTGGAGCCACGCGCGCAGGAGCGGCGCGGCTTTCATGTCTGAAGGAAACACGCGGCCGGAACTGCCGACGAACGTTTCGATGCCCAGCTCGTGCACCCAGCGCCGCAGCGCCGCGGCATCGAAACGGTGCAGCAGCGGCGCGATCTGCGCGGCGCGCGCGCCGTAGCGCGCGAGAAACCGCTCCGACGGCTCGGCGTGCGTCAGGTTCATGCCGCCCTTGCCGGCCATCAGAAACTTGCGGCCGACAGACGGCATCGCGTCGTACACGTCCACGCGCACGCCGCCCGCCGCGAGCGCTTCCGCCGCCATCAGCCCGGCCGGCCCGCCGCCGATCACGGCGACAGCAGCAGTTTGGTGTTCAGAGAGTTGCGGCATTGCGTCGGGCGTCAGAAAACAAGACGGTATTGTCGCATCCGCCGAACCGCGGACTGCGACAGCCGCGTCGTAAGTCATTAAATAACAAAAATGAATTTGGCCCGCGACCGCCGCGCCAGTAGCATCGCGCGATCGTTGCCTCAACAACTTTCGTAATTTCTACCGGTCAAGCCCATGTCAGCAGCCCTCGCGCCTGAGCGCGTCCACGCGCCCGTCGCCCCGCCCGAATCCGAACTCCCTATCCGCAGCGCCGCCGACGTATCGGACCTCGTCAACCGCGGCGCCGCCGTCGGGAGCGACGCCCGCGTGGTCATCGCGATCGCCCTTGGCGGCGTGTTCCTCGATGCCTACGATCTCGGCGCCCTCGCCTTCGGCGTCAAGGACATCGCCCGCGAATTCTCGCTCACGCCGACGGGCACGGGCTTCGTCGCATCGGCGATCACGTTCGGCGCGATCATCGGCGCGCTCTTCGGCGGCTATCTCACCGACAAGATCGGCCGCTATCGCGTCTTCATGGCCGACATGTTCTTCTTCGTGTTCGCGGCGATCGCCTGCGCGCTCGCGCCGAACGCGTGGGTGCTCGGCGGTGCGCGCTTCGTGATGGGACTGGGCGTCGGCATCGATCTGCCGGTCGCGATGGCGTTTCTGGCTGAATTCTCGCGGCTCAAGGGCCGCGGCAACAAGGCCGCCAGCATCGCGATGTGGTGCCCGACCTGGTACGCGGCGATCAGCGTGTCGTATCTGCTCGTGCTCGGGCTCTACGCGGTGCTGCCCGAGAGCCATTCGGGCTGGCTGTGGCGCCTGATTCTCGGCTTCGGCGCGGTGCCGGCGCTCGTGATCATCGCGATTCGCAGCCGTTATATCAGCGAGTCGCCGGTCTGGGCCGCCAATCAGGGCGATCTGGCCGGAGCGGCGGCGATCCTCAAGCGTTCCTACGGACTCGAGACGCGCGTCGATCCGGCCGCGCAGACCGCATCCGCGAAACCCGCCGCGCGCAAGGCCGCGTGGAGCAACTACGGCGCGCTCCTGCGCGGCGTGTACCTGCGGCGCACGGTGCTCGCGACGGTGATCGCGATTGCGTCCTCGTTCGCCTACAACGCGGTGGCGTTCGGGCTGCCGGTCATCATTTCGAGCTTCCTGAAGCAGTCGATGCTCACCACGATCCTCGCGTCGCTCGCGCTCAATCTTTGCTTCGCTTTCGTCGGAGGATTGATCGCGGTGCGCACCGTTCCGAAGATCGGGGCGTGGAAGCTGACGGTCGTCGGCTATATGTTCCAGCTGGCCGCGCTCGTCGGACTCGCGATCGTCGGACGGCCGACCGACGGCACGGCAGTCGTCACCGCGATCGCGCTTCTCGCGGCGTTTCTGCTCGGCCAGGGCTTCGGTCCGGGCTCGCACAGCATGACGTTTGCGTCGCTGAGCTATCCGACGTCGCTCAGGGGCGTCGGTGTCGGCTTCAATCAGACGCTCATGCGCTCGAGTTCGACGGTTTCGCTCTTCCTGTTTCCGGTGCTGTCGGCGGCGCTCGGCACTAAAGTGTTCTGGATCATCGCAGTGGCGCCGCTGGCGGGTCTGATCGCTCTGCTCGCGATTCGCTGGGAGCCGTCCGGATATGACGTCGATGCGGAGGATTTTGCGCCTGCGCCTGCGGGCAAGTAATTTCGGCGCTTCGATTCGCTGCGGGCTGTCCTGATCTGATTTTCGCCTGGCTCCGGGCGGTCGAGCCGGTCTGACACCCATATTTCGCGTTGCTGCCCGCCAGAATGGAAAGGCCGCTTCCCGTCGCGGGGAGCGGCCTTTTTTGTGAACGCGTGTCCTCTTCAGCCCGTCAGAACCCGCCCCCGCAAAATTCCACTCATCCTCTGCCAACTCGCTCCGCGAAGAGGAGAATTCATCTGTTCCACGTCTCAAAAAAAATTATAAACCGACCGTCCGGTCGGTTTATAATCGCCGAACAGCGACTTCCCTTGAGCGAGCGATCGTCATGTACACCCAATCCCTCGATATCCC
>NZ_JFHC01000148.1 GCF_000698595.1 Caballeronia glathei | reverse complement strand
CCACCCACTGAGAATTCAAAAGAGGCATTTTCCGGAATATCTCCAGCACGCCGGATGTTTTCAGGTACACGCAGACACATTGAACCTGAGGGGTAGATATCGACGTTTGCAGACGTTCATTATGTTGAAAGATTTCCGACGAACGACGATCGCGTTGTCGATCGGATCTTCGCAACGGCGCATCGTACTCCGGAACGCGTGCTTTTGTTTGCAAATGGCAATGAATTTTCCGCAACAACTGAATGACGACGCATTGCGTCTCGCCCACGGAATGCTCGCGCTGGGCCTGAAGCCGGGCGAGCGCGTCGCCGTGCAACTCGGCAATCGGGCGGAGGCGGCCGCTATCGTGACCGCGTACCTTACGACCGGCGAGATTTTCGTGCCCCTCAATCCCGCGTACACGGCCGCCGAAATGGATGCGTATCTACGCAAGTGCATCGCCCTGCAAATCGGTAGCTCGTTCTCGTATGTGGACTGAAAAGCGGAAGATCTGAGAATAAACACGGAAGGAAATGGGACCGAAAGGAAAGCGCTGGTGCTCGGGGCTGGGGCACCGAATTCCGAACTCATAGTGGGTGCCTTAATGGAATGGCTCGATGCATGCCCCAAGGGGGGCGATCCTAAAGAGGCACTAACCCGTTGGCCCGATGTTGGTGTACACGATCAGATCTACAATTGGCTTCCGGCGAACTACGAGGTATTCATGAAGCCTGGCGTGGCGGCATCTATGTATCGTCGTGCCCTGTCTTCCTCACCCTTCACGAAGCCGCTTTTTGACCTATTTTCCGAAAATTCCGCCACGGGACTATGGGCGGACGCAGCACGTCATTTTTTGCATGTCTTTCGCCTACTGACCTCACAGCGGGCAGCCGAGGATTGAGCGCACACATGCACTTTGCGGAAGGCGCGATCGATTTCGACGCATTGCGAACAATTGATCCGGATTTTTACATCAGCGCCTATCACCTGTCAGATAGAAAGATGGAGGTTTGGGGCAAAGACATGGTCACTGCGCAGACATTGCGTGCCGCGTTGTCTTCTCCGTTCATTTATTCGCCCTGCTCGGTGGGTGGTGTTGAATGTATCGAGGGCGCAGTCCTAAGGCCACTAAACTTCGATCTACTGCTTTCGGACGATGAAGATCCTTTCGGGCGTCATAGCGATATCGACAATGTCATTGTTCTTGATATCCCTAGATCGGAGAAGCTTATCCAGTTGCCCCGCAATCTCTACGATGCGTGGGTGCGATCGATCATGGTCCCGCTTGGTCAGGCAGCGAGGAATGAGTTGGAGTTGTTTCAACTGAAGAACGCGAATACCCGCAATGGAAACCCGCCGAGGAAGATTCTCGTGCCGGACCTCACGGCGAGCATATCGGACGACTACTGGCCGAAAGTCATCGACTGGTCCTCATCGAACATGCATTTCCTGTTCGATGTCGGCTACGCTGCGGTCGTCCAATTGTGCAATGACATGGCAAGATCTCGCATATGCCCCCGGGACCGGGAGGAAGCGAGCATCTGGGTCATCCGCTTGAACAAGGCGCTTGGGCCGTCGTGCATCGCGTGAACCAGTGAAACCTGCGCATTGGCTCCGGGTCGAGTAATCTCCGGTCTGGTGCCGGTCAACGTTTGGAGATGTTCCTTGACGCTCGCCATCGTCGAATATCCAGCAAATCCTTCGTCAAAGCAGCAGGAGAGATGGAGGCACGAGTTTGAGAATCAGTGTGGCATGACGTGCCCGCGAGATCTTGGAGAAAATTTCACCTCCTGGTCCAAAACGTGGAATGCCGGTCAGGTGGGTGTCCTGGATGCCCGCGTGAGGGATCAAACATGGGCCTCCCTATTGCAGGGCAGATGCCCGGTGGGTGAAGATTACGTGTTCGTGAAGGTCATTGCGAGCGGTTCGGTAATCATCTCACAGCATGGTGAGGAAAGGTCTTTTCCCGTGGGTAGCGTGTTGACCGTAGACGGCGCGTGGCCGTTTCAGGAGCGTTTTCTCGGTTCAACTCGTCTCATAGCTCTAAGAATTCCCAAACAGGCGCTCAAGGCGCGTGGGTACGCCTACGGCTCGCGTCGAATCATTGTTCCTGAACTGTCATCTCCGGACGTTACCTTTCTTAGAGACTTGTTGATCTGTGTCGCTGGTCAGATGGAACTTCCCAGTCTGCAATTTCGGGAGAGAGTTGGTGAACAGACACTAGACATGATGGAGACGTTGCTAAGTGGCCCGACCGGTTATTTAGTGTCCGGACGATCCGACATTATTATTCTTCGTGCGAAGACAATGATCGCGAGACGTCTTGGCGATTCCCGCCTGAACATCGAGCAGATTGCGACTGAGCTTCGCATCTCGGCAAATTACCTGGCGAAACTATTTAGAAGGGAAGGAACGACCGTTATGCGTTACGTTCTAGAGCAACGCCTTGATAGGGCCCGTAGTCTCGTAAAGCAATTCGGCCAACACCGCATGCAGATACAGGAGATCGCATACATATGCGGCTTTGAATCGCCATCGCACTTTAGCCGTATGTTTAAGCAGCACTTTGGTGTCTCCCCACGGGATGCGGCTGGCGCGTGATCGAACCTCAATCTCGATGTCCGTGCCTACACCCTCCTGACTTGAACCTGCGCTTGTACAGCGCGATACGCGGTCGCGCTAAGGTTGGAGAATTTGATTGTTGACGAAACTCGCGGGGCAGGGGATATTTCAGCGCGCTGTGCGGATGCGACTCGTTATTGTGATCGAACGCAATGACCAAGTTTACCGCGCCGTTCTGGTGTCGGGCTCCGGCATCCACTAAACATAGTCACTCGGTGTCCGATCAGGGCCGGGGTCAGCCGGATCGGACCGAATAAATTCATGGCGATAGTTGAAGTTAGCAAGTTTTCATCGATGGTGCTCGCCGCATCATCAAACTGCATGATGCCAGCGTTGTTGAAGACCACGTTCAGGTCTTGATACTCGTTCGGTGAGTGTCTATGAAATAGACGCTATGCTGGATGCGTTCTCGATATCGAGTTCCAGGGAACCCGTTCCCGGGTTGGCAGTAGTCACCTCGTTCAGAAGGTTTTTCCGCCGCACTGAAATGCTGACCTTGTCGCGGAGATCGTGAAAAGCCTCCGCAATACCGCGTCCGATTCCCGATCCCCTACCTGTGAGGAAAGCCATATTGCGTGTCAGTTTCATTGTTCCATTTCCTGTATGTGCGCTCATGTCGGCGTCGAAGCTGATGCTCTATCGAATCGCGGAGCCATCTCTTGAAAGTCGGCTACCTTGCCGGCCGTGTCCCCATTCTTGGGGCCACCTGATAACACACTAGCCGAGGAGATATTCCATTCGTATTTAGCAGGCTAAGCGTCCCCTAACTTATAGTGTTAGTAGCTCGGATGATTCAGAGCCTTTTGCGGCAAGCTCGTGACGCGGCGAGGTGCCATAGCGCTCCCTAAACGCGCGGCTAAAGTGCGAGGGTGTCGAAAACCCGCAGCGATACGCGATATCGCTGATCTGCGCGCGGCCCTGGGAGCGCCTCAGCATGTCCACCGCCAGTTCGAGGCGGCTTTCCCACACATAGCGCATGACGGGCTGGCCTGCGCCGCGGAAAAGCCTGCTCAGGTGCGCGTCCGATACGCAGGCCGCCGAGGCGATCAGCGAAACCGTTAGCTCCGGATTGCGCAGGTTCTGCGCGATAAAGCGCCTAGCGCGAAACAGCGTCGCATCGCTGCAGCGCGTACGCGTCAGTGCAGCAGGGTCATCGATGAACAAATCGATCAGTTCGAGCATCTGATTGCCCTGGCGACGCCGCAGACCCACGCTCGTCTCGCCGCGCTGCGCGGCGATAGACATCACGAGTTCAGCGATCGCGCGCGTATCGGCGGCGGACATATCGGGCGTGATCAGGCCGCGCAGATCGTGCCGTAGCCCGCGCTCCTTCAGCGCATTCGACGGAAAACGCAGCGCGATTATATGGGTTGGCTCACCGAACGACTGCCTGTACGCGTGCGACGATTCGATGAGCACGATTTCGCCGGGTCCGATGCGCCGCGCTTGCCCGCCTTGTTCGATATGCATCGCGCCGGTCCTGACGAGGTTCAGGTCCAGCCATGTATCGCCACAGTCGGCAAGCGGTGTCAACGACATATGCGCAAGATGACCGTCCACCATGTCGAGCCGTCCGAGGCTCCATACGTTGACGCTCGAGCCGGCGGGTTCGCCCGACCCGTATTCGCAGTCGAGCCGCAGCATGCCCGCGCTGTCATGGCGCCAGCTGTCTTTGCCGTTTGGATCGCCAGTCAGCACCACGCGGCGGAGATAATCGCTTTTGTATGTCGTCATGACGTTGTCGATACAACCGGCGATAGCGCAGCGCCCTCGCTGCTGCACAAGAGAACTGGGGCACCGAGCGCTTATTACAGGCTAGGCGCTGCAACGTGCGTGAACGGCCGCGCAGCGAGACACGACGGCAAATAGCGCGCCCTTTGACCAAATTACGCGTCGGTTCCCGGAACACTTCGCCGCACACGGCTCCTCTACGTGGTCCCTACCGCACCGCTCGCGTCGTCGCGCTGCAGGACGGTTCGTTTCATATCCGCAATTGTCAGCCGCAGTTCCCGCAACATGTTAGCAACGTGGCAACACGTCACCCCGAATGCGCGCGAAACGTTAGCTCCTGGTATAGCCAATGCGCTAAAGCGACGACACTATCCGTTTTCCTACCTATCGTGATTGGTCAATTTAGGTAAACCGATTCTTACCTCAATGCCTTAACGCGGGAGAACCGTCTGCAATACATCAAAGCACGCTGCTTTCTCACAAGTACCTCGTGTTCTACAGTGTAAGAAAGCAACGTACTTCATTGAATGTGCATGATAGATCGAAAGAGACGGAGTCAGATATCCTGAAACAGGACTTTTACATGATCGAAATGCTCCTGTCCTTGATTCAGCTGGTTTCAGTCAATTCGGCGTGAAGCTATGCCAGTACGTTCTACCTCCGAGCAATTCTTTCAGTAAACTAACCTCCTTATGACATCGGACCTGCTCGTCGCCCATCCATATCGAGACGGAATCATGGGTAACATAACGGTGGTATGGGACACTCCCTGGAATAAGGACGCACCGCTGGGTGTTATTGCCTGCACGCCCCGCAGGTGACACGGTCTTCGCAGTCCTGCGTTCGTCAAGAATCGGAACAATTACGGCTGTAACCGGAATTGGTCAAACGCTCCTTATTGCATTCCTCGGGAATCGTATGCCGCCAAACTTCGATGCGTCAGAAAAACAGGCTACTCAACTGCGGGAAGTCGCCTGGGTTCGATTAAGGCGGCTGCTTGTGTGGTTACTGTTGTTTGGCATCTTTCTGCGCTATGCCTGCACATGGGTGTCAGCATTGAGCGGAGCCTCCCTTTTCAGCGTGGGCGCTACCGGATTCACGGTGCTCTTCGCGGCCTTTTCGATCTTGCACGCTGGCGATGTGCTCGGCTGGCGTCGGGCGCTATTATTCCTGCTGGTCTGTGTGGCTGTATCTTGGGGATTCGAGTCCGTTGGCGTTGCAACCGGCGCGGTATATGGCGATTACCACTACGGTAAAGCGCTCGGCGCGAAGATAGCGGGCGTCCCACTCATCATTCCGTTGGCCTGGTTCATGATGGTGTATGCGAGTTGGATCGTGGCGCACGTTCTTCTCGAGGGCGCCAGCACTCCCTCGTCGGTCAACGGCGCACTTGCGCGGGCACTCATCGCTTCGACAGCGATGACCGCGTGGGACGCGGTAATGGACCCCGGTAAAGCAAAGTCCGGTGCCTGGATTTGGGAGAAGGGCGGCCCCTACTTCGGTGTTCCGTTCCAGAATTTCGTGGGATGGATCGCAACTACAGGCGCTATCTATGTGATAGTCGCAGTCGCCTTGCGATTTGTGCCGCCGCGCCCGCAGGTTCGCAGCAGTACACGCTTTTATACCGGACTGCCCGTCCTGGCTTATGCACTTGTCGCTTTTGACCATCTTCTGATCGAGACAATTCCGGAATTGCACATCGTGGCGGCATTCGGCATCTGTCTTGTCGCGTTGCTCGCGATTCTGCGATTAATACTGGTGCCGGATGCGATAGCGTTGCCGGACTAAGCTTTCTGCGCTCTCGTCGAATAGGATTCGTACGGGCTCCGCATGCGGGTGT
>NZ_JFHC01000147.1 GCF_000698595.1 Caballeronia glathei | reverse complement strand
ATCCCGAGTGCAATCCGTTGCTGCCGCCGGGGCATCACGCAAAAGAGAGCAAGGTGCCGGGCGCAAAGTCGATTCCCGTCAGGATCGTCGCACCGGCATGCGTCAGTCAACGACAGCCAATCGTCACGGGTTTCACGGGTTGACGGCCGGAGCCCCGTGCAGCGCAGGAACTGGCGTGTGTTTTGCTCGTTACTCGGGGCCGCGCCGTGAAAAAGCCGGCCCTCGGCCCCGCGAGAAGATCGTCGAGCCCGGTAAATTTAACTAGTGTGCCTCGCACGCGTTGCGCCGCGAGGCACACACTCATCGAAGAAACAGGAGGCACACATGTCAACGATCCCGCAAAACGAGCCCGGCGCTGACGCTACCGACGAGCAAGGGGCCACGTCTGACAACCGTCCGCGGCAGCCCACCGACCCCGTGCAGGGACCCCGCGAAGAAGACCCCAGCGGCCGCGAAGAAAAGGCCGGGGACGCGGATCTCTGAGCGGAACGTGCGGCAGGAGTTGCCGCGCAACGCACATTGCACACCGACGTAGACGCGCGCAACGGCCGCGGCTACGCTGTGGCCACCTTTACCGGGAAACGCCAAAACAATTGTAAGGGCCCTGTCGGCGACGCGGCACGCTGCATGGCTTTATCGTGGAAGACGATCCGCCTTCGATCTTACTCTGGGGCGGCAGCTCCATATGCCTGCGCAGAGAATCGCACGCGATGACGGCCTATTTGGCTTTCGTCAGCGAGGCGAACAGCAGCGCCGCCGCCCCCGCGAGCAGGACAATCGCGGTCTTGCGATGCATCACCGCAGCCGTGTATAGACTCGAATCGAGCACCGGGCCGTTCTGGCCAGAGCGCTCTCGAACTTCGCCGGCGCCCTTTTAAAGTGCGTCGCCGCCCCGCGGTGGGCGGTCCGTCAGCTGCGCCCCGATGCCGACCTTGCCCATCAGCCAGTCAAATATGCGCGGCGCGAACCGGCCGAAGGACACCGTCGCGCGCGATGCTCCACCGACGTAAATGTCGCGCTCTTACCGTCGCGCAGCAGCACCGCGTTGTAGCCGCGAGCCCGTGCTAACTAGGTGCATTTCCAAATGCATCGCATGCGGCCCGGCCAATTGGCGTGTGACGGGCAGGCCTTTTATTTGCTTCTGTGTAGGTGCGTTCGCCCGGTCGGGGTCTGGGCGCCGCAATGTTCGTTGTAGATCATGCCCTTGGCGCCCGCCTGTTCCGGCGGGCGTTTTTTGTCTACGTACCGCGTGCGAAAACCCTTCCACCTAGTGCAATTTTTGCCACAGTTGCGACCGCTGTAGCACTGATAAAGCTGAAGCGACAGGGCAACATCATGAACCGCTCGTTTCCGGATGTTCAGCATGGCAGCGGGAAGTAGGCGCCGGGCGACTATACGACGATCAGGCCGGATCGCCCCTCTGCTTCGCCCTGCAATGCTCAGGTTGTGCCCGACCCCCTCCTGGGCGGAAGCATCGATCAGCGTGCGTCGGCACGTTGCAACGTCGAGTGCTTTGCCGCCTGAAGCAGTGACACGTAGCTATCGATGTAATTGAGCGCCATCGTCCTGGCGTTGAAGCGGCGTTCGAATTGAGCGCGGATTTCGGGGCGCGACAGGTCGTCAAGGCGTTGCAGTACGCCCACCGCGCCCTGAACGTTTTCGCAGATGAAGCCGGTCACGCCGTCGTCGATCACTTCCGGCACCGAACCGCGATTGAACGCAATCACCGGCGTGCCGCACGCCATCGCCTCGATCATCACTAGGCCGAATGGCTCGGCCCAGTCGATCGGGAACAGCAACGCCTTCGCCCCCGAGAGAAATTCCGGCTTTTGCTGCTCGTTGATTTCGCCGACAAATTCCACATGCGGCTGCGACAGCAGTGGCGCGAATGTGCTCTTGAAGTATTGCGGGTCGGCTTCGTCCACCTTCGCGGCGATCTTCAATGGAAGACCGCTTTGGGCGGCGATCTGGACGGCGAGATCGGGGCGCTTCTCCGGACAGATACGTCCGAGGAAAGCGAGATACTGCGGCTTCTTATCGGTTTGTGGCGTGAGCAGGTTTTCCGGCAGGCCGTGATAAATTGTCTTCAGCCAGTTCGCCTGCGGCAAGGACAGTCGCTGCGAATCTGAGATCGAGATCACCGGCGCCTTCGAGAACGTGTTGAAGATCGGCTGCAACTCCGGCAGGTCGAGCCGGCCGTGCAGCGTGCTCACGAACGGTACGTCGAGTGCCGAGAATAGGGAGAACGGCAGGTAATCGAGGTGGAAGTGCAGCACGTCGAATTCATGCGCACGCTGACGCACGCTTTCCAGCAGCAGCATGTGCGGGGCGATGACGTCGCGGGTCGACGGGTCGAGGCGCAATGCACGCGGCCACGCTGCTTCGAGTGTCGCCTTGGTGCGTGAATCGCCACTTGCGAACAGGGTCACGTCGTGACCGAGGTCGACCAGTGCGTCAGTCAGATAGGCCACCACGCGCTCGGTGCCGCCATAGAACTTCGGCGGGACCGCTTCGTGCAGCGGTGCAATTTGTGCGATTCGCATGGGCCCTCCCTCGAAAGCGCAGACGTCAAACCCAGGCGGGTGCTCGGCCCGCATCGGATATTCGACGCGGCGCAAGCGGGTTGGTGTCGAATCTCCCCACGGCGCGCTGGAGCGTGGCGATGACAGCGGCACCGCGCCCGTCGCGATCTGCGAGTACTTCCCCGCAAGGCTCCCTTACACAGCGTCTCAGCGCCGCGTGTCTCATTCGGTGAGATCGCCAGGACATGACCCGCCTTGTTCACCCGAGGTTTGACAGGTGCCATCACGTCGGGCGGAGCCCGCGCGGCTCCGCCTTGGCTGCCTCCTAAACCATCCGAGGTTGCTTAAATGTCCTTGAAGTCGCTGGGCCTGTCCTCAACCACGTCGCGGGTGGCCCGCCAATAGGGCGTGCGATTGTAATATTTGTGCAGCGAAGTACCCCATGCGGCATCGGCCATTGAGGGCCAATAGTTCTTATCGAAACCAGGATCGTTCTTGATGCGCTCAGCCGTAATGTCGACGCGGAAACATTTTTCGTCGGTGTCTAGGGTTAATGCACTCCAAGGAATCGCATGAAGCGTGTTGCCCATGCCGAGAAAGCCGCCGGTTGACAGCACCGCGTAGGCAATGCGGCCGCCCTCCACGTCAAGCATAATGTCGGAGATCTTGCCGACGTCCTCACCGTCCGATGTAATGACCTTGGTGTCATCTAGCGTCGAAGCCGCCATCACCTCCGGGCCCGGGCCTTCGCCGACGCCGCTACCAACTATTTTTGCCCCGCCTCCAGTTCCCGAGCTGGGCGTTGTAACGTCAACTGGTGACATGATTTCCTCCTGAAGGGGCCCGCACGTCGTGGTGGCTGTCAAGCAAACCCACTCCTTCTGCACGAAATTCGCCTGGCGACGGCTCGCGCGGGCTGCACTCCGTGGCTTGGACGATTCCGACGAACACGGACGATATTCACCTCTTGTGGCCGCACTCGACACAGGGCGTGCAACAAACGTGCCTAAATTTTCCGCAGCATAGTGCCGCCTCGGATGCGAAACCCGGCCGCCCAGTCACGCGATGAGAGTCAGGTCCCATCAAATTCTGGCTCAAACCACCAGGAGGCGCCATCGAATCGACATGTTCGGAAAAGCGCGGCATAGGTGGGCTATGCGCAGCATGCGTTACTAAGTGCCGACCAAACACGCAGGGCGTAGGATGGCCGAATTGACCGAGATGCTGTGCGACCGTGTGCCTCTGAACAAACGCGAAGCGCACGAGATGGCTCGGAACTGTCGGATTCCCGCGAGCGCTGTCTTGCCGATCGCAATCGGCGCGGAAGCGTGGGATGCTGCAAAGACAGGCGGCATGACGCCGAGGCATCGGCAAACCCGGGACAGGTACGGCTTGGACGCATCACCACCCGCGCACCGATCCCGGCCGCCTGCCGTCTGGTTCCCGTGCCCATTCCAGGCAGACCACTTTTACGTCCCGGTTCGCGAGCGCCTTGAGCGTCTTAACGACGTCGGCGAGGCTGTTGTCGAGGCAATAAAGTCGCGTGACGAGAATCCTGTCGCCGGGAGATAGGTGTGTTGCATCGCGCTCCGCAGAAGGCGCGGATCCGCCGCTCTTTATGTCACGCGTTTATGTTATATCGTCCCGCGACTGCGCGAAGGCAAGACAAGGCAACGGCGCTCGCATTGTTATACGTCCCGCGCGCTCGCTACCGCCTGTCTTTCACAATCGAGCCGGTCATGGTCGAGGCGGCAAGCGCTGCGAAGGCGTATAACCGAGGCCGCGAGCCCAGAATTGAGCGTGCGACTTCATCCAGGCCTCGAGGCGGCATTGGTTCGGAGCGCGATAGGTGCGTACCTCAGGTACATGAACAGCGGTGACGGCGATTGCGCCCGAGAGCGCGACCTGTTCGCGCTCGACGCCGCGAGTTTTCTTATGGACATGAGCGCGGCGGCTACAAAGCGCACAGCTGCCGGCACGTTATTTAATCGTGGTCGCCTGCGGCGAGGCGAACTCGTGCAGCTGGAATTTCCCGTTGTTGTTGAAGAGCCAGTCTTCCATCAGCTCCAGGTGGCCACGCGCGTCGAGAAGGGCCGGCGGAGGCGATGGCAAGGGTGACGCGCGACGCAGCGTTGCAAGGGCAATTCGTTCGGCGCCGGCGTCACCGTTCGAACGATAGACCGCGGACGACAGGATCTTTCCGTCGCTATTCACGGTAAACGCGACCACTACCACGGAGCGCAGCATGGCCTGTGGCGTGCCGTGCAGCACGGATGACGGATTGCGCTCGAGGATGCGTTCGGCCACGCGCTTACGGTATCGCCCGAGCGCTGTGGTGTCCGGTGGTGGCGGCGGCGGCGCGGCCGCTGGTTCGCCGACCAGCGGTTGGGGTGGTGGCGTGAACGTGCAGCCCGAGACACCAACGACCATCAACGCAAGGACGCTGGCCATGATGATCGATGTGCCCGCCGCGGATCGCCGGCGCTGGGGGGGCGAGGAGTAGAGGACCATCCGAAATGCGCCTTTGGTTCGTGGGTAACGGACGGAATATCTCGGTCCATGTGGTGACCTGAGTCCGCATTTCTCCGGGGCCGTGGTGCCCTTCCGTGAGAAGGAGGCATTGACGGAGCCGACGAATTCAGTAAGCGAGTGCTTCTGTGCCATCTCGCTCGCAAAGCGGTCGAAGGGCGCGTTTCCATCGACATACTGTAACTAGCGCACGCCGCGGCTCCGCTCGAATTCGCTGTCAGTGCTTGGAAAACAGGTCGCATCGCCGGCGGGTTGCGCACGAATTTGAATGCCTGCAATTCTGTTATACATCGGCGGCATGCAATTAACAGCCGTTTTTGCGAAAAGGGCAAGGCGGAACAATTGCTCGTGCGAGCCGACGGCGTGATTTACGAAAGCACTCGGTGCGAACGGCCAGTGCAGCGCCCAGCCCTTGCGCGTGACGCGGTGCTGGACAAGATGGTCTGGAAAGGCCGATGCGCTAATCAACTACCGTTGCCTGCGTCAAAGCCCGCCATCAGTCTGGCCAGCGCCATAAACCGAAATTCGCTGTTCGCTTAATACAACTTAGACCTGCCAGACGAACTTGGCAAGATGTCTCCTAACATCGACGGCGAGTGATTGAACGTACCGCGGCCTCCGACACTTTCTCTCCGGCGTTAAGCGCCCCGGATACGCCCCTGTCATCTGGATGGTCTGCAGCCGGGACGTTGAATATCGAGGATCAGCCGGCGCCCGTCTGGGTCGCGGGGTTTGTACGGTTGGGACGACACCAGCAAAAAAGTCCCGCTCAGGAATAGGTGAGCGGGTCAAGGGCTTCCTGACATCGCCACGCATGTGGCCGAGCGCGACACGGGAAATTATCCATAACCGAGGAGCAATGTAACAGGCGCTAACGCACGTCGAAAACGGGCAGCATCCGCCGGAAGCGGAACAGTGGATTCGCGAGTTTCGCCGTCGGGGTTGTCACTCTGACTTAAATGAGACGCCGCATGCCCATGGAGAACACGCCTTGAGCGGAGCGCGCGTAGACACGCCGATGCCGGCGAACGGGGCGTCTTTTTTAAAACGTCGCTCCGCGCGGCCGCGAACCCGGCGCCGTTGGCAGTCGGTTGTAGACATAGGCGTCTACCCGAGCGAGTAAGTAACGCTGATCGACGCCGAGTTCGGTGTGGA
>NZ_JFHC01000146.1 GCF_000698595.1 Caballeronia glathei | reverse complement strand
GGATTCGTCGAACGGGGGCAAGGTCAGACAGCCTTGAATGGTTGCGTGCTTTGCCACGCAGGATTGGCCGGTGCCAGCGCGCGAATGCGGTCGAATGCAAATGCCAGGTTGATGTTTGCGCTGGAGGGTTGCTCGACCATCAACGTTCCGTCGTTGTCAAACATGGCTACGCGCTCGTCAGTAGCAACGAAGTCCTTGCTTCCAGGGGACGTAACCCTTGCAACAAAGCTCACGATGGCCGCCTTTGCGGGCCCCTCATTCCACGATGGTAAGGGGTCGCTCTGTGCAAAGGCGGTGGCGGTGGCACCGGCTAGAGCCAGTCCGAAGAGAACTCGCTTCGCATGAGTCGTTGATATCAACATAACGGAAGGTAGCGAGTGCCACGCGTACGAGGCGGCTTGTGCGTTGATGGAATGAAGCATGGAATTATGTGAGATGACCGGTAGATCTTGTTGACGGCTTCCCGCCTCGGGCTTGGAAGCGAGCGGGCCATGCCTATGGAACGACGACCTCCTGCAGAACAGCTTCGCGGTACGCTTTATTCCGCAGTTGATTGCCTGTCCTTTAGGTATGGCGAAGGAAGTGGAGTCACGCAACGCATAGGCGTGCAATCGCTTCATCCGACACCTGACCTGATGGGAAACTTCCGTACGCGTCGGAACAGCCGCTTAGGTATCAATCCGGCCTCTGTTAGATGTCGGCTTAGCCAATCCAATATCTCTTAGCAGCTGACGTCAGCCGCTTTAGGTATCTTAAGTTCGGAATTCGACTTATTTGATGATAGTCTTCTTTGCGTTGGTTGGCTTTGGCAGGCCTATCATGCTGGCTTTAAGAACGACAAGTAATCGACGAAAGCCATGCCTGCCAAGATACTGACCGTAGCAAATGACATCGACGTTCTAATGGCGGTACGCACACGCTTCGATCCGGAATCGTATCGATGCAAGTACGCTTCCACGTTGGACGAGGCGGACCGAATGATTGTGCTCGATAGACCGGATGCCGTCATCCTGGACTGTGATCTAACGGCAGATTCAGGCGTATCGTTCCTGCACAGGTTGCGGACATCGACTAGCGGTCGACGCCTGCCTGTCCTGCTGGTCAGCAAACTTGCCAGCGAAGCAGCCTGTGTAAGCGCACTGGAGGCAGGAGCGGACGACTATCTAAGGAAGCCGGTCTCATCAAGTGAACTTCGCGCGCGCGTCAGGGCCACGCTGCGACCCTATTCCGCCTTTCCTCCGGTCGAAGAGATTTCGGTAAGCGGTCTGACGATTGCTCCCGTTACAAAGCGCGCCTTTCGACGAACGGCTGCCGGTGATGTTTCGCTTCGACTGACCCACGGCGAATTTCAGCTCCTGCACTTGTTCCTGGCCCATCCTTGCAAGGTTTTCTCGCGGGAGGACGTCCTTTGGAAAGCGTGGGGCAAGGAAACGTCTTTAGACGTCGCGACGGTCGATGTTCACGTTTGCAAGCTAAGAAGGAAGCTAAGGACGGTCAACTGCGCGGACATGATCGATACGGTTCCCGGAAAGGGATATCGCTTGGTAGCGTCCACTGACGATCTATGAGGTCTGGCGGGTGTTCGGCTACGTGCTAGACAACCGATGCCGATGCGCTAGCTTTCCAGGAACTGCATCAACTCTAGCGAGAATTTCTCGTGCTCTTCGAGCCACGGCATATGCCCGCTTTCCTCGAACGTTACCAGTCGCGAGTGGGGAATTCCCGCATGTATGCGCTCCGAGACCGAAACGGGGCAGATCCAGTCGTGCCTTCCGACCGTGATCAGTACGGGTGCGACCACCTGGCCGAGCAGTGTTGTCTGGTTGCGGCCAGAAGCCCTGTCGGCTGAATTCTGTGCCTCGAAAGCGTACAACGAGATCTGCCCGACCAAAAGGTGCTCTTGGGCCAACGCAAGCTTTCTCTCGGGGCGGTAAAGGTAGAGCGGAAGAACTTCGGCGACGAAAGTGGAAAGGTCTCCATCGTTTGCGAAGGGCTTCGCGTTACCGGAGAAGTAACTGATCGCGGCTCGCACCGCAGCCTTGAATCGTCGATCATCTGCTCGTGCTTCCAGAAATGTCTGCGTATCGCCGCCCGCGCTGAAGCCGAGTAGCTGGCTGTCGATGAGCACCAGTTTGGCGACGTTTTTCGGGTAACGCGTCGCGTAGGACAGCGCGATGGCTCCTGAGTTCGAATGACCCAGGAGTTGAATCGTGGCAAGACGTAGATGCTCTCGCAGCGCCTCGAGATCGTCGGCCATGTTGTCGCTGCTCATCTGCGCGCTGTCGGTAGGGCGCCCGGAAAGGCCGCTTCCGCGAGTGTCAACGAAGACGAGGCGGAACCTCTTCTGCAGGAACTTGAAGCCTCGCTGCATATAGCCCGATCCTATTCCCCAGCCGGGCGAGACGAGAAAGAGGAGCGGACCGTTGCCATCCACGCGGTAGTGGATATCTACGCCGTTGAGATTCACCACGTGGTCACCCACGCTTAGCGGATCCGGCGAAGTAACTCGGCTCGTGTCTTCCTTTGTTGTAGTCATGCTTCAATATTCCTTTCGTTCTTGATATGTCGGTGCAAGATGTCCCCCCGCGACGAACCGGGTGGCCTGGACATCTCCGGCTGTGTCGGGCCGCTCGGTTCCGTGTCGCTTGCGAGACCGAGGCGCAGCGTCGGCGACGCAGGGTGGCAAAAGATCAAAGAACAGCTTCTCAGGGACTTTTCGTCGGTGACCAAATTCGCTATCAACGATCACGCGCGCTGACTTACCGATCTGAAGCGAGTTGCGCGAGAACGCGTGCAGTCTCTTCGGGCGCCGTCAATGGACAAAAATGATCAGCGTCAATGCTCAATGTGATCGCCCCTGTCTTTCCGGTACGCTCGAATGCCTCTGTTAGTGCAGCCTGGTCGTGGCGCAGACAGCGTATATAGGCAACAGGAAGGTCTGGCGTCTGCTGGGACATGCTCACCGGTTCAAAGAGGGTTCTCCACGGATGATGCACGAGTCTGGGGGTGATGAAGTCGACCAGCGTCGGCTCAGTCACTTTGAAGTACGAGAGTGGCGGGGGAGGGATTGCCTCGTCCCGTTGCCTGTAAGACTCCATTGCACTTCGTGAATGCGGAAGCGCATAGTCGATCCACGCCTTGCCGTTCTCGGGTACAAAGGCATCGAGATGGATCATCGAACGAATCCGCTCCGGCGCGCTAGCCAGTACCCCGGTCGTGACGATACCACCGTAGCTCCATCCTACTAGCGTCACATCCTGCAGGTCCTCCATTTCCATGTGAACGACTACGTCCTCTACGTGTGTGCTCAGATCGGCGGTCGCATTTCCGACGTGCCGGCGCTCGCCAAGGCCAGACAGCGTTGGGGCGCTCACGTGGTGTCCCAGGCTTCTAAGCTTGGGAATGACGTCTCGCCATGCCCACGCGCCGCACCAGCCGCCTGCTATCAGGACAAATGTCTTGCGATGTTCGACACGCATCAATGTTCCTTACCGTTAAATATCTACGAGAGCGCCTGAAGACGGGAGCGTGATCTGTATGGGTTGACCCGCCGGCAAGCTTTGCATTTTCCAACCGCCTATTTCCGCGATTGGCAGCCTGATTTGGCCGTTCACAAGACTCGCGGTGCCCGTTCTATCGCTAAAGACGTCTTGAATCTGAGCCGCCTGCAAGGCCAAGTCGCAAATGCGCGCCGCTTCTCGGAGGAGCCGCGCAACACCTAACCGCGCGCGAAGAACCTCCAACCACCTGACGGGTTCATCGACAACCCGCATTGCTGGTTGCGAGGCATTAGAACACGTCCGGCTGTCTTTCGCGCGACGTATCCTCCTTGGGAGTTCTGTAGAGGTCGACAAAGGAAACGAAATGACCGCCTATGGTCACCTCACGTGATCATTCGCTGGCGGTATTCAAGCGTCTCCAACGACTTTGGTCTTGAGTGTGTCGACCTTTGTTCTCGTTTCCAGAACGCACCATTCTTGGCAGGGCGCGTTACGAAAGCACACGTCCTTCTATACACTCGCGTTGAAGCGCTTTAGAGAAGCCGGGCCTTCGAGTAACGGGTTGACCTATGCGGGACTTTCATATCCCCTCCGCACTCCATCTTGCTTGGGACCCGGGAGGACATTAGCGAGCAGCGTTGTCCAGTTGGAAAGCCTTATCTATTTCGGAAATGCGTGTTTCCAAATCGGGAGAAGAGTTATGGAAATCAAGACGTCAAATCGGGTCGCTAAGCCAGGGGTCCGTGGCCGGCCGAGGGAGTTTGACGTCGGTGACGCGCTGGATAAGGCGATTAGTGTATTTTGCGAGCGCGGCTTCCATGGCGCGTCAATCGAGGATTTGTCCGCGACGATGACCCTGACCGTTGGGAGCATCTATAAGGCCTTTAAGGACAAGCGTGGGATTTTTCTAGCGGCCCTCGATCGTCACAACGCGATGCGCGATTCCCAGCTTCGTGATGCTGTGGCTCCGGCTCGATCAGGACGAGACAGGCTTCGCGCGGCATTGCTCTTCTATGTCGATCTGTCACATGGTTCCGTTGGAAAAAGCGGATGCCTGATGATAGCCAGCGCCATGGAGCTGGCATCCAGTGAACCAGAGGTTGCCGCGCGCGCTTCGGACTTGCTTAGACGGCGGGAGACATACGTGAACACCTTGCTAGAACAGGGGCAACGCGACGGTTCCATCTCCCCAAGCGTTGACAGGAAGGGCGCCAGTCACATGATCGTTTGCATCCTCCAAGGAATGCGAGTGGTAGGCAAGACAGGCAGTTCGAGACGCGATCTACTCGGTGCTGTTGAGGCGGTCATGAAGAGTTTGCACTGAATATCCGTGGCCGGTCGGGCGATGCTCGCTCTCCGGCCGCTCATCTGATCCAGGACACAAACATGTCAACTGATACAACGCTTACCGCCGCCCCACGTTTGCCGAACAGGATGCCGGCGTGGCTAACCTTTTTGCTGGCCGGAGCGTGCGGCTTGATCATGGCAAACCTCTACTATGCACAGCCGTTGATTGGCATGATCAGCGGGGACCTGGGCATGTCGCGGGGAACGGCCGGCCTGGTGGTTACGCTAACACAGCTCGGATTCGCAGCTGGCTTGATATTCATCGTGCCGCTGGCGGATCTCGTCGAGAATCGGCGCCTTGTCATCAGCATGATCGGCGTTGGTGTCGTCTCTCTCGCCTGTGCGGCGGTGGTGACGCATGCACGGGCGTTCCTCATATCGGAGCTGTTCATCGGACTTAGTGCCGTATCCGCGCAGGTTCTGATTCCCTACGCTTCCCATCTCGCCCCGGAGGCGGTGCGCGGGCGGACGGTGGGGAACGTAATGAGTGGACTAATGCTCGGTATTATGCTTTCGCGTCCCCTGGCTAGCGTCTTGGCGAGCCGTGGGTCGTGGCATGCGGTTTTCATTGTTTCCGCCATCGCGATGCTTCTTTTGGCTCTGGCGTTGAGAATCGCGCTGCCACCCAGAGTTCCTCAGGGAAACTTGCAATACGGAAGCCTGCTGGCGTCGATGCTCAAGCTTATCCGAACCACACCGATCTTGCGACGTCGTGCGATCTACCACTCTTTCCAGTTTGCTTCATTCACGCTGTTTTGGACCGTGGTTCCGCTCGTTCTCACCGGGCCCACTTTTAGAATGTCTCAAGCTGGGGTAGCACTATTCGCCTTCGTCGGTGTCACTGGAGCGATAGCGGCTCCCATTGCAGGCAGAATGGCCGATCGGGGATGGAGCCGACCGGCAACGGGCCTGGGAATGCTGGCTGTTGCTGTGGCATTCGCAGCCACTCATATCGGAAAGGCCGGGTCGCCCATTGCGCTGGCGTCCCTCGTTGCCGCAGCGATCTTGATCGATTTCGGCATAACGATGACCCTCGTGACTGGTCAACGTGCAATCTTTGCCCTTGGACAAGAGGTTCGTGGCCGACTCAATGCTATCTACATGACCACTTGGTACATTGCAGGGGCGATTGCTTCAGCGGCTGGAGGATGGGCTTACGCCGAAGGCGGGTGGACGCTGGCTTCTGCAATTGGGCTGGGGCTTCCGGTTGCTGCTTTACTCTACTACGGAACGGAAAAGTGACAGGCGCCTAAGGTAAGTTTCAATGGGCGGAGAGACCATCATCGAAGTCATGGCATACCGCAAGCGTGACGCTATATGACCGTTGCCTGGCGCTCGCTGTGACGATTTAAGGCTTGATCGTCACGCTAACGGTCATAGCTAACTACGCCAAACATGGAATAACAATGCCCGCGCTAGTGTTCTGTCATCGTGCTATGTGGCTAGCGACCAAGAAATCAACTGCGTAGCAACGTCGGTCTTCTGCGTTGTTCAATTTAGAAGCTGTTGCGAATTTAAGTTT
>NZ_JFHC01000145.1 GCF_000698595.1 Caballeronia glathei | reverse complement strand
GATTTCCGTGACACGATAGACGGATTCTGTCTTCTTCTTGGCCATGTTTTTCGCCCCTTCAGTGAGGAGGCGCGAGTGGCGCACCTCGATGATTTCATCATAGGCCGTCTAGGTGCCAGGCATCGCTTCTATTCGCCATGGGCCGTCGCTGTCGCCCCGGACTCCGCATGTCCCGAGATGGACGCTAGAGTTGAACCGCAAGGTCCGTGGGCCGGTCCCGCACCTGTCGCTCGTGGCAGCGGCGGCGCTGATTCGCAATTCGATCGCGCGCTCCCAAACCATCGGACCTCGACCGGCTGTCGGGCTCATGAGAAAAGCGAGCGTCTGGAAAGCCCCAGGAACCGGACGTGGAGGACGAGGCAATCGGCCTCGCTCCCCATCAGACGTTGCACAGGACGCACATACCAGAAATTTGCGCTGTCACTACATTGCTGTGGGAGCTATACCTTAAGAGAACACCTTTGCAGCGCGGCACAATAAGCGAGGTATCGTCTTGACCACCGATTCCACCAAAAGTAGCGTTGCGGCACTAACACTTGGTGCCATTGGTATTGTCTATGGAGACATTGGCACTAGTCCGCTATACACGATGAAGGAGGTATTCGCCGAACATCACGGCATTGCGCCTCACCCCGCCAACGTGCTGGGGGTTGTCTCGCTGATTCTGTGGGGTCTGGTAATCGTTATTTCGCTCAAATATGTGACCCTCGTCTTGCGAGCGGACAATCGCGGTGAAGGCGGCATCATGGCGCTGACCGCGCTGGCCCTATCTTCGGTCACTCAGAAATCTCGCTGGTATTATTCAGTGATGCTGCTTGGGATGGTCGGCGCCGGCCTGTTTTTCGGTGACGGCGTCATAACCCCGGCCATCTCCGTTTTATCGGCCATTGAGGGGCTGGAAGTGGCCACGCCCCACTTTAAGCCTTATGTCATTCCATTGACGTTAGCTGTCCTGGTCGCCCTGTACGTGGCGCAGCGCCGGGGCACAGCCGGAATCGGGAAATGGTTCGGCCCGATTGTGCTGGTCTGGTTCATTACCCTGGCTGTAATGGGCGTCGTTAATATCATGCGGAACCCAGTCATCCTGGTCGCCTTCAATCCTGTCCATGCCTTCGGCTTCCTGGTTCACAATGGATGGTTCGCCTTCGTGGCCCTGGGTGCGGTTGTGCTGGCGCTTACCGGCGCAGAGGCGCTATATGCCGATATGGGCCATTTCGGGAAAAAGTCAGTCCGTCTGGCCTGGTTCTCCGTCGTTTTTCCCGCGCTTGCGCTCAATTACCTCGGACAGGGTGCCTTGCTTTTAGCGAATCCCGCAGCGGTTACCAATCCCTTTTTTCAGCAGCTCGGGACCTGGAGCGTCTACCCACTAGTCGTGCTCTCGACCGCGGCGACCGTGATCGCCTCACAGGCAACCATCTCGGGCGCGTTTTCGGTGACGCAGCAAGCCATTTCGCTGGGCTTTCTGCCGCGTATGCGCATTTGCCAGACCTCCGAAAGCGAAAAGGGGCAAATCTATATCCCGCTCGTAAATTGGTTACAACTCGCGGCTGTGGTAGTGGCCGTTGTCGCTTTCGGCTCATCGTCCAATCTGGCTTCGGCTTATGGCATTGCGGCGACTGCCACCATGCTGACAACGACTCTGTTAACCTTTTTCGTCGTTCGTTTCGGCTGGAAGTATCCAATAATGCTGTCCGTGGCAGCGACAGGCTTCTTTTTCGTGATTGACGTGGCGTTGTTCTCTTCGACAAGTTTGAAAATCGTCAGTGGCGGCTGGTTCACCCTGACTCTCAGTGCGTTCATGGTCACCGTCATGCTGACTTGGAGGACGGGGCGAGCACTGGTGTTTCAAAGCCTCCAGCGGCATCTCATTCCCATCAATGACTTCCTGCAGTCGTTGTTTGTCAATCCGCCACTCCGTGTTGACGGCACCGCCATATTTTTCCGTGCTGAAGGGGAAGGGGTGCCGCATGCGCTGTTGCATAACCTGCTTCATAACAAGATACTGCATGAACGAACCATATTTCTGACCGTGTGTGCGACCGACATCCCCAGGATTCCCGAGGGGGAGCGCATCAAGGTTGAGCCACTTGGGCACAATTGCTACCAGATCAATGTGTACTATGGGTTCTCGGACGAACGGGACATCCCACGCGCTTTGGAGCGGTGTTATCAGGCTGGACTGGAGATTGACCTGATGCAGACTTCCTTCTTTATCGCCCGTCATACGGTGCTAGCCACCCCGAAAGCTGGCATGGCACTCTGGCGCGAAGCCTTGTATTCCGCAATGGCGCGCAACGCGCGCGATGCCGCTGATTACTTTAAGATTCCAGCCAATCGCGTCATTGAACTGGGCGCGCAGGTAGAAATTTGACTGTCCAAGAGCGCCTTGGAACTGTTCAACGGTTCGCCGTCGCCGAATTGATCGCAAACAGCAAACGCGCCAAGCAGCTCGCAGGTGGTGGTGCGCTACAGCGTGATCTCGACCGCCTGCTCGCCGAAGAAACCGCCCTGCCGGTGCTCGTTGCCGAAGCCCCGCTGACCTGCGTCGTGCGCGGCTCGCGCATCGCGATCGAACCCATGGATAAACTCTGCAGCGTCTTCTCCTACGAATACGCGTGGTGGCGCGCCGCGGCGACCTCATGTCCTTGTCGGACGCCTTGTACGATAGGAGCGTTTGCGGACAGGCGTTCGCTGACCGCATCCAAACACGGTCCGCGCTAACCGGCTTGCCTTTCGGCCGGTACGTCCATGCTCAACATCGGTTCACCGCACCCGTGTGCGATTGCCACCCGGGCGCTGTCTCGCATTTCGACCGCCGCACCAATGTCCTCTCCGCGCGCCTCGATCGGATCGAGCAGCGACACAGTGATCTCGCCGCGCCGTGGCAGCCACTGGCCGTCCGGCAATATCGCGCGCGTGCCAGCGATTGCGATCGGCATGACCGGCCGATGCGCGGCGCATGCCGCGACAAACGCACCGAGCCGGAACGGCCGCACGCCGGCCGCGCGTGCGAATGTCCTCTCCGCGAAGAATAATAGGGGCGCGCCGGCCGCGGCCCGCACAATCAGTTCATGTTCGGCGGCGATGCCGCGCACGTAGTCGTGTCGCTCGACGAAGTACGCGCCGATCAATTGCAAAAACGGGCGCGCAATCCAGTTGGCGCTCAATTCCTGTTTTGCAACAATGCAGACTGGCGCGGGCAACGCCGCGAGCAGCACTACGCCATCGAGATAGCTCGCGTGATTGGCGACGAGAATCGCATCCGGCCTGGCGCGACAGGACTCGATGCCGCGCACGGTCAGCCGGATGCCAGCCAGCTTGATAAAGAGGCGGCACGCTCGCGATGCGATGTGCCAGTTCCGTGCGGTGTTAGTCGCACGCAGCGTCGTCGCGAGCCAGATTGGCACGCCGATCACTGCCAGCAGTAGCCAGCATGCGCTACCGTAGGCGAGTTCGACCGCGCGGGTCCCGGCGCGGCGGCACATCGGAACAACGCTGTCAGCCAGCAGTCCGGCCCATTGCTGCGCGGCGGCACCAGCGCGATCTGCTCGGGCGGGGCACCGAAGATCGCGAGCGCGGCTTCGTTAATCGAGCCTCGGATGCGCGCGAGCGCGTCGGACGCGGTTTCGCGCGTCTCGGCAATCACAATCAGCTGGTCGGTACCGGTCGCCTCATCGGGCACGCCGCACACCGCGACACAACCGTCCCGCACACCGCGCAGGCGCGAAACTGACTCTTCCAGTTCATAGGAAAAAAGTGGCGTCCGGCGCGAATCACGAGATCCTTGGCGCGCCCGGTGATGAAGAGTTCGCCGTCGGCCAGATAGCCGATATCACCGGTGTCGAGCCAGCCGTCGCGGATTAGGCGCCCGGTCTGTTCGGCGTTGCGGTAATAGCCGGCGGTCGCCGACGGACTGCGGAATTCGATGCTCCCGGCGACGCGTTCCGGCACATCGCGAGCATCCACGTCGACGATGCGCACCGTATTGCCCGGCAACGCGGCGCCGCACGATACCAGTTCGAGCATGTCGACGTCATGTGCGGCGGGTACGGCGCGGTTGGAGGCGGCCAGTTGCTCGCGACTGATGCGATCGACGCGCATGCCTCGGCCAAGGGGCGAGAACGTAAGTCCGAGCGTGTTCTCCGCGAGTCCGTACACCGGGGTCAGTGCACGCGCGTCCAATCCGTAGCTGGTGAACCGTTCGACGAATGCGCGCATCGTGCGGGCGCTGACCGGCTCGGCGCCGCAAAGCGCCACGCGCAGTGACGACAGGTCGGTGCCCTTCAGATCCTCGGGCGTGATGCGCGTTGTGCACCGGTCGTAGGCGAAATTCGGCGCGGCGGTGATCGTGGCGCGGTACCGACCGATCGCCTGCAACCAACGTTCCGGTCGTGCGATGAATGTCAGCGGCGACCGAACACATTGAAAGTCGGCATTGCCACAGTCGAAAAGTACAAGGCTCGAACCATGGCCATCGCACGGGGCGAATACGTCCCTTCTGCCGATGAACCGAAAGCCTGGTTCCGGTCGCTTGAAACGTTGGCACAGGTGCTTTCCGCGAAAAACCGTGCGTTACTCGCGCTGATCGCGGAAACGAACCCAGCATCGCTCAACGAACTGGTCGAAAAGGCCGGCCGTGCTAAATCCAATCTCTCGCGAACGCTCAGGACTATGGAAAGCTATGGCCTGGTGCATTTTGAGGAAGGCCATCGCCGTGAGATAGCGCCGCGCGTGACTTATTCGGGCGTCGAGTTGGAAATGACCTTTCAGTGACCGGGGGAACGGGAGTCAACGAACGTGAGCGATGGGTTTGAGACCCTTCTTTCGGCGCAACGCCGCGCCATGATGCGCGATACTCCGACCGCTGCTGCTGAAGCGGCCACCGAGACGTCGATGCTTAGGATTGCCTAAACTGATTGAGACACTGTGCGACCGTGCAGCTCTGAGCAAACGCGAAGCGAAGGAGATCGTTAAGGCATTTTTTGAGATGATGCGCGACGCGCTGGAAAGGGGCGAGAACGTGCAGTTGTCTGGCTTCGGCAAGTTTCAGTTGCGAGAGAAGTCGCAGCGTCCAGGACGGAATCCGAAAACTGGCGAAACGACTAGCATTGCGGCGCGACGCGTCGTGACCTATCATGCGAGTCAAAAGCTCAAGGCGCGGCTCGAAACAGACGCGGAACAGCGACGCCGTGACCGCCCCTAGTCGAAGCTGTTCGTCGGTGTTTCGCCGCGAGAGCCGGAGACCCGGCGCAACGATAACGAGTTCAGTCTCCAAATGTCGTGAAGATTACCGCTGGCACAGGATTTAAGGAGGTGGTTGTAAATCAGCAAGATCGGCAGGCGCCCAGCTTTGCCTATCCCGATTGAAAGGCAATCGCTGGCTAGAACAGTTGCCCGTCCAATGGCAGCAGGTTTACCCACTTCACCGCGGTCTGGCGTTCAATGCCGTCCGGGTGTATCGAGCGAATCATCACACGTTGACCGCGCGCCTCCCCGAGGACTTCGACGATACGCTCCTCATATCTGGCCAGTGTGCCGCGCACCGGCTTGCGCTTCATGCGCACGCGAAGGGGAGGGAAGAGCATCGGTACGCGACAGCAATTTATGATGCCGTCATCATAGCGGGACCAGGCCCTTCCGGGAATCCCATTCATCTTGTAGCGATCGCCACACTGCACAGTCATGCGTCGTATCGTTGTTCGCAATTCTCCCGTTCATGGCCGCTTGACAAAATTCCTGCTGACGGCGCCAATCATCGAGTGCGCGTGGCAGATGTTGGAGACGTAGTAACCGGACCTGTTTTCTGACCCTCAGGCTTCTTCAACGGGCACTATCTGCGATTCGCGCGACGAATACATGGTGACGCGTACGAGCGCCAACGAACTCAAACATGTACTTCATGCTGAGCGCGCGAAGTGCAGTCTCCGCGAACTCGGCCTTGACCTTCACATCGTGTTCAATCGCGATGCCGTGATGATCTTGCCACCAGGCATGACGAAGGCATGGGCTCGCCGCGGCACTCGCGCAATGGGAGGCTTTTGCCGGCACGCTGTTGCCGGCTGTCGCAAATCTTAAACCGCTAGAATTGCGAAACGACGCGCAACAGATTCTCGAGGCCGTCGCAAGGGACCTAGCGAGCCCACAGACGGCGGAGGCTCAGCCCGAAAAATCGATGGGGCGCAGCCCGAGACTGATCGGCGCGCCCGAGACTGCGGCGGAAACGCACGCCATCCTTCGGGCGCGAAACGGCTTTAACATCAATCAGCTGGCAGCGGAGTACCGTGCCTTGCGCGCCAGCGTTCTACGGCTTTGGATCGACGAATGCGATCCGACCGCTCCGGATTTAGATGACATGATCCGATTTAACGAGGCCATCGATCAGGCACTCGCCGAATCGGTCCGCCATTTCAGCGCACAAGTTGACCAGGCTCGTAATCTGTTTCTTGGCATGCTCGGGCACGATATGCGCAGTCCCCTTCAAACGATTCAGATGACAGCCGTCTATTTGGCGGCACTGAATGATGGAGGGAAAATTTCCGAAGCTGCGCGCCGGTTGATTAACAGCGGTTCCCGCATGCAGGCGCTCCTGGACGATATGCTAGATTTCAATCGAGCTAATCTCGGCTTGGGCATCGCCATCGCGCCGAGCATTGTGGACCTCGCGAAGCAGTTAGCAGAGGCATTGGACCTGTTGCGCACAGCGCACCCGGATCACCGGGTCGATCTCGAGGTCGTTGGCGACTCGAACGGTGTCTGGGA
>NZ_JFHC01000144.1 GCF_000698595.1 Caballeronia glathei | reverse complement strand
TCGTGATACTCAACGTGAAGCTGCTGGTCGATACAGTTCTGCGTTAGCTGCGGGCCGGTCTGCGGCGGGTTGCGGTTGCAGCCCCTGCCGCAGACGCTAGGATTGTGCTCGCATCGGGCTGCCCGCTGCCAGCGCTCACTGAGCAGCATGGCAATCTAGACGAATTCACGTTCATTATCAAACCCTATCGCCTGACCGAGCTGGTTCGGGCATCGCGCAATGGCGACCTGCCATCGATGGTCGGCTCTTACGCGCCTGAGACAAATCAGATCTTGGCAGCGGTCGCGATCAGGGTGAGGCTTTCAGGGTGCGACCGATTTCTCGAGTTGAAGCCTGGTGCCGGCTTTGCTGCTGGCACGGATGGGCAAAGCGGAGCTCGGCTCCCGTGGCGGCACAGGCGTTACAGGTGCGATTACCCTTTTTCAGGTCGTGACGCCGGTTGGCGTCCTGCCGCCCGCCCTTCCATCCAGACCCTCGACACGCATTGCATGTGGCGGGCGGTCCGAGCCCGCCTCTCCCTTCTGTCCGCGGCCGTCCCCGAGTGTGCCTTGGTCGACCGCCCGGAACGCGTGCGACCGGTTGACGGCGCTCAATAGTTCTGGCCGCCGCACAGACGAGGTGTCCACACCCATGATAGCGAGTGCTGCCCGATCTGAGCAGTACGCGGAGTTCGTCGACGGTGGGCGCGCAATAGGTCCTACCAGTTAATGATCCCGACCATGGGTGCGCCCAGCCGCAACGGCGACCACCAGTCCTGTGGTCGCGGCGAGCAATGTCGCGCGCCACGGATATCGATGCACAAGCTGGTTCGTCTGGGAAAATTTCCTACTCGCACCGATCAATGCGCGCGCCGCAGATCGTGTGGCGTGAGACTCGGCAGAAATAAGTGGGCGCGAGAACATCCGTACGGCCCGAAGTTGCAGACTGTTGCTGTCTGCGCGCGGACGTGAAACCCGCACCGTTGCCCCAGAAGGGTCCAGGGGTACAACGTCATTAGACCCTCGGACGGTGGGTGCGGTGATCGCGTCCGGCGCCTTTCGGGGTTGGGGATCGCCCTTACGAGCCCTCGCTGCTGAGGACTCTGCTCCAAGCAGCAAAACGGCTGCCGCGAAGTACAGCCACATTAGCAATACCGCCAGGGACCCGGCCGCGCCGAAGGCACTAGCGGTACCCGCGTGCGTCAGATAAAGCGCGAATAGCTTCTTCCCGGCTGAAAAAAGGACGGCTGCAATTAGGCCGCCCACGAGAGCGTCGCGCCAGAAAACATGGCCGTCCGGCAGAAACTTTAGGAGAGCTCCAAACGCCGCGGACAGTATCGCAAGGCCGAGAACGAACTGGACGATGTCGCCGACAACAACCAACGGCGACGTGCCCCATAGCCATTTCCCGGCGGCTTGTACCGCCGTATCGAGCACAAGAGAGACGATCAGAAGGAATGCGACCCCGAGGACGAGCCCAAGCGAGATGAGCCGCAGCTTCACAAGCGCGACGACGCTCGACTTCGGTTCGCCAGACGCTGGCCAGATAAGGTTAAGTGCGGTATTTAGCGATGAAAATGTCGCCGAGGCCCCAATCACCAACAGTACGAATGAGACGATCGCGGCCATGCCGGATTCGCCACTGCGATGGGCGTTCGTCACAATGCTCTGCACACCCGCCGCGGCCTGATCTCCCAACATCCCATTTACCTGATGAAACAGCTGCCCGCGCGCCGCCTCCGGGCCAAACACCCAACCAGCGACGGCGATCACCATCACGAGCGTAGGTGCGAGCGAGAACGCCGAATAGAAGGCGATGCTCGCAGCCATCGCCGCGCAGCGATCGTCGCTGAACTTCTTCAGGGCGTTGATAACCCATGAAGCGTCTTTCTTCGCGACGGATTGCAGATATTTTGGTGACAGGGTGTTCATGTGCGCCTCTACGGGTCGATCCATCGCCCAAATCGGGCGAGCGCCTGGAGAAACGCATGATCCATTCCAGAACCGCCGTGTGGGCCGCGGCCGGTGATCAGGGCGAGTGCGTCTGGCTTCTTCCGACACTGATCGGTGTCCTCGTCCTATCGGTGAGCGAATGCGCCTGGCCGGCGGAGTATCCGTGCAGTATTCTTGGCGGTAAGGGGCGCAGACATGATGCTTGCATTCGGAGAAGAGCTTGATCCTCAGTGCCCCGTTTAGCCGATTCGCCGCTTGCAAGGCGAGCTCACGTTTTGCCCGACGAGCAGCCATCAGAGACCCGATGCCGAATATCGCTTGGGTCGCACCAGAAAGCGGCTGTGATCCGAATTTCAAAACATGTAGGGGATCGGACCGGGTAGCGGGCACACGTCTGGGTCCTGAGAATCGCCGCATACACTGAGGTGCTCCAGAGCTTAACGGGGCAAAATTTCGCTCACACGCTGCGGTCGACCGAGGAGGTGATCGCAGCGCAGTGCCCGTTGCAACATCGATCAACGGGCCGCCATCGCGAAGCGCTTCTGTTCGCGGTCGGCGTAATCCCGTACCGAAAAAACAGCAGCACGCACACCCCGCGACACGGACCGGTGGCGCACTGGAACTACCCTTTCGCGCCGCACTCCCGGCGACCAAATGCGCCGGGCAAGCCGGCCGAGAGCCGGGCATCCGCACCGCGGTCAAAGCGAACCACGCGGCGCATCGCGTTGGATTAGAGCTCGTGCGATGTGTCTGGGATGAAAGCGGCAATCGCGCGAGTTGTCCGAATCTGGCGATGGCGCCGCCGTCTGATTGGCTGCTTGTCAGCATTTACTCGGTTCTACCGGCTGAGCATGCTCTTCATGTGAACGAGCGAAAGCGTACCCGCGACAATCTCGCCGCTCGAAAAAATGATTGTGGCCGTGACTCTAACGACCGGCCTTTGCGCCAATGCGAGGTTGCCCTCGAGCGGTGCGTCAGGGCACACCTGGCCTCGTGCCGGAGGTAGCCCGGCCCAAGCACGCAGGCCGCTCCTCAGTCGGATGCACAACAGATTGCCGCTGCCAGCGGCTTCGCATCGGCTGTGAGAATCGGAAACAGAAACGTATAACTAGTGAGCCCGTGCCCATGGCTTAAATTGGGGCCTAGTGGGGTTGGCATCCTTCTTGCGCACTAGGTAGTGCCCGCTATCCGCGGGCAGTCCGAAATGGAGAATGACGATGAATGAGGATCAAGTCAAAGGTGTTGCCGAAAAGGTCAAGGGAAAGATCAATGAGAAGGTCGGTCAAATGACGGACGACCCCGCCCAGGAATTGAAAGGCGAAGCCCAACAAGTCGAGGGAGAGGTGCGCAAAGACGTCGGCGATGCAAAGGAGGACTTAAAGGATGCGGCCGAGCGGGCCGAGGACAAACCGTCCACAGCGCCCTGAGCCATGAAAGCCAACACAGCGGGGCTCGGTGCGATCTGCATGTGCATCGCGGCGACTGCTAATGCTGATCGGAGTACGCGACTAGAAAAGCTCGGCACCGTCGGCGTAGTTAACCAGTTGGTGGGACAACCTCCGGCCAAAAAGAAGCCTCCGCCGAACGGTGGCTCGGCGCAGAGGGAAAACGCGAAAACCGGACGCCCGCCCGCCGGAGCCTACCCTCAGCAACCTCGCACTCGCCCATGACGGCGACGGAGCGGATAGGCTTGACCCAGACTGAGCCGGCGCCTCCGCCGGCCCTTCTTATCCTCTCGGCCGACGGTCCCGCTGGTGCAATCGCGTTGAACCCCGCTGGTTTCATCTAATTTAAGCGTCTCGGGGAAAAAGGTAACAGTTACCTGAGTTATAACAAGTAGATTTACAATCACCGTTCTGTCGTGCTCACACGAGGAAACGATGGTTCTATATCATCACGGCGCAGCCATCCAGGCGTCGGCTATCAGGAAAGGCAACACGTTCGTGGCGCGGGCTTGTATCTTGGAAGAGGATGGTGAATCCACCTCGCTGGGCAATCTCGGACAGTTCGCAAATCAAAATTCCGCCTATCAATTCGCCATACGAAGCGCGACCGCTTTTGTGGATGGTGAGCCCCTGCCTCGTTCTCCGATCCTAGGTGATCCAACCGCGTAGAGGTATCGGAAACGTCGATGTGACGCTTTCCGTGTTCCTCGCGCGTCGCTACATGACCCATTGAGGAGGTACTCGTGAAAAAATCTATTCTCGCAGCCTCATCGCTGGCTGCGGTCGCTCTTGCTGCATGCAACAAACCTAGCGAAACAGCTGCCCCGAGCGCTGCGTCCGAAACGCCGGCCGCGCCGGCTGCTGCACCGGCTTCGGCAGCAAGTCAATAAGCTTGGTCGCTAGGCCCAAACGGGCTTACCGCGCCGAGGCTCGAAGACACGGTGAAACCTAATTCTCCAAGCAACAAAATTCGAGTGAATGGAGACTAGATGTACAGGCCCGACATATCAAAGTTTCAACACATGCGCACGTGCGGTGAGCACCGCACATACGACGTGACGCTCAACGTCGTGCAATTAGATTCCGGTGTGTGTACGTATACGGGTTGGGTACATTTCCAGCATGAGTTTAAAGGGACCGGATTGGTCATGCCTCTCGTTTCCCATACACGAGAGGGTGCCATGAGCGAGGCCCGACGTCGTATCGAGAGGGACATCGAAGACCTCGCCGGCATCGTCGAGTGAGTATAGCGGGCCACTTCTGGCGGACTCGTCGGATTTGGCCGGAGGCATCGAGACCTCACAAGTTCGGTCTTCGCTGCGGCGAAGCCTCGTGAAGCGGGGGCCCAGATCCCTTGCCGACCGTAGAACTCTCGCTAATTACACTGCCAGACTTGGCGAGTTTCCAGTCGCTCGATCGCGCCATCGAGGCAGCAAAAGGATATTTATATCTAAAAAGTCAGATCTAAAGCCGCCGGTGCCGAAGTGCGATACTCCGGAAAATCGCATGAAGTCGAGCGGTCCTCTTTACGGAAGAAGTGCCGCCGATTCTGAAACTGCTATTCTTAGTCTCCCGAGCGGCGCATGGTTGCACCGGCTGAGCCGACTCCCGGGATCAAGTGAGACAGGATTTCAATGTTCGGGTTTCGGCGCAGCTACTTTGCCAACGATCTGGCGATTGATCTTGGTACCTCAAATGCCCTGATCTACATGCGTGGCAGGGGCATCGTCCTCGACGAACCCTCGGTCGTATCGATTCGTCAGAATGGTGGGTCTAACGGAAAGAAGACCATCTTGGCAATTGGCAAGGAAGCGAAGATGCTCGGGAAGGTTCCGGGTAATATCGAAGCTATCCGGCCGATGAAGGGGACGGCGTGATTACAGTTTGGGCCTGCCTCCAGCCTCGGGTTCCCCGGCCGCCAAGTAGAGAGCCGTCTTACTGAATGACCGGCCCGGTGGAGCGCTGACGGCGTATGCTGGGTCAACGTCGTCTTGCGATTGCGCTTTGGCGCTGACCCTCGGGTTGGGCGACTGTGGGGCTCATCAGTACGCCTTTTTTTGATCGCTCCCTGACGCTGGGGAGTCCATCTTTCCCTTCTTCTCCATATGCTTTTGGGTGTCCCCTGAGCCCTTTTCCATGGTGCTCGACCCCGACGCCCCGGAAGGGCTGTGGGTGGTACCACCGGCGTTCGGCGTCCCCATTCCTGTTCCGCCTTGTCCGGCAGCACCGCCACCTGCCGTGCCACCGCCTCCGCCGGCCGCCCCAGCACCGGCGCCCTGCGCCCACGCGACATTGGACAAGCCCCAAAGCAACGCTGAAAGCAACATTCCCTTCGAATTAACTCGCATGGCAGTCTCCTTGCTCGCGAAGCGGAATTCTGCGCCACACTCGCGCAGACCGCTCCGTGAGAAACGCAATTCCCATGCCTTCCCGCGCGTCTCAATGCCGCAGCGTTGGGACGCCTTCGTGCGTCAAATGCGTGCTGGATTCGGTGTGGCCTCTCGAAGTGACCATCGGGCCGGGCCTTTGGTATTATGGATTTCAACGCGACTTACGTCGCTGCCCTCGCGTTGACTTAGTAGCGTCGAATGCGGCCTGCTGGCCTCTAGTGCGGCCTGCGCGCTAGACTGCCCTAGAGGCCGGGCGAACGCCCGGGCGACCACGGTAACGCCCGCCGAGAAGGTCGAGCAAGAGCCAAAACGCCTTTTCCGCAGAAGCACGAGAGGCTGTTCTTCGGCGCAGAATCACTCTAGGCTGCGGGGAGGCTGCATATCGCTCCGAGCGGAAACTCCGGGCTTTGGCGCGAAACTTGCTCGCTAAGCGTATACAATTTTGACGGCGTGAACTGGCCATCGCCGTGCCAAAGCCGCAAGCAAGCGAGCGCCAGTTGTGCCCGGCGCGCTCCGCAAAAATCAGGGAGACAGCCATGGATGCACTAGATTGGCAGGACCTCTTTTCATTTAGCATGTCCCCGCTCGAGATCGTCCTGCGCGGTACGTTTATGTACTGGCTGCTCTTTCTCCTTTTTCGCTTCGTCGCGAGGCGGGACATCGGATCCGTTGGCATCGCCGATCTGCTTATTATCGTCATCGTCGCAGACGCCGCACAAAATGGAATGGCCGGCGACGCCGATAGCCTGGCTGACGCCGGCCTGCTAGTCACAACCCTCGTAGCGTGGAACCGTCTGATTGACGCTGCCGCCTTTTATTGGCCGGCGTTCAACCGATTCGCGAATGCCAAGAAGGTGCTCCTCGTTTCGCATGGCCGAAAGCTGCACGATAGTATGCGCCGAGAGGCGATAACTGATGAGGAGCTCGATGCTAAGCTAAGAGAGAATGGTGCGAGCTCGCTTGAAGAGGTGGAACGGATGTACCTCGAGTCGGATGGCCAGATTAGCGTCGTGAAAAAGAAATGATGGCGCATGCGCTGAAGTTCGGGCGGCCCTTCGACTTTTAAGCTCCGGC
>NZ_JFHC01000143.1 GCF_000698595.1 Caballeronia glathei | reverse complement strand
TGCGACTTCCGCATCAGAAAATCGGCTACTCCCAGGTGACACGCGCCCTCCTCTGTCCGTGAATTTTGTACTCTCGGATATTAGGCCCAAACGCGACACTTCGGCCCATTCCTGCCGTGCCCTCAAGCTGCCGCACAACGCGTGGTCCACCGCTTAAGCATTGAGGTGAAAGTGTGCCGCATCTCGCATGACGGGGCCGCGAGGTCGACCCCGCCGTGGTTTGCCGGCTGATACAGGACAACCCACACGGCCACCGATTCTACCGATTCCTCCGCCCTGGGCCTGCTCTACCCGACTAGTCTTCCTGGTTAGTGAATGGTCCACGAAAGAGGTCCGTCGTTATGATCAATACACCCGGTGCGGAGCACGTATCATTTGTCCGTCACCTCAGTGCGTGCAACAGGAGCGATGTCATGGTCAAGACCGCGTTGTTCGTCCGGCTGGAGGCGAAGCCGGGCAAGGAGCAGGAAGTCGAAGCCCTTCTGATGGGCGGATTGCCGCGCGTCGAAGCGGAGCCCGCGACGATCTCGTGGTTCGGCTTGCGCCTCGGGCCGTCGACATTCGGCATCTTCGATGGATTCCCCGACGACGCCGGCCGTGACGCGCATCTCGCCGGCAAGGTCGCGGGGGCGCTGATGGCGAAAGCCGCCGATCTCTTCGCGAAGCCGCCGGAGAACATGAAGATCAACGTCCTCGCGGCGAAGCTGCCTGCATAGCGCGGGCCCGCGGATTGCTGCCTTCGCACGTATGAACTCCCGTCCGAAACCCTCCTCCGAAGCCGCGCGCGATGGCTTCGTACGCGTGCGCGGCGCACGCGAACACAACCTCAAGAACATCGACGTCGACATTCCACGCGATGCGCTCGTCGTGTTCACGGGCGTGTCCGGCTCCGGCAAGTCGTCGCTTGCGTTCGGCACGCTCTACGCCGAGGCGCAGCGGCGCTACTTCGAGTCGGTCGCGCCTTACGCCCGCCGGCTGATCGAACAGGTCGGCGTGCCCGAATTCGATTCGATCGAAGGACTGCCACCCGCCGTCGCGCTTCAGCAGCAGCGCGGCACGCCGAGCGCGCGATCGTCGGTGGGAAGCGTCACGACGCTTTCCAGCCTCGTGCGCATGCTGTACTCGCGCACCGGCAGCTATCCGCCGAAGCAGCCGATGCTCTACGCTGAGGACTTCTCGCCGAACACGGTCCAGGGCGCCTGCCCGACGTGCCATGGGCTCGGACGCGTGTACGAAGTCACCGAAAAGTCGATGGTCCCCGACGATACGCTCACGATCCGCGAGCGCGCGATCGCCGCGTGGCCGCCCGCGTGGCACGGGCAGAATCTGCGCGACATCCTCGTCACGCTCGGATACGACGTAGATATTCCGTGGCGCGATCTGCCGAAAAAGGACCGCGACTGGATCCTTTTCACCGACGATACGCCCACGGTGCCCGTCTACGCCGGCTTCACGCCCGAGGAAACGCGGCTTGCGCTCAAGCGCAAGATGGAGCCGAGCTATCAGGGCACGTTCACCGGCGCGCGCCGCTATGTGCTGCACACGTTCGCGAATACGCAAAGCGCGTTGATGAAGAAGCGCGTGTCGCGCTACATGATTGGCAGCGAGTGCCCCGCCTGTCACGGCAAGCGATTGAAGCGCGAGGCGTTGTCCGTGACGTTCGCCGGACTCGACATCGCCGCGTTCTCGCAGATGCCGCTCGCACGCCTGGCCGACCTGCTCGGCCCGATCGCGCGCGGCGAACTGCCCGCGCACACGCACGGCATCGACGGCGACAGCGCGATCCTCGGCAAGCAGGCGATGCGCGAAGCGACCGAGAAGCGCGTTACAGCGGGCGGCTCCGCGCACAAGGCGGCGCCGAACGTGCGGCGTACGCCGAACATGTCGGACGAGAAGCGCGTCGCAGCGCAGCGCATCGCGGAGGAATTGCTCGAGCGCCTGACGACGCTGATCGACCTCGGCCTCGGCTACCTCGCGCTCGACCGCGCGACGCCTACGCTTTCGTCAGGCGAATTGCAGCGTCTGCGCCTGGCCACGCAGCTCGCGTCGCAGTTGTTCGGCGTCGTGTACGTGCTCGACGAGCCGTCGGCGGGGCTGCATCCGGCAGACGGCGAAGCGCTTTTCGCGGCACTCGAGCGGCTCAAGGCGGCCGGCAATTCGCTTTTCGTCGTCGAGCACGACCTCAACATGATGCGTCGCGCGGACTGGCTCGTCGATGTCGGCCCGGCTGCGGGTGAAAAGGGCGGTCATGTGGTGTACAGCGGGCCGCCGTTGGGGCTCGCGAAGGTCGAGGAATCGCAGACGCGCAAGCATCTCTTCGGCACGTACACGGGCGCCCCGCACACGCCGCGCGCGCCTTCGGGCTGGCTGCGGCTCGCGAAGATCACGCGCAACAACCTGCACGGGCTCGATGCCGCGTTCCCGCTCGGTTGCTTCACGACCGTGACCGGCGTGTCGGGCTCGGGCAAGTCGAGCCTCGTGAGCCAGGCGTTGCCGGAACTCGTCGCGGAGCGCCTCGGACGCACGATCGCATCCGAAGCCGACGAAGATCTCGACCCGCTTCTCGCCGCCGATACGCAGCCGACGGGCGGCGAGATCGTCGAAGGGATGCACGCACTCCGGCGGCTCGTGCGCGTCGACCAAAAGCCGATCGGCCGCACGCCGCGCTCGAATCTCGCGACCTACACCGGCCTCTTCGATCACGTGCGCAAGCTCTTCGCCGGGACGCCGGCCGCGCGCAAGCGCCGCTACGACGCCGGCCGCTTCTCGTTCAACGTCGCGAAAGGCCGCTGCCCGACTTGCGAAGGCGAAGGGTTCGTCAGCGTCGAACTGCTGTTCCTGCCGAGCGTGTACGCGCCCTGCTCCACCTGCCACGGCACGCGCTACAACGCGCCGACGCTCGAAATCGAATGGCGCGGCAAGAACATCGCGCAGGTACTCGGATTGACGGTCGACGCCGCCTGCGACTTCTTCGCCGACGAAACGCAGGTCATGCGCGCGCTGCAAGTGCTGCAGGACATCGGCCTCGGCTATTTGCGGCTCGGCCAGCCCGCGACGGAGCTATCGGGCGGCGAGGCGCAGCGCATCAAGCTCGCAACCGAACTGCAGCGCGCGCAACGCGGCGACTCGCTCTACATCCTCGACGAGCCGACGACAGGCCTCCACCCCGCCGACGTCGACCGGCTGATGACCCAATTGCAGGGACTCGTCGACGCGGGCAATACGGTGATCGTCGTCGAGCATGACATGCGCCTCGCGGCCCACAGCGACTGGCTGATCGACATCGGACCGGGCGCCGGCGACGACGGCGGAAGAACGGTTGCGTGCGGCCTGCCTCGTGAAGTTGCGAAAGTAGCGGAAAGCCGCACGGCCGCTTATCTGCGCGATCGTTTGTCGTAAACGTGAAAACAGCGGCCGAAGCCCGGCCATCGGCCCCTTTTCTCATTTGAGCGTCGGACCGCTCTTAGTCCGTCACCTGGTGGCGTGTCCACCGGCTCAATTTTGCCGTGCTTGTAGCGGTAGCTGATCGTATTTTCCTGACCTCCCACAAACGCCTCAGTCGCGGTCAATTGGCGATCGTGCAACAGGAGTTGCTGCGCAACGTCTGATCCTGCAGGTCAGCGCAAAGGCGACCAGGGAACGGGGGGGCAGCTGCGCCGCCCCAACCCCGGAACCTTAAGAAAGAGAGGACATACTGGATCAAAAAACATGACATCTCTATTTAGCTGCAACCCCGACATCTGAACTCAGCAAAGACATGGATTGAGACTTTTTAATGCAAGAGGGTGCTGGCTGAATTTTGCGTTCATCTCATCAACTTCGTCGCTGCTTAGCAGTCGTCCAATGAAGCTCTCTGGAACGATCGAAACACTGTCCTCAGGGAGTCTTCCCGCTTGTACGGCACCGCCCGGATTCGCTTTCAGGCGCCACGCCTCGTCCATGACAGCGTCAAATTCACCTTTCTGATCTAAGTCTGCAAACCTTGTTCCGTCGATGATCGAAACGCCAAGGAATCGATCGCCCGCCGCTTTACTGGGATGAGCGAAGGAGACCCACCAAAGCACACGCTTTTGTTTTCTGCTCATGAGGTAGGTTCCCTCAAACAATTCGGGCTGGCCATAGATTTGAACTTAGCAGAGACACGGTGCCCGTTTCGAACGATTAAATCCCGCCCTTCCTGCCTGGTCGTTTACGGCGCTTCGGCGGCAGCCCGAGCTTGGCCCTAGTCTTATCAAGCGCCTCATCTACGGCTGCATTGAGGCTGAGCCAATTCTCATGCTGCCACCGCTTGTATGCCTCCTGCCGCTCCCGCTCCAGCGTTTCCGCATCCGGCGGATCGGCTTCGGGTACAGGCGGGCTCTGGTCTTTATTCTCCAACAGGAGGATTACCTCAGCGGCAAAGCGGCTAAGTATCGCCTCGGCCCATACCTCCGGGTCTTGACTGGTCAGCTTTCCGACCTGTAGGAGCCGCTCGTAAGTAGCGTCGCTGATCGATATGCGCTTCACAGTCTTTCCGGTGATTGGTGGACCGGGACCAACCGCTATCGGTGAGACCGCGCTATCTCAGCACACCAATAGTCCGCGTTCTACCTTTAGTCTCCCATCCAGTGAGGCTCTGGGAGACGCCTATGATCTATCTCCGCCATGTCGTAGCCGATGGCGAATCGGCGTGCCTCAAGGGCGCACGGAAAGCGTCCTAGAACTCCGGTTGCACGCTGGGTGCCGTCCGGTTTTCGGAGGATAAGCATAGACGCGTACATGCCGTCGTCGTAAGCGGCCAGCGGCCTAACCGTGAACTCCTTATAGGTAACTTCGCTGTCCGGCACTGTTCTCTCTCGCAGGTTGTAGTCATCGACCAGTTGTCAGCAGCGCTGGCACTGTCGAGAGCTTGTCTAACATGCAAATAAATTACACTATTTGGGATTGCCCCTATTCGTCCGAAGGTACACGTATAAAGTAATTGTCGACGTTAAGACGAGACCACCAGCCGAACATTGAATGACCGGGTTGATGATCAACTTCTCGCCGATCGATTAGTTGCCGGGGCCTCGACTAGCTTTTGGAGGCGTTCCTTGTCGGCAATCACTTGCGGGTCGTCGATTCCATATGAGAGCGCTGCCCATGCGAGATATAGGTGAAAGGCGGCGCCTCTGTTGTGGGACAGGAGAGTTCATCTGGCTTTCGAGGCTGCTGGTGATCTTGTCGCAGGTCCAAGTCTTCATGATTACTTTTTCCTGTATTCCTACCGGTGCGCCGGTCACGCTCGAATGAGATGGAGGCGTCGTTCTGGACGGTCTGCCGAGGTTGACCGGGATCAACGAAGGAGACCCACCAAGCACACGCTTTTTATCTTCTGCTCATGAAGATAGTTTCCTCAAATGCCGGTCATTGAACGGCAGGCTGTTGCCTGCGACCGTACCCGTAGTTGTTGTTGTCGATCCAGCGTTTGGCCCATTCAATTCCGCGCTCATGAGCCTGCCGTCGGTAGACGCGATTACCGAGGTCGGTGAAAACGAATCGCTCCCCGATATCCCGCTCGATCACTGCGCCCGAGATGAACAATCGCTGCTTGGCCAGAATGATCAGTGCCGAGTCGATCACCCATTCGTTGTATTCGGCGAATCGATTCGTGCGCGTAGTCCGCCCCGACGTCCTCGCGAAGGTAGTCTGAAAGAATAGGCGCCCAAGCTCCGATGATCAACTTTTTGCTGGGCCGTCCAGAACGACCGCGCCGTTCCATTCGAGTGGCGCCCCGCCCTTCCCGTCGACGGCTTCGGCTGCTTGCTTGCCGGCCGTCGTAATGCGGTAGGCATAAAACCATGTAGGCACACCGTTGTCGCGTGAACCAGCGGCAGCCGTCTGCCTCACACGCGTCAAATGGCCGCGGTGAAACAGTTCGAGCAGATCTCCGGAAAGTGCCGGACAACGCCTGCCGGCTCGCGTCGACTGGATGGGCGCGCCTGTCGCGGCGACAAAATCATTGAAGAAGGCCTCACTGCGTGTGCTGACGGTACCGCCATATGCTCCTGAATTAATCCCGACGATAAGCCAATCGAGTCGGTCTTTAAGCGGACTCGCGACGCGTCCATATGCCATCTTCACTCCCAAAGGGGATTGGTTCTTATTTAACTTGAGAGCTTGATCAACATTTTGACAATCCGTCCAGAGTGACGCCTCCGTCCCATTCGAGTGTGACCGGCGCACCGCAGGACTGGCACGCCATCGTCTCACCCTCGTGGTCGTCGCCGATAAGGTGTATCGATCCGCGTCGCCCGCACGCCGCGCACCGGTAGGAATACAGGACGGGTTCATCGTTCATGCAGATTGCTCCACAGGGTTGTCCACCGCTTCTGTGCATAAGTGGCGCCATGGACCGTCGTTAATGGCTAGTCGAACCGAACCGTAAATGAGCATAGATCACCCGCTTGATAACATCAACGCGGTGCCGATCCGCTATTAATTGGCAGCATCATAAAAGCGAGGATTGTTTTGTGTCGCTTAGAATGTCGAACGCACAATCGGACGGAGAAGCGACAGCCATGAGCGAAGACGTTTACGGAGTGCAGACAGCGGGACGGGTGACACACGGTCTGCTGAGACTGGGCACCGCGATGCGCGACCACGCATGGGAATGGGCGGAGGGCGCAAAGCTCACGCCGACCCAGGGCGAGATTCTCGTCCTACTGATGCAGCGTAAGGCAACTATGCGGCTCGGGGAGATCGCGCGGGAAACCGCCCTCACCGCCCCGACCACCAGCGATGTCGTCAGCAGGTTGGAAGAAAAAGGACTCGTCGAGAAGCGCCGCGCGATCGATGACGGCCGCGCTCTCTCCGTGCGTCTGACGGCGCGCGGCCGTACGGCGGCGAAGCGTGCTTCGCAATGGCCGGAGTTTCTGGCGAATGCTGTCGGCAGACTGCACGCCGATGAACAGGCGGCGTTCTATCGGACGTTGCTGAAAGCGATCCGCCAACTGGAAGCGAATGAACAGATGCCGACGCACAGCATGTGCCTTTCGTGCGCGCACTTCGAAGTCAGCAAGTATCCGAAGCGCTCGCCGCATCACTGCGCGCTGCTGCAGTTGTCGATGGCCGACACCGATCTACGGCTCGACTGTTCCGTCTACGAAGAAGCCGACGTCGCCACGCAAAAGAAGAGCTGGAAAGTTTTCGTCCAAGTGACTTGAGAGCATCGCGCCCTCACCCTGCCCGTTCTAACTGTGCCATGCCTCGTCGATAACTTTGAAGACGATGGGAACGACGTCATGACCTTTAAACGACACCAGACAGTCGTCCGTCGGATAATCGAGCGCGGCCGGAGCGCGAATCATGTCCAGGATCCTCTTGCTGTGCTCTCCCGTCGAGGCCACATCAGCGAGGACTTCTGCTTCGATCCTGTGAA
>NZ_JFHC01000142.1 GCF_000698595.1 Caballeronia glathei | reverse complement strand
GAAGCCGCACGACTCGCAGAAGCCGCAGAAGCCGCAGAAGCCGCACAACCCACCGCACCGACCCGCGCCTTGCCAGACAAGCCCCGCGCGCCACGCCGGGACGCCGCCCGCGAGCGGCGCATCGTCGAACCGAACCCGGTGCCCCCGGTTACGTTTCCCGAAGCGCTGCCGGTCTCCGGCCGTCGCGAGGAAATCGCGCGCGCGATCCAGGCGAACCAGGTCGTGATCGTGAGCGGCGAGACCGGCTCCGGCAAGACGACCCAGCTTCCGAAAATCTGCCTGTCGCTCGGGCGCGGCCTGGGCGCGGGCGGCGCGGGCCTGATCGGCCACACGCAGCCGCGCCGGATCGCGGCGTCGGCGACCGGACGGCGCATCGCGGAGGAACTCGGCACGCCGTTCGGCGAAGTGGTCGGCTATAAGGTGCGTTTCACCGACAACCTGTCGCCGGGCGCGTCGGTCAAGCTGATGACGGACGGCATCCTGCTCGCGGAAACGCAGACCGACCCGCTGCTTGCAGCCTACGACACGATCATCATCGACGAGGCGCACGAGCGCAGCCTCAACATCGATTTCCTGCTCGGCTACCTGAAGGAAATCCTGCCGCGCCGGCCCGATCTCAAGCTGATCGTGACATCCGCGACCATCGACGCCGAGCGCTTCGCGCGCCATTTCGGCAGCGACGGGAAGCCCGCGCCGGTGATCGAAGTGAGCGGGCGGCTGTACCCGGTTCAGGTGCGCTATCAGCCGGTCGAGGAGGAGAGCCCGGCCGTGAAGAACGCGCAGGGCACGCCGCAAAAGGAGCCGCGCCAGAAAAACCAGCGCGGGACCGACCGCGACCTGATGGAAGCGATCGTCGATGCCGTCGACGAACTCTGCCGCGAAGGCCCCGGCGACGTGCTCGTGTTTCTTCCCGGCGAGCGCGAGATCCGCGACGCCGCCGAGGCGCTCAGAAAGCACCATCCGCCGCACACGGAAATCCTGCCTTTGTTCGCGCGGCTGTCGGCGGCGGAGCAGGAGCGCGTGTTCAAGGCGTCGAACGCGCGGCGCATCGTGCTGGCGACCAACGTCGCGGAAACGTCGCTGACGGTGCCGGGCATCCGCTACGTGGTCGATGCGGGCATCGCGCGCGTGAAGCGCTACTCGTACCGCAACAAGGTGGAGCAGTTGCAGGTCGAGCCGGTGTCGCAGGCGGCGGCCAACCAGCGGGCGGGGCGCTGCGGGCGCGTTGCGGACGGCGTGTGCATCCGTCTCTACGACGAGGCCGATTTCGCCGCGCGCCCGCGCTTCACCGACCCCGAGATCCTGCGCTCGTCGCTTGCCTCGGTCATCCTGCGGATGAAGTCGCTGCACCTGAGCTCGATCGAAACGTTCCCGTTCATCGAGCCGCCGCCCGGCCGCGCGATCGCCGACGGCTATCAGCTGCTGAACGAACTCGGCGCCGTCGACGACGACAACGCGCTCACGCCGCTCGGGCGCGAACTGGCGCGCCTGCCGCTCGATCCGCGCGTCGGGCGCATGATTCTCGCCGCGCGCGACCATCAGGCGCTGCGCGAGGTGCTGATCATCGCCGCGGCGCTCTCCGTGCAGGACCCGCGCGACCGCCCGATCGAGGCGCAGGAGCAGGCGGATCAGGCGCACCGCAAGTTCGTCGACGAGCGTTCCGAGTTCCTGCAATGGACGCGCATCTGGGCGTGGTTCGAGGACGCGATTGCGCACAAGAAGTCGAACCGGCAGCTCACCGACGCGTGCCGCGCGAATTTCCTGTCGCACTTGCGGCTGCGCGAGTGGCGCGACGTGCATTCGCAATTGCTGACCGTCGTGCGCGAGCACGGCTGGCGCCTGAACGAATCGGACGCGACGTTCGAGCAGATCCATCTTTCGCTTCTCACCGGCCTGCTCGGCAACGTGGGCCTCAAAGCCGACGACGAGCCGTACTACCTCGGCGCGCGCGGCATCAAGTTCTACCTGTGGCCGGGCTCGGCGCTCCTGAAAAAGGCGGGGCGCTGGGTGATGGCGGGCGAGCTCGTCGAGACGAGCCGGCTCTATGCGCGCACCATCGCGAAAATCGAGCCGGACTGGCTCGAGCAGGTCGGCGCGCACCTGTTGCGCAAGTCGCTCTCCGAGCCGCACTGGGAAAAGAAAGCGGCGCAGGTCGCGGCCTTCGAGCGCGCCACGCTGCACGGGCTCACCGTCTACGCCCGGCGGCGCGTGAGCTTCGGCAAGCAGGACCCGGAGCGCGCCCGCGAGCTTTTCATTCGCGGCGCGCTGGTGGAAGGCGAATTCGACACGAAGCTGCCGTTCTTTGCGCACAACCGCAAGCTCGTCGCGGATATCGAGCAGCTGGAGCACAAGTCGCGGCGGCAGGACGTGCTCGTCGACGACGAACTGATGTTCGCTTTCTACGACGCGCTCGTGCCGAAGGGCATCTACACGGGCGCGGCGTTCGAGCGCTGGTATCGCGACGAGGAGAAGGCGGGCAAGACACGGCTGCTCTTCCTTTCGCGCGACGACCTGATGCGCCACGAAGCGGCCGGCATCACGACCGACCTGTTTCCGAAGCGCATGACGATGGCCGGCATCGAGATGTCGCTTACGTATCACTTCGAGCCCGGCTCGCCGCGCGACGGCGTGACGCTCACGGTGCCGCTTTACGGGCTGAACCAGATCGACGCGCGGCGCGCCGAATGGCTCGTGCCCGGGATGCTGAAGGAGAAGGCGCAGTTGCTGCTGAAGTCGCTGCCCCAGAAATTGCGGCGGCATGTGGTGCCGCTGCCGGAGTTCGCGGCGGGTTTCGTCGAGCGCCACGGCGGGCCGAAGTTCGGCGCGGGCGGTCTGCTCGACGCGCTGATCGCGGATGTTCGCGGCGAGACGCAGGTCGCGATGAAAGGCTCCGACTTCAAGCTCGAAACGCTGCCGGCGCATCTCTTCATGAACTTCAAGGTGATCGACGAGCACGGCCGGCAGCTCGCGATGGGCCGCAACCTCGCGCAGTTGCGCGCCGAACTGGGCGGTCAGGCGCAGCAGCATTTCCAGAAGCTCGCGGCGGGCGCGTCGCTCGATCTGATGGGCGATGCCGGGCCGCAGACGTCGGTGGCGGCGCCTTCGGGCGATCCGTCCAGCACCGCGCTCTACGAAAATCTCACGACGTGGAATTTCGGCAAGCTGCCTGAACTGCTCGAAATCCGGCGTCGCGGGCAGACGCTTTTCGGCTATCCGGCGCTCATCGATCGCGGCACGCATTGCGATGTCGAAGTGTTCGATTCGCCGGAAGAAGCGGCGCGGATTCATCGCGCGGGCCTGCGACGCCTCTTCGCGCTGCAACTGCGCGAGCCGATCAGGTATCTGGAGAAGAACCTCGGGGGCTTGCGCGAGATGTCGCTGCAATACATGGCGCTCGGCACGCAGGAAGATCTGCGCGACCAGATCATCGAGACGGCGCTTGACCGCGCGTGCCTGCAAGACCCGCTTCCCGACGACGACGCCACTTTCCACAAGCGCCGCGACGAGGGGAAGGGGCGTCTCACGCTGCTTGCGCAGGAGATCGCGCGGCTGACGGGGCAGATCCTCGCGGAATACGCCGCGGTCGTGAAGAAGCTCGCGCAGGCGAAGTCGTTCGGCGCGGCCTACGCCGACATGCAGTCGCAGCTCAATGCCCTGATCGGCAAGCGGTTCGTGATCGACACGCCGTACACGCAGCTCGCGCATTTCCCGCGCTATCTGAAAGGGATCGCGCTGCGCATCGACAAGCTGAAGGCCGATCCGTCACGCGATGCTCGCCTTTTTGCCGACTTGCAGCCGCTCGCGCAGAACCATCAACGGGCGATGGCGCAGCGGGGCGGTGTCGCGGATGCGCGGCTCTCCGAATATCGATGGCTGCTGGAGGAATTGCGTGTGTCGCTGTTCGCGCAGGAATTGCGAACGCCGATGCCGATTTCGGTCAAGCGGCTTCACAAGGTGTGGGAATCGATGCAGCGGTGATGTGGGGATGAAGGCACGAGGCCGGCATGACGCCGGCCTCGTGCTTTTTTGCGCAGCGTTTCCTGCGGCGCGCCTACTTCAGCTTGTCGATCTTGACCGGTTCTGCGGTCACGGCCGCGGGGATCACCACGAGCGTCGCTTCCGACGCGGGCAGCGTTGCCTGCGCGACCTGCGGCGCGTTGTCGTACTTGCGCCACTTGCCCTCGGCGAGCGTCTCCACTGCGTCGCCGCACTTGCGGTAATAGTTACGCGCTTCGTTGCGCGAGTTGAAAACCACCTTCAACTGGCAAACCAGTTGCGGCGCGCCGGCTTCGTTCGTCACGTTCAGCAGATAGTCCCATTCCTTCACGCCGAAAAAGCCTTCCTGGAACTGCGGACGGCCGAGCAGGCCCGAGATCTGGTCCTTGGTCAGGCCGGGCTTGAGCTTGCGCAAAGCCTCGACGAGCGGATAGCTGCCGCCGTACATCCACGACTTGTTCACCGCGGGGAAGACGAGCTTGTCGTTGCTGCCATCGGCGGAGAGCTGGCTGCCCGTGGTGCAGCCGGCAAGGAGAACGGCGGCCGACAGCGCGGCGGTGAGGGCGGCGCGAGCGCAGGCGCGGCCGGAGAACATCGGGAAAGGGTTTTTCTTCATGCTCGATTCACCAGTTTCAATTTTTTTGTCATGAGTTCCGGGCACGGCTTCGAAACGCGTCGAAACCGCGCCGGACCTTGAAGGGAGCCGTCTGGACGGCCCCGTGCGATGGCTTACCAGTGCATCCCGGCGCCGAGCGACACGCCGAACTCGCCGCGCGTGCTGGTCGTGCCGGTGGCCTTGTAGACCCAGGTGCCGTTCTCGGACAACTGCGACACGCCGATTGCCAGAGCGGATTGCCCGCCATACGTGCCGCCGCCGACCGCCACCATGCCGCGGCCCGGCAACACGGCCTGCGGCAGGCCCGCGACAGCCAGTGCGGCCGCCGCGCCGCCGAAGGCGTCCTTGCGTGCGCTGTCGAACTTCGAATTCGTGTAGTCGTTCGCCTGCTTCAGCGTATTCGACGACGCCTGCTTCAACTGGTTGACGTTCACCGCGTCGGTGCCTTGCGTGCCGGGCGCGACGTGGGTGATCTGCCGCTCCTGACCGGCCGAACCGACCGACACCGAATTTGCGCGATCCGTCACGGAGTTCTGACCGAGCGCGACGGAGTTGGCATCGGTGGCTTTCGAGCCGCTGCCGATCGCCGTCGAGCCGCTGCCCGACGCCGACGCGTTCTGGCCGGCGGCGAGCGAGCCCGCACCCGATGCCGTTGCGCCCGCGCCGTATGCGGCCGACCCCGTGCCCGTCGCCGATGCCTTCGCACCCGAGGCGACCGACTGCGTTCCGCTCGACACCGCGCCTTCCGTGTCCCGATCGCCTTCCGCGCTGAAGAACGGATTCGCCGAATTGACGATCGCGTTGTTCACCTGGCTCACGGCGTCGTTCAACTGGCCGACGTTCACGGCGTCGGTGGCGGCGGTGCCGGCCGCGACGTTATGGAGGGCGGTGCCGCCCGCGGCCGGGTCGCCTTCGAGCGTGACGCTGTTCTTGTTGACCGTGCCGTCGGGATTGCGGTCGTACTTCACCGCGCCTTCGACGGTTTCCGCGATGGTGTCGACTTTGGTGGTCACGCCTTTCAGCTGCGCGACGTTGACGGCTTCGTCGTCGTTCAGACCTGCGGCGACGCCGCTGATCGTGCGATTGCCGACGTTGACTTCGCCCACCGACGATTGCGTGCCGGTGAGGCCATAGCCGGTGTAGGAGTCGCGTTTGCCGACTTGTGTCGAGGAACCCGCGCCGAGCGCGACGCTGTTGGCAAGCGTCGCCTGAGCGCCCTGGCCGATGGCGACTGCCTGGTCAGCCGAAGCATTGGCGGCGTTTCCGAACGCCGCGCTCGATGCGCCGGACGCGTTTGCGTCAGCGCCGACCGCGACGGCGTCGGCTGCCGCGTAGGAATAGAAGCCGACCGCTGTGGCATTGGCGCCGTCCGCGGCGGCGGACGATCCGAGGGCCGTTGCGTTTTCGCCAATCGCTCCGGCGTACAGGCCGAGAGAGGTGGCTCCGAAGCCTTCAGCGTAGCTTCGCGAGCCGACGGCGGTTGCGTCGACTCCGACCGAGTGGGCCTTGTAGCCGAGCGCGGTTGCGCTATTGCCATCGGCGATGGTGTCTTCGCCGATCGCCGTGCTTCCAGGCTCCTTCGCGTTGGCGGCGTGTCCGACGGCGGTGGCTCCTTCGGCACCCGCCATGGCGCTCGCGCCCGCGGCGAGCGAGTAGCCTGCCGTCGCCTTTGCGTCCTTGCCGATCGCGACCGCGGAGTCCTCGGTGGCATCGGTTAAATAGCCGATGCCCACTGAGTAGTTCCCGGTGGCGTTGGCGTTCGAGCCGATGGCCACTGCAACTCCGGTACCGCGGACGCCTCCCTCGGTTTTGGTGCCTGCAGTTGCGCTTTCACCGATAGCGACCGATGCACGCCCGTATGCCTGCGCACCAGCGCCTACGGCAACACCGTTAGTGTAGGCGTAGGCGCCACCGATGGCAACGCCGCCAAAGCTGCCAAGCGTCTTGGAACCTGTGCCGATGGCGACGCCGTCGCGGGTGGTCGCTTCCGAGTCCGTGCCGATGGCGACGCTGGATTTTCCGCTTGCGTTCGCGCGTGCGCCCGCGGCAAAGCTTGATTCAGCCGATGCCGTCGCGTTCGCACCTACAGCAATGGCTTCGAGCGAGGTGGCCTTCGAGGCTGCCCCGACTGCGATCGCATTATTCGCGGAGGCGAATGAGCCGCCGCCGTTCGCGATACTGAATTTTCCGCTTGACTGCGCGCCGCCGCCGATAGCGATCGAGCTGTCCTCACTGGCGGCAGCGTATTCGCCGATCGCAACGCTGCTGCTGTCGCCGATAGCCTGCGCGCTCGTACCGATGGCAATGCCGCCGTTGGTCGACTGAGCGCCTTCGCCGGCGTGAAGGTTGCCTGCGGTGGGTTCCGGTGTCCAGTCATCCGCATGCGCCTGCCCTGCCAGCGCTCCGCCCGCGACCACCGCGCAGGCAACGATGAGCCTGCCGCGCGAACTCTTGCGCTTCGTTTTCGACCGCGACATTTCCGAAGCGGCGACCCACGTTCCCGTCGATTCGTTCCAGATTGCCTTGAAGATTCTGTTCATAAAAAAGGATGTCTAACCAAATGATAAAAACTGTCGATTTCTGATGCGCACGCGGCTGGCCGGGCGCTCCGTGAAACGAGGGCTGTGGGCCTCGTGTTCTTCGGTCCGCCAAAATTCGGACTCCTGCGATGGATTGTCCGCAGACCTAGAATCGCGAGATACTCGCTCCAATTCCCGATCGCAAATACGCGAAATTTCCTATATCGAAAGAAAACGGAAACGATTTGACGCTTCGCGACAATCCGCGAAAGTCGGAAGAAGCTAGGGCGATTCTGAAAAAGCGACGCGCCCCGGCGTGGCAGCGGTGCGAGGCGTAGGAAGATGAGGGAAAAGGGGACGGAAGCGGCGGCCGGGCCGGAACCCGGCAGGTGAGCGCGCCCGAAAGGCCGCCGGAAGCGCCGCGTGCGCGGTGACGACGAGCCGCCCGCACGATATATGCCGAGTCGCCTACGGGCCGCGCACGGCCGGAGACGAC
>NZ_JFHC01000141.1 GCF_000698595.1 Caballeronia glathei | reverse complement strand
GATTCGCGTCCTCGAAGCCGGGCAGCGTGGCGACATGTTCGATGTCGGCGAGTTCGTCGATGACGAACAGCATGTCTTTCAAAGGTGCGGTGTATGTCATTTGGGGTCTCTTTCTGAATATTGCAGGGCGTCGCGAAAGTTTGGCGTTGTCCGCGCGCGATCCGGATGTCCAATCCTAACGTCGCGCGCCGTCATAACCGCCATCCGAATCCGCCCTTTCACTGACAAAACGTGCCGCTCTTCGCGCATGCAAGGGGTCGTCCGGAGAGTTCCGCTGCGTGACCACGGTCTCTTCGCCACGACGACGATTCGGTCTGAACATTTGGAACGGATGGGCGCCGCGGGACTTGCGACCGTGACAAAGTCCGGATCAACTCAATGAGCGGAGTCGGAAGTTCATCACGCAGGGCCCGCGGCTCGAACGGCTTCGAATGCCGCTACGCGCACATGGAACGTGTCGCGATAGCGCGTGAAGTCATGCAGCAAGAATACGGAAGGGGAGGAATTCCAGCACCCCTCGCGGCGGGAGGGGTATTCGGCTCGGACGCGGGCCGCACGGGGGCGGCGGGCGAGTTCTGTCCTGATTGGACGCCTTCGAGCGCGAGAATCGCGAACTTGCATGAAGCCGCGCCGAATTTGCCGGAGAGGGTCTTGAGGTGCCCCCGCCGACGGAGTGCAGGCCTGTGCAGGCGGCGTCAGTCCGGGATTTCGGGCTCGACCAGCTTGGCCAACTGAACCAGCGATTCCTGCCAGCCGAGGTAGCACATTTCCACAGGAATGACTTCGGGCACGCCTTCCTGCACGATGGTGAGTTCGGTTCCGCAGGACACCTGCCGCAATGAAATCGTGGCGTGCATCTGGCCGGGCAGGTTCGGGTCGTCGAATCGGTCCGAGTAGCGGATCTTCTCGAACGGCACCAGCTCGACGTACTCGCCGCCAAACGAGTGGCTGTTGCCCGAGCCGAAGTTACGGAACGACATCTTGTACGTGCCACCAACCCGGGCGTCCATATGGTGGACCTGACAGGTGAATCCGTAGGGCGGCAGCCATTTCGCTATCGCATCGGGTTCGAGGAAGGCGCGATAGATGCGTTCGGGAATGGCGCGCAAGACGCGGTGGAGTTGGACGGTTCCGGTAGTCATGGTGTGTTCGCCTTTCACTTTGGAAGTTGGACATGCTTCTACGACGGTTCGGCGGCACCGGTATCGACATCGCCCGGACCAGTAAAAACCCGTAGGCGCCGACAGGTTTCAGCCCTTGCTCCTTCGAACTTTCCTTGCACGATGTAAGCCGGGGCGCTGCCAAATTCCGAATTAGGCCAGTACGAGAAATCAACCAGCATCAGATTCGGTCTGGTCCACAGCGACTCAATACGCGTAGAATCCGGGTTCGCGCCGACCCGCGAGACGACACGCACACAACGCGACGACGCCACCGCACTCAGGCTTCGCTCGACATCCGAACCGGCTGACGCCGCGTCACCGGTTTTCGCTTCTTCGACGTTTTCATGAACCACGATATCCGCGATCGCTCCGTCAATCCGGCGCGCGCATCGAACTCGCCGCGCTTCCTGCTCTTTCTGGTCTGCCTGTACGCTTCCGCCGGCCAGTTCGCGATCGACATCTATGTGCCCGCGCTGCCCGCGATGGCGCGCTACTTCGCGACGTCGTCTCAAGCGATCCAGACCAGCGTTTCCGGCTACATGGCCGCCTATGCGCTCGGCCAGCTCGTCTTCGGACCCATAGCCGACGCTTACGGGCGCAAGCGCGTGCTGGCTTTCGGGCTCGTCATCTTCACGATCGGCTGCCTCTTGTCGCTCGCGGCGACGAATCTGGAAACATTCCTTCTCGCCCGCTGCCTGCAGGGCTTCGGCATTGCCACCACCAACCTGCTCGCGAAGGCGATCATCACCGATTCGTTCTCCGGGCAGGCGTTGATGCACGCGTTCACCTACATGTCGATCGCGTGGGGGCTCGCACCGATCGTCGCGCCGGTGATCGGCGCCCACCTGCAGACCTGGTTCGGCTGGCAGGCTTGCCTCGTCTTCCTGCTCGTCCATTCTGTGGTGATGTGGGGCTTGCTGTGGCGCTATCGAGAAACGTTGCCGCGACCGGTGGCACTCGAGCCGCGCACGCTGATGGCCAACGCGGGCAAGGTGCTTTCGAGCCCGGTATTTCGCAGCTGTTTCCTTGCGCAGGGCCTGTGCTACAGCATCCTGCTCGTGTTCAACATCGTCGGGCCGTTCATGGTGCAGAACACGCTGCACGAGGCGCCGACCTATTTCGGCTACCTCGCGCTGGGCATCGGAATGATGTATCTGCTGGGCGGACTGTTGAACCGCCTGCAAGGCCCGCGTATGCCAACCGCGGAGCAGCGGCTGCGCATCAGTGCGGGCGTGATGGCGGCCACGGCGGTAGCAATGCTGCTGCTGGCGCTGACGGTCGGCCTGCGTGTGTGGACGCTTGCGGCACCCGTACTCGTGATGGGGTTCTGCGCGGGCGTGATGTATCCGACGCTGATGGCCAAGGGCAATTCGCTCTTCCCGCACATCGCCGGCCTGACGAGCGCGATCCTCGGATGTGCGCTGCTGCTCGTGTCGTCCGCGATGATGGCGCTCGCCGGCTTCGTGTCGGTGACGAGCCTGACGCCGCTCGCAGTGTTCTTCGTGATCGTCGCGTTCACGGTCGTTGCGATGGTGACAAAGCTGCTGCGACATCTGACGCAACTGCAAGCCGACGCCGGCGTATGCGGCAGCGGCGAGGCCGCGTAAGCGCGGAACATGCTCAGGCGCGCGGCGCTTGCGCAGAAGGTGGCAACCGTGTCAGCGCTGCGCCAATGAATGTGAATGCGGCAGACTCACGGCGATATGCCGGGTCGAGGACGGCAAAGCCTTCGCGGTAACGCGTCGAACCTCGTGGAATCAACGAGCCACCGCTTGCACCGCTTGCACCGCTTGCACCGCTTGCACCGCTTGCAATCGGCAGCCCGTTGAACAGACGCGGAGATGGCAAACTTTTCAACGGCTGATCTTCGTGATCTTCTGGCCTTGCATCCCCATACCGGCCATCAGGCCTTCCTGATGAAAGAGGAACGCGTAGACATCGGATTGCAGCGTAGTCGTGGTCAGTGACCTGGCAACGCCCTCATCCACGACCACGATGCTCGGTCCGATGCCGACAGACCAACCGTCCACGCTATCGAGATACTTCCTGGCGTTATCGTTCATGAGGAAAATCGCTTCAGAGAACTCCTGCACGCCTGCCTGCAGGCCATACGAAAGCGCCGATGCATTGTAGTAACCCAGTACCTTTCCGTCAGCGGCGAACATCACGCCGTCGCCGGCCTGAGCGCCCACGACGAAGCCAGCCTTGACGAGATTCGGGAACACCAGGACAGCTTTTGCCTGGTATTGAATATCCTTGGCCTTGGGCGTCGTCTGAAACAGCTTCGCAAGGGTCTCGCGCGCCTTCGCCTCCAATGCCGGGTCGTTGCCGACTTTCGCGGTTTCCTGAGTTGAACAGGCCGACCCGATCAGCAACAACGGGACGGTAAGAATGAGCAGAAGATACTTGATCATGACGAGCGCTCCATTCGGAAAACCGTGGTGTATGCGAGGCTGCTGCGAAATTTTTCTAGGACCAGTTCAATACTTGTGAACTCGGAAAATCGATTCGGCATCTGACGCATCATCGGCGCCTATTCAGCGTATGACGGCATGTCGCGCGCGCATATTGGACCATGGTCCAATACCGGCGCGCCGGCCGATTGCCTAGTCTGCCAATGGCGCATGATGTCGATCACTCGTCACGGGACGATTTGCGCCATCGAGATCAGAGGCAGCACGTTTACTTGCAAGAACGGCGATCTGCACCACACCGGACGGCGGCGGTGGCCAAACACATCGGCCCATGCGTCATCGAGGCTGGCAGGCCCCCGGACCACGAGCCCATCTGAGTGGAAGTGAGCATGGAACTTGACCCTGTCATCCTCTCGCGCATCCAGTTCGGGTTCGTCATCAGCTTTCATATCATCTTCCCGGCTTTCACGATCGGGCTGGCAGCATGGCTGGCGACGATCGAGGGCGCGCGCCTCGTGACCGGCAACCCGCTGTACCGCAGAGTGTTCGACTTCTGGCGGCCGATCTTCGCGGTATCCTTCGGCATGGGCGTGGTCACCGGAATCGTGATGGCCTTCCAGTTCGGCACCAACTGGGGCGTGCTCGCGGTGAAGACGGGATCGATCCAGGGCCCGCTGCTGGGCTACGAGGGCTTCACGGCCTTCATGCTCGAGGCAACATTCTTCGGTGTCTTGCTGCTCGGGCGCGACCGCGTGTCGCCATGGTTCTACTTCTTTTCCTGCTGCATGGTGGCGTTGGGCACGATGTTCTCGTCGTTCTGGATTCTTGCTAACAACAGCTGGATGCAGGTCCCGCTCGGCCACACGATCGTGGATGGCAAGATCGTTCCCTCCGACTGGAAGCAGATCGTGCTCGGTCCGGTGCAGATGGTCCGCTGGCCGCACATGTTGCTTGCCGCCTTCCTGACCAGTGCGATGTGCGTGGCCGCCACAGGCGCGTGGTATCTCCTGCGCGGCGTGCATCGCGACGAAGGACGCGTGATGCTCCGCTGGGGGCTGGCGCTGGTCGCAGTAGTGATCCCCGTGCAGTTGTTTTTCGGGCACCTGACCGGCGAATACGTGCTGAAGCACCAGCCCGCCAAGTTCGCCGCGATCGAAGCGCGCTGGAAGAACCAGCAGCCAGCAGACGAAGTGCTGATCGCCATTCCCGATGAAGCAAACGAGCGCAACCTCTACGCCATTACCGTGCCGAAGCTGGGCAGTTTCATCGCATCAGGGAATTTCACCTCGGCCGAAGTCGGGCTGGAATCGTTCCCTCGCGAGGACCGCCCCCCGGTACTGATTCCGTTCTTCGCCTTTCGTCTGATGGTCGGCATGGGCCTCATCATGCTGGCTGTGTCGTGGGTGGGCAACCTGCTGCGCTGGCGCGGGAAGCTGGAAACGTCGCGCTGGTTTCTGTGGGCCACGTTCCTTTCATTTCCGACAGGCTTCATCGCAATCCTCACCGGCTGGTACACGGCGGAAGTCGGCCGCCAGCCGTGGGTCGTATACGGCTTGCTGCGCACCCGGGACGCGATCACGCCAGCGCTGACGACCAACGACGTATTGACCTCGTTGATCATCTACATCGTCGTCTACTTTCTCTTCGTCTCGTTCGGCATCTACTACATTTACAAGCTCTTGCGCGACGGGCCGCGCGTCGAAGACACGGTGCTGACCAACGTCACGGCCAGCCGGCCGATGGCCATCGCCGCGCGGACCGAAAAGACCGCCGACGCCGACGCGGGGAGCAAGCCATGAGTGAACTGCAGCCGAGCAACCTGGCGCTCTTCTGGGCCGCCGTCATTGCTGCCTCCATCCTCGTATACGTGGTGCTGGACGGTCTGGATCTGGGGGTTGGCATTCTGTTCGGCAGCACGCGAGACGAAGGCCACCGGTCGCAGATGATGAGCACCATCGCTCCGTTCTGGGACGGCAACGAGACCTGGCTGGTCGTGATCGGCGCAGGTCTGTTCGCCAGCTTCCCGGTCGTCTATGCCGTGTTCATGGGCGCCTTCTATTTGCCGTTGCTGCTGCTGCTCGTCGGCCTGATCTTTCGGGGTATCGCATTCGAGTTTCGCTACCGGAGCGTCCGGGCGCGCAAGCTCTGGGACGCGGGCTTCTTTCTCGGATCGACGGTGGTCGCCTTCGCCCAGGGTGCAGCGGTGGGCGCGCTCATGCGCGGCATCCCGGTGGCAAACGAGCAGTTCGCAGGCACGTCGTTCGACTGGCTGCACCCGTTCTCGGTTCTGACGGGTATTGGTCTCGTGTTCGGCTATGCGCTGCTCGGCGCAGGCTGGATCGTCCTCAAGAGCGAGGGCGCATTGCGCGACTGGGCATACAGACGCATTGGCTGGCTCGCGGCGATCGTGTTCGTACTCCTTGGGCTGGCTTTCACCGTGTCGCTGACCGTCGACGCGGGCGCAGTGGCGCAGAGTCACCTGCGCGATCGTGCCTGGGGACTCGTCTTCCCGGTTGCCGCGATTGCGGCGTTGGGGAGCGCCGTCATGAGCGCACGAGCGCGGCGCGACGGGTTGACGTTCGCGCTCACCGTGTTGTTCGTCCTGGCCTCCTACCTGACGCTCGGCGTCATGTTCTGGCCTTACATGGTTCCGTATTCGATCACCGTGGGCAAAGCCGCCGCGCCGGAGGCATCGCTGAGTTTCATGTTCTATGGCGGCGTGGTGGTGCTGCCCGTGATCGCGATCTACACCGCGGGCGTCTACTGGGTGTTTCGGGGCAAGATCCAGCAAGAATCCGAATGACCAGCGCGCTTTCCGCTGCACCCGCTGGAATATGGAAAGCCTGAATCCAGACCGGCCGATGGATTGGTCAGTTGACACGCTCTCGAACCCCTCTACCACTTCCATGAAAAAGTGGCCGGCCTGCACACCCACCCTGCTTATCGTGTTAAGCATGCTGTCCGTTTCGAATTCGTCGCATGCCCGTGCGCTCGATTCGCACCTCGATTGCAGTTCGAGCGCACACGAGTTCATCGCGGAGCTTCTGGACAATCACGAAATAGATCCGAATCCGACCAGGGTCGAACGGAACTCGGTCAACGCATTCCGGCCGACGCCCGGCGCCAAGCTGACGGCATTTGGCTTTCGCGTCCACACCGTCCTCGGATACCAGCGTGACGATAGCCAGTTCAAGCAGGGAAGTGGCGAGCCTGTTGCGGACTCGGCGTACGGCGTGGTGGTGATCGGTTCAGCAGACGCCGTCGAAGCGCGGCTACGTGACGCCCACAGCAATGCCCTCGTTCGTCAGGTCGTGCCGCTCATACTGACCGTCATCTTCTGCCAATGACGCGCAGTACCTGGCCGCGTTGTCCGCGGCAACACATGTTCGCGATGCCCTTTCTAGGAGCGCGTACTTCACCTTCGGGAGCCATGCGTACCGGCCCGCCGGCTCGATTCAACCGGACCATGGTCCAATATCCCGAGGCGCAATAACGCGACGATATTCGCGGCTTTGATCCTGTGCGCGCTCTCGGCCTCCGGAGCGATTTATCTGATCCTCGAAATGGACAGACCATTGGACAGGGCAGTCAAAGTCTCGCTCGCGCCGCTGCCCGGCTTGGGAAATAGATGCGCTTACTTCAGAATCACGCTCGCCGTCGCTAACGGGAGTCCTTTATTCCACGCTGTGTTTTGTCGCTATTGGACCTTGGTCCACTAGTGGCGTGTCCGCCGCGCGCATAGTCTTTGATATCGAGCGATGATGCCGGCCATGTGTCTCGAGGCAAGACCCGGCCTTGATCGATTTTCTGGAGCGACAGCGCAAAGGACGCGCTTGCGCGGGTGCGTACTCACCAGGGAGCGTGACATGCTCGGATTCGAACTCGGGTTCTGGGACTACGTGACATTCGCCACGGGATTCCTTGCAGGCGGTGCCGGGATCCTCACCTACATCTGGATTGCCGGGTTGCCGGGGCGGATCGCGCTCGCGCGCCATCACCCGGAAGCGGAAGCGGTCAAGCTGATGGGCTGGGCCGGCCTGCTGCCCACGGTACTGCCGTGGATTCAGGCGTTCATCTGGGCCTTCAAACCAACAGACGTCATCGATATCCGGCGCTTTCCGCGCGAGGAAGCGCGGGCGATCGAG
>NZ_JFHC01000140.1 GCF_000698595.1 Caballeronia glathei | reverse complement strand
AACCCCTGGGATCACCGGGCGCTTACGTTCAATCAGCGCGGTAGCCGCTAAAATTGCGGTTTTAGCCCGGAATACGTGCATGTCTTTTGCCTCGCTTGGCCTGATCGATCCGTTGCTGCGCAATTTGCAGGGCCTCAATTATCAGACACCTACGCCGGTGCAGATCAAGGCGATTCCTGCTGTGCTCAGTGGCCGGGACGTCATGGCTGCGGCACAGACCGGCACTGGCAAAACGGCGGGTTTTGCGCTGCCGCTGTTGCAACGGCTGGTGCAACACGGCCCGGCGGTGTCCAGCAACCGTGCGCGTGTCCTGGTGCTGGTGCCCACGCGTGAACTGGCTGAACAAGTGCTGCAAAGCTTTCTCGATTACGGCAAAGGCCTCGACTTACGATTTCTGGCCGCCTACGGCGGTGTGAGTATCAACCCGCAGATGATGAAGTTGCGCAAAGGCGTGGATGTGCTCGTTGCCACGCCGGGCCGTTTGCTAGATCTCAATCGCCAGAACGCAGTGCAGTTTGATCAAGTACAAACACTGGTGCTGGATGAAGCCGACAGAATGCTGGATCTGGGTTTTGCGCGCGAACTGAATGCCGTCTTTGCTGCCTTGCCCGCTCAGCGCCAGACCCTGCTGTTCTCAGCCACGTTTACCGATGATATCCGCGCCATGGCAGCGAGCATTCTGCGCGGCCCGGTCAATATCAGCGTCAGCCCGCCCAATGTCACGGCCAGCAAGATCAAGCAATGGGTGGTGCCGGTGGATAAAAAGAACAAGCCTGACCTCTTCATGCACCTTGTGGCTGAGAACAACTGGGAGCACGCGCTGGTGTTTGTCAAAACCCGCAATGGCGTCGAGTACCTGGCGGCGATGCTGGATGAAGCGGGCTATGCGGTCGACACCATCCACGGCGACAAACCGCAACCCGCGCGCCTGCGTGCGCTGGAGCGCTTCAAGACAGGCGAAGTACAGATGCTGGTAGCCACCGACGTGGCTGCGCGCGGGCTGGATATCGACGACCTGCCGCTGGTGATCAACGTTGATCTGCCGGTCGTGGCGCAAGACTATGTGCACCGTATTGGCCGTACCGGCCGCGCGGGCGCCAGCGGCGTGGCCGTGTCCCTCGTGTGCGCCGATGAAGCGCCGCAACTGGCTGCGATTGAAGCGCTGATCCGGCAAACGCTGCGCCGTGAAGAAGAGCCGGGTTTTGAAGCCGAACATCGCGTGCCGCAAACCAGCGCGACGGGCCAGATCATCAAGAAGCCCAAAAAGCCTAAGAAACCCAAAGTGCCGCAAGCTGCGCCGGGCGCCATGCAGGTGCTCAGCAAAAAACCGAGCCCGCAGATTGGCGAAAACAGACGCAAGGCTCCGGCGCAGCTCGCTGAGGCCGCGGGTAAAGGCACGAGCTTGTCCAGCGGTAATCCATTCAGCGTGCAAAAGCCACGCAGCAAACCCGCCAGCAAGCCAGCTGAGGGTTCACGTAAGCCGGCTGGCAAACCTGCTGGTCGCCGCAGGAAACACCAACCCTGATCCGTGGGGATGAGTAACGCCGGCCTTAGAACAGACTGGAGGTTTGCGGACCGCCGGCAGGCAGAGGCGCGCCTTCGGCGTGCATCAGGTGGAGGTAACGGCGCACGGAATCTAGGATCCTTAACAACTTCGGGTTCGAACGGACGTTGAAATTGTGCATAGCGACCCTCCGATCGGGGTCGTCTCTGGCAAATGTGTTCGCTTCTCACAAGAAAGCTGACAATTGATCGGCTCATCGCGAACTCTCGCCTTGGGTCGAGTGCGGGAGTTCGTGCCACGGTAGCCGCAGTTGCCTTGTGCTCGAGATGCGGGTTTCGGCTCCCGGCCAGCTCCAGTCGTTCACCGGCACGGCGAGGCGGACACTCAAACGTCGCCTTCGCCCAGAGAGCGGACTTCTGCCCTCAGAGTACAAGCGTCACGTCATCGGCCTTACTTGGCCGTCGCTCCCCGCAGTTGAGGCCGTTCGGCAATGCCCGGTCCTGAACGGCCTGAATAGCAGCGTCAATCCTCGCCACGCCCGAGCCATTGCCGGGAGTCGTGCCTATGCCCATCCGGCCTTTGCCACCCCCTCTTCGCCGTACGTACACATCGCCGCGCTTCCCCTTGGCCGAACGCCTTCGAGGCTTGCCGGCAACAAGATCGACATTCGACTGCCAAAGGAAGAATCCAAGCGGCGCGCGACGACAGCGCTAAGCAGATCGCTATCCAGGAATGAGGTGTATCCGCTGCCGTCGGCCTCAGGCTACCTCAGGGCACGGCGCATTGCCGGCGCGGCCGTTGTCGTCGTCACGCACCTGCGCGTGCGCGGCTTCCGGCTGTGCGTCGTCGTGGAGCAACGCAGCGGGATATGTAGCCGGTTGCCAGTTGCAACTCCCCCAAGACCCTTTGTGTTGCGGCCACAAGGGAGTCGCTCGTCGATACGACTCAGTTAGGCGAATCAGAAGTGGTGGCGAATACCAAGCATTACCATTGTCTGATTCTTTGTGCTGGCATCATTGCCAAAGTCGGCAATGGATGCCGTCGCGGCCACCAACTGACCGGTTTGTGCGTCAATTGTGTTGCCGGAGGCCTTTTGATAGGCCGCCAGAGCATACAAGTCAGTGCGCTTGGACAACGAGTAGGCCGCGCCAAGACTCACCTGGTTGTAGCTGGCGTCGACATTGTTGCCGCTGCCCTTCGTGTAGTTGTAGCCGACCCCGAGCTGGATGGCAGCGTTCAACTGGTAGTTAACGAACGCCTGCGCCGTGTTGAACCTGGTGCCGTTGTTCGAGCCTGGGGCAGCCGCGTAGTTGCCGTAGTCAACGTTGCTATAGGCAGCGCCCAGCGTAACCGGACCGATTGCATAGGTACCGGCGGCGCGGACGATTTGCAGCGTGGTCGCAGAAATAAACGCACCGTTGATGGCCGTCGAGTCGAGACCGGTCGGAGTAAGGCCATCGTATGCCGAGGACGTACCATTGTTGTTCGCGCGAAGATAACCGGCAGCCAAATTGAAGGGGCCATGGTTATAGGCCGCCGCAATCGCGTAGGTCTGTCCGCCGCTAATTTCGCCGGCTTCCCCGCCGAAGGCATACATGGCTGACACATGGAGGCCGGCATAAGTCGGGCTGGCGTATTTGATCGAGTTGTTGACACGGGAACTGCTGTCGTAGTTGTCCATGTCACCGGGTGTTGCAAAGGCCGAGCCGTATGTATCGTCCTCTGTCAGCGGTTGGATCAGGTCAACGAGCGGGTCGTATTGACGGCCCATGGTGACAGTGCCGAAACGCTTGTCAGCAAGACCAACCATTGCGGTACGACCGAACATCCGCCCGCCCTGGCCGGCTTCGCCGTTGTTCACGTTAAATCCGGCTTGCAGATTGAAGATGGCGGACATGCCGCCACCGAGGTCCTCGTTACCTTTCAAACCCCAGTTATCGCCTGTAAGCGTGCCCGATTCCATCTGAAACGTTCCACCCGAGCCGTGCGTTCCCTTCTGATTACTAAAGTAGGCGACCGCCGTGTCGATCGTACCGTACAAGGTGACACTGCTTTGGGCGTGCGCTGCGGATGAAACCACAACGAGAGCGGCGAGTGGGAGAGGCTTTTATTTCATAATCTGTTCCGATGTGAATGTGCCACTGTCTTGTAAGGTCGTCGCCTCGCATGCCACTTCGCGGGTGCATCAATATGGCGTGAGCTTCGTTCCGATCACCGGGGCCATCGGATCTGTCCGGGTTCACGTGATAAGGCATCCTGCATTTGTTTTGATCGAACAGGGTGCCTTTCAACGGTCATATCTATTGACCATTGCGCCCGTTCAATTCACACGAGTGGCGCTGTCGGGCGGTACCGGTAACGATCTAAACGCGAAGTTAGGTTGTCAATTTTTCAGTGTCATCGTTTTGAACTGAAAGAGTGAATTTCACCCGGCGGGGGAACCTAAACACTTGTGACCGTTGTACCTTGCGGAAGCTGCCAATCCGATGGCGCCTGGTCCAGAGGCCGGAGCGGGTCGGCTAGCGTCGGATGCGGATTGATTTGCGGCGTTCTGCTTTATCTCTTTGGCATCGGGCTGCGCTTGCGCTTGGCCAGTTGGAGTCGTTCGCCGACAGGCGAGCGACGGCTGCTCGTTGGCTGCGGAGCGGTCACTGCCAATGCGCTAAATAGCGAGACTGTCGTCGTACTCGGTCCGACCGAAATCGATGCCTCATTCGTCGCGCTCGTCACTTCAACTGCCTGCGGCTACGGCTGCATCTTTCGACGCATCCATTTGAGCGATTGGTACACTGATGTGCTGCCTCCTCGGGTGGCGAGACCGCAAACGGTACTCATGCCTCGAGGCGCCCGAAGGGCTTCGTTGATTTATCGACCTGCGAAAAATCATCGAGAGGTGCAGTCGCTGTTCGAACATGCGAAGCTCGAAAGCACAGTCCGGTGCTCGGCCGTGGGACGGACGATGCTTCGTCGCCCGCGTCTTTCCTGAATGTCCGCCGCGGCCGTGCGTTTCTCGACTGTCTCGAAGACGATATATGTCCTCTGATTTTCCTACCAGCCTGCAGTTCGACGGCATCGCAGAGTTCGCGGCGGTTGCGCGACTTGGCACGTTTACCTCTGCAACCGATGAGCTTGGCCTCACCAAGTCCGCGGTCGCTCGCGCAGTTTCGCGCCTTGAGGCACGACTTGGCGCGAAGCTACTTCACCGCACGACACGCCGTCTTACGCTGACTTCCTATGGCGAAGCGTGGCTGGAACATTGCGCGGCCGCACGGGATGAGCTTGAACGAGGCGAGAACCTTCTGAAGCTCGCGCAGAACAACCCGGCGGGCCAGGTTCGCATCGATCGTCCGACCGTGTTCGGTCGGCTATACGTGATGCCGGTCTTGCTGGAGGTGGCGACCGATGTCCCGCCTTTCAGCTCAACGTCAGTTTCACCGGCCGGCTGGTCGATTTGACCGATGATGGCATCGACATCGATCTCGCCGTGCGCATTGGTGAACCAGGCGACTCTACCGATCTGGTCGCTCGAAGGCTCGGCGTGCAACAGATGGTTATTTGCGGATCGCCGGCGTATGTCGCTGCACGTGGCGCGCCCCGGCAGGCGGCCGACCTTGCCGATCACGATTGCATTGGCGGCCAGCATTCACCGCGTCGAATAGCCTGGCTGCTCAAGCAGCCTGACGGCGCAGTCGTTCCGCATACGGTACCGATCAAACACACGGTGTGCGACTTCGAGATGATGCTGGCGACGATCAAGGCGGGACATGGGCTCGGTCAGCTCCCGCTATGGATGGTCCACCATGACATCGGAAGCGGCCGTCTTGTCACCGTGCTCGACAGGATGTCGGGCGGCGAGATACCCATCAACCTGTTGTGGGCCCGAACACCCGCGTTGCCGGCGAAAGGTCGCGTTATTGTCGATGCCCTGCTCGACCGCGCGCGTCAATTTCCGATAGCGGCGCCCGGGCGATAAGCCGCTTTCCTCGTGTTCGGTTCGCGAAGTCGGAGAAACACGCTACGCTCGAGCAGGGCGGAAGATACGACGTCGTCCTATGCGCAGACGCCATAGTCCGTGTAGCCCTTGGCTCCCGCCGTATAAAACGTACGCTCATCCCATGAATTGAGCGGCCAGTTGTTGCGCAGGCGCTCGACCAGGTCTGGATTCGCGATGAAGGGCTTCCCGATCGCAATCAGATCAGCCTCTCCCGAATCGATAGCTGCCTGTCCATTATCCCGGAGATAGCCGCCGGCGAGGATCAACGGACCCCGAAAGGCGCTGCGAAACGCCTGGAGAAAATTTTTGGGAATCGAGACGTCGTCAGCCCACCGGGTTTGGTCGCTGATGTGCACATAGGCGATGCCGCGCTTCGAAAGCTCGGACGCAAGCGTCAGGTACGTCTCGGCCTCGTCGTCGAAGGCCGGCATTTCGTTGTAGCGGCCGAAGGGCGACAGGCGGATGCCAGTGCGCTCGCCACCGATGGCGTCGACAATCGCATCGGCCGTCTCGAGCGTGAAGCGAAGCCGATTCGCAATCGAGCCGCCGTACCGGTCGTCGCGGGTGTTGAGCGCTCCGTTAATGAACTGGTCATGAAGATAACCGTTGGCACCGTGGATCTCGACGCCGTCGAATCCACCTTCGCGAGCATTGCGCGCAGCCTGAGCAAACACACCGACGATCTGCGACACCTCCTCGGTGCGCAACGCGCGAGGCTTGCCTTGCAACAGAAAGGCTGGCCGGCCATTCTCATCGAACGCCATTGAAATCGCTTTTGTCGCCCCAGTGTCGGTAGAGCTGACCGTGCGCTGGCAATTCGGTTGATGTGAAACGTGACTCGCGCGGCCACCATGCCTGAGCTGCCCGAAGATCACCCCGCCATGATGATGAACTTCCCCCGTTACATGGCGCCAGGCTTCGATCTGGGTCCGGGTGTAGAGACCGGGCTCGAACGCCCAGGTACGAGCCCATTCGCTGATGGCGATACTGCCAGTCACGATGAGGCCGGCCCCCGCGCGCTGCGCAAAATAGCGGGCTGTATCGGCCTCTGGCGCCCAGTCCGGGTTGCGCGCGCGAGCGCTCCATCGGCGACATGACGACACGATTCTTGAGGTGGAGCGGCCCGAGATCGTACGGATCGAACAAGGAAGACATAGCGCTAACCCATTTAAAGTAGTCAAGGACGGGCTCAGTCTAGGTCGGTGGCTGCAAATGAATAACGGCCTGCGCCTCGACTCAGAGTTGCGTCAGAAGCGACAATGGCGTCCATGTGTGGGTCAACCGTTCGTCCCGACGCGTGCTGCCATCTGCCGTCAAGACCATCCCTGTGAGGATATCGAGTGCGGAAGTTCGCTGTTCCTACCTCGATCTTCCGCAGCCGGCCAACTTCAGACGTTGATCGACGCTTTACACGGGACGTTCGGACGCCCGCTCCGCTCAGACAACCGACCCTGGTTGGCGATCGTTTCTGACGTCTCCATGGCGATTCGACCCGCTTGCGGTCACCCGCGCCGACGCTGCCGCTGATGCTCGCGCTGCATGCGCCGCTACGGAACACTGAACGCTAGCGTTCTAGCTGCCCGAGAAATTGCAGGAGCAATTCGTTAACCTGATCAGCACTTTCTTCCGCCGCAGCATGGCCCACGCCGGGTAGCAGCACCTTCTTCTGCAGTCCGGGTAGGTAGGTGTCGAGCCGGTCGTAGATCCCGCGGATTTCGACCGGTTCAAGGGAAGGGTCGGCAGCGCCACCGATAAACAGGCTCGGCTGGCGGACCACCGCGCCGTCCAGAAACGAGGTGATTTCCCAGTTCCGGTCGCGACAGCGGTAGTGGTTCAGGGCACCGGTAAATCCTGTGCGCGTGTATTCCGCGACGTAGTAGTCGATCGCTCGAGCGCTCAACCATGACGGGAACTCCTTCGGCTCAGTGAAGGCGTTGAGAATCGGCTCACCGGGTTCGACGAACAGGCGCCACCGTTCGGCTCCGACGGCGCTGCCGGAGACCGAGTAGAAGACGCTGCGCAATGTCTTGCGCGGATCGCTGGCCAACTCGCGATCCGGCTTGCCGATCTGCTGGAAATACAGGTGGTGGTACACCCTGCCTTTCGCCATTTCCCGCAAGCCGACGGTTGGTTTGACCTTCCCGCGCGGTGGCACCGGGGTATTGAGCATCACGAGGCCACGGAACAGATCCGGCCTCAGCATGGCCGCCGCTTGAGCCACCCATGCGCCCAGGTCGTGTCCGACGATCACCGCGTTCGTTTCACCCAGAGCCTTCAACAAGCCGACCATATCGCCGACTGACTGGCTCACGTCGTAGGCTTCGATGGAATCCGGCCGATCTGTTTGCCCGAATCCCCGTTGATCGGGGACGACGACCCTAAAGCCGGCCTTGGCCAAAGCTACGATCTGGCGCCGCCACATGTACCACA
>NZ_JFHC01000139.1 GCF_000698595.1 Caballeronia glathei | reverse complement strand
GGCGCGTGCGCTGCTGGCGGCAAGCGAGAAGCGCAGCGAAGACGAAGCGTTCTACGGCGCGAAGATCGCGACCGCGCATTTCTTCGCCGACCACATCCTGCCGCAAGCGATCGCGCTGGAGGCGTCGATCGTCAGCGCGAAGGGCAATGAAAGCGTGCTCGCGCTTTCCGAAGACCAGTTCTGAACGAGCAGGCGCATCATGACAAACTCAAGCAAGTACGAAAATTCATCGGATAGATTGATCGCAGAGCATGGCCCGCGAGAATCGATGGAATATGACGTGGTCATCGTGGGCGGCGGACCGGCGGGTCTGTCGGCGGCAATCCGCATCAAGCAGCTGACGCAGGAGAAGGGCGCCGACGTATCGGTTTGCGTGCTCGAAAAGGGCTCGGAGATCGGTGCGCACATCCTTTCCGGCGCCGTGATGGACCCGCGCGGAATCAGCGAACTGATCCCCGACTGGAAGGCGCTCGGCGCACCCCTCAACGTCGAAGTGACGGAAGACCGGTTTCTTTTTCTGTCGGAGAAGGGTGCGGTCAAGACCCCGAACTGGGCGCTGCCGGCCAGCTTCACGAATCACGGCAACTATGTGATCAGTCTCGGCAACGTGACCCGCTGGCTCGGCGAGCAGGCCGAAGCGCTGGGTGTCGAAATTTTCCCGGGCTTTCCTGCCGCCGAGGTGCTGTATCACGAGGACGGCTCGGTGAAGGGCGTTGCGACTGCCAACATGGGCATCGGAAAAGATGGGGAGCCGACCGGCAACTTCCAGCTCGGCATGGAGTTGCACGCGAAGTACACGCTCTTCGCGGAAGGCGCGCGGGGGCATCTCGGCCGCCAGCTGAGCGATAAATTCAAGCTGCGCGCGGGTGTCGGTCCTCAAGTCCACGGCCTCGGCATCAAGGAACTGTGGGAGATCGATCCCGCGCAGCACAAGCCCGGACTCGTCGTTCACACGGCCGGCTGGCCGCTCAACACGGACACGTATGGCGGGTCGTTCCTGTATCACCTGGACAACAATCAGGTGGCGGTCGGCTTCGTTGTCGGGCTGGGCTACCAGAACCCTTATCTTTCGCCGTTCGAGGAGTTTCAGCGCTACAAGACGCATCCGGCGATCCGCCCGTTTTTCGAGGGCGGCAAACGCCTGTCGTATGGCGCGCGGGTGATCACGGCGGGTGGACTGATGTCGCTGCCGAAGCTGACGTTTGCCGGCGGTGCCCTCATCGGCGACAACGCGGGATTTCTGAACGCGTCGCGGATCAAGGGCAGCCACGGGGCGATCAAGTCCGGCATGCTCGCCGGCGAGGCGGCATTCGATGCCATCCGTTCCGGCCGGCAGCGCGACGAACTGAGCGCTTATCCGCAAGCGTTCAAGCGCTCGTGGCTGCATAAGGAGTTGCACAAGGCGCGCAACTTCAAGCAGTGGATGAGCAAGGGACTCTATGTCGGCACGCTGATGGTCGGGATCGAGCAGAAGCTGTTCGGCGGCCGCGTGCCCTGGACGCTGCGACATCGCCACGCGGATCACGAAACGCTGCGGCCCGCTGCGCGCTGCATTCCGATCGTCTATCCGAAGCCCGATGGCAAGCTTACGTTCGACCGGCTTTCGTCCGTGTTCATTTCGAACACGAATCACGAGGAGAACCAGCCGGCCCATCTCACGCTGAAGGATGCGACGGTGCCGGTCGGCATCAACCTGACGAAGTACGCGGGACCCGAAAGCCGCTACTGCCCGGCGGGCGTCTACGAGTTCGTCAGGAACGACGACGGCGCGGAGCGTCTGGTCATCAACGCGCAGAACTGCGTGCACTGCAAGACCTGCGACGTGAAGGACCCGACGCAGAACATCGTGTGGGTCACGCCTGAAGGCGGCGGCGGTCCGAGCTATCCGAACATGTGAAATGCGGGCGCGGCTCGCATACGGCACCGGATTGACGGAGCACGAAGTGCATGACGCACATCGTGCCCGAACGCGCGGAGCTCGATGTGATCGAGGCAAGCGAGGCGCTCGCCGCTCAGGCCTGCGCCTTCGCGCACGAAGCTGGCTTTGATGCTGCGAGGCTGAATCCGAACGGCGCGGGAATCTCGATCAGGCGACCGGCGCGATGACGACTGCCAAGGCGATGTGCGAACCGCAACGCACTGGTGGTCGCTTTGCGCTTGTCAGTCACCGATATGCATCGGCTGTGGTCAGATCATTGCGGCTGTGTTCGAAAGCGAGCGATAGCAGAGCATTGTTTGAACCCGGGAAATAACCCAGAAAACAGGCAACACAATGAAGCTTATTATTACCCTCGGCACGCTCAGCGTAATCATGATGGCTATCTGGTATTCCTCAGATGCGATCGAGCGGAGCAGCAATTTGTCTTTCTTCTCTACTGTCGGCGCCGTGAAGGAATTGGTCGAGCATTAGGATTAGGCGCGCAAACTTGAAATTGGCTGGGAGCAGGGCGGCAACGGCAGGCCTGCTGCCGCTCGCGTTAAGTGAACTGATATCTGGTAGCAAGCGCTCGGGGAGCGCGTTTTTGACCGGGCTTTGGGCGGAGGCAGCGCATAGAGCTTCTTCCAGCTCGTCAGACTCAGCGCGTTGCGAATGAGATGCCTGATGCAGGTCTGAATCTGCGCGGTCACGACGTCGGGCAAACCACGATCCTTCGGTGCGTTGAACACCTTGAGCCAGAATCTTGCGCCTTCGGTTTGCTCGATTCACGTGCCCGGCGCTTCCTTGCGGTCGTCGGCGCGAACCGCGAGGCCGGGTACACCACGTTGTTCTTGATTCGGCCCGCGTCGCGGATTGTCAGCCGCACGGCCCCGAAACCCACGACCCGATACATCGCATCAAGCCGTCCATCCTGCCATTGCTCGACCTCGGCCAGCATGTCATCGTTGACCGTGGCGATCGCATCTCGTGTTTTATCCCCAAGCGTAAACAGCCTGGACGCCGCGACTGGTCGCGGCGTTTCCATCCCGATCGACAGTGTGGTTCGCCGCGAGCCTGAGCGGCCGCTGGTCCTTAGATGATGTCGCCGGGTACGCGCACCGAACCTTCCATCAACACGCGCGCGCTGCGGCTCATGATGGCCTTGGTGACGGTCCATTCGCCGTCGACCTGGCTGGCCTGTGCCCCCACGCGCAGCGTGCCGGACGGGTGGCCGAAGCGCACCGCGCTGCGTTCACCGCCGCCCGCGGCCAGATTGACCAGCGTGCCCGTGATCGCCGCCGCGGTGCCGATCGCCACGGCGGCCGTGCCCATCATCGCGTGATGGAGCTTGCCCATCGACAGCGCGCGCACCAGAAGATCGACATCGCTCGCGGCAATCTCCTTGCCGCTCGACGCCACATAGGCGGCCGGCTTCGCGACGAACGCGATTTTCGGCGTGTGCTGCCGGCTCGCGATTTCGTCGATGTGTTTGATGAGGCCCATGCGGACCGCCCCGTGTGCGCGGATCGTCTCGAACATCGCCAGCGCTTTCGGATCGCCGTTGATGGCGTCCTGCAGTTCCGTGCCGGTGTAGCCGATCGACTCAGCGTTCAGGAAGATGGTCGGGATGCCGGCGTTGATCATCGTCGCCTTCAGCGTGCCGATGCCCGGCACGTCGAGGTCGTCGACCAGACGACCCGTCGGAAACATCGCGCCGCCGGCGCCGTCTTCCTCGGCGGCCGGGTCCATGAATTCCAGTTGCACCTCGGCGGCGGGGAACGTCACGCCGTCGAGTTCGAAGTCGCCGGTTTCCTGCACGGCGCCTTTCGTGACCGGCACATGCGCAATGATCGTCTTGCCGATATTGGCCTGCCAGATGCGCACGATCGCCACGCCATGGTCGGGCACGCGCTCGGGATCGATCAGGCCGCTTGCGATCGCGAACGGCCCCACGGCGGCCGAGAGATTGCCGCAGTTGCCGCTCCAGTCGACGAAGGCGCGGTCGATGGCGACCTGACCGAACAGATAATCGACGTCGTGACCGGCCCGGCTGCTCTTCGCGACGATCACCGTCTTGCTGGTGCTCGAAGTGGCGCCGCCCATGCCGTCGATCTGCTTGCCGTACGGGTCCGGGCTGCCGATCACGCGCATCAGGAGCGCGTCGCGCGCGGCGCCCGGCACTTGTGCGGCTTCGGGCAGATCCTGCAGGCGGAAGAACACGCCTTTGCTCGTGCCGCCGCGCATGTAGGTGGCGGGAATCCTGATCTGGGGTGCGTGGGTCATGGCGATCCTGTCTGGGTTGTCTGGGGGCGGCACGCCTCGTGCCGCCCGATTGGTATTGCTAGGCGGCCGCCTGCGACGACTCGAGGAAGTCCTGCGCGAAACGTTGCAGCACGCCGCCCGCCTCGTAGATCGAGACTTCTTCCGCGGTGTCGAGCCGGCATGTGACCGGCACTTCCACGCGCTCGCCGCTTCGGCGATGGATCACGAGCGTGAGGTCGGCGCGCGGCTTGCGCTCGCCGATCACATCGAATAGTTCGGTGCCGTCGATGCCGAGCGTCGTGCGATTCACGCCCGGCTTGAACTCCAGCGGCAGCACGCCCATCCCGACGAGGTTCGTGCGGTGAATGCGCTCGAACCCTTCCGCGACGATCGCTTCGGCGCCCGCGAGGCGCACGCCCTTGGCGGCCCAGTCACGCGACGAGCCCTGGCCGTAGTCCGCGCCGGCAATCACGATGAGCGGCTGCTTGCGCTCCATGTAGGTTTCGATGGCCTCCCACATGCGGGTCACCTTGCCCTCCGGCTCGATGCGCGCGAGCGAGCCCGCCTTCACCTTGCCGTCCTCGCGCACCATTTCGTTCAGGAGCGTCGGATTGGCGAAGGTGGCGCGCTGTGCGGTCAGGTGATCGCCCCGGTGGGTCGCGTATGAGTTGAAGTCCTCTTCCGGCAGGCCCATCTTCGTCAGATATTCGCCGGCGGCGCTGTCGGCCAGGATCGCGTTCGACGGCGACAGGTGGTCGGTGGTGATGTTGTCGCCCAGCACGGCCAATGCGCGCATGCCCTCGAGTGCGCGAGCGCCGGCGAGCGCGCCTTCCCAGTAGGGCGGACGGCGAATATACGTGCTTTGCGGCCGCCAGTCGTACAGCGGGGAAACCCGCTCGCCGGTGTCGGCGGATACCGCGAACATCGGCTCGTACACCTTGCGGAACTGCTCGGGCTTCACGCTCGCGGCCACGATCGAATCGATCTCTTCATCGGTCGGCCAGATGTCCTTGAGCCGCACCGGGTTGCCATCGGCGTCGATGCCGAGCACGTCCTTCTCGATGTCGAAGCGGATCGTTCCCGCAATCGCGTAAGCCACCACCAGCGGCGGCGAGGCGAGGAAAGCCTGCTTCGCATACGGATGGATGCGGCCGTCGAAGTTCCGGTTGCCCGAAAGCACGGCGGTTGCGTACAGGTCCCGATCCATGACTTCCTTCTGGATCACCGGGTCCAGCGCGCCGGACATGCCGTTGCACGACGTGCACGCATAGGCGACGACACCGAAGCCCAGCTGCTCCAGTTCCGGCAGCAGACCGGCTTCCTCCAGATACAGCGTCACGGCCTTCGAGCCCGGCGCGAGCGAGGTCTTCGCCCACGGCTTGCGCGCGAGGCCGAGCCGGTTCGCGTTGCGGGCCAGCAAACCTGCGGCGATCATGTTGCGCGGGTTGTTGGTATTGGTGCAGCTCGTGATTGCGGCGATGATCACGGCGCCGTCCGGCATCAGGCCGGGTTCGTTTTCCACCTTGCCGCTGATGCCGCGCGCGGCCAGTTCGGACACCGGCAGGCGGCGATGCGGATTGGACGGCCCGGCAAGCGTGCGCACGACCGAAGACAGGTCGAACTTCAGTACGCGCTCATATTCGGCGTTCTTCAGGCCATCGGCCCAGAGGCCGGTTTCCTTCGCATAGATTTCCACCAGCTTCACGAGTTCGTCGTCGCGGCCGGTGAGCTTGAGGTACTTGATGGTCTGCTCGTCGATGTAGAACATCGCGGCGGTGGCGCCGAATTCCGGCGCCATGTTGGCGATGGTGGCGCGATCGCCGAGCGTCAGGTTTGCCGTGCCTGCGCCGTAGAACTCCAGATAAGCCCCGACTACTTTTTCCTTGCGCAGGAATTCGGTCAGCGAGAGCACCACGTCGGTCGCGGTGATGCCCGGCCCGGGCTTGCCGGTGAGCTCGACGCCGACGATATCCGGCAGGCGCATCCACGAAGCCCGGCCCAGCATGACGCTTTCGGCTTCGAGGCCGCCCACGCCGATCGCGATCACGCCCAGCGCGTCGACCATCGGGGTGTGCGAGTCGGTGCCGACCAGCGTGTCCGGGAAGGCCACGCCGTCTTTCACCTGCACCACAGGGCTCATGCGTTCGAGGTTGATCTGATGCAGGATGCCGTTGCCCGGCGGAATCACGTCGACGTTCTTGAACGCCTTCTTCGTCCAGTCGATGAAGTGGAAGCGGTCTTCGTTGCGCCGGTCTTCGATGGCGCGGTTCTTGTCGAACGCGTCCGGATCGAAGCCGCCGCACTCCACGGCGAGCGAGTGATCGACCACGAGTTGCGTTGGCACGACCGGGTTGACCAGGGCCGGATCGCCGCCCTGGGCGGCGATCGCGTCGCGCAGGCCGGCAAGGTCGACGAGGGCGGTCTGGCCGAGAATGTCGTGGCACACGACACGTGCCGGAAACCAGGGGAAATCGAGGTCGCGCTTGCGCTGGATGATCTGCTTGAGCGATGCGGCGAGCGTGGCGGGCGCGCAACGGCGCACGAGGTTCTCGGCCAGCACGCGCGAGGTGTACGGCAATGAGTCGTAGGCGCCGGGCTGGATCGCGTCGACAGCGGCTCGCGTATCGAAGAAATCCAGGCGGGTGCCGGGCAGGGGTTTACGGTTTGCAGTGTTCATGGCTTGGGGCCCGGGACAGTAATGATCGGGGAGGCACGGCCGGACGTCAGCTTCCCCGTTATTTAATCGGCGCGTCCGGGTCGCGCGAACTTCAGGTGTTCCGTCGCTGAATATCCGATGTTACCAACAAGAAGTCTATCCGGTTGGCGCCGGACGCCAGCGCGGCGGCTCATCGTCCGTTCGATCGAAGGAATCGCCCCGCCCGCGGGTGCGAAGCTCGGAGCGACAGGATATCGCGACCGCGTGAGGAGCGTAGCGCGCGGGCCGGCGCATGAGAAGACCGGCTCGGGGACAGCCCCGACCCGGCGCCGACCGCGATCGCGTGGCGCCCTCCCTGCGCATTGGCTTGCGCGACAGGGGAGCGCAACGGATTTCAGACGCGCTTGGCGAGCGGCACGAACTGGAGGTCTTCGGGCCCGGTGTAGTTCGCACTCGGCCGGATGATCTTGTTGTCGACGCGCTGCTCGACGATATGCGCGGCCCAGCCGGACGTGCGCGAGATCACGAAGAGCGGCGTGAACATCGCGGTCGGCACACCCATCATGTGATACGACACCGCGCTGAACCAGTCGAGGTTCGGGAACATCTTCTTCGCTTCCCACATCACGGTTTCGAGGCGCTCGGCAATGTCGAACATTTTCGTGTTCGATGCTTCGTGCGACAGCTTCTTCGCCACTTCCTTGATCACCACGTTGCGCGGATCGGAGATCGTGTACACCGGGTGTCCGAAGCCGATCACCACTTCCTTGTTCTCGACGCGCCGCTTGATGTCGGCTTCCGCCTCATCGGGCGTCTGATAGCGCGACTGGATCTCGAACGCGGCTTCGTTGGCGCCGCCGTGCTTCGGTCCGCGCAATGCGCCGATGGCACCCGTGATCGCCGAGTAGATGTCCGAGCCCGTGCCCGCGATCACGCGGCCGGTGAACGTCGAGGCATTGAACTCGTGCTCCGCATACAGGTTCAGCGAAACGTGCATCGCGTCGACCCACGACTTCGACGGCGCGCTCCCGTGCAGCAGATGCAGGAAGTGCCCGCCGATCGAATCGTCGTCGGTTTCGACTTCGATGCGGCGGCCATTGTGCGAATAGTGATACCAGTAGAGGAGCATCGAGCCGAACGAGGCCATCAGGCGGTCGGCGATATCCTTCGCGCCCGCGATGTTGTGGTCGTCCTTCTCGGGCAGCACCGTGCCGAGCACGGAGACGCCGGTGCGC
>NZ_JFHC01000138.1 GCF_000698595.1 Caballeronia glathei | reverse complement strand
CTTCACGATCTGCGGCACGGCGTACTTTGAAATCTGCCCTGTCTCGCTGAGGGCGGGCGCGCGTGATTCCTGATGTCGTCTTCCGAGACTGCCTGCACGAATTCAGCGCGAAGTGGCCGTTAGCGCGCTTTAGTTTGTTGACGGTAATCAATGCGCCTGTTGCGCCGATGGGATGCCCCGGTGTACCACTCAAAATAACGATTTCTCTTTGCACGTCACACTCCTTGATTTAGATGGTGCATGCAGGCATTGCTTTTGGTATCTCGCTAATCGACTTACATATTTGGGAGTTCGAGTCACCGCCGCCCTCGGGTGTCACCCACACGATGTTCTGTGTCGAGACCGCGATATCGCAGGTTTTGCAATGCACGCAGTTCTGCGCATTGATCACGAGACGCTCGCTGCCGTCGTCGTTCTTGACGAATTCATGCACGGGCGCCGGGCGGTAACGCGATTCCGGACCCGCATAGGTCTTGCTAGTTCACGTTGACCGGAACCGACGGGTCTTTCAGCGTCAGATGCCCCGGCTGGTTCTCTTCGTGATTCGTGTTCGAGATGACCACCGACCAGAGCCGGTCGAAGGTCAGCTTGCCATCCGGCTTCGGATACGTGATCGGCTTGCATCGCGAAGCGGGCTTGAGCATCTTGTGATCCGAATGCTGATGGTGCAGCGTCCACGGCACGTTGAGGTCGGCGGGACCGACTCATTGGTCGGCCCCGCCGCATTGCCGTGCCGACTATGGCAGCTTACTGGCCGCCAAATGGTTGGTCCACGGCCAGCTTGTTGGTGACCGAAATTACTCCGGGAACGCTCTTCGCGATTTCCGCGACCTTGCCCACCTGGGCAGCATTCGTGACCGTGCCGTTAAGCGTCACCGCGCCGTCTTTTGCAATGACACTGATATTTCCGGCGCTGATCTCCTTGTGCTTTGCGATGGCGTTATAAACCTGCCGGCGCAGCGCGCGATTCGCCTTTCTTCCTGTGGCCGGTGCCGCTGAACCCGACGCCGTCATCGCGGACGCGCCCGGCGCATTGGCCGGTTCGCTGGTCTGGGACCATACGGTCATAGATGTTGCAACGATTACGGCTCCAACAGCCAGCCTGAATGTCTTGATGCTCTTCATTGAATACTCCCCGACGCTAGGGCGTTGAGTTGAAAGTTCGTCGAATTTTAGGCGGCACGCATTGCCGGCCGTTCCCGACTCGGCGGGAATATGCGCCACGCGCCGTCTTGGTGACGAAAAAAGAACAGCGCAACCGGACCTGCCGCCGTTAATGTCTCGACGCACACATGGCATTCGTGTTTGGATCGTCTGTTTCTGAACTCAGTCACCCGAAGCCCGTTCGCCGAATGCGGGGCCAGCCAGTGCTCGACAATCTCGCGCAACGAGTTTTTCGCTCTATTCATGAATTATCCTTCCGCTTATTTGATGCCACGGCCCTGCCTATGCACGTGATACAGCTTGTCTCGCGCTGGCCGAATACCCTCCGTGAATCGAAATGTTTAACTGCGAACTTCTAACTCGGGACACTAGCTGTGGGTTGAGGGTTGCCGAATCAGAAGGTATGGCGGATGCCGGCCATCGCCGCCGTGGTGGACTTGCCCGGCGCCACCGGTGCCCCATAGACGATCGTCTGGTTCATGGTGCCCTCGTTGTCGACATACCCGACTTGTGCGTACGCCTTGGTCCGCTGCGACAGGTTGTATTCGGCGCCCACTGCGACTTCGCTCGAGTGATTCGCCGAATGGTTCCGGTCTTTAAGGTAGTAGAAGCCGGACGTGACCTTGAAGCGCGGACTGAACTGGTAGCCCAGGCCGCCCGATGCCATTTCGAAGTCCGCGGTGTTGGTATTCGCCGGATTTTTGCCGATGCCGTACGAGGCGGATATCGAGAACCCGCTGATCGTGTACATCGCACCGAAATAGTAGAAGCGATTGTTGGCCAGACCCGTTGCGGGCACAGCCGGCGCTGCCGGATAGGTCAGCGGAAACGGATTGGTGTCATGCCCGTTGTAGTACACCGCAGCAAGATTCAGACCGTAGTTCGAATACTTGAGCACCGCCGACTCGCGCGTGCCGCCCTGGAACTGGCCGGCAATACCGCCCGGCGCGTACTCGAGCGCGAGCGAGGCGCCGTAGAATTTCGGCGAATTGTAGACCAGCGCGTTGCTGTCATACAGGGCGCCGATCGGCGCGTTCGTGCTGGTGCCCGGCCAGCCGGCCGCCTGATTCACGCCCAGCCACGCAGTCAGGATACTGCCAAAATACTGCGCACCGCGGACATCGGTTTCCGACATCGCGTAGATCATCGGGATGATCTGCCGGCCGGCGTCGAACGTGCCAAACGGGCCAGACGCGCCGATGGTGGCGAACTGATTGAAGATCGCGGTCGTACCCGGCGTGTCGGACAGTCCAAATTTGCCGTTCGTGGTGTTGAATACGCCCTGCAGCTTGAAGTTGATCTTGTAGCCTCCGCCGATGTCTTCGCTGCCCTTCAGGCCCCAATAGCTGGAATAGATGCCGCCGTCCTTGAGTTGATAGACATGGCCCAGGTTTGGCGTGTGTGGCTGAAACGTTGCCGCTGAGGTGCTTTGATACAGCAGTCCAGTGTCGAGCACGCCGTAGAGGGTAACCGACGATTGGGCATGGGCGGCGGTGGCGAAGATCACCAGCGCCGCGGCACTACTCGATCTTAACTTTAACTTTGATTCCATTTTTTCTCGTCCGGTCGTGGGCCTCCGAGTGGAACCGGAAGCTTATTAGTTGTTGCTTATATGAAATGCGTTGCTTGCTGCGTCGGCGTGTCAGGCCGAGAGGTGGCAATCCCCGTACTGCTCCCGCAACACGAAGGTCCGCTCCTCGAAGTACCTGAACAATCTGATCGAGCAGGATCATCGAAACATCAAGTCGAGAACGACTGTGATGCTCGGATTCAAACGAGTCAGGAATGCCGCGAGCACGAGTTCAGGTATCGGGTTGGCACTTCGCATTCGCAGAATCAGTTCATCTTTCCGATCGCGCGCTCAAAGACAGCGCTGCGCCCATCTGGAACGCTGTCCGGTTCAATAGATAAGGCATCGGTATTTAAATCAAGTGTCTCGACCACACTAACTACTTGCACCACGATCTCGCGCGCCACGCAGATGACGCACGCCAATCAACAGGACAACGGCCGACGCGACACTGGCAAGTGGCAATAGCTGCAAGGCGGGCGCCAGACCCAGTCGGTCTGCCAATGCGCCCGTCACAACGGAACCCGGCGCCAGCCCAAGAATGTTCAAGGCCAGGGCGAGCGTTGCCATGGCTGTACTGTGAATCGCCTTGGGCGTCAGATTCGCGACCATCGTACCGGCAGGGCCCATAACGCCAGCGCTAAAGAACATCGCCAATGCGATGAGAGTGAGTTGGGCTGAACCGGCGGGAAACTGAAATGCCGCGAACAGCAATGCTCCGCAGGTCAGGTTAAAGGTGATCGCCAGGAGCATTTTCCGTCGCGGCGAATCACGTCCCAGGCGATCGGACAGTGCGCCGCACAGGGGCATTCCACATGCGCCGCAAAGAACGAAGATTGCTGCGACGCCGCCAGCCTTGCTCAGCGGCATGTCATAGACCCGATTCAGGAAACTCGGCAGCCAGGCAAGCAGGCCACCGCTGATGAAGAGCTGCAGCCCGCTGCCGATGTAGACACAGATCAACGCCGGCGAGGAGAACAGATCTCTCAACACCTGCCTGACGCGGACAGGCGCCAGCGATTTAGTTTGCCTGATGCCGGTTGATTGACCTTTCTCCCCTTCGATTCGCGCCGGACTGGCGACCATCATATACAGCACGGTCAGCGCGATGCCGAAGACTGCCATGCCAACGAACGCACTGCGCCAGCCAAAGTGGCTTGCCAGTGAACCGCCAAACCCGATCCCCATTACTGATCCGATCATGCCGCCCGCGAAAAATGTGCCAGCTACCGTGGAGGTGTGCCGTGCGGGAAACATGCTGATGAGAATGGCCATGCCAACGCTGGCGTAAGCGGCTTCACCGACACCGACCAGAAAGCGCGCCGACAGCAACGTGAAGTAGTTGTGCGACAGGCCGCACAGCAAGGTCGCGATGCTCCAGATCGCCGCCATGATGGTCACGCTGCGTACTCGACCCCATCGGTCGGCGGCAAGCGAGATTGGGAACGCCAGGACGCCAACAGCCAGCGAGACAATGCCGCTGAGCGCTCCAAGCCGAGCGTCTGACAGTCCCCAGTCCGCCTTTATTTGCGGAAAGACTGCGCTGAGCACTTGCCGCGACATATAGTCGGACAAGAGCAGTCCGAATGTCAGCGCAAAAATGACCCATGCATAGCCGCGAATGCGCTGCGGGCGCTCACCGTCATAGCATGCTGTTTCTTGCATATTCACTGCCACAATTCTGTCTCCTGTTACTGCTACTAATGCCATCCGTGCGCAGATCTCTCTTTTCAGCTCTGGCGTCCGCGGCGGCGTGTGCCGGGCTTTCCCACGGCCACAGATTCATCCTTGAGAGCTCGCAGGGAAAGTGAAGCCTGCCCTGTGCTCAAGCTGTCATGTCGCTGGACGCCCCGATCTGGGCATCGCAGCCGGACAACCTGGACGCTAGCGCTTGAACTGCTCGAGAAATTCCAGGAGCAATTCGTTAACGTGATCAACGCTTTCTTCCGCCGCGCTATGGCCCACGCCGGGGATCAGAACCTTCTTCTGCAATCCGGACAAATAGGTGTCGAACTGGTCGTAGAGTCCACGAATTTCGATCGGTTCGAGGGAAGGGTCGGCAGCGCCCCCGATGAACAGGCTCGGCTGGCGGACCACCGCACCGTCCAGAAACGAAGTGATTTCCCAGTTCCGGTCGCGACAGCGGTAGTAGTTAATGGCGCCGGTAAATCCCGTGCGCGTGTATTCGTCGACGTAGTAGTCGATCGCCCGTGCGCTCAACCATGACGGGAACTCCTTCGGCTCAGTGAAGGCATTGAGAATGGGCTCACCGGCTTCGATGAACAGGCGCCAACGCTCGGTGCCGACGGCGCTGCCGGAGACCGAGTAGAAGATGCTACGCAACGTCTTGCGCGGATCGCTGGCCAACTCGCGATCCGGCTTGCCGATCTGCTGGAAGTACAGGTGGTGGAACACCCGGCCCTTCGCCATTTCCTGCAAGCCCACGGTCGGTCTGATCTTTCCGCGCGGTGGCACCGGGGTATTGAGCATCACGAGGCCGCGGAACAGGTCCGGCCTCAGCATGGCCGCCGCCTGAGCTACCCATGCGCCCAGGTCGTGTCCGACGATCACCGCGTTCGTTTCACCCAGAGCCGCCATCAAGCCAACCATGTCGCCGACGGCCTGGCTCATGTCGTAGGCTTCAATGGAATCCGGCCGATCGGTTTGCCCAAATCCCCGTTGATCGGGGACGACGACCCGAAAGCCGGCCGCGGCCAAGGGTCCGATCTGGCGCCGCCACATGTACCACAGGTAGGGAAAACCATGCAGCAGAATGACGAGCGGGCCGTCCCCCTCGTCGATGTAATGCATGCGAATGCCGTTGACGTCGGCAAAGCAGTGGTTGAATGCGGCGGGGTCGTCGGCATCCACTTGCCCAAATGCTACGCGCGGCTGGCCGATATGCGTTGCAACTCTCTTGTCCATCGTCTACCTCCATCTGTTGAAGTTCACGGCCTCCAAGGTAGCTCTGACATGGGTTCCCGACTATACTTACCAGGACATAAGCTTGAGCAATTGGGACAGGTGACGTCGGTGACTACCCTGACGCGAAGTGCCAGCCTTACCGACTATGAGCACGTTGCCCATTCAGTGGGGCTCGATCCGTTTCGGATGCTGCGGCTGGCCAGGCTGCCGCCCAAGGTCCTCATCGATCCGAATATGATGATCAGTGCCGATTCGGTGGGGTGGCTGCTGGAGGAGTCGGCCCGCCTGTCCGGCCACGAGGCCTTCGGACTGTTGCTCGCGGAAACGAGAAGCCTGGGCAATCTGGGCATGCTGGCGCTGGCGATCCGGGAAGAGCCAACGCTGCGCGCAGCAGTGCAATTTTTCGCCCGCTATATGCGCCTGCACAACGCCGGCGTGCAATTGCGCCTTGACGATGCGGGCGACGTCGCGCTGCTGCATATAGGTGTGAACACGCAGGGTCATGGCGTCTGGCGCCAAGCTGTCGAAATGACGACCGGGATCGTATTGCGGACGTTGAGAGTGCTTGCCCACGACACCTTCCGGCCGGCAAAGATCAGTTTTACCCACGAGCGGCCCGCCAGCCTTGCAGTGCACCGCCGCGTGCTGGGAACAGCGATCGAGTTTTCACAGGAATGCAATGCCATCGTTTGCCGCAGCCGCGACCTGGACAGCCCCATCCCTGCGGCAGACCCGGTGCTGAATCGCGAGATGAAACGATTGCTGGACATGCAATTGGCTAGCCTGCGCGACGAGCCGACGCAGCGGGCGCGCCAGATCGTCAGGATGCTGCTGCCAAGCGGACTTTGTTCGGTCGATCGTGTTGCCCAGCATCTTGGCACGCATCGACGCACCCTTAATCGGCAACTCGCGGCGGAGGGCGAGAACGTCACCACGATCATCAATGCTGTACGTGCTGAACTCGCCGAGGAGTATCTGGCGAACAGCGAACGCAAGTTGTATGAAGTCGCCGAACTTCTCGGCTTTTCCTCCGCCTGTGAACTTTCTCGCTGGTTCCGCGGCCAGTTTGGTAAGACACCCTCAGATTGGGCCGCTCATTACCGGGAGAGCAAGGCGACCGCCGGACCCATCTCGCGTAAGTAGGAAGGGCAGGTCGAGGACGTTTGACGCGTCCCTTCGTGATCCTAGCTAGCCACACGGCCTGAACCGGCCGCACCCCGCACATTCCTGACGTTATCGATCCCCGCCTGCTTCCGCGATCGCCTCGCTATCGGCCTTCCAGCAATGGACCCCGGCCTCGCGTCCCAATATGCAAAGAAATTGTCCCGCTAAATCAATAGCATCGCGGACGCACTGCCTATTATGACTCCCGTGGCACCGATGAAGCGATGCCTCTGCCGTGATGACAGAGGCCAGCTACATCTGCCGGACGCACACATGGCTCGCCGCCGCACAAACAAGACTGGAGACTTCAATGACATCAAGCGCAGTAACCCAAAACCCTGCTTCACAAGCCACGCCCATGGCACCGGCCATTGTCCGGCCATCGGTGCGCCAGCATTCGGTCAAGGTGGAGATTTGTACGCCGGCCATCGGCGCCGAACTCAGCAACATCAGCCTCGCTGATGCCGCGCTGGACCCTGACGCCATCGCCGAAATCCGGGCGCTGTGGCTAAAGCATAAGGTCCTGTTCTTCCGCGATCAGAACATTACGCCGATGGAGCAACAGCATTTCGCCGCGCAATTCGCCGGACTGGAAGCCCATCCCCTTGCCCCGAGCCATCCGGAGGCGGACAAGCTGCTGATGCTGTACCGCAATCTCGACCCGGGCAAGCCCAAGGGCTTCGTTGAAAAGGCCAGCCGCGAAAACACCTGGCATGCCGATGTGACCTACAAGAAGGCGCCGCCCCGCGGCGCGGTATTGCGCTGCGAACTGGGTCCGGACACCGGTGGCGACACCATCTGGTCCAACATGGTGATGGCCTACGAAAAGCTGCCCGACACCATCAAGCAACGGATCGATGGCCTGTACGCCAAGCACGATGCCGAGCACGCCTTCGGCGCCCAGATGCCGATCGCAGAACGTCACGCGATGGCCGCAAAGAACCCCGCCGCCGAGCACCCGGTGGTGCTCACCCATCCCGAAACGGGCGAAAAGATTTTGTTCGTCAACTCGACGTTCACGACCCATTTCTCGAATTTCTACAACTTCGAGGACATCCGGTACGGCCAGGACTTCATGCCCGAGGCCCATCATCTGCTGAACTATCTGACCTCTCAGGCCGCGATTCCGGAATACCAGGTGCGTCTGAAATGGAGAACCAACACGGTTGCCATGTGGGACAACCTGCAGGTTCAGCACTACGCAGTGGCTGACTACGGCAATGAGCCAAGAAAGATGCTGCGCGCCACCCT
>NZ_JFHC01000137.1 GCF_000698595.1 Caballeronia glathei | reverse complement strand
GCTTCTGCGAGTCGTGCGGCTTCTGCGGGTCGTGCGGGTTGTGCGGGTTGTGCGGCTTCTGTGCCCTGCGTCGGATCAGCCTTTGGACCGACCTTCGGATCGCGCTTCCGATCGCGCTGCGACTCCTGCTTCTGCGCGCGCGCCGAATCGGGTTGCACCACGGCGCCCGCGCGGCTTGCGGCTCTCGGTAAACGGTTGTCCGCAGACGGACGCCCGCTGCGCAATGCGGCCTGCGCCCCGTCCGGCGCCGACTCCTGCGCATCACGCCGGGGCGCACGGCCGTCCTCGCGCGGCTCGTCTGGCCGCGCACGCTGCGCACCGGCCGCGTGCGGACCGGGCCGGGAATCATGTCGGGAGGGACGCTCGCTGGTACGTCGCGCGTCGTGCGGAGCGGCTATCGGCGCCGCACGGGGGGCATCGTTTTGCGGACGCGCACGGCCACCGGCGTCGGCCGGCTGCCTCTCGCGAGAGTCGGCCGTGGCGGCGGATGCACCAGACTGCGGCATCGCGCCTTCGATCCGGCGTCCGGTTCGCCCGTCGCGCGGTCCCTGCGTCTGGCCGGACGCGGATTTCACCGGCGGCCCGTCGCTGGCGGCATGCGCCGGCGGGCGGCGGTCGACGGCCGAAGCCTTGCCGGAAACACCCGAAGCACCCGAAACACCCGATACGCCCGATACGCCCGAACCACGCGGCGCCTGCCCCGTCCGCCCTTCCGGCCGAACCGGCCGATCGGCGCCGCCGCCCGGCGAACGAGCGGCCTTCGATTCGCGCGCCGCCGCGCCGGTAGGCTCGCCGCGCGCCGCCTGCGCGGCCCGCTCCGTATCGCGGACCACGCCCCCCGAGGCCGGCGCGGCGCCCGCAAAGCGCTTCGCCGCGGCTTCCTTCTTGCTGAGCGCGCCTGTTTCACCGGCCTCGCCGGCGGCGCCCCCGTGCGCCTTCGCATCACGCAGCAGACTTTCGCGCAGCTTCTTCAACTGCTCCTGAGGATCGGGCTTGTCCGCGTCGGCGGGTTGTTTGGAAACATTCGGCATAGCGTCGCATTATAATCCCGGCATGAATTCTCAAACCGACCTCCCCTCCATGCCGTCGCGGGTTACAGCCGAGCCTGCAGCCGAGCCTGAAACGCCCGATACGCACGCCCAGTTCGTCGACTGGATGCGCTCCGTCGCGCCCTATATCCACGCGTTTCGCAACAAGACCTTCGTCGTGGCGTTCGGCGGCGAGCTGGTGCAGGAAGGCCGGCTCAACGCGCTCGTGCAGGACGTCGGTCTTCTGCACGCGATGGGCATCCACGTCGTGCTCGTGCACGGCTCGCGGCCGCAGGTCGAGGAACAACTGAGCCTGCACGGCGTGGAATCGGCGTTTTCGCACGGCCTGCGCATCACCGACGCCCGCGCGCTCGAATCCGCGAAGGAAGCCGCCGGCGAAGTGCGCCTCGACATCGAGGCCGCGATCAGCCAGGGTCTGCCGAACACGCCGATGGCGCACGCCCACATCAGCGTCGTATCGGGCAATTTCGTGACAGCGCGCCCGGTCGGCATTCTGGATGGCGTCGATTTCCAGCATACGGGCGTCGTGCGCAAGATCGACGGCGACTCGATCCGCCACTCGCTCGCGAGCAGCAAGCTCGTGCTGCTGTCCCCGCTCGGCTTTTCGCCGACGGGCGAGGCGTTCAACCTGTCGATGGAAGACGTCGCGTCGGCGGCCGCGATCGCCCTGCGCGCCGACAAGATCATCTTCCTCACGGAAACCCCGGGGCTCGTCGACGAAAACGGCGAACTCGTGCGCGAAATGTCGCTCGACGACGCCTACCGCCTGCACGAAGGCGGCGAGTTGCAGGGCGACGCCGCGTTCTACCTCAAGCACACCATCCGCGCCTGCCGCGGCGGCGTGGCGCGCGCGCACATCATTCCGTACGCGCTCGACGGCAGCGTGCTGCTCGAACTCTTCCTGCACGACGGCGTCGGCACGATGATCTCGTACGAGAACCTCGAAAGCCTGCGCGAGGCGACGCCGGACGACGTCGGCGGCATTCTCACGCTGATCGAGCCGCTCGAATCCGACGGCACGCTCGTGCGGCGCGGGCGTCACCAGATCGAACGCGACATCGACCACTTCTCGGTGATCGAGCACGATGGCGTGCTGTTCGGCTGCGCGGCGCTCTATCCGTATACGCAGGAGCGCATCGGCGAGATGGCGTGCCTGACCGTCGCGCCGGAGGCGCAAGGCTCGGGCGACGGCGAACGGCTCTTGAAGCGCATCGAGCAGCGCGCCCGCGCGCGCGGCCTCACGCACATCTTCGTGCTCACGACGCGCACCGAGCACTGGTTCCTCAAGCGCGGCTTCGTGAAGGTCACGGTGGACGACCTGCCCGAAGACCGGCGCCGTCTCTATAACTGGCAGCGCAAGTCGCTCGTTTTGATGAAACAGATCTGACAACCGCATTCCGGCACGGCCGCACGGTTCGATATCAGGCAACAAGCGAACGCGCGGCGCCCCCAATACCCGATATGACAACCATGTGACCAGAGTAGCGCGCCAAAGCGCCGACGCTGGTCGACACAGGAGAAACACACGATGGCCCGAATGATTCAATGCGCAAAGCTCGGCAAGGAAGCCGAGGGACTCGACTTTCCGCCGCTGCCGGGCGAGCTTGGCAAGCGGATTTACGAGACGGTGTCGAAGGAAGCGTGGCAGGGCTGGCTCAAGCAGCAGACCATGCTCATCAACGAAAACCGCCTGAACATGGCCGATCCGCGCGCCCGCCAGTATCTGCTCAAGCAGACCGAGAAATACTTCTTCGGCGAAGGCGCCGACACCGCTTCGGGCTACGTGCCGCCGCAAAACTGAGCAGCGGGACTGGGAGCGAACTGAAAAGCGGACCGCTGCGGGTTCCTGCGAACGCGCGATGCCAGTCTCATCCAGGCAAGGCAAGAAAGGGCCGGCGCAAGACGATTGCGCCGGCCTTTTTCACGTCTGATTGCAAATGCGTGCGCCTAGTCGAGGAGCGGCACGATCCGGGCGTCGGCCTTGCCGCCGTCGATTGAAAGCAGTCCCACCGTCACGGGCAGCTTGAAGCGCCGCGGCCCCGCGCTGCCGGGGTTGACGAAGAGCACGCCGTCGCGCCGCTCGATCAGCGGCTTGTGCGAATGGCCGGTCACCACCACGCCGATGCCGTCCAGCTGCCGCGGCACGTCCGCGATATCGTGAACGACGAGTATCCCCACCCCGCCGATGTCGAGCCGCGCCGCTTCGGGCAGCACGTCGATGCGCTCGCCCGAATCGTTGTTGCCGCGCACGGCGGTGACAGGCGCGAGTCCGGCGAGCAGGTCTAGGACAGCCGGGCGGCAGATGTCGCCTGCGTGGATGATCTGCTCGCAGCCGCGCAGCGCGTCGAGCGCCTCGGGACGCACGAGATTGTGGGTATCGGAAATTAGGCCGATGCGGATGGCGGAGGACATGATGGTGTGCGGCCGGCGCGCTGGCACTCGATGCGAGGAGGATTCGGCAAGCGTAGCACGCCGGTCGTCCGGCGCGGCTCGCACCGCGCGCGTGCTGTCAGTGCTCTTCGCCCGCCACGACATTTTCTACGCGGCTGTCCGGCACGAGCCACGCCACCGCCACGAGCGCGTAGATCGCGGCCGCGAGCCATGGCTGCCAGAAGGCGCTGACCATCGCGACGAGATAAAGCACGACGGACAGCTTGCCCTTGCGGTCGGCGCCGAGCGCGCGTTCGAGCATGGCGTTCGCGCCGTGCATCGAGGTCAGCGCGTGCGCCAGGATGAAATGCGCGACCGATGCCATGAACAGCACGAAGCCGTAGAGCGCGGTCGGCAGGGGCTGCAACTGGTTCTCGCCCATCCAGTTCGTCGTGAACGGAAGAAGCGACAGCCAGAACAGCAGGTGCAGGTTCGCCCACAGCACCGAGCCGTTCACGCGCTGAACGGCGTGCATCAGATGATGGTGGTTGTTCCAGTAGATGCCGACATAGATGAAGCTCAGCACGTAGGCGCAAAGGACCGGGAAAAGCGGGACGAGCGCGGCGAGGTCGCCGCCGTGGGGCACCTTCAGCTCCAGCACCATGATCGTGATGATGATGGCGATCACGCCATCGCTGAATGCCTCGAGCCGGTTCTTGCCCATTGTCGGTCCTCGGTCCTCGGTGGAGATTGCGGTTGCGGTGTCGAGTACGGCTGCGCGCGCGCGAACGGCGGCATGCTTCGGAACCCGTCGCCGATTATGCGTGAGCCACAATGCGTTGTCGATTCGGCGGCACGGGCGGGAATGGTCGCGCGGGACCGGGTTCGAAACATCGGACGCCGGATTTATCGGCTGCGGCGCGGCAGGCACGAGAGACGCGCGGTAGCGCGCCAAGCCTTGTACCGAGGGGCGCCGCGCGCCGAAATGGTAGAATCGCGTCCGCCCTGCCGGGGTGATGAAATTGGTAAACATAGCGGACTTAAAATCCGCCGCCTAACGGCTTGCCGGTTCGAGTCCGGTCCCCGGCACCAGCATGTTTCGCATACGGCCCGGACACGATCGCCCATGTATCGCCGCGCCTTGCCGTCATCCACGCAGACGCTATCTCCAGCGCGGATCGCATTCGAACCTGAGGAGCGCCGCGCGCGTGTTCCAGCCCCTTACCCCGGTCACGTCCATCTGGATCTGATGCATCTGCTTGTCGCGTTCGGAGCAGAAGCGCTCTGCGCTCTCCGACGTGGTCCTCAGCACGTGCCCCCACGTGACGAACGGATTGCGCGTCTTCCCGCTCACGGAGTAGCGTCCATGGCCGAGTTCATCAATGGGGGAAACGCTCGTGCAGCCGCAAACCAGCACGGCGCACGACAGGACGATCATTCTTCTCATGGACCGGTCGCGGCTGGGTTGCGTCGATTGTGGGAACAACGACGGACCCTGGCAATGGCGGCGCCTTCGCATGTCGCGCGATCGCAACAACGAAGGCGCGTTGCATCACGACCAGAGACGGCGCGCCCGAACGCTTCTTCGAAGGCGGCCCGGGTGGCCGCCTTCGCACTCAGACGGCATTGAGCAGGCGTTCGGCGTCTCTCACGGCATCGAAGAGCGCTTCGATGGCGGTATCGCGATCGAGCAGGCACACGTGCTCGATATTGAACGGCAGCGCCTCCACGCCGACAAACCGCACGGTTCCTTCGAAACAGGCGCGGCCCCTGCCCGTGCGGACAGAAGCGATGTAATGAGGGGTGATGTAGAGCGCAACAGGTGTCATATGGGACCTCCGCGACCCGGCATGTTCAGTCGGTGTCGAGAGTGTATGCACGACGTGCGCGCGCGAGCACCCCCACTGCGCAGGGACGCATGCCCCCGATTCGGAGAGGCCGGTGAGTCGCCTAGACCGCCCCGCCCAGTATTCGCGAGACAAAATGTCTGCCCCAGGCTTCGCCATGCGCAATGGCATCCGCCACGGTGGGGAACGGCCCATGCCCGCCCGTGAGCTCGCCGGAGTCCTCGGTGAGCATCGAGCCGTGAACCGGCTGCCGGTCGAGACGCGTCACGATCACGCGGACGTTGAAACCGACGACGCTCTCGGCGTCGGCGGGATCGCACTTCTCTTCGGTGTTCATCGCCAGAAGGTAGTCGCCTACTTCAATGTCCTTTTGCATTGCCGTCTCCCTTGCGCTCTGCCGGTTCCGTCGGGCAAGCGTAGCATGAAGCATCGGCGAAGACGCGCGCACGCCGGCCCGTACCACCCAGGCCTGCAAGGCGCGAAGCCCGCATCGGCGACGGCAGGCGGCCGCCCCCGATTTATTTACATCGCATCGAATCGGACTTAAAATCCGCCGCCTGACGGCTTCGCGCTTCGCCGACGGCTCCGCGCTTGAACCCCGCCCACGCCATGTGGCATGCCCGTCAGGTGCGCGAAGGCGCAAGTCACGCGCATCCATCGTATGGAACGGCGCATCGGCGCCGCAGCAATCATCCGCTCGGGCGCCGTGCCGCGTCCCGTCCCGCTCAATGTGCCCGACGCCGCCCGTCGCGCACCGACTCGAAGCACAGATGAACATTCGCACCAGCCTTTTCGTTTGGTTCTCGCTCTCGCTCGCGCTCCTTGCCGGCTGCACGTCGACCTACAGGAACGTGGACGTATGCAAGGACAAGATGCGCGCCGAATACCCGAATGCCACGAGCGCGCCGCTCACGCTGACGGCATCGGGGGCGGCCTATCACGGCGCGCGGGTCGTCGTGCGGGGCGACATTGCCACGCCGCCCAAGCCGCCGGCGACCAAGAAAACCGTCACGGGCGCCGCGGCGGAATGCACGTTCGCCGCCGACACGCTGACTGGCTTCCGGTGGCTCGCGCCGGCGGCGCTCGTGCCGAAGCCGCCGGCCGAGGATGAGTAGGCGCCGCGGCGAGCGCGCAGTCGGGGTAAGCTGGTGAGGCGCGCCGTGCCGCGCCGGAGACATCGCCATGCTGCTTGCTCAAATCAGTGATCCGCACATCACGGCGCCCGGCGCGCTCGTCGGCGGCGGCATCGACACGGCCGCCTTTCTCGCGCGTGGCGTCGCCGCGCTGAACCGCGTCGCGCCGCGCCCGGACGCGCTGCTCATCACCGGCGACCTCGTCGACGGCGGCGGGGTCGAGGAATACCGCCACCTGCGGGCGCTGCTCGCCCCGCTTGCCATGCCGTGGCATCTGATGGCCGGCAATCACGACGGCCGCGCCGCCCTGCGCGCAGTCTTCGACGACCGTCCCGAACTGTCGGCGAGCGGCGAGTTCATCCAGTACGCATTCGACGCCGGACGCCTGCGCGTCATCGTCCTCGACACCCTCAATCCGGGCGCGGGCAGCGGCCGGCTCTGCGATGCGCGCCTCGCGTGGCTCACGGAAGCACTCGACGCGTCGCGCGGCCGGCCCGTCGTGATCGCGCTGCATCACCCGCCCTTCCTGACGGGCATCCGCTTCATGGACGACCTGCGGCTCGATCCCGCCGACAGCGCCCGGCTCGACGCGCTCCTTCGCCAGCATCCGAACGTGGAACGCGTGATCTGCGGCCATGTGCACCGGCCGATCGTGGCGCGTTTCGGCGGAACGATCGCGTGGTGCGCGCCTTCGACGGCGCATCAGATCGCGCTCGACCTGCGCGCCGACGCCCCGCCCGCGTACATCATGGAGCCGCCCGGCTTCGCGCTGCATTTTCACGAGCCTGCCACGGGAGTCGTCACACACTACGCGAGCGTCGAAGAGGGCGGCGGCCCGCGGCGCTTCGCCGAGCAGACATAGGGCGTCTCCAGTATGATCGGCGGCTGCCGCCCGCCGATCGGATCGGCTCTCCGGTCACTGCGCGTTTCGCTCAGCGATTGACTCAGTGAGCGACTCCGTGAGCAATTCAGTGATCGACTCAACGAGCGAGACCGCGAACGAATCCGCCCGGCCGGCGCACCGCCAAAACGAAACGCACATTGCCATGTCCCTGTCCCCGTCAGCATCCGACCGCCACCCGCACTACTCGCGCGCCACGCTGTGGCTCCTCGCGACGATCGCGGGCGTCTCGGTTGCGAACATCTACTTCAACCAGCCGCTGCTCGACGACTTCCGCGCGTCGTTCCCCGCGAACGCGTGGCTCATCGGCGCGGTGCCCGCTGCAACGCAGCTCGGCTACGCGTTCGGCATGTTCTTTCTCGCGCCGCTCGGCGACCGGTTCGACCGGCGCCTCCTGATCCTGCTGCAGCTCGCCGCGCTCGGCGTCGCGCTCATCGCGGCGACGGCGGCGCCCACGCTGTCCGTGCTGATCGCGGCGAGCCTCGCGATCGGCGTGGTGGCGACCATCGCGCAGCAGGCCGTGCCGTTCGCGGCGGAGCTCGCACCGGCCGCACAGCGCGGCCATGCGGTCGGCACCGTGATGAGCGGGCTCTTGCTCGGCATCCTGCTCGCGCGCACGGTTTCGGGTTTCGTCGGCCAGTATTTCGGCTGGCGGGCCGTGTTCGGGGCGTCGGTGGTCGCGACGATCGTGCTTGCCGTCGTGGTCATCACACGCCTGCCGAAAAGCCGCCCGACCTCGACGCTGGCGTACGGCAAGCTGCTCGGCTCGATGTGGCATCTGGTGCTCGAAAATCCCGGTCTGCGCGAGTCGTCGCTCACAGGCGGCGCGATGTTCGCGGCGTTCAGCATCTTCTGGTCGGTGCTCACGCTGCTGCTCGCCGGCGAGCCGTTCCACATGGGGCCGCAGGCCGCGGGCCTGTTCGGCATCGTGGGCGCGGCCGGCGCGCTTGCCGCGCCGCTCGCCGGCAAATCGGCCGACAAGCGCGGACCGCGTGCGGTGATCTCGCTTTCGATTGCGCTCGTCGCCGTGTCATTCGTGATCTTCGCGCTGTCGGGGCGCAGCATCGCGGGGCTCGTGATCGGCGTGATCGTTCTCGACATCGGCGTGCAGGCCGCGCAGATCTCGAACCAGTCGCGCATCTACGCGCTCAAGCCCGACGCGCGCAGCCGCGTGAACACCGTGTACATGGTCGCGTATTTCATCGGCGGCGCGGTGGGGTCGGCGGTGGCGTCATTCGCGTGGCATGCGCTCGGGTGGACCGGCGTGTGCCTCGCGGGGCTCGCGGCGACCGGGCTCGCCGGATTCAGCCACTGGCGTGGGCGGGTCGAAATTGCCTCTCAGGCTGAATGACCGTTCAGGCTCCGGTTTTTGAGCAGTTTCACGTGCTGAGGGTTTTCATGGCGCTTTGCCCCTTTGCGGGGCGGCAGTCACTTTCTTTGCA
>NZ_JFHC01000136.1 GCF_000698595.1 Caballeronia glathei | reverse complement strand
CCCACTCTACCGTTCTTTAGCCGTGCACCACTAGCTTTTTCTTAAGGCGTTCGCTGTCGGCCTCCAGTGCGCAGCCTCCTACCGCGGCGATCCATGACGGGTCTTTGGTTCGAGTCCAGCCAGGCTTTCGTCCCGCGCCGCTCGGCCGCGGCCTAGCTGTCGAACCATAGATGATCAACTTTCGTCAGGCGTCGGAATTGAGCACGATGCGCTCGGCCTGTCGCAGCGTCACGGCCATGCGCGAGCGCGGCAAAGCGCTCGATCATTACCTCGTGCAAAAGGCGCCGTGCATACACGGCGATATGACCGTCGTGCAGAGAAGTCCTCTGCAGTCAATCGTTATTCGAACATCGCGCGCTTCCAAGTCATCGGGGTCAATGACCCGCAGCCGATGCCGCCGCTGCACGACGCGGTGCTGTGGTGGACGGGTCCGAACGGTTTCGTGCTGACTGGATTTTCCCCTGCATCTCCGGACAGCGCCTCACACTTGCGTTGATGAATCGGTCTTGCGAGTAACTCGTCTTCGCCGATCCCGTCGAGCAGATCGTCGCAGCCGTGACGTCGGCTTGTACCGGAGAGCCTGCCGGTGCTCGTCGCCGATGCCCCGCTAACCTGCGTCGTGCGCGGCTCGGGCATGGCGCTTCAACGCATGAAATTTCGGTAGCGTTTTCTCTTACGAATGATCGTAGCGGCAAGGCAACAACGCAAGATCTTCAGCGGCACAGATCTGCGTACGCGCGAACCGTAGCCGCGCCCTCGCACCGTTCGGGCCTATCTCGGAGATCGGCCACGAAACGCCGTTCGCGTACTTCATTGCGAGGCCGTTTGAATGTCCGTTGCACCTAGTCTCTCCGATATCTACTGGGGTACATGAACTCGCTGCCTAAAGATCCGCCCGGAGAGCTTTCGGCGAATCAAACTTCAACGCGGCCTCGTCTATAATTGAGAAACTACAGTCTCAATTATGGCGGGGAGCCTACTTCATGAGTCAAGCGCGCGGGCGATACTCGGGATCTCGAGACAGCGGCCAGCGCCACCCGCACCACGTCAAAAAGTCGCCGGCGAACCGACAGGGCCAACCATACGTGAAAGGGTCTGCTACTCGAGACCCCGCTCAGACTGCTTCCATTTTCAAGACGCGATCGTTTCAATTACTGGTCGATGCGGTGGGTGCAGAGAATATTGCGTTAGGACTTGATTCGAGCCTGACGCGTGTGGCTGAGCTGATGAAGGGAGAGCGGTTCACGCCCGAGACGGCCTTTCACATGGAAACCACGCTTGGGTTGCCGCACGGCTTTTTTGACCAACCCAATCCTGTGCTCACGCCCGAAATCATCGCTCGTTTGAGATCACCATTAGACGTCGTTCAAACGGATGCCGAACCAGAAGTAGTAGCAGAAATATATAAGGTGGCTCCCGCCCCAATCGTCAACCAACAATCATTTCGTACAGATCGTTTGCCCGAGGAACCGGAAATGGCAAAGAAAGCAACTGGCGGATCGCCAAGGGCCGTACAGAAGCGTGGAAACACAGCGGCCGTGCAGCCTGCCGCTCGCACCCCGCTAAAAGCGGTACCAGCGAAAGCCAAATCTTCTCCGAAATCGAGCGAGCAGCAATCGTTGTTGTTAAATGACAGTGCGGCTGTTGAAAATATTCGGCGCGCCAACCTCCACGTTCTCACGACCCGCAACGGATCGAAAGTGAGGCTTGGTGCGGTCATGGCGATTACCGGTTCCAGGCCCATCGGCTACACGGCCAGAAACGTATGGACGATGCCGAAGCTAAACGTTTCACGGAACGCCTGGGTTTTCCAACCGGCTGGTTGGACACTCCGCGCTCGGAAGCAGAGATCCCGGAATCCGTGTCTCGCTTGCTTCTTCCGGTTTCCCGCGGTAAGGCATCCGTCCAGGAAGAACGACCGAGCACGCGTGCCGATGAAAGCGCACCTGGTTCGGAACGTGTCTCGCGTGAGAAAAAAGCAATTGTCGTCAGCCACCAAGATCACGCAAGCGATCCCAGGGCTGAGCTTGCCAGTTCCTCACTTGGAGAGAGCGACGCCTCGCGCCCGGCAGCGCTCGAGCAGTTGCCGGGTGCTGCAGCCCCGCAGATGCATCCGATGTCGCGCTCCTTCGCTTCTGTGACCAGCCTGGAAAATCTCGAAGGTATTGATCCGATAGCGGAGGCACTGATCAAGACGCTGGCAGGCAAAGCACGCACGGGCCGATTGGACGAGTTGAAAGCTCTGGAACTTTTGCAGCAAGCGGTGTTGCTGTGAGCAGATGGTCGGGTGTGAAAGCACAATAGCCCGCTACGACCGCGCGAACCGAGTCGCGCCTCCAGAAACCAGGCGTTAGGCGCGCACCAGAAAATCGTCCCGATTCTTGTCGGCGATCCAATGCGGCGCCCGTCCTCGACCGCTCCAAGTTGCACCGCTTTGTAAATCGCCTCAGCTGCCCGTCCCGGCGAGGTAGCCTGCTTACGGCTAACGGCGAGCATGGCCGTCCGTCGGAAACGGGACGCATAGGGGCAGCCTCGCGTCAATGTAAAACGGGGCATCGGATCGTGCATACCTACGGTCTGCCGGTCGAACGCCGGCCTCGCCATTCCCGTCAATGCGCTGGCATCACGGCATGGTCGAGGTGGACCGGAGGAGTGCGCGCTGGTGATTGGACGGCTTCGAATCCCGTGGCTCGCCGCCGCGCGTCATCTTCGCACTCGACTCCTGCGATCAGAGGCAATGAATGGGCTGCGATCGCCGGAAACTATGCCGGCGACATGGTGCGTGATGTCATGCTTCAGGCTGTAAAAAATGGAAAGAGTTTACCGTGTCGTAGACTCCAAAGCCGGACGCGGGAGCGGCGTTGCGGGTAGCTAGGAACGATCGGCAACCTGCTTACTTCAGCAGACGCTTATGCATGCAATCAATGACCGACGACGCCGGGTGCGCGCCGCTGCGCGGAGCGCCGCTTTAATAAAAACGTCCCGTCCGCCAGCGTCGTGCGTGTCTACTCGCCCTTCGTACACGGCGTTTTGGCACGTGCATGGCGCGTCTCATTAAGTCTCAGCAACGCGCGGCCAGCGACGAAATTCGCAAATTCCCGCCGTTCCGCTACCGGCGGGCGCACTGTCTGATTTCGATGCGTTAGCGCCTGTGAGATTTCTCTCCGTTACGGATAATTAGCAGTATCGCGCTCGGCCACATAGCGGCGTTGTCAGGAAGACCTTGACCGCTCACTCGTTGGTGAGCAGGACCTTTTTCTCCTCCCATCCAAACCGCCGCGGTGATGGCAACTTAAATTAGTACGCCTTTTTCTCATTTCCGGATCCGGTGGGTGCTGTTCCACCTTTCTGCATTTTCTGAGACGGTGCCGGGGTGGTGCCCATGGTGTTGGCGCCTGACCCGCCGGACGGCGACGCAGTTGTACCGCCTGCGTTCGGCGTTCCCATACCTGTCCCGCCCTGTCCCCCGCCTCCAGTCCTCGCGGAGCCACCGCCCGCACTCCCTGCTCCCGCACCGCCCCCCGCGCCAGCACCGCCGCCCCCGCCGCCGGCTCCAGCGCCTCCTCCCGCACCGCCGCCTGCACCTTGCGCATACGCAGCACCGGAAATGCTCAAAATGAGCACCATAGTCAAAATCCTTTTCATTGAGACTTGCATTGCGGGCTCCTTCCTCAGTAAGCGGTTGAACGCGTCAGATGCGCGACGCATGTCACTGCTCGCAATCGCCGTTCCGGGTATGCGTCTCAGGTAGGTACTCGCGGCGAAGCGCCATTCCCGCGCCGGGTCTAATTCCCGCGGCATCCCTTGATGAGGTTTGCTCAGAAGCGGCAGAACCATCGCACCTTTGCAGCCTGTTCGAATCGGGTCACGTCTGCGAACTCGCCGGCTCTGACTGACGCGTCGACTCGTCCGCCCAAGCCGCAGTTCCCTACATAAGGCGAGCGCCCAAGCTTCCGCGAGGCGGCCTGCGATCCTTCTAATGATCCTTGGAAGGGACGTGCCGCCTTGCTCGTTACCGCGCGACCAGCATGCCGACGATGATGCCGCCCAGCGCTGCCATTGCAATGGCTTTCCATGGGCTGTCGTGGACGAAATCATCGGTGGAATCGGAAGCCACGCGGTACTTTGCGCGGACCGTATCCTGGGCATTGGAAAGCGCTTCCTTTGCCGCGGTGAGTGCGGGCTTTCTCGATGGCGTGAACTCACTGCCCTTGTGTGCGGAACCCGTGACGGGCGGCTGCGCCAGCACCACCGGACCAGTATCCTGTCCGGTCCCGGAAGCCGCGCCGGTCGCCTCGCGCATTGCCTTCGCCACGTCGGCACGCGCTAGCACAGGTCCTTCCGGCGACCCGGCATATTCGGACTTCTCGTTGTCCATATGTCCTCCTCTAACGAATGCGCTGGCCCCTTTAAAGGCAGAAACAGATCGCTCCGCGCAGCGCCTTTGTACACGTGAGCCCGCGACGGCGGGCATTCGACTGCCGGCTTTTCTCAGGGCGCCGGCGCGGGCGGCTTGTCGGCCCGGTCCGCCGCGTCATCAGCTGCGTCCTTTATGTCTTCTTTGAGATCGCCAATCTCCTTACGCGTCTCACCCGCGATCTGTTGTGCGTCACCTTTAGCCTCCTGCGCCGGGTCGTCGGTTATTTTCCCGACGCCCTCGTTGATCTTGCCCTTGACCTTCTCGCCTACGCCTTTGACTTGATCTTCGTTCATGACGGTTCTCCATACCGGTACGCCTGCTGATCGCAGGCAGATACGCGGACGCAAGGACGATGCCGGCAGCCATATCGTCGAATCGGCTCGGCTATGGTGGGTGCGGCCGTTAAACACCGATCGCTTGGCGCTTCCAAAGCTCGGGCATTCCGGCGTTCAACGCGCAAGCTGCTGCACAATCTGAAACGAAAGACGGTAAAAAAACCCGCGAATCCCGTCGAGCGGAGATGGGATACCGTACGTTTTCCGCCGCGTTTGCCGTCGCGGTTCAACCGCCAACTTTGGCTCGGTAATTAGGCGACGCGTCACCACGCACTTTTCGGCGCACGCGCGACCGACACTGTTACCGGTGCTTCGACGCGAGACGCACGCACCGACCACTCCGGTCCGCGCCTCAGGAGCGAACCGCGGTCTTGGCAAGAGGTATGTGACGAGGCGCTGTGCGCACACGTCGGCGGATTTCTTCGCGACCCGAGCGACTCGACCAAGCGCACAATTGCCAAGCGAGCGTATGAGCCGCGAGGGCCGGCAATTCTTAATCAATGCCGGTTTCGATCCAAAACCGGTCCCCTATTTTGTCCGGCGACGAGAAACCCGCCTGCAGGCCGACATCATTGCGTCGCGAGTTTTCTGCGTGAAGCTGCTGGAGCGCAGTGTCGAATCCCGCCGATCGATTCGTTTGATGATTTTTAGAAGTCTGGTGGGCCCGAAAGGCGCCCTCAAGACGGCGAAAACTCGAACTCGAGGTCGGTGCGGGCCTTCCATTAACAGAACCAGCGGTAGGGACGCCAGTGTCGGGTCGGCTTGCATCTCACGAGCGAGGTCGACGCCGTCCATTACGGGAAGGTCACAGTCAGCTACCACGACGTCCGGCCGGGCGATTCTCACTTGCCGCAATGCATCCATTCCATTGACCGCCGTATGAACCGTATGGCCGTCTGCCGCAATGAACAGCCCAAGGCTGCCAAGAACCGTCGTGTCGGCATTGACCAACAGAACGGAAGCCATTCGCCCCTCCCTCTTGATGCCCGGGATGCTGGTCCCGATAGGTCCGCTTCCAGTTATGGTGCGCAACGCGCTCGACGACCAACAAAAACTCTCCTCGCGATGCCGATACCTCTCTGTGATACCGGGAGTCACCGCTCGCGCCTGCGCGATCACGTCTTCGCGCGCTTGAAGTCGGCAGAACCGGACATCGCGCCGGACCGCACGCTCCGACTAGTTCGCGCGAAACCTGACAATGATGCGACTATATGGAACGGATCGGTCTACCTGAACCGCCTCCGCTCCGAGTTTCGAATAACTCTGAATAAGTCGCATGCCCAACCCAGTTCCGCGAGACGAAGGAAATTCGGTCGGAAACCCCGCCCCGTCATCCTCGACGCTCAGCCGGAGCACGTCGCTCTCCTTCGCGAGCGCCAACCTGATGTCGCCCGTGCCGTACTTGACAGCGTTCGTTATCAACTCCGCAATGATCAAGCCGAGCGCAGTCATTCGCGGCGCGGGCAAATCTATGCCGTCGGCGGAGAGCGAAATGCTTCGGTCCGGCGCCAGCTTCCGGAAGTCACTCACCAGTTTCTCGAGATAGCGAGCGGCATCAATGTGCTGCGACGCGTCCTCTTCGTAAAGACGATGATGAATTGCGCCGACAGTTGCAAACCGGCTGGCGGCGGAGTGCAGCTGATCGGAGACATCCGGGTTGCCTGTCAGCGTCGCCTGGAGCGCGAGTAAAGTTTGCACGAGTTGCAGGCTATTGCGCACCCGGTGATGCACTTCCCGCGCCATGAGCGATGAGTTGCTTAACTCGCTTTGTTGAATAGCGAGAAGGTGCGACAATCGTTGAGCGTGATCGTGGCGCTCAGTGACATCACGCAATGCGCACGCGACGCTTTCGACGCTTTTCGAGTCACGCGACACTGGTGTCGCTGCGACGTCCCACCATCGCAGTTCGCCATCTCTCGTGAGACAGGGTGCCTCGAAACGGCTCGGCTGATTGTTGACCGCTGCATGCAATGCGTCTCGCACCTGCGCACGGTGTTCCTCCGGCCACATGTCGACGAATGCTGTGCCGACAGGATTGCTCGACGCCAGCTGCGCGCGTGCGCAGTCGTTGACAAAATCGATGTTCCCTTTCGTCGAAACTACCACGATGCAGTCGCTACTGGAGGTAAGTATGCCCGAGAGGTAGGCGTCGCTTAGGCCGTTGTCGCCCTCAATGTCCAGCCGTTCGCGCGCCAAGGCGACGATGTTGGCAATCGCCTCGAGAAAAACGACGTCGGTCTCGATAAAATTGTCCCCGCGGGTGCCATCGACCTCCAGAATGCCAAAAAAAGATGGAAGTCCCCGGATAGGAACATTGATCGTCTTTGTTATGCCGTACTTTGCAAATACCGGCGGCGTGCGAAAGCCGCTCTCAGCGCCCAGGTGACTGCTGACCGCTGGCCGGCCCGACAAGAAGGCATAACCCGGCGGGCTCTCCTCATCGACATCGAACTTTAGCGAATCGCGCTCACTTTCCTCCCACCCCACGGCAGCCGCGAAGACGAGCGCCTCGGCGTGCGGGTCAAACCGAAGTGCTTTGCGAGCTTGACCGACAAGCCCTTTGCCGCCACCCGGCAGGCCTCCTCAAGCAGTGCCGCAACCGAGGTAGCTCGGAGCGCGGCCGTGCCGAAATCCACGGTCAACCGGTGCTGCTCGCGAAGGCGTGTCGCGACGGGTTGCTTGGGCATCTCGGTTCCTCCAGTATCGCGCGCGTTGGACAAACGTACATCTCTCCGTCCACGTATCGTAGTTAAGGGGGCAACGGTGTCAACGCTTAACCGGCAAACGTCACGAACTGCGATTCCTCCGATCTTTGCGGCACTGAAGGCGCGCGACAGCCGCAGGGAGATGCTTGGCTGACGCTAGCGTCGGATCTGCTGTTCCACGAGTCCGAACAGACGTGCCGGGTCGAACGGCTTTCGCAAGAACGCTTTGCCGAGAATTTCAGCTGGTGGCACCGCCGCCGACATGAACACGAATGGAATCTCCTTCAACGATGGAATGCCCTGAAAGCAGCGATAGAGTTGCGCCCCGTCCATGACTGGCATCATCCAATCCGAAATGACGAGTTGCGGAGAACAAGCTGAGGCGGCCTCGAGCGCCTCTGCACCGTTCCTGGTTGCTATCACGCGATATCCCTGAGCAGCCAGAAGCAACTCGAGGACGACGAGAATGTCCGGTTCGTCGTCGACTAGCAGAATGGTGCTCATGGTGAAATCCGTCCGTGTCGTTCACTACTCGACAGCAACGACCATTCCAATGACTTATTTCTCAACGACGTGGGGACGGCCCGGCAACCGGCGACGCTTAAGAAGCGGCGAAGCGGCACCACTCCGTTCACGTGGCTCGCTGAACCCTGCATCCGGCGGCTCGGCCGGAATGCCTGGGGCGCGAGTGCGAACCGCCTCTGCATCCGGGCAGTTCAAATCGAAAATCACGCATTGCTGAAGATCGTGGCGCAAGCGGAAGCAAAAGTGTGTCGCTTCCACCTGCCGTCCCATGTCATCGGCCTACATGTGAAGGCCGTTGAACTAGGTACTCCTCGCGGCAAGCGGATATTCGGGCTGCATCGCGGCGGCGGCGAGATCGAGAACGCAGCGCTTCAACGAATGCCCGCCACCGACGATCGAGTGCTTTTCTTGTCAGCAGCAACCCGGCGGTCACACCTGTACCCGCCTCGATGCCGGCGACGACAGCGCGACGCCTGCATTGCCGAAAGGACGTTGCACAGAGAGTTTGAGCGCGACATGCCGGCGAGGCAAGTCAATGAACGTGCCGAAGCATAGTCGCTTATTCTCGCGCGTATGGCCCAAGCTCGTGAAGAATTCAGTCCGCGCGGCCGCAGCCTCCGCCCGGTTGTCAAGGGGGCAACAACGCTTCGGTCCCTGGCACGGACGCCGAATGCGCCGCTCCTGCGCACTCCTCGTTGGCTTGGTCGAGCAGCGCGGCCCCCAGCTTGCGAGAACGGCCCGACGCGCCGAGCTGCGCTTCATCTGCAGGGTGCCCCTTGACACCAGCGGTTCGGCGTCAGGCGGTGTGCCCCTGGACGCGTTGCGTCGGGTCGGGCGATTGGTTCGTTTGCCCGACCCGCCCGTTATTCCCATGCGAAGCGCCTCGGATCGGTGGC
>NZ_JFHC01000135.1 GCF_000698595.1 Caballeronia glathei | reverse complement strand
CAGCGCATAGTCGAGATCGCGCACTTCGAGCCGGTCGGCCTGATTGCCCTGCGTGGCGAATTCCCGCTCGGCGATGCCTTCGTCGTCGAGCGCGACGTGCGACGCGCGCGCAGACGCCTTGCGGATCTGTCCGAGAAAGAGGTTGTGCATGATCGTGAAGAGCCAGGCGCGCAGGTCGCTGCCGGCTTCGAACTTCTCGAAGTTGCGCAGCGCGCGCTCGAGCGTGTCCTGCACGAGGTCGTCGGCGAGTTCCGGGTTTCTGACGAGCGCGCGTGCATAGCGCCGAAGCCGTGGTACATGTGCGAGCAACTCGTGTTCTGCGCCCATCGTCCGTCTCCCTCGTGAACCAGCCACGCCGCGCCCGGTATGTCGTGCTTGCGTCCTGTCACCGGCATGGTGTGCGGCCGATGCGCCGTTTGCGCGTCTGGCAGTTCTGTGAAGAGGCGTTCCTGAATCGATCGACTGTGTCTGTAATCCGCCTCGATGCATGCAGGTTATGCGCTGGTCGGGCGCGGCACCATCCTACGAGCGGATGTGCGCGACCTGCGATGGTGTGGGAGCCTCATACCTACGTATAGGCGTGCGTGCCGCACCGCGTGCGGGGGCTCTGGCGGGGGCCGTGGCGCATGCAGCGTCGTCGCGCTGCGTGCTGGCCGGAAGACGGGCGAACCGTGGCGGGAGGGAAGCCGCCGGCGGGCGTCGCCTTATCGGAGCGACCGGCCCTTGAGGCTGATCAGAATGTGGAACATGATGCGCGCCGACACGAGGCTCTCGCCGAAAAGCGGAACAGCGACCGTGAGCATCGCGAACAGCCATCGGCTCGATCGGACGAGCGGGCCGCCAGGGGTCATGCGGGCTTTCATCCGTGATACTCCTGCTGCGGATCGCTCCCGAAGGCGACCGGCTACGGTGCGCCGGCGGGCATCGCCTGCCACGCCCGGCTTGCCTGTTGAAACGTGCGACGAAGACGCGGCCCTTGCACGCGCACATACCGGCGATCCAGCCGATACCGGCAATGCCCGATCTGCCCGGACCCGTTCCCGCGCCACGGCGACAGCGGCCGCCACGATCAGGATCCCCCGGCGTAGATGTCGCAGAAGCCGCGCGGTCCGACGCAGGCGTTCCTGCCGGCACCGCCGATCCCCATGCGCGAGCCGCTCGCGCTCGAACCTCCACGCGACCCGCCGTACGATGTATCGCCCGGCTGCCCCGTCTGCACCTGCGTGGCGCTGTGGTTCACTTCAGCCGGAGGATAGGGCTTGTCAGCCCGGAAATTCTCGCCGTTCTGTTCCGCCTGAACCATTTCCTGCGTGACTTCGGCGCGTGTTCGCTCCTGGGCGAGGACACTTGTCGAAGCAAGAATGGTGAGGGACAGCCCTGCGATAGCCAACTTCTTCATATCGAACTCCAGTGTGATCAGGTGCTCATCAGTCATGCAAATAAGTGAACACCCCTCACGCGCCCGATATTCCGAAGCAGGCCGAAAATCGTATGCGTGAGGCGACGGCGCGAAACGCGTCGCGTCACGAACCAGGCGGAATCGCGCGTGCGAAACAGCTGTTGCGCAGGTGTCGGCAGGCGGGCGGGCGCCCGCCGTCTCAGTGGCCGGAGAGGAGGAGCACGGCGTGTGTCGAACCGGTCTGCTCGGCAATGTCTCTCGCCGTCATCCCGCGATCGTCGCGCAGGTCGCGGTTCGCGCCGCGCGCGAGCAGAAGCGAGACGGTCTGCATCTGGTCGTAGCCCGCGGCCCACATCAGCGCGGTCAGATGGTTGTGATAGGCCGCGTTGACGTCGACGCCCGCATCGAGCAGCTGTTCGACGACAGCGGCATGGCCGCGCCCCGATGCGTACTCCATCGCGGTCTTGCCGACGCGGTCCGTGCTGTCCGGATCGGCGTGATGCGCGATCAGGAGCGCGACGACTTCACGGTTGCCCTCGAACGCCGCGGCCATCAGCGGCGTGATGCCCTGCACGTCGGCCTGGTTCACGTTCGCGCCGCGCTCGATCAGCATGCGCGCCATCGCCGTCATGCCTTTCTTGCAGGCGCTGATGAGGGGCGTGTCGCCGATGCGGTTGCGCGAATCGACGATCGCGCCCGCATCGAGCGCGCGCGTCACGCCGGCTTCGTCGTTGCCGCGCACCGCCGCGAGCAGCTGCTCGTTGAGGCTGTACGTGTCCGCGGCCAACGACGGCACCGCGGCGCCCGACACCGCGAGCACGACGATCGCCATCGCGCGCCATGCGTGTGTGCTTCTCATGGGGCGCCTATTGCAGATTCGCGACATAGCTCGCGAGGTTTTCGATATCGGCATCGGAGAGCGTCTTCGTGACACTCGTCATGCTGCCCGCGTCGTTGGTGCGCCTGCGCGCGCGAAAGTCCTCCAGTTGCTTGACGATGTACGCGTACGGCTGTCCCGCGATGCGCGGAATCTCGTTCTGCCCCGAAAAGCCGCCGAGATGGCACATCGTGCAGAGCACCTCTTCGGCTTTCTTGCGGCCCGCATCGACTTTCACCGGATCGGCGTTGAACGCGATCGGCGCGGGCTTCTGCGCGGCGAAGTAGTCGGCGAGATCGTGCATGTCGTCGGGCGTGAGGTTCGCCGCCATCGGGCTCATGCGCGGATCGCTGCGCCGCCCGGCCTTGAAGTCCCTGAGCTGGAGATAGAGATAGCGCGAAGTCTGGCCCGCGAGCACCGGATATTCGGGACTCGTCGAATTGCCCATCGGACCGTGGCACGCGGCGCACGCGACGGCCTTCGCCTTGCCCGCCTCGGCATCGGCGTGCGCCGCGAGCGGCAGCGCGCAGACGAATGCCGCCGCGAGCCAGGCGAGACACGCGAGCCCGCCCGGGCCGCCCCGAAGACGACGGCCACGCATGCTGTCGGCGGATCTCCGCATCCCGGCGCCGGTCCGGGTTCAGGGCAGCGCGAACACGAGCACGCTGTTGCCGCGCTTGAAATCGAGTTGCGTATTGCCGCCCGCCGCCACCGCGACATACTGCTTGCCGTGCACGGTGTAGGAAACCGCTGGCGCATTGACGCCCGCCCCGCACTGGTACTCCCAGAGCTTCCTGCCGGTTGCGGCATCGAATGCGCGGAACATGCCGTTGCCCTCGCCGTTGAAGACGAGCCCGCCCGCCGTCGCCAGCACGCCGCCGATGAGCGGCTGCTCGGTCTTGTAGGCCCACGCGATCTTGCCCGTGTCGACGTGCACGGCAACCAGCCGGCCCCATTGCTGCTCCGACGGAATCGTCTTGAAGGCGCCGCCGAGCCACAGCTTGCCGCCGGGATACTGCACTTCCTCCACCTGATACGTCATCGGCTGATGCAGGTTCGCGGCGTAGGCCATGCGCGTCTTCGGGCTGAAGGCCATCGGCGACCATTCGACGCCGCCGTTCGCGCCCGGCAGCATGCGCGCGCCGGCCGGCGTGGGCAGCGTCCATACGCCCTCCTGCGGGATCATCGCTTCCGACACGCGGATGAGCCGCCCGTCGCGGCGGTCGTGCACGTAGACGAAGCCCGTCTTGCCGCCGTGAATGATGCCTGGAATCATCCGGCCGTCCTTGTCGCGCACGTCGAGCAGGATCGGCGGGCTCGCGGCGTCGAGGTCCCAGACATCGTGCGCGATGTACTGGTAGTGCCATTTGTACTTGCCGCTGTCGAGATCGACCGCGACGAGCGAATCGGTATAGAGGTTGTCGCCCGGACGGATCGCGCCTACAGGTCCGGCGACGGATTGCCGACCACGAAATAGACGGTGTGCGCCTTCCTGTCCACCGCGGGCGCCATCCATACGCCGCCGCCGAGCGTCCTGTAGAAGTCTCCGCCCTTCGCCGCGAGCTGCTGCTTTTCCGCCGCGATATCGCGCTTCATGTTGCGGCCCACGGCGTCGTTTTCCGCCCAGACGCCTTCCTGGCCGGTTTCGGGAATCGTGTAGAACGTCCACAGCAGATCGCCCTTGTTCACGTCGAAGGCCTTCACGAAGCCGCGGATGCCGTATTCGCCGCCGTTGGTGCCGATCAGCACCTTGCCGTCGACGACCACTGGCGCCATCGTCTCCGAATAGCCGAGCTCGGGGTCCGCGATCTGGGTGGCCCACAGGAGCCTGCCTGTCTTCGCATCGAGCGCGACGAGCTTCGCGTCGAGCGTGCCCATGAAGAGACGATCGCCGGAAATCGCCACGCCGCGGTTGTTCGGCCCGCAGCAGAACGTCGTGACCGGGCCCATCCTGTGCTTGTAATGCCAGAATTCCTTGCCGGTGACCGCATCGATGGCGTAGACGTGGTTGTACGAAGTCGTCAGGAACATCACGCCGTTCGAAACGATCGGCGCCGTTTCCATCGATTCCATCACCGCCGTCTGGAAGATGAAAGCCGGCCTGAGCTTCGAGACGTTGGACGGGTTGATCTGCGTCGACGGCGCGAAGCGCGTTTCCGCATACGAACCGTTCGAATGCAGCCACGAGGCCGGGTCGCTCGCGGCGGCGTCGAGCTGCTGCTGCGTGACGGGCCGCAGCATATCGGGCATCGGTGTCGCCTGGGTCGTCGTTGCGCCGCCCTGGACTTCGTCGGCTGCTGGCGCTGTGCCGCTCAGCACGGCCGAGCCGAGCGCGGCGCAAATGAAAAGGGGAATGCGAGACTTGCGGGACGCGGCCATGTCAGTCTCCCGATCGTTCTTGTTGTGATGTGGGGGCGCGGCAACCGCGCTATCCGCACGGATAGAGAATAGGCAATTTGAAACGGCTTTTCCAGGCTTGCTTAATGCGCGGACTTGACGTGCCTCTCTGCAGGTGCGCGCGGGCTGGACACGCGTTCCGGATGCCCCCCGCGCCGGCATTTCCCGCGATTTTTAGTAGTATGGATTGTGAGCCGGTGAATCGCGGTACGTCATGTCATCTGGGCAGATGAGAATGCACTTGTGCGTTGCGCCCGGCGCAAACTCAGCAGCGACTGGAGACGACCGCCATGACCCAACAGCTCATCGTATCGGCATCGATCAGGGCGCGCAAGGCCGCGCTGCGGGCGCCGCGGGCGTGCTCGCCCGTGTCTTCGGCCGCGATATCGCGCGAGCGCGTGCCCGCGCGTATCGCGCGTATCACGCTGTTGCAGCGCGCGCTCGGCAACCGGCGGGTCGCGCAGCTGATTCGCGCAGGACGTCTAACGCCGCACGGCAGGATCGCCGGGATCGAGCGGACCCGCGACCGGCACGCGCCCGACCTCGAGCGCATGCTGCAACGCGATACCGCGCAGACCGAAGACATGGACAAGCCGGCCACGACCACGGCCGCGTCGCGGCATATTCAGCGACGGCTGATCGTCAGCGGATCGAGCGAAGCGCTCGTGACCGAATATCTGACGCTCGTCGGCAATGCATCCGGGCTGCGGCTCAACTGGAACTTCGCCCAGCCGCGAGTGACGGTCGGCGGCAACCTGCCGGGCGCGGTGCCCGCCGCCGATGGGCGGTCGAACATCCTGAGCGTGATCAATCATCCGACTCAGAACGCGGAACTGCATATCGGCACGAATCAGCCGCGCGTCGCGGTCGGCGCCTTTCCGGCGGGCGCGAGCACGATCCAGACCATCGACATGGACGATATCCGCAACCTGAACGCCGCATTGCCGGGACAGGGAACCGCGAAGGCGTTCCACGAAATGATGGAGAACTTCAACGCGCATGGCATCGGCTTCGGCAATTTCGCCGCATCGCATGCGCGCGGGCTCGAAGCGGAAAGCGACGTGCTGGAGAATCAGGGGATCGTCGGACGAAGGCTGAGCGGCGGCGTCGCGCCCACCGTCATTCCCGCGCCGCCCGGACAGCCGACCGCGCCGAACATCACCTATTTGCGCCAGCTTCAGGACTTCACGCATTATTTCCTGGAGATCATCCAGCGGCGCACGACGGGCAGCCCCACCGGCCCCGGCGCCGATTTCGAAGTGGTCAGCGCAAGACGGATTCCGAAAGTGCAGGTGTCGCAGCGAACCGTCGACAGCTTCGTATCGGGAAGCAATGCCGTTCCGGCCGCGGGCAACGTCGTGCTCGCGACCGCACTCGCCGACCTCAACGCCAATCCGAACTCGACGCTTCTGATCGAAGGATTCGCCGACAACGTCGGCACGGAAGCCGCGAACCGCACGACATCGAGAAACCGTGCCGCGACCGCGCAGGCGTTCTTCGTCGCGAACGGCATTGCCGCCGACAGGATCGCGATCGTCGGGCGCGGGGAAACCAGTTTCGTCGCGACGAACGCGAATGAGGCAGGCCGGCTGCAGAACCGGAGAATCGTGATGACGGTTCACCGGCCGGGCCCTTGAAATTCACCCTCTCCGGAGCTTTAAGCGCGATTGCAGTGTCGATTGCAATGTCATTCGCGTGCCAGACAACGTCGCCGCATCAGCGCGGTCAGGACCATCAGGACATCATGAAAAGCACAGCGATCCGGTTCACAGGAAGCCTGACGGCCATGCCGTCGGAGGCTCCGAAGTGCGGCGACATGAAAATCGCCGTGGCGTACCGATTCAGGGTCGAGCAATGGATAACGGGCAAGGCCGATACGGAAATGCTCGCGGTCCTGATTCCCTGTCCCGATTTGAAAGGCGACGGATTCTTTAGCGCCGGCGCGCATTACCGGATCGAAGCCACCAATGATCTGACGCAATCCCGCTCATACACGATTTATAACGATTATCCCGACAGCGCATTATTCTGGAATCTCGAAATCGACAGATTTGTGGAAAAAGGCAAATAGCATCAAGCGTCCGGCCGAGCGGTCCGGGCGCAGACCCGAATTCAGGCACAATGCGATACGTATTCGCAAGGGACTTAAATTGAACCCACGCCAGCCAGTCGATATTGCCCGCATCCTTCTCGTCATTGTCATTCTGTCCGCGCTCACGATCGGCAGTCTCTATGTCCTGCGTCCCTTCCTGCCAGGTCTGATCTGGGCGACCACCATCGTCGTGGCGACCTGGCCCGTCATGCTCGCCATACAGCGCCGCTGCGGCAACCGCCGCTGGGCCGCGACCACGGTGATGCTGCTGATCCTGCTCATCGTGATCGTGCTGCCGCTCTATCACGCGATCTCCACGCTCGCGCTGCACGGCAGCGAGATCATGGCGGCCATCAAGGCCCTGCCCTCATACGCACTGCCGCCTCCGCCCGGCTGGATTCACGATGTGCCGATCGTCGGCGAGCGCGCCGCGCACGAGTGGCAGACGCTCTCCGACGCAGGCGCCGGCGGACTGCTCGCGAAGATCGAGCCCTACGTCTCGATCGCGGCCCGCTGGATGCTCGCCCACGCGGCGGTCGTCGGCGTGTTCGTGATTCACATGTTCGTCACCGTGATCATCGCGGGCATTCTCTACACCCAGGGCGAAGCGGCGGCGCATTTCATCACGCGCTTCGCCACGCGCATCGCCGCGCAGCGCGGCGCGGAAGCGGTCAAGCTCGCGGCCTTGTCGATCCGCGCGGTCGCGCTCGGAATCGTCGTCACGGCCGTTACGCAGTCCGCGCTCGGCGGAATCGGGCTGTGGGTCGCGGGCGTGCCGGCCGCCGGCATCCTGACGGCCGTCATGCTGATGTTCTGCCTCGCCCAGATCGGTCCGCTGCTGCCGCTCCTTGGCAGCGTCGCGTGGCTCTTCTATCACGACCAGCGCATCGCCGCGATCCTGCTGCTCATCTGGTCGGTGATGATCGGGATGCTCGACAACGTGCTGCGCCCGATCCTCATCAAGCGCGGCGTCAACCTGTCGATGCTGCTGATCCTCTCGGGCGTGCTCGGCGGAATGTTCGCGTTCGGGATCGTCGGGCTCTTCATCGGGCCGGTGATACTGGCCGTGACGTCGACCATCCTGAATGCGTGGATCAACGAACAGCCGCCGCTCGCGCAGGTCGAGCCCGTGACCGGCGAGCGCGTGCCGAACCAGCGGCTCGCGAACCCCGCGCAGCCGAAGGACATTTGAGCGACGGCCGCCCCTTCCCGCCGTGCGATCGGGCTTCGGCCCGCGTCGCGCGGCGGCTTCTGCGCTGTTAAAGCGACCGGCGATTTTCGACAATCCACCTGCCTTTTATTTCAAGATAACTAAGCGTATCGCCGATTTAGGATTTATCGTGTATCCGACGAATAAGCGCTGATTTGAGGCATTTCCGAACTGTTGTGTTATCGCCCGCGGCATGTTCTTTAGGATGGCGTACTCCATTACAATACGCGCCTTGAATCTTTGCCCGCAGGCGGGCGCGGGAGAATTGCCATGTCTTTGCTCGACGTGGACTCCATCGATTACATCGGCGTCAACATTCTTTTCAAGCATGTGTATGTCGGCATCTTCGACGACCTCGACTGGGACGACGAAGCCGCGCACTGCGCGTTGTTGACGAAGAAAATCGATCGATACATGCAGTACATCCGCTCAGGCCAGATATTGCTCAGCTACCCGGCGGTGCGCGGCTACGCGATCGTTTTCGAGTACGTCGCCACGCGCCCCATGACGCCGTCGGCCGAGCAGTTCTGGAAGACGCGCGAGCGGATCATCCGCGCATCGGGCTTCGAGGCGCGTGGCCGGATGGTGGATGTGCGCCCCGGGCCTCGCGCGCCGGAGCCCGACGCGAACGGCGCCGCGTCCCGCGCGGAACAGGGCGAGGCGGCGACGCTTCCGTCTCCCCTCGCGTTGCGCCGCGCCGCCATTGGCTGAGAGGTGAGCGTCTGCGGGAGCGATGCGTGAGACTTTGCGGGATCGTCCGGGCAGGTGGTCGGTGAGAATGTGCGGGAGCATCATGGGACCCGAGTGGGACCCGGGCGGGACCCGCTGGTGAGACGATACGGGAAACAAAAAAGCGGCGAAGCCCGATGGGCTTCGCCGCTTTTTTTGCATCGGACGGGCCGTCGTGCCCGCCGTTTTGCCGCTTATTGCACGCTGCCGAGCGCCGAAGTCGCGACCGCCGGCACGGAAATGTTGTTGGCTTTGGCGTACTGCACGGCCTGAGTGAGCGTCGAGACGAGGGACTGCAACTGTCCCGGCGCCGACTGCGCGATATACGTTGCTGCCTGCGCCGTCGCGGGATTCGAGCCTGCCTGCAGCAGCGACGACATGTTCATCGAATTCTTCACCGCGCCGAGGTCGGACTGGAGCCCTGCGTACTGGCTCACGCCCTGGCCGAGCGATGCGAGGCCGTCGGTGAAGGCCTGTTTGTTGACCTTGGCCGGCGCGGGTGCCGACGCGCGGTTCGTGAACGCCTGCATCAGCGATTGCGAAACGCTCTGCTGCGTTCCGCCGAGTTGCGAGAGCGCGCTTGTGCTCAGCACTCCGCCCGAGGCGCCCGACGCGTTCGCGAGCATGCCTGCCGCCGACTGCGCCTGGCTCGCGACGCCGGACATGCCCATCGCCGATGCGAGCGTCGACTGCCCGGTGAGCACCTGCTGGTTTGCGCCCATGTAGTTCTGCACGAGCGAGTTCAGCGCCGAGGGCTGCGCCGCGCCGTTCGCGCCGTTCTCCGCGGCCTTGCTGCCGCCGAAGCCGAACTGCTGGAGATTGAGCTGCGCCTGCGAGACGGCGGGCGCGACGAGCGCAGCAGCCGCGAGCAGTGCAATCCAGGATGAGCGTGTCGCCATATTCGAAAATCTCCCTTGATTTGTCCGATCGATAAAGTCCCGTTCGACCGGACCGCTTTTCGAGGGTTCGACGTTGATACATTTGCTTGCGATTTTGTACGGGGGTGGGCGCTGGCGCTTGGGGTACGGGGTTCTACGCCGTTTGATGCACTTCGGCCTCTATGA
>NZ_JFHC01000134.1 GCF_000698595.1 Caballeronia glathei | reverse complement strand
AGTCAGCCAGCAATTGTTCCATCACTACGCTCCTCATTGGGTCGCAACCGAAGGCGTTCCCTCGCCCGGTATCGCCGGCCGCGTGCGGTTGTCCTGGGTGATCCTAGATCATTCTTTACGCGAGCGTGCATATAAGAAGCTGTTGCGAGTGCGACGGGTGTCGCCGTCCGCCGAACGTAAATCGGCAACGTAGTGGATGGCAAAGCTCTTCTCTGCCTTGTCACATTCAGCGACCTGAGCCAATGGCCGGTTGCATCCCTTCGCAATGGGTGCACGTCGTCACGGTGCCATCGGGGAATAGACAGGTGCTAAACGGATAGGCCGGAAGTACTCCGGTCGGTACAGATGGGAACGCGGCAACCCCGATTCTTCGCCAACGGTCCGGCTCATTGGAAAGGTGGCAGGTGGACCGTAAGGAACACTGTTGAGGGAGCGGGGATGACCGCGATCGGGATGCCTTTCGCGTCGCTGAGCGGGGCGAACCGCCACGTTGTCACGCAGCTCGATGCCCCCGTCGATGCCATTCCACGCATTCGAGGCAAGCGGGGGCGTCCACTGCATAAACCGCAAATCGTTCAGGGCGACCGGGGCTACAGTTCGGAACCCCATCGACAGCGTTTGAGAAAGCGCGGCATCGATGAGGTGGTGGTGTTTGCTGCCGAGCTTGCGCCGGTCCGTCGGATTCGGGCCGGTTTTTTTCCTGCCAGCATCGCGCGAATCGACGAACTGTCCACAAGCGCTCGTGACAAGTCGATTTCGCCACGACGGCGCAGTTCGGCCAGCAACGTCTCGTGGATGCGTTGCCAGACTCCTGCTTCTTGCCATGCCACGAGCCGTCGCCAGCAGGCGGTGCCCGAACCGCATCCCATCTCTTGCGGTAGCAGATTCCACGCAATGCCGGAGCGCAGCACGAACACAATGCCCGTCAGCGCGGCCCGGTCGGGAGTCGGCTTGCGGCCCGCATACTGGGCCCCTTCGAGTACATGACATGTCGGTTAAGGAGGCCTACCACACATTCGACAACCGCTTTTGCGGCTCGGGAGAGGGAGACTCGCACGGATGCCTCAGTGGTCACCGGAAATTGGAGAATCGTCGAGGGATTCCCGGCCATCTTATTCGAATCCATTCAACTGCCCCCCATGAGTGCAACGGTGGCGACGAAAGTGCTGCCTTAAGTTCTTTCCATTCGTCAGGAGCGACTGGACGGAAGATCGCACTTGTCCGATACTACTGTACATCCAAACAGCGGTTGCCAGGTACAGACATGAGCGGACACGCTAAATACCGAGATTGGTCGATCAAGGTCGCGCCGGTGATACATGGCGACTTGTTTCGGGCTTGCGTCGTCGTCACTGGCAGCCACGCCGAAGGCGAGCCACAAGGCTTCGTATTCAACGACCTCGGCGATTGCGCGACGCGCGACGCTGCCTACAATCGCGGAATCGCGTGGGCGAAGCGTTGGGTCGACGAAAACTTCCGCCGACGGAAACCTCTGCCTATGAAGATTCAGCACCGAGAGTGGCCAATCACATCGGCGCCCCAGCGGCGCGGCCATCTCTGGCAAGCCTGGGTCGAGGTCGAGCGGGGTCCGTGGGAAGATGAAGGCCAAGGCGAGATTTTCCACTTCACCGACATCGGCTACTACGACACCCAGAAACCGGCCAAACAGCGGGGTCTCGAATGGGCGAAAGCGTGGCTGGATAGCAACTACTGAGGACATCAATGAGCGAAGCGGAATACGCCCACCTGATTAGCAAGTGCCGCGAGGCAAAAGCCACGGGCATCGGCATGCTCTCGACCGGCGAAAAGCTGGCGGCCGCCATCGTGCTGAACAAGCCCGACTGGATCCAAAACCTGAACTACACGCTGGCCGAAGCGTTCGATCGAGTCGGTCCCTACTGGTGGCCGTATCTGAAGCGCGCGCAGCAAGAGCTCGACGGCGACGAATGGGACGAGCCACCCCTCCACAACGCCTGATGGAGCTGAGCCCCTTTGCGATTACGAGCATTTTTGCGCAATGTTGATTAACGCCACACCCATGCGCGTGCGCGGCAAGGCGCTCGAGCATTATGAGGTTCAGAAGACACCGGGCGTGCGCGGCGACATGATCGTGGTCCAGGAGAAGTCCACGGCGCTCAACCGCTACTCGAACATCGCGCGCTTCCAGGTCACTGGAGTCAGTGATCCACAGCCGATGCCACCGCTACACGACGCAGTTCTCTCGTGGATGGGGCCGAACGGTTTCGTTCTGAGCGGCATTGAGTTTGTCGATGGCGTCTCCTGCGCGCAGTCCTGGTGGTGCCGGCCCGCTTAACAGCAAAAATTAAGGAAAGCAAAACGATCGCAGCACTTTTTCGTAACCAAAATTGAACCGACGATCAACGAGAATGAACAAGCATATCCTCGCCGCGGTCGCCGCGACCACTCTGCTTTCCGCGTGCGCCAGTTCGCCAGTGCTCGATGCGGATGCCAAGGGCGTACCTCCGAGCCGGATGCTGGCGTTTCAGACCCACACGAGCCCGCGGCAGGTACGCGTCATCATCATTCGGGATAGCGCCTTCTTTGGATCGGCCTGTGATCTTGGTGTGAAGATTGACGGCACTCTTGCCGGCGCGCTTGGCTCCTCGGAGCGTGCGATTTTCTGGGTCGAGCCGGGCGATCACGTGCTCACACTTTCGGCGTACAGCGGTGGCCTTTGTTGGACACCGGCGAGCAAGGGCACCGAAACACACATTAAGCCCGGACAGGATCGCCGATACCGAATCGTCTACAACCAAGAGTTCAGCCTCACGCCGGAGTGACGCCGACCCTCCTCAAAGCCGGAGGATTAGTGTCTGTCCAAGCGCAGAAGGGGTGCAAGCGCCGTACCGGTCGAGCCATCATCAACCAATCATCTTCAAAGTTATCGACGGGGCTTGGCACTAGTTAAGTCACTTGGGCGAAAACCTTTCAGCTCTTCTTTTGCGTGGCGATGTCGGCTTCTTCATACGCGGAACAGTCAAGCCGTAGATCGGTGTCGGCCATCGACAACTGCAGCAGCGCGCAGTGATGCGGCGATCGCTTTGGATTCTTGCTGACTTCGAAATGCGCGCACGAAAAGGCACATGCGATGCGCAGGGATTTGTTCTTGCGGTTCCAGTTGCCGGATCGCCTTCAGGATCGTCCGGTAGAGCGCGGCCTGTTCCTCGGCACGCAGCGTGCCGACCGCCTTCGCGAGGAAGTCGGGCCATTTGAGCGCATGTTTCGCCGCCGTCCGTCCGCGTGCAGTCAGACGCACTGCTAGTGCGCGACCGTCGTCGATTGCACGACGCTTCTCGACGAGTCCCTTTTCTTCCAACGTGCTCACGGCATCGCTGATCGTCGCCGCGGTGAGGGCGGTTTCCCGTGCGATTGCGCCCAGACGCATCGGTCCTTTGCGCTGTGTCAGTAAGACCAGAATTTCGCCCTGGGTCGGAGTGAGCTTCGCGCCTTCCGCCCATTCCCATGCCTGACTGCGCATCGCCGTGCTCAGCCGCAGCAAGTCCGTGCGTCACCCGCCCGGGCGCCTGCGGTCCATATACCCCTTCGCTCATATCGTTATCTCCGTACGTTCGGGTGCACGATCATTTTAAGCCATACGAACGGATTCTTCGGATTTCGTCAGTTTCCGGAACTTCTGACCTTATGCACTTGACGGACAGCCCGTCGCGCTGGTCTCCTAATGGACCAACCAGTATCAAGACTGACGCCGAGTTTGCGAAGACGAGCGAGCGCCTCACCAGCGTTAATAAGCTTACAATGGGCCCAGTTCTGTATGTGGACAATGCCCGACCTCGTCCAGATGTCCCGCGCTGACGCATAAGCGTGAGCCGGTGATCGACAAACACACCTAAGCGAAGACATGCCCGTATCAAGGAAGCGGAAAAAGAACTCAGTAACGCGCCCAAATCATGATCGCCAGAAGAGGGAACTATATCTGCCTCTGACGCGCGCGGGTGCCGACGCATTGAGTCTGCAGGTCCGACTGGCGTTCGAAGAGGTGCGTCAAGGCAGAGGCGACAAGGAGGCAGCGCTCAATATGTCGTCCATCGTGCTGCTCGTAAAGACGCTCTCCGAGGACGGCTTCGGTCTATTGCCATCGTCGTTGCTTGATGAGGCAACACAAGGCATATCCAATGTTCTCGCTGGTGGTCTGGACACTGACAAATGGCAATTTTCTGATCGTTTGGTAGCGCAGGTGAACGCTATCGTTAACGAGTACGACCGTCACCTGCAGGAAACGCGGCTGCAAGCAATCGCGGCAGCGTATGCCAACGCGGATCGCAAGCTGGTAAGAGATGCTAAAAAGAGCGCTGCTGCGCCAGAGAGGTTTGTCAAAGCCGTCTCAACTAACCGATCGCCGAAAAGTTGATGCCGTTCGGTGGAAGCCCAGAGCGGCGCGCGGTTACAATCCTGTTTACACTGGACGGGTCTAGTCGCACGGTCAGGAACAAACATGGACTCTCCACGCATTATGAGTCGACGCGGGCAGCGTCTCGGTTGGCTTGTCGTCGCGATTAGTTCCGGACGCTATGGTCCTGCGGTCGCCGCGCGCAACGAAGCTTTTCTCAATGACTACGTCGCCGCGACTCGCGCGACGACTAAATCGACGCCAACGGGAACGCAGTGTGGGGCGTTATATGAGGATCTGCTCGAACTGTTTCTTCGCGGCTATATAACTCGCGTGAAACAGAGGGCCGATAATTCAAGTCTTTCAACATACTGGTTCTATGCATACCGCATTACGGCGGACGGTAGACGAGCAGTTGAAACACTCGACGCCAACGGTTGTATCACGTTCGAATAAAGCGAACGGAGGGTCTTCTTGGTGGTCCGCCATATGTCGATCCATCTCATGTTTAAATACGCTAGTCGCAACGTTGGGAGTGAAAATGGTCTATCCACGCGTCATAAGTCCGCTCAGGGAGCGGCTTGACTGGCTTATCGTCGCGATTAATTCAGGAAAATATGGCGCCGCTGTTGGCACACGCACTGAGGCCTTCATCAAGGACTTTGCCGCTGCGACTAGCTCGGGCATCAAGCCGACGTCAATCAGGCGGACTCGTGTCGTGCTAGGCGGAGATCTGCACGAGCTCGTTGAGCGCGGACATGTAACACGCGCGCGAGAGAAGAGCGACGGTTCGGGGTGGTCTTATGCATACCGTATTACACCCGCCGGCCGACGAGCGGCCGAAACTATCGTGGAAGGGATTAGCCGCGTCACCCTCGAATGGGACGGAGATCTCGTTCTGGACGGCCTACCGAAAAATTCATCATAGTACTTGGCCCTACGACGAGATCACACCCAGCCTCGTTCGCCGAAAAGGGCACAGTTTTCACTTCTGTGGCACCCGACACGCCGGCCGATTTTACAGCCGCTCGCCACAAACCGGACGTCTATCGCGCCACCCCCGACCGATCACCTTGAGGGGCACACCGCCACAAACCGTGAGAAACGGCTGTCGGATGACACCAAAAACGGGTCGTTGAATTTAAACCGATTTTTCAGAAAGGGTGCACGAAGCGTCCGGCGTGTGCCACGGAAAATGAAATAACAGTCGCGCGCTGCCGCACTAAGTGAAAAAACGTTTTCTCATCGGCGCGCTTGAAGCCGCCAGTCAGTCGCAACCCTGCGGCCGCGTGAAGTCATTCAGCGCTCGATAGATGCATGGGTGGCGGGTAACCTCGATGACGTAGATCGCCGCGACTGCGACGAAAAAAAGCCAGAACATGAACTCCTCCTGTTTCAAGTGACGAGTTCTGTCTGCCAGGCAATCTTCGGGGTTCGGGGCAATAAATTAGATTGACCGCAGAGGGCTAGGAAAGAATCTTGCTCATCTCGGCTTTGCGTCGCTGTTCGAATTTCTTCATATATATGAGGGATAAGCGACAAAGGAGACGAGCATGTGCTACGGGAAACCCGACGAGATCTTAGCCCTCGTCTTGCAAGCACACCCGCCTACGCCGAATGGACACGGGCATACGGCGATTGATGACTTCGACCACTTCTGCGCCTATTCGGGATGTAACCCCGGCGAGGTGAACCACGAAGCCTTCGGCTGGGCGAAGCTCGCCTATATCAGCGCGGGATTGCCGAAGACATGAGCGCTATCCCGCTGATCGGCGCGGCGGACCTGATGCTTCCCACGCTCGCGCCTTCGCCGTTCTCGCATGAGGACTGGCTTTTCGAGCTGAAGTACGATGGCTTTCGCTGTCTCGTCCGAAAGGTCGGCTCGCACATCGAGTTGATCTCCCGCCGAGGCAATTCCTTCAATCGCTCGTTTTCGGACATCATCGAGGCTGTCATGGGCGTGCCGGGAGACTTCGTGTGGGATGCCGAGCTAACGGTAGACGAGCCGACCGGCCAGTCGTCACTCGAGCGCCTTCAGTGGCGCGCCCTCGCCACATGGCCAATGCATGTGCGCGCCGCGGCAAAGCAAGATCCTGCCCGCCTGTACGTCTTCGACGTGCTCGCGGCGGGCGGGCGTGACTTGCGGCGGCTTCCCTTGCTTGAGCGTAAAAAGGTGCTGCGCGACTCGTTCGATAACACGGGCGTGCTCGTTAATGTGGCCGGCGTGGTCGCGGCGGGCGCATCGGTGTTCGAGCAGGCGAAGGCGGACGGCTTCGAAGGCGTCATTGCCAAGCGGCTCGACTCAACGTATCAGCGCGGACGTTCAAACGATTGGCAAGACATCAAGCATGCTGAATATAGCCGACCGACCGCGCGCTCGGATGGGGCCGCAAAACCAAGGAGGCGAAGTGATAACCGAAGAGGAAGCGCTTGATGAGATCAATCAAAGGCTCGACGAAATTGAACGCCTCTATGCCGGGATGGGTGACAAGGTGTCCAAGCATGCGGACCGAATCATCGCGCGCCTCGATGTGCTGATCAAACTCTACGAAGCGAGACCTCATGAATAACGTGCGCTCGGCCGTCACAGTCTTTCACCTGCGCTTTGTCTGCATCACGGACCTCGATGAAGGCGGCATTAGCGCGACCAACGATGTCGAGCGAGTGCTCGCGAGTCTGGTGCAGATGGAGGAACTATGCTCCGGCGACATCGTTATCTATCAAGACAGGGAAGGCTGGTGGGACCAAATCGTCATCGATCACGAATGCCGATTCGTCGCCTGGAAATCGCTCAACGAGCGCACGCCTCAAGCGGCAATGGTCCGCATCCTCAACGATGTCACGCGCTCTGCCTCATGAGCACCGTCCCGACAATATCGCTCGGATGGGGACGCAAGTAAATGAAACGTTAAAGACGAGGCCGACCCGATGCTTGCCGATTCCTTGCTTGAACTGCTGCTTGGTCTCCCGGAGGGAGCAGCGTTATTACTTCCTATCGAGTTCAACCGCGCGACCATTGAGGTTGCTGTCGACAGCGCAGCCAAAGCCGACCCAAGCAAACGGTTCAAGGTCGGCGAGCATCGTTCTCGCGCCACCACGCACGAGCACGTAGTGCGCTACCTCCGCATCGAACAAGTGAGCGACCATGAAAGTTGAACAACTATGCGGCCGTGAACTAGACGGCTGGTGTGGAGGGCCGAAGGCGGTTCGCCTGAGGAGGAGCCGCCGCCATACTCGACAAGCTGGCCCGAGGCCGGACCTATCATCGATGCATGACGGTGAAGTCCTGCAGATCGAGCGCTGCAACCTCGTCGAGCGTTCCCTCGTGCGCGCCGTCGTTGCCGTAATCCTTCACGCAGGCCGAAAGCTCCCGTAGTCCTTCGTCCAGACGCTCGGTGTCGAATAGCCAGATTAGGCGAAGGCCGAGGCTGTACCGTATCTTCCCTGTGAGACCATCGATGTTCTCTTCCGGCATCAACGCTAGGTGGGTGGAAATTCACGCTTACCTATCTACGTCAGCAGTTTTTCACTCACCTGGCACAGTTTTCACTTTCTGTGGCACCTGACAACATCTGTCCGTGGCCAGGATTCGACACCGGCCGCCCAGCAGTCGCCACGGAATGTGAAATATCCCTGTCGCTCTGCCGCGTTAAATGAAAAAGCCCGGCATGTCCTCGTTGATGCAGCAGGATTCGAAGGCCGGTCGCGGCACCGACGCGTTGCCTGTCGCCGGACAGCGACGGGCAAAAACCGGCCAGGAGCAGTCATTCGCAGTCGGTTAGCGAACGTCTGTTGACGAGCGACGACCCGCCATTTTTTAAAGCGACGACGACCGATGACTAGGCAGACGGGCCGCACGAGCGACGGTGATTTTCGTTTGAGCGATCCGTTCGCGTGCGTCTCGCCAAGAGCAGGGCTTTTGCCGCCACGTCACGTACGATTGTCTTGTTTTGTGGCCAGCCCCCCGCGTCAGAATACTTGTCGCTCCAATAGAATCAATGAACCGGGGGCGATGATGAGAAAACGAATTGGCAAAATACGGACAAGCATTCAAGGACAGAGCGGTTGCGCGGTTGCTGCCGCCGGAGAGCGCGGCGTTGGAAGACGTTGCACGTGAGGTTGGCGTGGGAGTGGGGGACGCTGGAGCGCTGGCGCAGTGATGCGCTGTCCAGGCCCGCTCGCGAGCGGGCCTGGACAGCGGCGGCCCGATTTGACGCCGTGCTGACGACCGCTGCGATGGACGAGGCTGCCAAGAGCGCATGGTGCCGCGCCAACGGCGTGTATCCGCACGAGCTGGCTTCCTGGCGGCAAAGCGCCACGCAGGCGCTGGCCGAGCCCGAGGAGGCGCGTGCCAGCCCGCAGCAGACGCAGCAGGACCGACGTCGCATCAAGGAACTCGAGCGCGAGCTGCGGCGCAAGGACCGTGCGTTGGCTGAGACGGCGGCGCTGCTGGTGCTATCAAAAAAAGTCGCGGCGATCTTCAGCACGGGCGAGGACGAATGATCGACCTCGAAGATCGCCAGTCGATGGCCCGCGATATCCACACCGCGCACAAGGCCGGCGCACGGCTGCGCCTGGCCTGCCAGACGGCCGGCATCGACGTGCGCACCCTGCAGCGCTGGAATGCCGGCGAAGGCCTCGTATCGGGCGATGGAAGACCTCATGCGGTACGCCCGCAACCTTCCCATGCGCTGAGCGCCGCCGAGCGTGCCGAGGTGCTGCGGGTGGCCAACGAGCCGCGCTTCGCCGATATGCCTCCTGCGCGCATCGTGCCAATGCTGGCCGACCAAGGCGTGTATATCGCCAGCGAATCCACCTTCGCCCGCGTGCTGCGCGAGCACGGACAAACTGCACATCGGGGCCGGGCGAAAGCGCCCAAGGCTGGCCGACCGCCGACCACGCACATCGCTTGCGCACCACGCGAAGTCTGGTGCTGGGATATGACGTACTTGCCCGCCGAGGTCGTCGGTCAATGGTTTTACCTGTACCTGATCCTGGACCTGTACAGCCGCAAGATCGTCGGATGGGAGGTGCACGAGGGCGACGATGCCAGTCACGCTGCCCATCTGGTGCGGCGCACGGCGCTGGCCGAGGGCATCGCTACTCTGGCGGACAAGCCGGTGCTACACGGAGACAACGGCTCCACGCTCAAGGCCACGACCGTGCTGGCCATGCTCCACTGGCTTGGCGTGAAGCCATCGTACTCACGCCCACGCGTCAGTGACGACAACGCCTATGCCGAGGCGCTGTTCCGCACGGCAAAGTACCGCCCGGAGTTCCCCGCCACGGGCTTCGCCGAGCTCAATGCTGCACGCGACTGGGCGAGCGACTTCGTGCATTGGTACAACTTCGACCACCGTCACAGCAGCATCCGCTACGTCAGCCCGGCGCAGCGCCATGAGGGAGACGATCACGCGATCCTCGCCGCTCGTCACGAGGTGTATGTCCAGGCGCGGGAACGTAAGCCGGCCCGCTGGTCAGGCTGCACGCGAGACTGGACGCCCATCGGTGCCGTCACGCTCAATCCGGAGCGCGAGTCAGTCATCACGATGGCCTCGCACGCTACACTTAGACAGCCTTTGGCTGCATGACTGAGGCGACAAGTACCTTGACACGCGCCGCCAGTCTGTATGTGATAGAGGACATTATCATGTATACAGGTAACAATGGTCCCCCGGTGTCATAGTAGTTGTCGCCT
>NZ_JFHC01000133.1 GCF_000698595.1 Caballeronia glathei | reverse complement strand
GAATTCGTTTTTCGGGGGCAAGCTCAGTCCTCGATGACGACAAGGATCAGCTAACCCACCTTAGCCAAGGTGATGTTGCGAAGCTGTATCTCGCAGCCTACACCGGTATGGACGAAAGTTCCTTTGCGCAAATCGCAGGTGCGTGGATGAGCACTGCACGCAATGCCCACTTCAAACGACGGTACGTCGATCTGGTCTATCAGCCGCAACTCGAGTTACTGACCTTCCTTCGAGCGCAGGGTTTCAAGACCTTTCTGGTTTCCGGAGGCGATGTGGACTTTCTGCGCGGATTCGCGCTGAAGAACTATGGCATCACGCCAGACCAGGTGATTGGCAGCACCGTGCAGTACGCTTACACGGCTGAGAACGGTAAGCCAACCATCCAGCGACTGGGCACGTTTGGCGTTATCAACAATGGATCGCAGAAAGCAATCAGCATTCAACTCCATATTGGACTCACGCCCATCCTGGCTTTCGGAAATGCCGACGGAGATGAGCCGATGCTGGCCATGACTGCGGCCAACAAGAAGCCGCATCTCGTCCTGATTCTGCACCACGATGATGGCGCGAGGGAGGTTGCCTACGACAGAGAGGAATCTGCGTCATTCGGGCGTCTGAACGCGCTGCTTGATGAAGCGGCCAGCCGCCATTGGCAAGTGGTCAGTATGAGACGTGACTTCAAGACGCTATTCCCCTCGACGCCCGCGTTCAAGTGAGGTCCATTGTCTACCTGATCACGATGCGGGCAATTGCGGGAGCCTGGAGCGCGTTGAACATGATTCGTCACGATCCCGCGGATCTCAAGATGCTCCACCGCGTGGAACTCATGCGGTACCGGAGGCGGGCTTGCGCCTTTTCTTCCGCTTCACTGCATCGTCGCCATTCGCGCCAAGCGCTGCCAGCACTGTTTTCATCGCCTGAAGCACTTCTTTGGAAAGCGCTGGATCCGCCTTGTGCACACCACGTGCCACGGCGACCGCGCCGATCAAAGCCGCCGTGATCGAGAGCGCCCGTTCCCGCGTAGACGCCTCGATAGTGCCTGGCCCCTGCGTGCGCTCAATCGCTTCTGCAATTTTTTCGAACCCTTGAGCAAACGGAGCGCTGATGCTGCTGTCCTGGCGTCCGATCTCGCTTGCGGAGGCTGCCATCGCGCACATATGTGCTGGATCGTCCCGCGTCGAGGTCGACAAGTAGTAGTCTAGAAAATCGTCGAGTGCCGGACCACCACCATCCCCCAACGACATGAGATGTTCGAAGCCAAGCTCTTGCCCGTACGCCAATGCCTCGGCCGCAAGCGCCTGCTTGGTTGGAAACTGCGCATATAGCGCGCCATGCGTAAGTCCAGCTTGCTTGCAGATTTCCGCGACGCCTACACCGTCTATGCCGTGTTCCCGGAACAGCCTGCTCGCGGTTCGAATCAGGTTCGATCGGTTTTCCGCCGCCTTTTCCTTGGTCACTTTCATTACGGAAATCTCCTGACGAAATCTTCAACGCATATGATTGTACCGGCATCCTCCTATAATGGTTACGGTCACAATCAACGCGCTTCGCTGCCGAACCTGGAGCGCGCTACATGGGGATTCATTTCACAACAGGCGCATTCGCCTCGTAACTTTGCCTGACGTGCGACAGAGCAAATCCTGAGCGTTCTATGTTCCGGTAAGAAGGCCCCGCTATTTCACCAGCCGCAGGGGCGCCAGTCTGCACGGCAAACGTCCGTGCGCCCAGCGCGGTGCCATCGGCAAGACGTCGCGCGATGAGTCCGCCTTGCGCGCCGTTGCCGCGGTATCGTGGCATCGTCGCGGCCACTCCGAGCCACGCCGCACTACCGATGACGTACATTGCGGCACCGGCAACTGCCATGTCCTCGTCATACGCCAGATAGGTCAGCCAGTTTTCGCGATCCGCCAGGCGACCAAGCCATGACGAAAACGAAGGGGGTAATCCGTAGCCGGCCTCGATGACACGTCCAAACTGTGATGCGGCTTCACCGCCGACCTGCCTGATCTCCAGATCGCCATTGACAGTCGGCACCGGCGCGGCATCCGTCCGCCAAAACTGCGCCATGCCACCGCCGCGCTTGTGAAACCCTGCCTCACGAAGCGTTGCCTCGAGATGATCCGGTTCGCCAGCGCGCGTGTCGATTGCGCAAGTGGGATGACAGTTGTCTCCCAGCCAGGACATGGCTATACAAAGCGTATCTGGTGTAATCGACTCCTTCCCCCTGGGAAGAACGAATCGATTGAAGAGAGACGCACCGATGCCCTTCATCGCGAAACCCGCGCCTGCCGGGGTTTCAATGTAGGCCAACCCGACCTTGGCCGAGAATTCGGCGGGCGCAGCCTTGTACATATCAAGCCAGGCGCGTGCTTCCAGTTCATCAAGCGCCGCGGCGTTAACCGCGATTGAGTCGCTTGTCTCCGTAGCTCCATTCATGCCCGGGCTCCTGCAATATCTATCTAATAACGTACCAGTGGCTTCGCGATCCTGGCATATTCCGCGCACCGTGACTGGACATATTGTCGGGCGCCCAGAGACCTGCGATCACTCGATCGCAGGCGGATACAAATAGTCTGCATGCTCGCTCGAGAGACGCCGCTTGATCGCTTGCGTTCCTTCATCGGCAAAGACTTCTTCAAGACCGCCCTCCAGTGCATCGAGCGTTGCCGAGGCAACACGATCGGGACTGCTCTTCCTCATGTCGAATCCGTGGGTCATATCGGTATCGAGAAAGCCGACATGAAGCCCCAGTACTTGCGTTCCCTTTTCCCGCAGTTCTACCCGAAGCGCATTGGTGTAACTCCAGGCTGCAGACTTGCTCGCGGAATACGCGGCGAGCATCGGTCGCGAGAACCAGCTTGCATCCGACAACACGTTGACAATGGCACCGCTGCCGTTGGCGAGCAAGAAGGGCGCGAACGCCTGGGTCGTCAGGATTACGCCGTAGAAGTTGGTCTCGAAGACCTCGCGAGCCGCCCCAACGAGCGCGGAATCAAGCGTGCTTTCCATTACCCGGGCGACGCCGGCATTGTTGATCAGCAGTGTCGTATCCGTGCATTGCGCGGCCGCGGCTGCCACGGATATGGGGTCGGTTACATCGATTCTGATTGGCACCACTCCCGGCACACTGACTTCTTCCGGACGACGCACGCCCGCATAGACCTTCCTCGCTCCACGGGCCAATAGTTCCTGGGTGAAAGCGAGTCCGAGCCCTCGATTCGCCCCGGTAACAAACACGACTGAGTCATCGATCTGCATGAATCCCCCTATGAAATGCACGTTTGGATGTCTGGAATGTGCATCGAAGCCACATCCGGTCCGCTACAGGCAATAGAACCAATCCCCTTGAAACATCCACGCGGTCGCCGCTCGCGCTCCGACAGCACTCGCGGACCGCGTAATCATTACGTACGCAATTATTGACGCGCTCAATCATAACGACCGCAATCATTACCGTCAAGCTGCAATATCGGGGCCGCGCGGTGAGTCCCGATTGATCGACCAGGATGGTCGTAGAGCGAGACAAGCGCTCACGAGACGTAAGCCAGTTCGGTCATCATTCCCGTCTCCATGTGATAGAGGTTGTGACAGTGGAGCAGCCACCGACCTGCGTTATCCGCATCAAACGCCACCGTCACCTTGGATAGCGGAGGCACATGAACGGTGTCGCGCCGTGCGCCGGAGAATGATCTTCCGTTCAAGCTGACTACCTGAAAATGGTGTCCGTGCAAATGCATCGGATGGGACATCATTGTCAGGTTGTGGAACGTGATGGCCACGCGCTGTCCGGCGTGAACGCGAACGGCGTCGCGGTTCTCCCAGCGCTTGCCGTTGATCGTCCATGCATAAGGTTTCATGGACCCGCCCAGCATCAGCATGAACGTGGCGTCGACGGGGCGAGGTGCTAACGGCTGCAAGGCGGACAGCCTCAGCTCCTGATCAAAGGTCACGGGACCCGATTCCAGGGTGGCAAGGTTAGGGATCTTCTCCAACGTCGCATTGGAGGTGGCGAGCACGATCCCCGTCTGATTTCTTGATCCCTCGCGCAGCGCGAGGACCGGCCATGCCCCTCCGCTTGCGGGAAGATCGGCGAGAATGTCGATTCGTTGCGCCATTGCGAGACTAAAGCGTTTGCCTTGCAACGGCTGAACAGGGTTTCCGTCCACCGCGATCAATGTCCCATTCAACGCACCCAGGTCGATGTGAAAGTTGGTAGATGACGCACCGTTGATTATTCTCAATCGCACGCGCCCGCCTCTTTCCACCCGGACCACCTCTGGATCGCTGAGCGTGCGCGAATTCGCCAGATAGGCATCGAAGTCGACATCGTTCAAGTCCATTTTTGCGCCTGTGGCAGAACCGGACATGTCCATCTTCATGTGCATGTCGCCACCGGCCTCCATCGGCTTGGCGCCTTGCAATTCCATCCCGTGAGTGTCCGCATGAGCCGACATTGGTTGCGCCGCTCCGCCACCCGTCAACCTTTGCAGGACGAGAGCCGGGTCACCGAACATGAAGTCTTCCAGGAAGATCGTCACTTCCTGCGTGTCTGCCTTCACTTCGTCCTGCGTTCGCACGATCAACGGCGCGGCAAGCAGATTCTGATGCTGAAGACCCTGGTGGGAATGCATCCAGTGCGTGCCTGCGCGCGGCACGAAATCATAGGACCGGAGCTCTGAAGGCTGGACCAGCGGCACGCCAAACTCGGCGATGCCGTCTTGATCCGGCCGGGGCGTTTGACCATGCCAGTGCACAGTGGTCGGCTCGCTCAAATGGTTATCCAGATCGACGACAAAGCGTTCACCTGGGTCAAGAAAGATGCCGCGTGTGCCATCAGGCTGATGCAGCCCGAAAACGGTTGCCTCTTTGCCGTCAACCAGGATGGAACGGCGATCGACGATAAGACGCTGCGTCGCCGCCTTGGTCTCCCGGCCCTTCGAAGGCGAACCCGAAAACCATCCGGTGCAAGCGGACAGCCCCGAAATTCCAGCGATAGAAGCCGCAATGAAAGTGCGACGGGTCATCATATGAACATCTCCTTCATGAGAAACCTCTTCCAGAGGAACGAATGGTGTAGCTTAGGCCTGTGACTGGCCGCAGGCATCGCACGAAGCCAGATCGAGGAGGATCGGGCACTCCGGACGATCGTCTCCATGGCAGGTTTCGATCAGAGCCTCCAACGTTTCGCTCATTGCCGTCAGCTCATTGATTTTCTGATTCAGTGTCGCGATGTGCTCCGCCGCCAGTGCCTTCACCTCACCGCTTGCCCGTTCCCGATCCTGCCAGAGGGTAAGTAGCCTTCGGACCTCCTCCAGCGAGAATCCCAGGTTTCGCGCGCGCCTTATGAAAGCAAGCGTGTGAAGGTCGTCTTGCGTATAGATCCGATAACCGCTTTCGCTGCGACGTGCCGCCGCCAGCAAACCAATGGACTCGTAGTAGCGAATCATCTTTGCGCTCAGGCCCGTGCCTTTGGCTGCATGTCCAATATTCATTTTGCCTCTCCTTCAATTTCCCGGTTCATACCAAACTCACTCGATATCCTTCGGCTTCCACGACTTGAGCAGCAACGCATTGCTCACCACGCATACACTGGACAAGGCCATCGCAGCGCCGGCCAATACCGGATTGAGCAAACCAAACGCCGCCAGAGGAATACCGATCAGGTTGTAGATGAACGCCCAAAACAGGTTCTGCCGAATCTTGCCGTATGTCTTGCGGCTGATCTCCAACGCCGCAGGAATCAGACGCGGATCACCGCGCATCAGCGTGATGCCGGCAGCGTGCATCGCGACGTCAGTGCCGCCGCCCATCGCAATTCCGATGTCCGCTGCGGCGAGCGCAGGGGCGTCGTTGATACCGTCTCCCACCATTGCCACCACACCGGTCTTCTTCAACTCGATAACTTTCGCAGCCTTGTCTTCAGGGAGGACTTCCGCATATACATCATTGATTCCCAATGCCTGCGCAACGACGCGGGCGCTACCCCAGTTGTCACCTGTCAGAAGGTGGCTGCCGATACTGCGTGCCTTCAGCTTCTGGATCGCCTGCTGAGACCCCTCTTTCAGCGTATCGCCGAAAGCGAACAGACCGACAACGGCTGGTTGCGTGCCTCGCTCGATCAGCCACGACAAAGTGCGACCCTCGGCTTCCCAGGCGCGCGCCGAATCCGCCAGGACTCCCGCGGCCAGACCGCTTTCCTCCAGCAGCCGGCGATTGCCGAGTGCGAGATCGCGACCCCGTACTTTGCCTGCGATGCCGCGACCGGCAAGCGAGCGGCTGTCCGCGAGTTCCGGCAGAGTCAGCTTGTGCTCGCTGCACGCGTTCAGGACGGCTTTTGCGAGCGGATGTTCGCTGCCACGCTGCAACGCCCCTGCCAGTTGCAGCAGTTCATCTTCATTGCCATTGACCGCGCTGAGATGAGCGATACGTGGGGCTCCCGACGTCAAAGTGCCAGTCTTGTCAAAAACGACAGACGTGACTTCATGGGCTCGCTCGAGAGACTCGGCATCCTTGATCAAAATGCCGAACTTCGCCGCCACGCCCGTGCCGGCCATGATCGCCGTTGGCGTTGCAAGGCCCAGAGCACAAGGACACGCGATCACGAGCAAAGCCACAGCATTGATCACTGCGGTCTCAAGCGAAGCGCCCGCGAGCAACCAGCCTGCAAGGGTAATAACAGCCAGCAGAAGAACCGTTGGAACGAAGATCTGGCTGACTTTGTCCACCAGCTTCTGAATTGGCGCCTTGGCTGCTTGCGCATCCTCCACCATGCGGATGATCCTTGCGAGCACCGTCTCGGCACCGAGCGCGCGGGTCTTGACCACGAGCCGACCTTCACCGTTGATCGCTCCGCCTGTGACCGTGTCGCCCGGCTGCTTTGGTACAGGCAAGCTCTCGCCGCTGATCAGCGCTTCATCGGCGTGACTACGGCCCTCGACCACTGCGCCGTCGACCGGAAAGCGCTCTCCCGGCTTGACGATGACAATGTCATCGACATGCAGCGCGCTGATCGCAACCTCGCGCTCTTCGCCGTCGATCCACTGAATCGCACGTTCGGGACGCAGCGCCTCGAGGGCGCGAATCGCGCTGGCGGTCTGGCGTTTCGCGCGGCTCTCGAGGTATTTACCCAGGAGGACCAGCGCAATCACGACCGCGGATGCCTCGAAGTAGAGGTGCGGCATGCTTCCCGGTGCCGCGGAAGCCCAGCCATAGACACTCAGCCCGTAACCGGCGCTGGTACCCAAAGCTACCAGCAGATCCATATTTCCGGCGCGAGCACGCACCGCCTTCCATGCCGCGACATAGAATCGGGCGCCGAGGATGAATTGCACCGGCGTAGCCAGCGCGAACTGGGCCCACGTGGGCAGCATCCAGTGCAAGCCGAACGGTTGAAGCACCATCGGCACGACGAGCGGTATCGACAAGGCGATCGCCAACAGCAGCGACCAGCGTTCGCGGGTCAGGTGCTGCGAACGGATGTCGGCGGCAGCCTCGGCATCCCTTACCGGACTTGCGGTGTAGCCCGCCTTTGCAACGGCGGCGATGAGCGTTGCGAAATCGACCGTCCCGATCGTTTCAATATGTGCTCGCTCGTTGGCAAGGTTGACGCTCACGCTCTTCACCAGAGGTACCTTGCCGAGTGCGCGCTCCACACGACCCACGCAGGACGCGCACGTCATGCCGCTAATCTCAAGTTCGACGCGCGCATTGGGAACAGCGTAGCCAGCTGCGTCGACGGCCTCGATCAATGCTGGAAGGCTCTCGGCCGGCGCCAGTAACCGCACCTGTTCAGTTGCGAAATTGACGTTGACGTTGGACGCCCCGCTGACCTGGCTCAAGGCGCGCTCGACGCGGCCCGCGCAGCTGGCGCAGGTCATCCCGGAGATCGGCAGATCGAAGGTGACTGATTCAGACATGGCTGGCCTCCCCGGAGTCAGCGTCCTTGGCAGGGTACACCGTGTAGCCGGCTTCCTCGACGGCAGCCGTCAGCGCGCCGTGATCTATCGCGTCGACTGCTTCGACATAGGCATGCGATGCGGCAAGATCGACCGATACCGCTCTCACGGAGGGAACATCGCGCAGCGCCTCTTCGACATGACGCGCACAGGAGGCGCATTTCATTCCCTCGATCACAAGCTCTACGTGGGTGGGCCGCACAGCTTCCGCTACAACCTCCGCACCCACCGCAGAGCGCGAGACGGGTTCCGCACTCCGTCTATCAGGGGCGGCGCTGCCGTCGACACCCTGAATCTCCCGGCCCGCAAACATCCCGTCGATCGAATTGTCAAAGCTGTCATACGTCATACTTAAATACAGTGAATCGAAGTTAGAAAGCTCGGAACTAGACATGGAAACTCTCCTTGAGTGGTATGTCTTCGAGGATCAGCCTTTCCATTGTTGGAATGTCAAGCGCCATCCAATGCCTTTCTCTAAAGCGAGCGTCGTAACCTCCGGACCATTTCCTTTCCCGAACTTGTTGATAACCGAATTCACTCTCTAAGCTTTTCAGAGTCGGAGTCCCTGCTGGCGCGCCTTAGCGACTACCGGCACCTGCGTGCGACAGCGTGCGAGGTACGTGCAACTCACGGTAATACCCCGCGAAATAGAAATGACTATTCTCGTGATGAGAACAGTCCCGGGTTCAAACGCCGCTCATGACCGCGCAACCGCCGTGTTTGCCTGGATCACCTAGAAATGCGCGATCGAACACGCATCCTTTAAAAACCGGTTTAGTGCCTGCGCTGCGGGAGACTCCTCGTGATTCATGTTTCTCACAATTCCCAATTCCATCGGCGGCACGACATCAGTGATTGGCCGCGTTTCGATCTTCCGCCCATCCAACGTCCAAGGTCGAAATACGAGGTCGGCCAGAATCGTGACGCCAAGTCCGAGCCCGACAAAGCTCCGAACAGCCTCCATCGACTCCGTTTCCAGCAGCACATTCGGGGCCCTATGTTGCTTCCTCCAATAGCGCGACGCCGATTCACCTGATTCGTCAACCGTCAATTTCACGAGCGGATACTCTGATATCTCCTTTAGCGAGACTTCAGATGCCAGGCAAAGGGGGTGATCCGTCGAAGTCCATAGCTGGCGCCTGGATCGAACCAGCGTATCTATGACCAACCCCTCCTTCCGCGACAGATTGGAGCTAACCGCGATGACGACGTCGATGTCGTTATCGACCCGGTGTAACCTGTCTTCCAGGGCCGGACGGATCATCTCGACAAGCTTCAACTCGATCTTGGGGTGAGTTCTCCGAAATCGGGCGAGATACGGCGCAAGGAAATACCCCATGACTGTGCCAGTCGCTGCGATCCGGACGGTGCCTGAGATATCGTACGTGTGCATCGTTGGTGCACGGGTCGCATCCCGCAGGGTGCTCAGCACCGCTTGAGCATGTTCGAGAAAGTGGCGACCCTCCGCTGTGAGCGCGACCCCATGCGGCCTGCGCTCGAACAGTTTTACCCCCAGCATGGATTCCAGTCGGCCTATCGTCGTCGTTATTGCAGTCTGCGATACGTGAACCGCGTGAGCCGCAAGCGAAAATTGTCCCGATTGTGCAGCGGCCAGGAAATAGCGGAGATGTCGGGTAGAGATGTCTCTCGTAGTCATTTGCCTTTCTAAGATACACGAGTCACCGCGAAAGCGACTTTTGAGTACAAGGTGCCTTCACCGGCAGAACAGTTCTCACAAGAATTGCACCCCACTGCTGCCTCTCGATGAACCATGACGTCTCGCTTCTCCTCTCAAATAACGTTGCACCAACCTGAGCGCACGCAGCGTTGACGGACCACGCAATTTCAAATTCGCTAAGAGACTCTGTCACATAGCAGGCCATTGCTAAGAAATCTTGAATAAGATCTATGTATCGTCGTCTGTCTTGACTTGTTAACAACATAACTAATCATCTATTCCTCGAACCAGAAAAAATGCCGCACTACTCGGGCTCTTACCGATGAACATTCTGAGAATGTGAGGCTCTCATTCCATCGACTGCCGCCCTGGTGACAGTTCAAGGAACGAGTGTGATAAAGCTTCAGGGAAGGCTGCGGCGCTTTCGATCGAACGCCAGGCATCGGATATTCATTCTGTGAATAGCAGGTGTCTAAACAAAATGCTTTTCAGCCGTCTGAACCGCCCCGGATTTGGTGGAGG
>NZ_JFHC01000132.1 GCF_000698595.1 Caballeronia glathei | reverse complement strand
TGCCAACCGTACGCTGGCCCTGGACGTTCGAGTGCCCGCGGATCGGAGAAGGACCTGCTCCGGGCTTGCCGACGTTACCGCGCAGGAGCAGCAAGTTGGTCACCATTCGCACGTTCTGCACGCCGAGTCGATGCTGGGTCAGACCCATGCCGTAATGGATTATGACCGCGTTTGCTTTCGTGTACTCGTTGGCGGCCGCTTCGAGGGCACCGCGCGTCAAACCACTGGCCTTTTCAATGTCGGCCCATCTCGCGTCGCGCGCGTACTGCGCGAAACGCTCGAAGCCGACGGTATGCTCGCTGATAAAATCGACATCGACCACACGTGGCTTGCCCTGCTCGACCGCTACGTCGTCGGCCGCAATCACCGCCTTGCAAATGCCCAGAATTGCCGCCGTATCGCCGCCCGTCTTCACCTGGTGGTACTGGGTGCTGATCTGAGTATGATCCGGCGTCAGCATTTGCAGCGGCGACTGAGGGTTAGCGAAGCTGATGAGGCCCGGCTCGCGCAGTGGATTGAACGTGATGATCGGTACGCCACGTTTGCGCGCGTCCTGCAACTGGTGGAGCATGCGCGGACTGTTCGTGCCGACGTTCTGGCCGAAGAAGAACATCAGGTCGGTCTTCTCGAAGTCTTCCAGCATGATGGTACCGACGCCAACCCCTATCGCCTCCTTCAGGCCGACGCTTGTGCTCTCATGACACATGTTCGAACTGTCGGGCAGATTGTTGGTGCCGTACATGCGCGCGAAGAGCTGGAACATGTAGGACGTTTCGAGCGACGCACGGCCGGAGGTGTAAAACACCGCGCGATCGGGCTCGATCGCGCGCAATTCGCGGCCGATCTCGTCGAAGGCTTCTTGCCAGTCAATCGGCACATAATGATCCGTCGCACTGTCGTAGCGCAGCGGCTCGGTCAACCGCCCTGCGTCTTCGAGATCATGATCGTGCCACGCCAGGAGTTCCTCGACCGTATGAACCCGGAAGAAGTCCGGCGTCACCCGTTTGGACGTGATGTCCCACGCAGTAGCTTTCGCGCCGCTTTCACAGAACTCGAAGACATGCGGGTCGGCCGGCTTCGCCCAGGAACAGCTCACGCACATGAATCCGTCGGGCTTGTTTTGGTGGTACAGAACCCGGCTCTCCGCGAGGGGCACTTTTTCCTGCGCGAGGATCCGGGTCACCGCCTTGAGGGAACCCCATCCTCCCGATGCGTAGGGATAGGCCTCGCTTTTGGTTTCCTTGCTCATTGCACGCCCCGAAAAAAGAGTCGACTGCCTTTCATTGAGCAATGACCATGCCCCAGTGCCGCCGGTCGTACGTGTAGGACCCGATGGAACGCAAGATGCTGTAGCACGAGGGACGAATGCCGGATGAATCGGCATGGAGGACATGCCTGAACGAAGCGCGCATCGGCTGCGAAGCGATGAGTGCAATATCGCCACGCGAAGTTGACGTAAGCGGATTGACAGTTTTCGAAAGGATGGCGCAGGTGTCCATCCCTGTTCAGCACTGCCCGTCGCGGTCGACTGAATGCGAAATCTGCCCACCGACATTGAACATGGAGCGTGTCATGTCTCGCGAAAGCTCGAACCTGTCGCCAGCAATCACCACGATGATCCGCCTCGATCACATGCATGTGCTTGCTGCGTTTCATCGCTACCATCGTGACAGCGCGTGGTGGAGAAAGCGCGCCATTGTCAATTCCGTCTGCGCGGCACTCGAAATTCACGCGCAATTGGAGGAGGAGATCTTCTATCCCGCCCTCGCGGAAGTCGCCGCAACGAACCAAAGCTTGCAAGCGAGCCGCCCTGCACACGATGCCGTGCGCGCGACCATCCGGGAACTGCGGGCAACCGGCCCGGAGAATGCGGCTTACGACGCGCTGTTCATGCAGTTGATGCGCGACACGCTTCATCACGTCGCCGACGAGGAGACCGTGCTGCTGCCGATGGCGGAGCGTGCACTCAAGCAACAGTTGCGGTCCCTCGGCGCCGACATGACGCGCCGGAGGATTGAGCTGCTGAAAGAGCGTCCGACCGAGGTCGCGGTCAACACGATGCGCACCTTCCCGCTCGCGACGCTGGCACTCGCGACCGCCTTCGTGGTCTGCCTGACTTGCGCAGTGCGCGGCAATGCGCGTCGTCGACACGGCTAGGGATGAGAGCGCCCGCAGACCAAACGCTCGCGGCGCGCGGTTAGACATGCGGTGAAGTCACGCGTCACATGGAAGCTTTCCCGCCCGGGAACGGTGTTTGCTCTCGCATTTTTGTTCTCGCCGTATCGCTTCGACCGTTCGCGCCTCCGGCTATCCCAGCCGCCGTCTGAAAGGGGACTTCATGCAGCGATCTTTCGATGAGCGCCCTGCCCGCCGTCGGAAAAGTCCGCGCTCGATGTTGGCAACGGCGTCGTACGTCTTCGCGATCTGCGTACTCGTCAAGACGCAGATCGGCGAAGGCATCGCAGCACCATTCCAAAGCGCGCTTGATCCCGCCGGCATCCAAGCCGAGCGCATCCTGGACCTGTGGCATTTGACGCTCACTGTCTGCTGCGTGGTTTTCGCGGCGATCCTAATAGCCTGCCTAATCGCGCTGCTGCGCGCGCCACGCGCCGGACGTGAAACGCCCGCTGATATCTCGAGCACACTGAACGCCGAGCCCCGGCTGCGCCGGTCGGTGATCGCCGCTACGGTCGTGTCGGTCGTACTGCTTTTCGGACTCGTGTTCGCCGACGTGCTGACCGACCGCGCGCTTTCCCGCCTGCCAGTTGCGGATGCGGTCCACATCGAACTGACCGGACACCAATGGTGGTGGGAAGCGCGATACGCTGCCGATGAAGGCGCGCCTGCCTTTACGGTTGCAAACGAACTGCACGTGCCGGTGGGACGACCGGTGGTCGTGTCCTTGGTTGCGGCGGATGTGATCCACACTTTCTGGGCGCCTAACCTGCACGGCAAGAAGGACATGATTCCGGGCCGCAGCGCGACAATTGAGTTTCGCGCGGATCGCGCCGGTTCCTACCGCGGCCAATGCGCAGAATTCTGCGGCGTGCAGCATGCGCTGATGGCCTTTGTCGTCGTGGCCGATCCTGCCGCGGATTACGAGGCATGGGCGGCACGCCAGCGTGAAGCCTCCCCCACGCCCGTGGGCGCGCTCGAAGCGCGGGGCCAGCAGCTTTTCATGACCGGTTCGTGCGCCCGCTGCCACACGATTTCGGGCACACCCGCAACCGGCAGGCCAGGCCCGGACCTGACGCACTTCGCGAGCCGCGGAACGCTCGCGGCCGGCACGCTCGTCAACGATCGTGACGCACTCGCGCGCTGGATCACCGATCCGGGCGCGCTCAAGCCCGCCGCGATGATGCCGCCGACCCGCCTGGCTCCCTCCGATCTGCACGCGCTTGTCGCGTACCTCGAGACCCTTCGATGACCAACGCGACGACCACCGCTGACAAAGGCGCCGCCCTGCTCGATGGCCCCGATGCGTCGCCGAATGTTCGAGAGGCCCTGGCTGCGACCTGGCGCGACCCGCCCGGCTTGATCGGCATGCTCTGCGCGATCAACCACAAGACGATCGCGCGCCGTTTCATGACGACCACCTTCGTCTTCTTCATTCTGGGCGGACTGCTCGCGCTCGCCATGCGCACGCAGCTCGCTCGCCCGGACGCGCGTCTGATCGATCCGGGCCTGTACAACGAACTCTTCACGATGCACGGCACGACGATGATGTTTCTCTTCGCCGTACCGGTGATGCAGGCGGTGGCGGGCTTCCTCGTGCCATTGATGATCGGCAGCCGCAGCGTCGCATTCCCGCGCATGAACGCGTATGCGTACTGGGTGTTCCTCTTCGGCGGGATTCTGCTCTTCGGGTCGCTCGCGGTGAACGCGGCGCCCGCAGCCGGCTGGTTCAGCTACGTGCCGCTCGCCGGTCCTGATTATTCCACGGGCAAGGGCACCGACATCTGGGCGCAGATGATCACCTTCACCGAACTCTCGGGGCTCCTCGAAGCGATCGTCCTCACCACCACGATCTTCAAGCTGCGCGCGCCGGGCATGTCGCTCAACCGCATGCCGCTTTTCGTCTGGGCGACGCTCGTCACACAATTCATGGTGATCTTCGCGATGCCTTCGGTGATGCTGTGCAGCACCGCGCTGATTCTCGACCGGCTCGTGGGCACGCACTTCTACAATCCGGCCAAAGGCGGCGACGTGCTGCTCTGGCAGCATCTCTTTTGGTTCTTCGGCCACCCAGAGGTGTACCTGATCTTCATTCCGCCGCTCGGCTTCATCTCGTCCATCATTCCGACTTTCGCACGCCGTCCGGTGTTCGGCTATCCGGCGATGGTGCTTTCGCTCATCGCCACCGCTTTTCTCGCGTTCGGCCTCTGGGTGCATCACATGTTCGCGACCAACATCCCCGAACTGGGAAAGAGCTTCTTCACCGCGGCGAGCCTGATGATCGCGATTCCGTCGGCGATCCAGATCTTCTGCTGGATTGGCACGCTATGGACCGGCCGGCTCAACTTGAAGACGCCGCTCTACTTCGTGCTCGCGTTCTTCTTCATTCTGGTCCTTGGCGGCCTGACGGGGCTCATGCTCGCCTCGGTGCCGCTCGACCTGCAAGTACACGACACCTATTTCGTCGTCGCGCATCTTCATTACGTGCTGATCGGCGGCGCCGTGTTCCCGCTTTTCGGCGCGTTCTACTACTGGTTTCCGAAGTTCACCGGCCGCATGCTCGACGAGACGCTCGGGCGCTGGAACTTCTGGCTCTTCTTTATCGGCTTCAATGTCGCCTTCTTTCCGATGCACCTGCTCGGCCTGCAAGGCATGCCCCGGCGCGTATGGACCTATCCGCACGGCATGGGCTGGGACGGCATGAATCTCGCAGCGACCATCGGCGCGTGGACCATCGCGGCGAGCGTGCTGCTCTTCATCGTCAACGTCGTGACGAGCTACCGGCGCGGCGCTCACGCACCGGCCGATCCGTGGGGAGGGGGCACGCTCGAGTGGAGCGTGGCGTCCGTGCCGCCGCCGCACAACTTCGACGCGATACCCGTCGTGCACGGTCGCGATCCGTTGTGGGAGTCGACGGCCCAGCCGCAATTCGTGGCGGGGCTCGCGGCCGATGCGCGCGAAGTGCTGGCCACCAGCGTGCTCGACGCGAGGCCCGATCACCGGCCGCTGTTTCCGGCGCCCTCGATCTGGCCCTTCCTCAGCGCGCTCGCGACTACGGTGCTCTTCATCGGCTCGATTTATACGCCATGGGCGGTCGTGTGGGCATCGGCGCCGGTGGCGCTCGCGATGATCGCGTGGTTCTGGCCGAAGCGCCGCGAGAACGCGCGCGCCGTTGCCCGGGAGCGGCGGCCATGACGGCGAATCGACGCTCCACGCTCGCGCGCACCCGCCCGCGCGACGCCGAGTCCTCCGCGCTGGTGCTCGACGTGCGCACACTGCCGACATACGGTTACGGTCATCGCAGTCTGATGTGGTGGAGCACGATGGGCCTGATGCTGATCGAGGGCACGGTGTTCGCGATCGCCGTGATGATGTATTTCTACCTGCGCACCATGGCGCCCTCCTGGCCGATGGCCACGCGCGCGCCCGAGCTTCGCTGGGGCACGCTGAACACCGTCCTGCTGCTCGCGAGTCTTGTGCCAAACCAGCTCGCCAAGGGTGCCGCCGAGCGCGAAGACCTCCAGCGGGCGCGCTTGTGGCTCGTCGTCTGCGTTCTGGCGTCGGTCGTGTTTCTGGTGATCCGCGGCTTCGAATTCACGACGCTCAATGTGAGCTGGTACAACAACGCCTACGGCTCGGTCGTCTGGCTGCTCCTCGGACTGCATACGACGCACCTCATCACCGACACCATCGATACTGCCGTGCTCGCGGTGCTGCTTTTCATGGGGCCGCTGGAAGGCAAGCGCTTCGTCGATGTCAGTGAGAACGCGCTCTACTGGTACTTCGTCGTGTTGAGTTGGCTGCCCATCTACGCCGTCATCTACTGGGCCGCGCGCTACTGAGAGAGAGCCGATGCGAACATGGCTTGCGCTTGTCGTTGCACCTTCCTTGGCGCTCGGCTGCCTGAGCGTCAATTACGCGCTCGTTTCGCTCGTGCGCGTTTGCACGTCCGCGAATGCCGCGGTCAACGGCGTGAGCGTGGCGAGCTTCGTCCTCTGCCTTACGGCAACAGCGCTTGCAGGGCGGCGCTGGCGCTCGGCGCGCAACGCCCTTGCCGCCGATAGCGTCGCGCTGACCGCTCGCGCGGGTTTCATGGCGTCGGTGGCAACGGGCGTCGGCGTGATTTCAACCTTGTCCATTCTCGCCATATCGATACCGCAATGGATGCTCCCGCCATGCTGATCGTCCGCTTGTGGGTCGTCGCGCTGCTCGGATGGGCGGGCGGCGTGCACGCCCACGTGCTCTCCGCCGACGATCGCGTTTCGCCCCACTTCGGCTGGAGCTTCGAGCCGTGGGTAGTCGCCTTGCTGGTCGCGAGCGGCGGGTTGTATGCCGTAGGGTACCTGCGCCTGCGCCGCCGCAGCCGTCGGTCCCGAAACGTCCGCGCAGTTCACCTGGCCTCGTTCGCATGCGGCTGGCTCGCGCTGACCATCGCGCTCGACTCGCCGCTCGATGCGCTCGCCGCCGCGCTCTTTTCGGCGCATATGGTTCAGCATGAAATGCTGATGCTCGTTGCGGCGCCCCTGCTCGTGATCGGTCGCCCGCTCGCCGTCTGGATCTGGGCGTTTCCCGCGACGATGCGCGGCGGCATCGCCCGCGCAGTGCGCACGCGCTGGCTCCGCATGCCATGGCGCGTGCTGACGATGCCGCTCGCCGCGTGGCTGCTGCACGCAGCGGTGCTGTGGGGCTGGCACGCGCCGGTGTTCTTCGAGGCCGCACTCGCGCGGCGCGGCATCCACACATTGCAGCACGCGAGCTTTCTGATAGGCGCCCTGTTGTTCTGGTGGACGGTATTCGGTAACACGTCGCGTGGAGCGCATGGCGCGCACGCGCTGCTGTCGCTTTTCACCACCATGGTTCATACCGGTGCGCTGGGCGCGCTGCTCACGCTCGCACCGGGCCTCTGGTATCCGTCGTACATCGAAAGCACGAGCGCGCTCGGCTTCGATCCGTTGCAGGACCAGCAGCTGGGCGGGCTCGTGATGTGGGTGCCGGGCGGGCTCGCGTATGTGATCGGTGGGCTCGCGCTGGGCGCGCGCTGGCTCGCGCGGCGCGCACCGTCTCCATCGGCCATACGCGTCGACATAGACGGCGCAAGCGTTCGCGGTACCGCCGCGCAGGACGGCTGACATGCGGCGCACTGCGAGACTATCTGCGCTATTCCGACGCCGCGCACACAATCGCGCTGCGGGCATGTCGCGGCTGCGCGATGGCCGCATCTCTTGTCTGAGCGCGTTGCTGGTTCTGGGTGCATCGCTCGCAACGTGGACAAGCGCGGCTGTTGGCGCCCAGGAAGACCTCGTCACGCGCGGCGCCTATCTCGCGAAAGCCGCCGATTGCGCGGGCTGCCACACTGCCCCAAAGGGCGGTGCGCCCTATTCGGGCGGCCTGGAGATGAACTCGCCGTTCGGTACGATCGTGAGCAGCAACATCACGCCCGACAAGCGGTTCGGGATCGGCGCCTACAGTCTCGATGACTTCGCCCGCACGCTGCGCGAAGGCGTCGCGCCGGGTGGCAAGCGGCTCTATCCGGCAATGCCCTATGCCGCCTTTTCGAAGATCACCGACGACGACATGCGGGCACTCTACGCTTATATGATGCACGGCGTGCCGCCCGTCGCGAAAATTCCGCCGCCGACACGCGTGCCCTTCCCTTTTAACCAGCGCTGGGCGCTCGCAGGGTGGGACTGGATCTTTGCGCCCACCGGCACGTTTACGCCGCGCCCGGGCCGCGATGCCGCGTGGAACCGCGGCGCGTATCTCGTGCAGTCGCTCGGGCATTGCGGCTCCTGCCACACGCCGCGCGGTGCGGGATATCAGGAGCGCGGCTATGACGAATCGTCGAAGCACTATCTGGCGGGAGGGATCAACGATAACTGGTACGCGCCCAACCTTCGCGGCGATCCGGGTTCTGGACTCGGGCGCGTCGCTGAAGAGGACATCGCCGCGTTTCTCAAGACGGGGCACGGCGGCGGCAACGTCGCTTTCGGCAGCATGGTGCAGACAATCGAGGACAGCCTGCAGTATCTGACCGACGACGATTTGCTCGCAATCGCGCACTACCTCAAGAGCCTGCCCGCGACGGGCGCCGCCGACGGTCGATACGATCCGCGTCCGTCCGCCGTGCAGCCCGTGTCGAAAACTCTCGCACCCTACACGCCGCCCGCGATCGGCGCGGCGGTCTATGCGTCGTTCTGCGCGGAATGCCATCGACCGCAAGGAGAAGGCGTGCAGAACGCGTTTCCGAAGCTGGCGGGCAATCCGTCGGTCATCAGCGAGGACACGACCTCGCTCATCCGCCTGCTGGTCGAGGGCGGCAACAGCCCCGCGACGAAGAGCGGGCCGCCTCACCAGACCATGCCCGCCTTCACCGGCGTCCTGACCGACGTGCAGATTGCCCAGGTGCTTACGTATATCCGCGCGTCATGGGGCAACGACGCACGGCCGGTCACCGCAAACGACGTCACGGCGCTGCGAAGCAAATTGCACAAATGAGCGGCCGGCGGCGAGTTCGTTTAGCAGTGGCCCCACCGTATCCAGCGTGATGACCTGCTGGCCGGCGACCCTTGCGAGACGACGCTCGCCTGTAGGCGCTCGAACCCGCTGCGCGAGTAACTCGCCCGTAAGTCTGGCACTCACTGGGGAGCCGGGAGAGCGCGTAGCCAGACCGACGGTGACGGGCTGCAGTCATCCGCAACCTCTCTGCGCCGTGCTCAGCGAATGACCGCTTCAGCGCGACCCCTAGGACCGGAATCGACTGTAGATTCAACCGTTGGATGCAACACCAGATGAGTCGGGTCGCATGTCTACGCAGCTGCCAGCATAGTTCCTCGACACTCGGCTGAACCGCAGTGACAGGCATAGGTGCGTTTCATCGCCGCTGTGCGATGCCCTTCTACCTGCAATTGGTAGCCGATGAAAAGTTCCCCTCCCTTCTTGATCGGACGGATCGCTCTGATGAACACTCGTTCGCCCTCTTGTTCCGCCTCGCAATTCGGCGCGCAACAATGATTAAGCCAACGGGCCGAATTTCCACCTTGCGCCCCGTCGATCACGCGGCCGTCGTCCAGGTCGAAGAAGAAAGTGTGGCCGTCCTCGGCGCCTGAGCGTGCGTAGGCCCGTTGCGCCACCTTCCACGAGACTAGCTTGCCCTTGTACTCAAGGATCAAAGAACCGGTACGGATATTCGCGCGCGAGAAGACGCCGCGACCATGAACTGGAGAACTGCGAACAACGATACGACGCATGATGAGGATATGACAGAAAGCGAGGAAAGAATGGGTATTCGCACAGGCAACGCTTCGCTATGATAGAGGCGTTCATAAAACGCTGTCACGCCTCATGACCGCCTTTCCTCTTCGCGTACGTATGAAACGCAAGCCAGTTCGAGGCGCACTCGCCCGAAATCAGGACCGAATTGTCGAAGTGCTTGGAGAAGCACGCAGTCAGCGCGTGATGAGTCGTTCGATCCATCCCGACGGCACCGAACGCCGAACCGCGGTGAAGTGGGTGAACCTGCTGCCATTGGATGGACATCTGTTCTAGCGAGCGATTGCCTTTGGAGCGGGATAGGCAAGGTGGGCGCCTGCCGATCTTGCTGATGACCACCACGTCCTTAAATGCCGTGCCGACCGTAATCTCCATGACCTTTGGAGACTGAGCTCGTTGTCATTGCGCCGGTCTTCGAGCTGCCTCGGGAGCCGACCGCAAGAGAGAAGTCAGGGGCCCGACGAAGGCACAAATATCCCATGTCCGCAAGCTCTCGCGACGAAAGACCGACGAACAACTTCGACTAGAGCCGGTCACGGCGTCGCTGTTCCCCGTCTAGTTCGAGCCGCGCCTTGAGCTTTTGACTCGCATGAAAGGTGACGACGCGTCGCGCTTCAATGCTAGTCGTTTCGCCAGTTTTCGGATTGCGTCCGGGACGCTGCGATTTCTCACGCAGTTGAAACTTGCCGAAGCCAGACAACTGCACATCTTCGCCGCTTTCCAACGCGTCACGCATCACCTCAAAAAAGGCTTTAACCATCTCCTTCGCTTCGCGTTTGTTCAGAGATGCTCGGTCGCTCAGCATTTCAACCAGTTCCGCCATGCGAAGCATCGACATCTCACCGGGTGTTTCGGCTCTGGAGATTGGGCTATCGCGCACTATGGCGCCGCGTTGCGCCGAAGATAGGGCAAGGCCAGCTTGCTTCAACTCCCCCTCCTGCTGTCGATGATTTGATGTGCCTCGTGAGCGCAGTGATTCAATG
>NZ_JFHC01000131.1 GCF_000698595.1 Caballeronia glathei | reverse complement strand
CGGCTCGCAGGTGCCGATGAAGCGCCCCGGCCAGCCCGCCGAGCTCGCCGCCGTGTACGTGATGCTCGCGTCCGACGAGGCGAGCTACGTGTCCGGCGCGACCGTGGCCGTGACAGGCGGCAAGCCGATCATCGGAGGCGCCGGGCCTTGGACAGCTGCACGATTGTTCGGTGTCGGTCAACCGGTCCATTGGGACGGCGCGAAATTTCATCGCACGTCTCCGCCGGCGTCGGTCGCCAAGGTCCGACGAATTGCGCTTTGCGACGCGGACGCTGATGGAACGTCGATTGCTGCGAAGCAGTAAAGACAAAGCTACCGAGCGGACGATATGCCTTCCAAGCAACAGATAATTGAGCAGCGAATCGAGGTGTGAGAAGGCCAAATCACCGAGAAGATGTCGCGCGAGACGTTTCGTTCACGCTTCATGGCACGATTTTACGATCCCACGTTTCGCGTCGAAGACGAGTCGCTTGCCCGGCTCGAAGCAATCGCCTGGGACGCACATTCTAATGCACGAAAGTCCCCAATCACCATGAAGGCGGGCACTCGTAGACAACGCGTCGGCGCGCAACGACCACACGTGCCCGGGAGAAATGCCAAAGAGCTTCAGGCTGGCAAAGCTCGCGCAGGAGACGCTGGAACGGGCATCCTTCGAGGCGGATCTTCTCGACCTCTCGCAAATCACCTCTGACCGTGACCTTCATATTTATCCTTGCAAAGGCTGCGTATCGACGGCAATGCCGCTCTGTCACTGGCCATGCAGTTGCTATCCGAACCACTCGCTCGGCATGGTCAACGACTGGATGAACGAAATCTACGAACGCTTCGCCGCTTGCCATGGCGTCATTTTCGTCACACCTGTGTATTGGTATCAGGTAAGCAGCCCGCTGAAACTGATGATGGATCATCTCGTCTGCCCGGACGGAGGTAACCCCGATCCGACCTCTACACACGGCAAAGACCCGGCCGAGGCCAAGCACCTCGAGTTTGACGGCTGTGACTACCCCAAGCATCTGGCGGGCCGGGCTTATGGCATCGTGGTACACGGGGATGTTGCTGGCATTGAAGGCTCGCGGCGCGCGCTGACGGACTGGCTCGATTGGATGGGTCTCGTGGGGTCGGGCGCAAAGTCGCGACTTGATCGTTTCATTGGCTACTATGAGCCCTACGCTACGAGTCACGCGAGCCCTGACCGCGACACCGCTTTGCAAAGGGAGGTCGCGAACGTCGCGGAAGCTGTCGTCACTTCGGTGCAGCAGGTCCGCGCGGGGCAGACAGAGCCCGACCGCGATCTCGATACGCCGCGGGCGAGATAGCTGCTCTAAAGCGCCGGCGACTCAACCTTCGACGGGAGACGATGCTTACGAAGGTGCTTTGCTGGCCTGCCTGCTGGGCTGGAGCAGCCACGAACCATAGGCTATTCCCTGCCACGCAATGCCCGAACTTCGACGGTGAATATTGAGCGGGTGAAGATCTCCAGTAGCTCATGTGAATCAGAGCGTTCGGGGACGGCGACGCGCGCGCTCACCGCCGACGACCTGCAGCGACCGATTCCTTGCAATCGCAATGTGCCAGGGACCAATCAGGGAACAGGCCGTCGTTGCGCCTCGAAGCAAGTAGCACAAACAGACAGCTTCGTCGCTATGCGCTCACATCTAGCTTCACTTTGAGCCAGCCCGGTTCTCGCTTATCGAAAGCGTTGTAGGCGTCGATGACATTCATCATTGGCTCACGGTTCGTGAGCACGATGAGAGGGTCGAACGCACCGCTGCGGACGCGTTCCACAAGCCCAGGGATGATCGACCGATGGTTGCAGTTGCCCATCTTGAGCGTAAGATTTTTGTTCATCGCCGCGCCGAGCGGGAAACACCGATCATTAGGCGGATAAACGCCGATCACTCCTAGCGTGCCCGCTTTCGCGAGAGATGCCACCGCCCAATCGAGGGCCTGCGTAGGCGCGTCGCCAGGTATCCAGTTGGCCCCATCCTCCTCACGCTTCGGCGTGACTTGTCGGCTCTCTTCCTCGCCCCGGCGTGCCATATCCGTCGATGCTGCCGCCCCTCCTTGTGCGTGCTGTGCGTCGACGCCGACAGCATCAATTGCTCGGTCCGCTCCGATTCCGCCCGTTAGTGTCAGAATCGCTTCGACGGGGTCCTCCTCGTCGAAATTGACGATCTCCGCACCCTGCTGGCGCGCAGTCTCGAGCCGGTCTGCTAGCCGGTCGATGACGATCACACGCCCTGCGCCAAGAAGCCAAGCGCTCGCAACCGCGAATTGGCCCACCGGTCCCGCGCCGAATACTACAACCGTGTCGCCGCTCCCCACTTCCGCGAGTTGTGCGCCAAAATAACCAGTCGGAAAGATGTCGGACATGAGAATCGCACGGTCGTCATCGATGCCGTCCGGCAGCTTTACGAGACTGGCATGTGCAAAGGGAGTGCGCGCGTACTCGGCCTGCAGTCCGTTAATCGGGCCAGTCGACTTGGGGCCGCCGAAGAACGCCGTGCCAGCGCGGGCGCCGTTCGGATTCGCGTTATCGCATTGGGCGGTGTAGCCGAAGCGGCAATAGGAGCAGAACCCGCAGGAAATCGTCGATGGAATTAGGACGCGATCTCCCCGCCTCAGGTTGCGCACGCCACGGCCCACTTCCTCGATCACGCCCACACCCTCGTGCCCGAGGATCGTCCCGGCCTGCATACCGCCCAACGTGCCCCGGATCACATGCAGGTCGGTACCGCATATGGCGCTGGAAGTAAGGCGAACGACCGCATCGCTGTCGGACTCCACGCTCGGGTCGGGGACGTTGTCGAGCGAGATTTTGCCTATCTCGTGAAAAACGACTGCTTTCATCGGAGCACTCCTTCGGTTAGTCGGTCCGCTTCGCTCGCAGCAAAGACCGAGCCTGTGAAATGCCGCTGGTAAAAACGCCGTGACTCCCCTGGCACCTCAAGGACCGACTTTTACAGCAGCAGGGGGAGCGCAAAATCCTGTTCACCCTAATAGCCGGTCACAACAGTAGCCTGCGCTTTTCTGCGTGGCTGGACCGCCACTAGACTGCTAACATGAGTGGATCCTTCGCTGGGCCGCTCTATGTCACGCCGCTGACGGGTCACGGAATTTTGCTCTCGGCTCGTGAGGCTGTTCGCGGGGTTCCGCGCCATGAGTTGGTTGAGGGTAACTCCATACTCGCGCATTTTCTACGCGATTTCGCGCGGCACGTTCTGGTCTCCCGCTCTTTAGCTTCGGCCAGCTGTCTATCCAACGCCTCTTGCTGCGCCCGCCGCTGAGCGATGTCAACGCTTTGATATGCCTTGGCTTTATTGGAAATGCGCCTGTCTTCAACGACTGTTAGAATGAGCGCTTGAAATCTTGTGATATGCAGACATGGGCTTCGAACAACTCGCTGCATTGAAGCAGCGGCTCGCGCGACAAGCTAAGACCGCCCCGAAGACGGAGGCTGCGCCAAAACAGCCACCTGCGGCGGCCACTTCCACAGCGCCAGTAGCCCCCGTTGTTCACACGATTGGCAAGCTACAAAGGCGTTTCCCCCGTGCTTTCCCGCAAAAACCCGCGCCCAAGGTAGCCTTGAAGGTAGGCATTATGGACGACCTCTTAAAGCACGCGGTAGACCTTCGACTCTCAGAGCGCGAATTGAAGGATGCCATCAAGGCGTGGTGCCGAGGAAGTCGTTACTGGAGTTGCCTTGTCGAAGGTGCGCCGCGAGTTGACCTGACGGGCGATCCAATGGGAAACGTGACTGCCGGTGACGCTGGTCGCGCGCGGCAACTCGAAGCAAAGCGCTCGGCTCACACAAAGTCGCCGGCCTCCACAAGCTTGAAGTCGGACGCATAAGCGGACGTCTTGGCAACGAATGCCTCTCGGGCGCGAGCCGAGGCAGAGAATTCGTTCCCGACCCTGGCAGCGAGTTCAGGGACTTGACCGCCGGATTTCCTGTTCGCACCTCACGATAGCTACCAAATCGATCTTCGTCAGAACAACTGTGGGGACGGGCGATTTGTGCCACAGCGTCTTCCAAATTGGCCCCTTGCCGTCAGACACCGAGTCCACTTCCAACGCCGTGGCGATTCGGCCTATAGCCTCACTCGCAACGCACCAGCGAGAGCATGAGCCAGATCAAGCGCGTCTTAGTTTGACGGACATTGAATGCTCCACCCAAGGTGGGGCGCGACTTATGATGAAGAGCCGTGCCAAACTTGCCGAGCACCATTCCGCCCAACCAGGCCCCGCAACCGCAACCGCAACTCTGCTTGCCTATGCCCGACCAACGGTCGCTTCCGACGCGATTCGCAGACCGGCGTCCGGGGCAGCGCGATCTCCTGAAAATCGATCTGCCGATTCTGGTACAAAACTTGCGTAGGATCGCATGCACTTTTATGCGTAAAGGCCCTCGTCCTGCCACGCCGCAGTTACGAGCATGTGCCGGTTACGCCCGGCCGCGCTACGGGCCAAAATGAAGGAGACGGCCATGGAATCACTCGATTGGCTGGAACTCTTCTCGTTTAGCATGTCGCCGCTCGAGATCATGCTGCGCGGTACGTTTATGTACTGGCTGCTCTTTCTTCTTTTTCGCTTCGTCGCGAGGCGGGACATCGGCTCCGTTGGCATCGCCGACCTGCTTATTATCGTCATCGTCGCAGACGCCGCACAAAATGGAATGGCCGGCGACGCCGATAGCTTGGTTGACGCCGGCCTGCTAGTCACAACTCTCATAGCGTGGAACCGTCTTCTCGACGCTGCGGCCTTTTATTGGCCGGCGTTCAACCGATTCGCGAATGCCAAGAAGGTTCTCCTCGTTTCGCACGGACGAAAGCTGCACGATAATATGCGTCGGGAGGCGATAACCGATGAGGAACTCGATGCCAAGCTAAGAGAGAATGGTGCGAGCTCGCTTGAAGAGGTGGAGCGGATGTACCTCGAGTCGGATGGCCAGATTAGCGTCATAAGAAAGAAGTGATGGCGCATGCGTTGACCTTCCGGCGGCCCCTCGATCTTGCGGCTGCGGTGCGATGCCATACGCGGCGATGTTTCGGGCGTCACAGCGCACACGCCCACTATCGCGAGCGCGGTAGCCGCACGCTGAAAACAGTTTCTGTTACGTCGGAGCGCGCTTGCAGCGTGCCGCCGTGGGCCTCGGCAATCTCCCGTGCAATGTACAGTCCGAGCCCGAGGTGACTCTCGGCAGCATAGTTGTGCTCATTCTCTACGCCACGGTTAAGCGGGTCAAAGATACGGTCCAACGTACACGGCTCGATAATGGGCCCGCTGTTTTTCACCTCAAAACAAACCTCTGCCGCCATTCCCCTGAGTACCACACGCACCGGCCTGTCGGACGCCCCATATCTGAACGCGTTGAGAACCAGATTGCCGAGCAGCTGCTGGAGGCGGCGGCCATCCCACACACCGGTCGAGTCGCCGACGACCTCCAGATCGACGCGGTGATCCGGGTGCGCTGCGCGCAGTAGGTCCAGTTCCTCGGCAAACTGCTTCGCGAGGTCTACGCTGCCCGGCGCGATCGCAATGCCCAAGCCGAGATTAGCTCGATTGAAATCGAGCATATCGTCCAAGAGCGCCTGCATGCGGGAGCCGCTATTGATCAACCGGCGCGCGGCTTCAGAAATTTTCTCTCCATTATTCAGTGCCGACAGATATACGGCTGTCATCTGGATCGCTTGAAGCGGACTGCGCATGTCGTGCCCGAGCATGCCGAGGAACAGGTTACGGGCTTGTTCTACATGTGCGCTGTAATAGCCGACCGATTCTGCGAGTGCTTGGTCGATAGCCTCGTTAAATCGGATCATGTCATCCAAGTCCGGAGCGGTCGGATCGCACTCGTCAATCCAAAGCCGAAGTACGCTGGCGCGTAAGGCGCGATACTCCGCCGCCAGTTGGTTGATGTTAAAGCCATTTCGCGCCCGAAGAACGGCGTGCGTTTGCGCCGCGGTAGCAGGGGCGCCAATCAGTTTAGGGCCCCGCCCCATCGATTTTTCGGCTTGGGCTTTCCTTGTCTGCGGGGTCCCTAAATCCTTTACCACGGCCTCCAAGATGTGTTGCGCATCGTTCCGCAACTCCAGTGATTTTAGATTCTCTGCGGCTGGCAACAGCGTCGCCGCGAACGCCTCCCATTGCGCGAGAATCGAATCCATATCACGAAGTATGAACTCCCCAAGTCGCATGTCGATTCCTCTTGAGCGGCACAGAGCCGATCACCTCCGTCGCCTGGATAGAGCGGAGCTCGTATGAAAACGCGATGCGCGCCAAGCGGCTGACTATCAGGAGAGTGGCGGCGCCTCTCTAGACTCAGTCCGCCTCATTGACACCTTGCGCCGATTCCAAATTCACGAACCATCGGGACACGCTATTGGTGGGTCACCGATCCCGATTAGGATCGTCATCCATCGGCTAGGCGCTATGCCCATTACGGCTCCAGCAGCTGCCGATGGTCAATCTCCGCCATTGCATACCGGAGTGCAAACTTGCGCGCCTCAAGGGAGCAAAGAACGTGACCCAAGACAACGGAAGCCCGCTGTATGCCGTCCGGTCTCCGCAGAATCCGCATCGACGCGTACAACCGCTCTTCGAACGCGGCGAGTGGAATAACGACGTACCCGTGATAGATGATTTCAGGGCTCTCCACATCGCCCGCCCGCCTGGGATTCGTGTGACTTTGTAAACTGCGCAACACCGGTCAGCGCAAATCAATTGTCCGCCCCTAAAATTCGAATGGCTCTCCGGACGAACCCGAACGCCCGGCTGTCAACGGCCAAATATGCGTCGTCGCGAAGGAGAAGGAGTACGTGCGGGAACGATCAGGGTTGCCCTATGTAGATTGCCTTTCCTGGTTATGCGTTACAATCGACCTCCCCACCACCGGTGGGTGACAGGGCCGTCTAATCACTGGCTACTTCGGTGGAAAGGCGACGGCAGGGGCGCTCGGAACATGCACGCCATCGACCTGTCTTTTCCCAGCCTTTGCGCATGGGAATAGTGACTTTCACAACGCCCCCAAGAGGCGAATAATGGTCTCACGGCGCATCTCGCAGGGCCTACGACGTTCTCGACTGCCTTGCTTTGGCTTGGCCAACGGGGACAGCGATGCTGACGGAGATGTCGGCTTGCCCAATCACTTCGAGAACATGTACAGAGACTATTGGTCAGGAAGACGGCCGCGAAGAGTCGCAGGTTCATCGACGAGAGTGCCCTACCAGCAAACTGCCCTGCCTGGCGATCTCGACGCGTATCAACGCTACTTCGAGCAAAAACAGGGGCAACGCAGCCGGCACGACCGACTGATCACAGTGGGCATAGCGTTGCTGCTCGCCGCACTGATCCTGTTTGGCGTCGTTGGCGTCGTGGAATCAACTTTCCCTACCTTGACGCGGTGACATTGCGTCCTGCAGAAAGTTGATCGCCGACGCGTCGCGAAGGGTCACTGGCGCAACCGCCAACAATTGCAGCATGTGCCGCAAACCGATCGGATCGCGATAAGGACGGTCGCCGCTCACTCAGGGCGGTCGATTATTCCATTCAAGACATTTTCTGCCTGTGGAGAAGTGTTAAGCCAGTCCTCCGCGGCGGGCCTCGACCACTCGCCACCTTGCGGGCGCGACGGTAACGCGATCGGGTCCAAGACCGACGTGGCGGGACGTCCGGGATTGCGATACACCGGGTGCGCGGCGAATGGCACTTGGCCACCGCAACGAACGGTCGGAGTTGGCTTACGCTTGATGAGCGACGACGCGCGAAGGGGTTTAACAAGACCGCAGCCGGTCGCCAGTTCAGTGTGGGACGAACGGTGTTGCGAATGATTCTTTCTAAGATGCTCAATTGCGATCCGGGTGTGGTGGAGTTGAACACTATGTCTGACGACCACGTTCTTGTGACGGTCCCTCACGAAAACCGGACCGTCATGTTTGCTGTTTCGTATGTGGGCATCTAGGTGGTAATCGCGGCCAGTGCTGGAAAGGTGGGAATAGGACTCGTGGACTCGAGGGGCCCGTCTTCGTCGCAACCGAATGGGGCGTCCGACGCCGTGGAAGTACGTTAAGTTTTCTTAGCGCATCATCGTCTTGATAGCTCTGTGTTGGGCCGACTACTGCCAGCAGTATCGGTCCCTGATCGTTGTTCAGTCGTTCGTAGCATGAGCGCGAACTCTTGTCCCAGTTTTGCTGGCGCACTTTTATTTTTGGCAAGTAACGGCCACCATTTCGCTCCGCCGCCTGCGGCGCCTACTTTCTCTCTTTTCCTCTCGAAGCGCCTCCATCCACTTGGACATTCCAGTGGGTCGCGTATGCGTCGCCACCGCGTGACGGGGTGCGTTTGCAAGCGCTGAGTTTCCCAATCACGTTCGACGAAGCCAGTTTGAGCCCGTCGCTGCGACATTTCTTCAACAACAAGTGGCTCTATCCCTACGAGTCGCTCATCTCGTCTCGGAGCGAGGCCAGTGAACCTACTGGAAGTGCGCCCTCCGCTCAGTCGGCGGCATTCCACGAGGTGTCGGCTGGTAGGAGACCAGGGTTGAAATCTGTCCCGGCGCCTGGCGCGAGGCCTGCACGAGCCGAGCGCTCGTCGATATGGGACATCCGCGGCGGCCGGAATAGAGTCCCGTCCTGGGCTGTTTCTTCTCTTGAGGGCCCGTGAATGACCCGTGGTGTCACTGGCACCTGTAAATTGATACACGTCGCCACTGAGGAATTTATACACCTCGACGAAGGGATAATGGCCGCTTTGAGCGGCGATGGTCTCGTACGAGGGATACATGCAGATTAGGATATTGCACACGCAGGGCAAGAGCCTTCGCGCCATTGCCTGTGAGGTCGGCTGCTCAGTCAACACAGTGAGGAAGTACCTGGCGGCGCAGGACGCAACGAGATTCTCGCCCCCCGCTACGCCACGTGAGTCGATACTGAGCCCGTTTGAAGGGTATCTACAGGAACGGATCGCGGCAGCGGCACCGGACTGGATCCCGGCGACGGGTACTGTGGCGCGGGATCCAGTCAACGGGATTCGCCGTTGGTGAGCGCATCGTGCGCAAGTTCGTTGCCACGCTGCGGCCTGTCCCAACCTGCTGACCCACTGGTGCGATTCGAGACGGCTGCAGGCGACCAGATGCAGGCAGACTGGGTCGAGTTCCGGCGTCGCAAGGGAGCGAACCTGTTCGCGTTCGTCGCCACCTGGGCTACAGCGGGGACCTACGTCGAATTCGTTTCCGACAGTCTGCCGCCGCCGCAGCCGGCATTGTTGCCGGCAACGACACCGGCAAGCGAGCAAGCGCTGCGCGATGGACCGATCTCGGATACCCGTCAAGCACCAAACTCGCCGCCGGCTGCTGCCGGTAGAGGCCATGTGAAAACGCAAAACTACTCGGTTTTCGGGTGCCCCTTTACCCTTTCCAACGCACTGCCAAGCCAATACAGCGCGATCTGAAGGGTCGCCCTTCTCGAACCTCGCACACGGCCTCGGTCGTTTCAATACGCCTTCTTCATTCCGCTGCCCGAGCCGGATGAATCCGTCCCGCCCTTTTGTTTCTGCGAGGAGGACGGGCTGCTCATGTTGTTGGAACCCGCAGCTCCCGAAGGCGAGCCCGTCACGCCGTTCGCGTTAGGGGTTCCCACGCCGGTGCCGCCCTGCCCCGCACCAGCGCCTCCCGCAGCGCCGCCACCCGCACCCCCCGCGCCTGCACCGCCGCCACCGGCACCGGCACCGCCGCCCCCCCCTCCGCCTGCGCCTTGCGCATAGGCGGCACCCGATAAGCTCAGAATCAACGCCGTAATCAGTAACTTCTTCATTGCAGTCTCCCTTTTCATCGGTGCGCGTCAAGTTGCGTGCGAAAGGCACGCAAGCCCGCACCTTCGGAACCGCAATTGGCGTTCCGCGACCGGCACTTAAAGCGTCGTCCGGGGGGCCGCACAAAGCCCTTTAGGCCAATCCACGCGTGGGAACTGCGCAGTGGGCCGACAGACTTTACGGCAATAATTGCTCGACGCAGCCGGTGCTGCGGACGATGATCCGTCTTTTCTTCAGGTGATCACGATCCAAACGTAGCGTGATGTCGCAGGCTTCAAGGGACGTCGGTAGCCTGCAATAGAGTAGGCATTCGTATCGCGGTGGCGCAAGCCGCAACGGCATCGTGCACACGGTCCTTCAGGATGATACCCACGCCGAGAAATTTTGCGAAGAATTGAGGCACTTGTGCTTTTATCTACGTATCCGCGGTCGGTGAGTAAGACCAGCGCGACCATCGTTGGTCGCGGGCAACATCATATACAGCGCTCGTGCTTCTCACCTGGCCGATGCCCGAATCGTCCAACATAGCGAAGGAATCGCCGAATATTCGCCACTGCCTGAAGCGCGGCCGTGCAGACGTCTGCCCCAGTTGCTCGGCGAGCGCCGTACCGCGATTCTCGGCTTAGTTCCCGGACGGTCAGTTGAAACTCCCCCA
>NZ_JFHC01000130.1 GCF_000698595.1 Caballeronia glathei | reverse complement strand
ACCCCAACCCCAACCCCAAGCGCCAGCAAAAGAACGCAACTGCCGCCCCGCACAGGGGCAGATCGAAGTCCCAGCAAGCCCAACGGCAGCCGCAATCCCCGAGGACCGAAAGTTTCACCGCACGCGCCCGTGCGCCCCGGCCGCGACCTTCGGCGCAGCCCCCGCGTCCTCCCCGTTTTCGAGCCGATAAAGCCAGGCCAGCATCTCGGCAACCGCCTGATAAAGCGCGGGCGGAATCCGCGAATCGAGGTCCACCTGCATGAGCAGCGAAACCATCTCCGGCGATTCGTGCACATACAGCCCGGCGTCCTTCGCCCGCTGCACGATCATCTCCGCGACGATCCCGTAGCCCTTCGCCACGACGCGCGGCGCGGCATCGCGGTTGCTGGCGTCGTAGGCGAGCGCGGTCGCCTGCTTGCGCACATCAGTGGGTGCGCTCACGAGCGGCTCCCCGTGTCGCCGGAATGTGCGCGGAAAAGGTGTGCGAGCGGCGACGGCACCGGTTTTTCCCCGCCCGCCTGAGCGTCGGCGGAAACGGGGGCATCCACGCCGCGGATCGACAACGCCGCGAGCCCGATCCCCGCCGCCTCGAGCTGCCTGCGAAAGGCATCGCCATCCGCGACGAGCCGCGCCGCTCCGTCCGCGCTCGCGTTGATCCGCGCGCTCAGCTGTTGCCCCGTCAGGACCAGTTCGGCGTCGACGGTGCCGAGCGTCGGCAGCGACAGCGTGAGACGCGTGCGCCACGCGCGCTCGTCCTCGATGCCGCCGTCGTGCGCGCGCGCATCGCGCTCCCGGGGCGAGATCTCCCATTCGAAGCGCGCGCCCGGCCACGCTTCGCCGGACCAGCGAAACTGGTCGGTGGCGAGAACGTCGAGCTGCTGGCGCACGAGCGGAATCGTCGATGGATGGATGCCGGCCGCAAGCGACGCCTGCACGGCGGACTCGCGCGGGCGGAGCGCCGCGGCCGCCGCGCTGGCGGACGCCGGGGTCGAAAACACCGTCTCGGGCACATCGCGCACCGATGCCGCGAGCGCCGCCGCCTGCTGCGGGGTTTGCGGCAGCGCGACCGTGCGCGCCGCCGACTGCGCATCGGGAAAACCGGCGCCGGACGCGCGCGACAGTTGCGGACCGTCGAGCCAGGCTTCAGCTGCTTCGGCCGCATCGGCTGCATCGGCTGCATCGGTTGCGTAGGCTGCGTAGGCGGCATTGGCGGCATTGGCCGTGTCGCCTCTCGCCGCCGCGAAATCGAGCGGCAGCGGCATCGTGCGCGAATCGGCGCGCGCCTGCGGCTCGCCCGCGAGCGACGCCGCCGTGCGCTGCCCGGCGAGCCACTGCACGAGATGGGATTCGTAGAAGAGACCGCTTTCGTCGACCGTCTTCGCGAGCGCGGCGGCCAGCGCCGCGGCGGGCAGCGCCGGTGCCGGCTGGTTTGCCGCGCGGACCGCGGCGGCGACGGCGGCGGCGTTCGACCCGAACGCCGTATCGAAGAGGCCGCCGGAAAGCGTGGCGAAGGCGCTGACGGCGCGCGGCGGCGTCGGCCAGAGCGGCGCGTCGCCGGTGAGCGTCAGCGCGCCGTTGCCGCCAAAGCGGGAAATCGCGTCGAGCGTGCGCGCGACGGCGCTGAGCGCGGTCTGCGCGGACGGCCCGCCCGCGCCGGGCACGCCGTTCTGGACGCTGCCGGGCGCGCTCTGCGGAATATCGACGAAAAGCCGCGACGTGCCGGCCTGCGTGGTGGTCTGGCCGGCGGTCGCGCCGGCAGACGGGCTGATCGCGGACAGCAGCATGTCGGCCCGGCCGGCGAGGAGCGTTGCGATCGCAGAATCCAGTCCTGTCATGCCGGTGTCCTTTTCTCGGCGTCCTGCGCGAACGGCGGCCGCCGGCGGCGGCGCCCGATGCGCGCCTAACGCAGCCCGATCATCTTTTTCAGCACGCGCGCCGGACGATTCACCGTGAAGAGCGCCGACAGGCGCGCGAGGCTCGGCGCGGTGAGATCGCGGATGGCGGCGTCGTCGGCCAGAATCTTCTTCACCAGGTCGAGCTTGCGCGCCCGGGCGGTGTCGTCGAGCTCGGAACCGGCGTCGACCTCCTTCAGCCGGTCGACGAGTTCGCGATACGCGCCCTGCATCGCCTTCAGCTCGCCCCACTCACCGCTGCGCGCCGCCGCCAGCATCTGGCCGGAAAGCGTCGCGATGGCCTCGTAGTGGGCGAAATATTCTTGGTTTGTGTTCATTCTCTTCAGGCATTCACCGCGGCCTGTGCCGCAGCCGCTTGCGTCATTTGCGCCACTTCCGGTCCGATCCCAATCCAGGCTTCCTCGAGCGTCGCGAGCAGTTCGTCCACTTCCACCAGCATCCGCTCGTCCTGCTTCAGGTTCGCTTCCAGGAGACGCCGCGTCATATACGTATACAGCGCGTCGAGCCGCCCGGCGATCTCGCCGCCCGTGTCCTTGTTCAGCGCCTGCTGCAGCCCGCTTTCGATGATGCTGATCGCCTTGCTGATCGCCGCGCCCCGCGCGCCCACGTTGTTCTGCTGCAAATGCATCCGCGCCTGGGCGATCGCCTGACGCGCGCCCTGGTAGAGCATCACGATCAGCCGGTGCGGGCTCGCTCCCATCACTCCTGTTTGAACGCCGACGCGCGCGTAGGCGTTGGCTCCAGCGTGTCCTGGGGAATACATCCGTGGTTCTCCTTGTGCGATGCCGAACGCGTCGGGGCCCGAGCGCCGCCTTCCGGCACTCGACGACGTGCCTTCGCTGACGCTGGCCGGGACTTCACCGGTGTGAATCGATGCCGGCGAACGGCCTGCTCACACCGTTCCCGGGTGGGCTGCCGTTCGTCGTGCTGTTACCGGTGTTATCGGAAAACCGCGGAAAAGCTTTAGGGCGCAAGGCGAAACCGGGTCGCGGACGACACGGGGTGCGGGAAGCGGCGGGGCATCCTCAGACTGAGATCTGCATGATCTCGTTGTACGCGGTGACGAGCTTGTTGCGCACCTGGAGCCCGAACTGGAGGCCAATGTTGGCTTTCTGCGAATCGACCATCACGTCGTTGAGCGACACGTTTGGCGCGCCGATTTCGAACGCGCGCGCCTCGCCGGTTGCCTTCATCTGGTTGTCGCTGATCTTGTCGAGCGACGATTTGAGCGCGTCGGCAAAACTTCCCGCCGTGGCGGCGCCCGACGGCGCGCCCGTCACGCTGCCCGACGCCACCGTCGGCCCGCTGGCACCGCCGGACGCCTGCGCGGCCATCGACTGCAATGCGCCGAGCGCGGTACTCATCGGGTTGATCGAAAAATTCATGGTTTCTCCGTGATGACAGGACATCGGGCATCGAATCGGGGCGAATCGAACGCGCGATTCGGTGAGCGATTCGGGGCAAATCGGGGCTTTCGACCCGGGCCGTCCCCGGCGCGGACGAAAGTTCGACTTCCAGTCCGGGCGGTTCGTGGACGCAGGGCGACCGAGTACGAAAAAGAATATCAGCGGGGCTTTCGGCAAAGCCGTGAAAGAGCGGGTAAAACCCGGCTCTATTCGCCCAATCGACTTGCATTCATCTGCGGATAATCCAATCGTGAAAAGTCTTCCATGGGCGCCTAAAACATAGCGCGGCCCAAGACGCCAAGATCCGGAGAGCTTCTAACGCAATGGACACGCCCAATAATTCCCTGATAACCCCCGACGCCAGAATGGGCCTGGCCGGCGCCCAGCCTGGCGCCGTGGGGAGCGCTGCGCCCGGCGTGAGCCTCGGCGGCGGCCCGGAATTCGGCGGTTTCGCGCAGCGCATGCCGATGCTGTCGCAAATCCGCTCGAATCCGCGCATGCCGCTGATCGTCGCGGTCGCCATTCTCGCGGCGGTGATCGCGGGCCTCGTGCTGTGGTCCCGCCAGCCGGACTATCGCGTGCTGTTCAGCAACCTGTCCGACCGCGACGGCGGCGCCATCGTTGCCGCACTGCAACAGGGCAACATTCCGTACAAGCTCGCCGATTCGGGCGGCGCCATTCTCGTGCCGGCCGAGCAGGTGCATGAAACGCGGCTGCGGCTCGCGAGCCAGGGCCTGCCGAAGAACGGCTCGGTCGGCTTCGAGCTGATGGACAACCAGAAATTCGGCATCAGCCAGTTCGCGGAACAGGTGAACTACCAGCGCGCGCTGGAAGGCGAGCTCGAAAAGACGATCGGCTCGATTTCCTCGGTGAAGTCGGCGCGCGTGCACCTCGCGATCCCGAAGCCGACCGTGTTCGTGCGCGAAAAGGAACTGCCGACGGCGTCGGTCATGGTCAATCTGTACCCGGGGCGCGTGCTTGACGAAGGCCAGGTGCTCGCAATCGCGCACATGGTGTCCTCAGGCGTGCCGGACATGCCGGTCAAGAACGTCAATATCGTCGATCAGGACGGCAACCTGCTCACGCAGCAGAGCGCCGCGAGCGGGCTCGACGCGTCGCAGCTCAAATATGTGCAGCAGATCGAGCACAACACGCAAAAACGCATCGACGCGATCCTCGCGCCGCTCTTCGGCGCGGGCAACGCGCGCTCGCAGGTGAGCGCGGACGTCGATTTCTCGAAGCTCGAGCAGACGGCCGAGAGCTACGGCCCGAACGCCAATCCGCAGCAGACGGCGATCCGCAGCCAGCAGTCGAGCGAATCGAGCGAGAACGCGGGCAGCGGCGCGTCGGGCGTGCCGGGCGCGCTGTCGAACCAGCCGCCGCAGCCGGCGTCCGCGCCGATCGTCGCGCCGGCTTCGGACGCGGCGGGCGCGGCCGTTAAGACGACGCCGGTCAACCAGCGCAAGGACACGACCACGAATTACGAAGTCGACCGCACCGTGCGCCACTACGAGCAGCCGATGGGCGGCATCAAGCGCCTGTCCGTCGCGGTGGTGGTGAACTACCAGAAGCAGGTCGACGCGAAGGGCAACGTCACGATGACCCCGCTTCCCGCCGAGAAGCTCGCGCAGGTCCAGCAGCTCGTGAAGGACGCGATGGGCTACGACGAGAAGCGCGGCGATTCGGTGAACGTCGTCAACAGCACGTTCTCGTCGGACCTGAGCGTGACGCCGGACGTGCCGTGGTGGCGCACGCCGGACATGATCGCGCGCGGCATCCAGCTCGCGAAATATCTCGGCATCGGGCTCGTGGGCCTCTTCCTCTACTTCAGCCTCGTCAAGCCGGCGATGCGCCGCGCGTTCCCGCCGCCCGAGGCGCCCGCGGCGCTCGGCCCGCCTGACGAGCTTTCCCTGCTCGACGGCCCGTCGCTGCCCGACACGAAACAGGACGAAGACAAGGACGCCGAGGTGAGTCTCCTCGGCCATGAAAGCAGCAAGGCGAAATTCGACCGCAACCTCGACTACGCGCGCATGGTCGCGCGCCAGGACCCGAGAATCGTGGCGACGGTCGTGAAGAACTGGGTGTCCGATGAACGCTGAAGGCCTGAACAAAGCCGCGCTCCTCCTCATGTCGATCGGCGAGGAGGAAGCCGCCGAAGTCTTCAAGTACCTCGCGCCGCGCGAGGTGCAGAAGATCGGCGCGACCATGGCCGCGCTCAAGAACGTGACGCGCGAGCAGCTCGACAACGTGCTCACCGAATTCGTGCAGGAGGCGGAGCAGCACACGGCGCTCTCGCTCGATTCGAGCGAGTACATCCGCTCGGTGCTGACGAAGGCGCTCGGCGAAACCAAGGCGGGCGCGCTCATCGACCGCATCCTGCAGGGCAGCGACACGAGCGGCATCGAGGGCCTGAAGTGGATGGATTCGGCGGCTGTCGCCGAACTCATCAAGAACGAGCATCCGCAGATCATCGCGACGATCCTCGTGCACCTCGACCGCGACCAGGCGTCGGAAATCGTCGCGCTGCTCACCGACCGGCTGCGCAACGACGTGCTCCTGCGCATCGCGACGCTCGACGGCATCCAGCCGGCGGCGCTGCGTGAACTCGACGACGTGCTGACCACGCTCCTCTCCGGCAGCGACAACCTGAAGCGCGCGCCGATGGGCGGCATCCGCACGGCGGCGGAAATCCTCAACTTCATGTCGAGCAACCACGAGGAGTCGGTGCTTCAGAACGTGCGCGAATACGACTCGGAGCTTGCGCAGAAGATCATCGACCAGATGTTCGTGTTCGAAAACCTCCTCGACCTCGAAGACCGCGCGATCCAGCTGCTGCTGAAGGAAGTGGAATCCGAGACGCTGATCGTCTCGCTCAAGGGCGCGCAGCCCGCGCTGCGCCAGAAGTTTCTCTCGAACATGTCGCAGCGCGCCGCCGAACTGCTCGCGGAAGACCTCGATTCGCGCGGCCCGGTGCGGGTGTCGGAAGTCGAGACGCAGCAGCGCCGCATCCTCCAGACCGTGCGCAATCTCGCGGAAAACGGCCAGATCCAGCTAGGCGGCAAGGCGGAGGACGCGTATGTCTGACGCGGCCCGCGCGCAGAAGCCGCAGCTCTCGGCGTATCAGCGCTGGGAGATGGCGTCGTTCGACCCGGTGACGGTGGACAACAGCGCCGCCGAACAGGCCGCGCTCGAAGCGCACCTGCGCCGCATGCACGAAGACGCGCACGCGGAAGGGCTCGCGTCGGGGCACGTCGCCGGGCAGGCGATGGGCTACCAGGCGGGCTACGAGCAGGGCCATGCGAAGGGCTTCGAGGAAGGCCGCAAGGAGGCGCTCGCCGAAGCCGCGCGCCTCGCCGGGCTCGCCGACGCGTTCAAGGTCGCGCTGCAGGCCGCCGACGCAGCGGTCGGCCAATCGCTGACGGCACTCGCGCTCGACATCGCGCAGCAGGTCGTGCAGCAGCACCTGACACTCGATCCGACCGCGCTCCTCGCCGTCGCCCGCGAAGTGATCGCGGCCGAGCCGGCGCTGTCCGGCGCGCCGCACCTGACGGTGAATCCGGCGGATCTGCCGATCGTCGAAGCCTATTTGAAAGATGAGCTCGAAGCCGCCGGCTGGGGCGTGCGCACCGATCCCGGCATCGAGCGCGGCGGCTGCCGCGCGCAGGCGGCGAGCGGCGAAATCGACGCGACCAACGCTACGCGCTGGGAGCGCGTCGCCGCGGCGCTCGGGAGGTCGCAGCCATGGTGAACACGCACGTTGCCCCGCACCCGGGCGCGCCCGCGCGCCGCATCACGCAGGAGGGCTTGAGCGAGCTCGAGCAGGAGATCGCGCGCGCGTCGTTCGGCCCGCTGCTGAGCGACGCCGACCCCGCCGAGCCGAGCCTGGAGGAGCGCGCCGCGCAGACGATCGTCCAGCTTGCCGACCTCGCGGGCAACCCGCATCTCGACGGCTGGCGCGCGCAGCTCGACACACTGAAGGCGCGCAGCGGCATCGCCAGGCCGTTGCGTGCGTGCGGGCGCCTCACGCGTGCGGCCGGGCTCGTGCTCGAGGCGGTCGGGCTGCGCCTCGGCGTGGGCGCCGAATGCATGATCGAGCTGCCCGCGGGTAGCTCGATTCCGATGGCCGAAGCCGAAGTGGTCGGCTTTTCCGGCGACAAGCTGTTCCTCATGCCAACCACCGAAGTCGCGGGCCTTTTGCCCGGGGCGCGCGTCTACCCGCTGGAAAGCGCGCCGATCAACGATCCGATGGCCGGTGCGAAGCGCCTGCCGGTGGGCTGGGAAATGCTCGGACGCGTGGTCGACGCGTCGGGCCGTCCGCTCGACGGGCTCGGGCCGCTCGGCGCCAAGGTGGACGCGCCGCTCAGCGCGCCGACCATCAACCCGCTGAACCGCGAGCCGATCCACAAGGTGCTCGACGTCGGCGTGCGCGCGATCAATTCGCTCCTGACCGTGGGACGCGGCCAGCGCATGGGGCTTTTCGCGGGTTCGGGCGTCGGCAAGTCGGTGCTGCTTGGCACCATGGCGCGCTACACCAGCGCGGAAGTGATCGTGATTGGTCTGATCGGCGAGCGCGGGCGCGAAGTGAAGGAGTTCATCGAGCAGATTCTCGGCGAGGACGGTCTCGCGCGCTCGGTGGTGGTCGCCGCGCCCGCCGACGTCTCGCCGATCCTGCGCATGCAGGGCGCGACCTACGCCACGTCGCTTGCCGAGTATTTCCGCGACCAGGGCAAGCACGTGCTGCTCCTGATGGACTCGCTCACGCGTTACGCAATGGCGCAGCGCGAGATCGCGCTTGCCATCGGCGAGCCGCCCGCGACGAAGGGCTATCCGCCGTCGGTGTTCGCGAAGCTGCCGGCGCTCGTCGAGCGCACGGGCAACGGGCCGGAAGGCGGCGGCTCGATCACCGCGTTCTACACCGTGCTGACCGAAGGCGACGATCAGCAGGACCCGATCGCCGATTCCGCGCGCGCGATTCTCGACGGCCACATCGTGCTGTCGCGCTCGCTCGCGGAAGCGGGGCACTATCCGGCGATCGACATCGAGGCGTCGATCAGCCGGGCGATGACCGCGCTGATCGACGACCGGCATCTCGACCGCGTGCGCATGTTCAAGCAGATGCTGTCGCGCTATCAGCGCAACCGCGACCTCATCAACGTGGGCGCGTATTCGAGCGGCCGCGACGCGCTGCTCGACCGCGCGATCGCGCTGTATCCGCGCATGGAAGCGTTCTTGCAACAAGGTTTTCGCGAGCAGGCCCAGTTTGCCCCGAGTCTCGCGCAACTCGACCAGTTATTCGACCAAGGAAGCTGAGGAACCCGACGCCCATGTCAAAACACCTGCCGATCAAGACCCTGATCAACCTCGCGGAAGAAGAACTCGACGCGGCCGCCAAGAAACTCGGCAAGCTCCAGCAGGAGCGCAACGAGATCGAGGCGCAGCTGACATCGCTCGTCACGTACCGCGACGAATATCACGCGCGGTTCACGGCGTCGGCGCAGGAGGGGACGACGGCCCAGACGTTGCGCAATTTCCAGGCGTTCGTCGATACGCTCGATTCGGCGATCGGCCAGCAGCGCGCGCTGCTCGACGCGGCGGAAAAGCGGCTCGAGGCGGCCAAGCCCGAATGGCGGCTGAGAAAGCAGAAGCTCGGCTCATATGAAGTGCTCGCGGCGCGCGGCGAAGCCGTGCTCGCGAAGAAGGCGGCGCGCGTCGAGCAGCGCGATGCCGATGAACACGCAGCAAAGATTCTGCGGATGAGGGCCGAGAAGGCCTGAACCGCGGCAACGCCCGATTTTTACCGGATCAAAGAGGTCAAGCATGTCGTCCGTTTCGTTTGCCAACGCGCTCATCGGCGCGACGTCCCCGGGGTCGCCGGGTAAAGCGGGGCCGTCGTCGCGCGACGACGGCGCATTCGGTTCGTTCGGCGCGACGCTGCAGAACATGACCGACAAGGCGAACGCCGCTGCGCGCGCCGAGAAGGCGGCTGCTGCGGCGCAGACGTCGAGCGTTCACGACGCTCCCAAGCCCGGCGACGATGCCGCCGCCGACGAATCCGCCGCGACGCAGGACGCGCAGGCGCCGGAGCAGAACGGCAAGAGCGACACGGCCGGCAAGGCGCCCCGGGCGGACCAGCCGGGCGACACCACGAAGGACGCCGCCAGGCCGCCCGCCAAAACCCAGCCGGACACGGCGGCTGCCGCCGCGCAGGCGAAGGCGCGTGCCGACGCCGCTGCCGCGGACACCGGCGCGACGCTCGCCGATCTGGAGGATGCGGCGGCGGCATCGACGGCCAATTCCGCCGGCGATTCGTCCGCGACCGGCGACAGCGCCCCGACTGCCGACGCCCCGCACAAGCCCGGCGACCCGAAATCCGCGCACGAAGCGCTGCAGGCGGTGCTCGCCGCCCCCGGCGATGCGCCCGCCGTGGCGAATGCGGCGGCGGTGTTCGGCTCCAGCGTGCAGAACGTCGATGGCAGAGCCGTTGCGGACGGCACGCACGGCGAGGCGTCGAAAGAGGCGCGCACGATCGGCCTAGGCTTCGGCGCCGCGCTCGGCGACGGCCGGAACGCCGCCGCCACCGCCGTCGCGCAGGGCGACGCCGCGGCGCTTGCGGGTGCACAGGCGGCGGCGGGCGCCGCCCAGACCGGCGACGCCGCGGCCTTGCGCGCGGCCGCCGACGCCGCCGCGCATGCGGGTGCGCTGCAGGCCGCATCGGCGGGATCGGGGGCGTCGAACGTGCAGGGCTCGATGGCGGCCGCGACGAGCGCGGCGATTGCGCCGCACGTCGGCTCCGCCGGCTGGGACGATGCGTTCAGCCAGAAGGTCGTGTTCCTGTCGAACGCGCATCAGCAGAGCGCCGAGTTGACGCTCAACCCGAAGGACCTCGGTCCGCTCCAGGTCGTGCTGCAGGTCGCGGACAATCACGCGCACGCGCTGTTCGTCTCGCAGCATGCGCAGGTGCGCGAGGCTGTCGAAGCGGCGCTGCCCAAGCTGCGCGAGGCGATGGAGGCGAATGGCATCGGACTCGGAAGCACGAGCGTGAGCGACGGCTTCGCTCGACAGGCCGGACAAGATGGCGGGCAAGGGTCGGGGTCGGGGGCGCGCTCGGGCCGCGGTGGCCGCGATGCGGGCGGGTTCGGCGATGTGGGCGCCGTGGGGGACACGCGGCAGGTGCCGGTGCGGCGCACCGTCGGGCTCGTGGATACGTTTGCGTGAGTTAGCAGGGCGCTGGCGCTTGGGGTCGGGGCTGGGGTTTGTTGAACCGTTTGATGCGC
>NZ_JFHC01000129.1 GCF_000698595.1 Caballeronia glathei | reverse complement strand
AGGCGTTGCGGCATCGCTGCATACCTCCGTCAGCGTCGCTGGCCAGATGGTGACGCTCTACGCGCTCTCATATGCGTTCATGGCGCCGATGTTGGCGACCGTGGCCGGGGCGTGGCCGCGCAAGCTCGTCTCGTATTGGCACTCGGCGTTTTCGTCGCCGGTAATGCGATCAGTTCGCTGGGCACCGACGTGAGTGCGGTGCCTCTTAGTCGCGGCTGGCCGGGTTCGGCGCGGCCTTGTTCTCCCCCACCCCTGAAGAAAGCGGCGCTGTCGAGCGGCCGCTGGGACGCTAGTTCGCTCCAGCGGGAAACAAGCGTAAAGTGATCGTAGTTTCGTCGCACTTTTCGGTCCGCCGAATGCGGCGATCGAGGAGAGATTAAAGTGACAGCATTGATGCAAGCAGTTCAAATTGATACCCGTATGGCGGACCGGACGTGCTTCAGTTTCGCCGGCTCCGATTCCAACGCCCATTGAAGGAGAGGTTGTCGTCAAAGTGATGGCCGCAGGCGTAGGCCCGTGGGATGCGTGGATCCGCGCGGGAAAGAGCGTTCTTCCGCAACCATTGCCTCTGACGCCCGGCTCCGACATTGCAGGGGTCGTCGTTGAGGTTGGTCCCGGCGTCCAGAAATTCGCGGTAGGTGACGAGATTTTTGGCGTGACCAACCCTTTATCGGCAGCGCAATTCGGTCGAACGATTCTTTAACGGTATCAAGCATTTCCGTCGCGTCCCCACTCGATACGACAAACTCGCCCACAGCTACCTCAACTTTGTCTCAATCGCAGGCACCTTCGAGCCGCTTGTGAATGTGAACGGGGCCTAGCTTGCGGCGCTGATCCTGGAAATGTTCTCCGTGATCAAAATAAAGGGCGCCCTCTCGCGGTCGACGGTCAGTCGCTCGTGTATCGCCGGACGATTTTTGTGTGAAGCACCGATTGATTTCCCGCAGCCCGGCGTATCGCGGCAGCTAAGGAGCCAAACGATCGGAAATGACGCTGTCATGTGACGCGACGATTCTCCAGCCACAATGCAACCCCGCTTCGGGCTGCGAATCGGGACCGATACGCGCCCAAACTACAGTCCGTCGCCCGCGAAGATCGGAGTTTTCGCAAGCAAATTCCGTGTTCACTGTTGCGCAGTCGTATCCAAACGTCGTAAGTATCGTTGTTCCTTCCATGATTCGGGTACTAATGCGATGACTACCGGAGTTAAACTTCCGGATTTCCTCGCTCCCGTGCTGCGTGTCATCCAAACCGTAACGAACCGTTCGGGGATCTTGCCAAACCAAAGCGTTAATCAGAATGCTGTCGTCATTCGCTAGAGCCCGCTCGTACGAGGCGAAGGCAGCGGCAACTTCAGCAACAACATCGGGCAAGTTGACGTTTATCGATGAGGTCATGTTGTCGATAGGGATCGGGTATGGATGAATTGTTCTTTTTCTGTCGTGGCCTATAGACAGTGATGAGATACGCTTGCTTATGCGAGATCCGCCAGTATTTCGATGGTCTTCAATGGCTCGCTGAGCATACAGAGATGGCCTGTGTCAATGACCGCTGTTCGAACACGCGGATCACCTTTGAAGTTTTCATAGAAGCCAGTGAAGAGCGACTGATACCCGGAGCAATACACATAGGCGACAGAAATGTTAGGTGGCAGCGGTCGCGCCTGCACAGGCTCATACAAAGTTCGCCATGGCTGAGGGGTAAGGCGGGGCGTCACAAATTCGACAAGTGATGGATCTGTTACGCCAAGCATTTCCAGTGGGAAGGGCGGTACCGACTTGCGCTCGTTCATGAACACGTCGACCATAGTGGCGCGCAACTCCGCCGGCGCGTAGTCAACTAGGGCCTTTCCGTCCTCCGGTACGTAGGCGTCTAGGTAGATCAGAGATTTGATCTTGTCGGGAATTCGAGCGGTCACGCCAGTAATGACCATACCGCCATAACTCCAGCCAACCAAGGTGACGGACTGCAGGCCTTCCATTTCGATATGAGCAATCACGTCGTCAACGTGAGTACTGAGATCTGTATTGTCGGTGCCATTGTGGCGTCGCTCGCCGAGTCCGGTCAACGTGAGCGCAGTGACCGCGTGCCCGAGCTTGCGCAGGCCTGGAATCACGTCGCGCCAAACCCATCCGCCATACCACGACCCCGCGATTAGTACATAAGTATGCTTGCGGCTTGAGTCCATAAAAAAATTCGCTCCTTATTAATCAGCTTGATCGTCAGAAATCTTCATAGCCAAGGTCTGCCACATCCAATCGACGGCCGGCCCTAACAGTGCGGATTCAGAGTATGGATTAGACGTCACCTGTCCGCGCGCCCGGTTGCAGCGCAAGGTGTAAGCAATGGCAGAAGGATAAGGTCGGTTGAACAGGATTCATATGTCATATATGCGGTGCTTTTAGGACAGTCCGAGGAGCGCCCGAATGGATGGCTGCTTATCATTGGCTGTCAAGCAGGCGGTCTCCCCCCGGGTCCGCGTTCCCCTGCTGACTCGTATCGCCTTTTGGGCCGGAATTCGCGAATTCTGTGGGTGCGATACTCGAGGGCAATTGTGCTGTTCCCGCTTCTGATAAGGGGGAGTGCCTGCATGCTTTAGGTCGACTTGGCGGCTGGTGAATCCCAAACGGCGCGTAACTTTCAGTAAGGTGATCCGGCCGAACGACGCCGCCGAGTCATGGTTTGAGCCTCCAGGCGCACACCATCTTGTTACCCGTAACGCAGGCACGACCCGCCCAGCTAAGCCTTCGGTGTTCCGCTCAGTTGATCGTTGTCGTACGTGGTTCAAACCTGTCGAATGCCGGCGGTCGGTCACGTGAATTTTGGCGTGTCGAACCATCGCTTTACGGATGGTTACCCGCTGCATGCGAGAGCCGGGGTCGACACGATTGCCGCGAAGCTCTCCAGCAAGCGCCCTCATCGGCGCCCGCGTGCAAGAACGCGAATGTGCCATTGAAATCTGTCGGACCGGCGCTTTCTGGTCCTCCGTTTCCTATCTGATCGGAGGGCTCGGGTCGATGAAAATTGGCAAGCCGTCATCCACCTTATTGGAGGTTCGCATTGTCCTTTGATCGAACTGAGACAGCCGTAGTATTCATCGACCCGCAAGTCGGTGTCTTAAGTAAGAACGGTAAGAACTGGGGCGCGGTTGGAGCAAGTGTGACAGAGAATAAGACGGTAGAAAACATGCTGCGAATCTTCAAGGCCGCAAAGTCCGAAAAGTTTACGGTATTTATATCGCCACATTACTTTTCCCGACGGATCGCGTATGGAAATTCAATGGACCGTTGGAGGCCGATGAATTCGCTACTTGTACGTTCGCGCGTAGTGGTCAGTTGAGTCTGGAAGGTTTCGAAGGCTCCGGCGCTCACTGGCTCGACGAGTTCAAGCCTTACATCAATGATGGCGAGACGGTTGTTGTGAGTCCGCACAAGGTCTTCGGACCGCAGACCAACGATCTCGTCATTCAACTGCGCAAGCGAGGAGTGAGAAGGGTGGTACTGGGAGGCATGCTTGCCATATGTGCGTGGAATCACATCTGCGTGATCTGCTCGAACAGGGATTAGGGCGGCCCAGCCATTAAGGGAAGGGAGCTGATCACTGCGGCATATGGGGGTGTGGCTGAGCCTATAATGCAGATGCAGGCCCGTGCCTTGTGGAAGGAGGATGGAAGTCGACAAGCTCGGGACGCCGACTATGAACCCGACGTCGCGTTCGGCCGCAAGCATCAGGCGGACGTCCCGATCGCCATCCGCGTCTGAGATTTGGCGGCGCTCGGCGGGCGGCAACGGGCGTTTCCCCAACCGCAGGGAACGGTGCGGCCAATGTTCGATGGAGGTTCGGCCATGGTGGCTAAGGAAATTTCCGGCGTAAAAATTCCCGACAGCAAATTGGCGCGAGAAGTAACGCAGTTAATTCGCGACACCGAGAGCGATTTTCTGTTCGAGCATTCCACGCGCGTCTATTTCTGGGGCGCGTTGGCCGCGAGGCGGAAGGGCGTGACCTTTGATCCGGAACTGCTTTACACCGCGGCCATGTTCCATGACGTCGGATTGACCTCAGCCTTCCGGCAGAGCCAACTGCGCTTCGAGGTGGATGGTGCAAACGCCGCGCGCGATTTCCTGCGAAACCAAGGCATTGAGGAAGGCAATATCGAAAAGGTCTGGCTCGCGATCGCGCTGCACACCACGCAGGGAATTTCCGCGCATCTGCGTTCCGTCGCCGCGCTTACCGCGGAGGGAGTGATGATGGATCTGGTGGGCTTAGGCTACGATGAGTTTACTGACGCGCAGCGGAAGGCAATGGCTGCAGCGTATCCCCATCCGCCGCACTTTGCCGAAGACGTGCTCCAGTCACTCTACGATGGCCTCAAGCACCGGCCACAAACAACCCAGGGGACCGGCCTTGCCGATGTCATCGCCGACAAGGAGCCCAACTTCCAGCGCCGGAACTTCTGCAGCCTAATGCGGAGGTCACCTTGGGCGGCTGGGAATTGACGGGTCCGCATTCGCCTGAAGAATTACCCTGCACTGCCCCGCTGCTTTCAGCGGGGAGCCACCGCCGAGGCATGCGGTAGCACAAGTAGATAGCCGGGATACTCGACATGCGCAGCCCGCTTCAGGCGATCCAGATGATCGCCCACCATCTCGCGAGACTTAACGTGGGCCAGGACGTGTCTCCGTCCCCGCGGCCCGGTTGATCCGAAGCGGCGCGCGGATGCAGGCGCAGCTTGACGACATGCTGGACTTCAGCCGCACCCCATGCTTGGAATCGGTATTCAGGTGACTCCCGCTCCCGTCGATGGTGCAGGCCTGGTCGACGACGAACGGGACCAGCTACGGTTGCGCATGGAACACCAACGGTGGAACTTGATGTGATCGGAGACACCGGGGCCCACTGCGACAGCCGGCGCATCCAGCAGATGCTGGACAACCTGGTCGCAAATGCGATCAAGTATGGCGAGCCAGCGGCCGCCGCGCAGGTAGCGGTCGCGGAGGCGACCGGGAGATATCGATCGAGGTAAGGAATTGGGGACCAGCGATACCGATGTCTGCCCTTTATCGCATATTCGAACCTCTTGAGCGCGGTCCGGGGGCGCAAAGTCGGGCCGGCTCATCAGACAGCCTTGGCCTGGGACTTTACATTGCGCGCGAGATTGCCCGTGCTCACGACGGTGAGATACAGGCATGGTCCGACAACACCGAGACCGTGTTTACAGCACGGGCTCCCTCGCTCATCCTGTCCGCCGGTCTGAAGGCAAACCTCGCGAACGTTGGCGTCTTTCCACCAGCACACCGTCTGGAAGGCCATCCGCCAAGCGTACTCGCGGTACCCGGACTTCCAGATGGCGCTCGTGCTGGAAGAAATTCAGGTGGCGCATCAGCCCCTTGATTTGCGTGTCAAGCACAAGGTGCTCGCCCGCGACCCCGGTGTAGGCGAAGCGGCTGCCAGGGATAAAGTCCACGGCAATGGTGAGCTGTCGTTTGGCCGTAGTAGGCCAAACCCCAGCTTGTCGATTCAAGTCACATCAAGGGGTTCGCAGCGCCGGGCCGCGCCCGCGCCTGACCCGCTAAACCACCCCCTCGGAACTCAAAAAGAGGCAGATTTGCGGGCCAGTACAAAGGAATGACCCGCTGCGAAGCGTCGCCTCGTCCTGAATCACCCGCATAAATGTCATATGAGCGGGGCATGACAAAGGCTATGCTTTCCCTGTTATCGACAAACCGGGTGTTGCCGGGGTGTTCACTTTGATTCCCAGTTCGCAGTGACGATCGGATCAAGGGCTACTGGAAATATGCAGTCCTGATGTTGGACATAAATGTTAAGCGCTTTGTAATATTTCTAGGTGCTTCCCAATGTCGAGGATGAGGCGGGAAGTTTCACGGAGCGGGTTTCAGACGCTCCCCAGTACTTAACTGAAGCGAGAATTTCGATGAGCAAATACCGTAACCGATTACCATTGTTGGAGGATCATCCTTTCATGACTGACGGCGGACTCGAAACGTCGCTGATTTTTCATCAAGGAGTTGAGCTGCCGTATTTCGCGTCGTACGATCTTCTTAAGACGGAAGCGGGCACCGCACTGATTGAAAGCCACTACGAGCGCTTTACCAATCTTGCACGCAAACATGGAGTGGGAATTGTGCTCGCGACACCGACCTGGCGTGCGAGCCGGGATTGGGGCAGGAAGCTCGGCTACTCAGCCAGCGCGCTCGTCGATGCAAACCGCCGCGCGGCCAATCAGTTGGCCCAATTCCGATCCAAGTGGGAAACGCCGGCGACACCAATCGTCATCGTCGGTACGATCGGACCGCGCGGGGACGGATATCAGGCCGGCGCGCGAATGAACGTCGGCGAGGCGCAGGACTACCACCAAGAGCAGATCGATTCCCTCACTGCCACGCAAGTCGATATGGTGGGGGGATTTACGTTGAACTATATCGACGAAGCGATCGGGATGGTGCAAGCCGCGAAAGTCGCCGGTGTGCCAATCTCGATCTCCTTCACCCTTGAAACCGACGGTCGGCTGCAGTCCGCTAATACCCTCCAGGAAGCCGTCGAACGCACTGACGCGGAAACGGCGGGTTATGCCTCATTCTTCATGATCAATTGCGCGCACCCGTCACATTTCGAAACGACGCTGCAAAGCGGTGGCGACTGGCTTCAACGCATTCGCGGCGTGCGTGCCAACGCGTCACGCCTCAGCCATGCCGAGCTGGATGAGGCGGAGGAACTTGACGATGGTAACCCGGCGGAATTCGGCGAGGAAACCGCTGCGCTGCGCGCGTTCCTGAGCCGCATGAACATCGTTGGTGGATGTTGTGGTACGGATCATCGGCACGCCGATCAGATATGGAAGGCCATCAAACGGGGAAACGGACAGGCAGTGCAGCAATAACGGGGGCTATCTGCGTTCTCTGGTTTGTTATGCAGTACGATTTCGACCCAGTTGCTGAGCGCATGCCCAAGATTGCAAAAGTTCTATCGTTGCTTTCCCCCAAGTCGTTGGATGCAGTATCGCTTCAGGAGAATTAGACGTTGCTCTGGGAACAATATCGGCTTCCTTGCCTGGAAACGTACACAGTTGGTCAGCCAACGTCTGCTGGGGTTGACCATGTACCGTCCTGTGCATGATACGCCAGAGCTTATTGTTATAAAGCACGCAATCGCGTCCGGTCGGGACCTTGAATCCGTCTTACGGGAATTGACTTCAATATCTGCCCACTTGGGTAGTCGCTTCCGATGCACCGCACTGCTTCTAGAGCTTTGGTCGCGGCGGCACTCAAATCGCGATTGACGGCAACGAACGGCATGCCAGGTCTATAGCCGCTCGCCAGATCGCCGCACCACCCATCGAAGTTCATCTGTGAGGCCCCCTTTTTCGATGGGCGGTTTCAAACGGAAGTGCAACGGGGAGTCTAGGGTAATTGCTAGAGAGGGGCGGCCTCAATGTGAACTGCAACACCTGTCTCGTATATCGTGTGGCAATGAACGGAAGAATCGAGTACCGGCAACTTCAACCCGAAGAGCGCCTGACCATTGCAAGCGTGCATCTGCAGGGTTCGCTGCACGCTAGCAGATCTCGCATACGTTGTAGGGCGTGGCCGAGCCACTCGTGACGCTCGAGGGGGCTGTGCCTGAGTTGCAGCGGTCTAAAGGCCGCGCGCAGCCGGCTGGAGATCCAAGGCGGGTCCGATGGCGAGGTTTTCATCGCATCGAGAATGCATCCCGCTGAATCTCGTCCTTGTATTGCAGCGTGCCGTCTTGATCGCCGCGGCAGGCGTGTTTGTTGCCGCCGCCCCAGTTGGCCCTCAGATGCTCACATAGGCTCCCGATGACCACTGGTAACAGGGCAAAGCCGCATATACATGCGCCGTCCTGCGCGGGATGTCCTAAATCCAACGTATATACGGCGTTTGAGACGACCTTGACAGTGGCTATCCTTCTTCGCATGTCGTAAGTGCCTTCTTCGGACGCAAGTGCAGGTGATCACACTGATTCGCTCCCTACTGAGTCGCCGCCGACGTTCGAATGATTCGTGAACACCATTCCCCGCTCACGCAACGAATTATCGAGGAATATATGCAGGCGATACGCGCTTTTCCTATGGTTTTGGGCGCCGCTTAAAAGCCTGTCCATTCAACACTCTCTGCATCCGATGCCTATGAAGACCGGCGAGTTCAATATGTCCGACATTCTAAAAAAGATTATTGCCGTCAAGCGCGAGGAAATCGTCGCAAACCGAGCGTCGAAGCCCGAAGACGCGCTGCAGCGCGAAGGCGCAGCACAGCCTGTGCGCGACTTCGTCGGCGCGCTACGCGCGAAGCATGCGAGCGGCCTGCCGGCCGTGATAGCGGAAGCGAAGAAGGCGAGCCCTTCGAAAGGTCTGATTCGCGATCCGTTCGAACCGGCACAGATTTCCGCGTCGTATCAAAGGCACGGCGCGGCGTGCATGTCGGTGCTGACCGACCGGAATTTCTTTCAGGGCTCCGCGGCCGCCCTGACCGCCGCGCGCAATGCGTGTGCCCTGCCGGTGTTGCGCAAGGACTTTACGGTCGACACGTATCAAATTCACGAAGCGCGCGCGATGGGCGCCGATTGCATCCTGCTTATTGCAGCCGCGCTCGAGCCGGCGCAGATGCGCGACTTCGAGTCGCTAGCGCATTCGCTGCAGATGGCGGTGCTCGTCGAAGTGCATTCGCGCGAAGAGCTCGACGTCGCGCTGACGCTAAAGACGCCTCTCGTCGGCATTAATAACCGCGATCTGCGAACATTTGAAGTCGCCCTCGAGACGACGCTCGGCATGCTCCGCGACATTCCGGACGACCGCATCGTCGTCACCGAGTCGGGCATACTGACGGCGACCGACGTCGAGCGGATGCGCAGCGCTGGCGTCGACACGTTTCTCGTCGGCGAAGCGTTCATGCGTGCGGCGGACCCCGGTGCCGAACTCGCGCGGCTCTTCTTCGATGCGTGAGCGCCGCGGCGTGCCGCAACAGCGATTGCCTGGGACGATGCACCGCGAAATGCAGGGCCCCCGCACTAGCTGATTGGGGCCGTGGTGCGTGAAACCGCATTGATCGCCTACCCTGAATCAACGCATTCAGCCTAAGCAGCGCCCACACTATCCGTGCATTCTTGTTGTCGAGCACGACGGCTGCGACGTTGGGTTTGTCGCGGCAGCAAGCGGTGCAACGAGGCGGTCCTGCGTTGGTTGCCTTCAGCGGCATGTATCACGGAACGCGCGCCGTGGGTCAGCAGCGTTCGCAAATAGGATCGTCCCTCTCGCTGACGCCGAGCAGGACGTTTTCGCCACAGCTTGGGTCCTGTCGAGGCACTAGGCCAAGCCATGCGGCGAGTAGGCGCCCGTTTGCGAAGCCCTTCGCATCGCCGATGGATGCGACGAGTGCGTTCGCCGCATGCGGTCCGATACCGGGCCCGCTCGCGAGCCTGCAATTGATCTCACTGCGGTGCAACGACTGAATTTGCGCTTCGCGCTCTCGGACCTGACGGTCCAGTTCCGCCAAATGATTCATGAGGCGTTGAACGAGCAGCCGGAAGAAACCCGTCAACTCGTCGCAGGCAACTTCGGTCAGCGCCGGCATGCGACGCACGAGCTGCGCCATCCCATTGGAACGACGCCCCCGAACTTGCCGAGCAGCCCGCGAATCTGATTAGCCTGGGTTGTGCGGTCCCGGACAAAGGTCCGGCGCGCGCGAAGCAGCGACCATACCGGCTGCTGGTCAATTCTTGACCGGCACGAAGCGCATGTTAGGTCGTGTGACAGCTTCGGAGCTCTACGGCGTAAGTTAGTCCCAATTCGCTGGTATCCCGATGCCAAAGCATGACACGTTCTGGCCCGGACCATTCCGAAATCATCCTTGTTACTTCGAATGCGCTTAGATCGGCGCTTATCCGGCGCCACCGCACCAGGGCAAGCGCGGATCTCTCGCGCGCCTACCATCTCGTGCCGCCTCGGGACCTCGCCCAGGTCGAACCTGATTACGTTTTTTTTGAACTGCTCGGCCGGTGCGGCCATTTGCTCGAGGCGCAGCCCTATTCACAGTGGGTCAAACCCCTGAGCGACGACCCCGAGCTCACACACAGCCCGCTGATGCCCCTCGTGCCGATGCTTGCCGAACCCGTCTACCGTCGACTCACACGCTGGGAAGTCTACGAAAGGATGCCCGTCTATGATACGAGCAACACGGCGCACGCGTTGAGTGCGCGCGGGCGGCGTCGTCTATCCGCGGTTCGATCAGGTGCTTTTGCGTCGTTACCTGGACCACTGGACAAGCATCGGCTTTCTCGGAGCAGAGTCGTCCGGGACCGGCCACGCCGGGCCGCCGGGAGCACCTGGTCGAGGAGACGTCCTACTAGATTGAAGTGCCGGGTCCGCGGGCGAACACACCGCGTTCCCTGGAAGCGGCGAATTCGCGCGGCCCTATAATGCCGCGACAGAAGCGAAGTGCGCGAAGGGCAAAAGCCTCAACTTCATAAGCCTCCTAGATTTAAACGCCCGCGTTGTTCGCCTGTGGTGGCTCCAGTGTGATTCGCATCACCGCAGAATGTCAGTCTGCGGGCGGCCTCATGAAACCGGCGGCTCCCATGGGCGACTCGGTCCAGGATGCCGGTTGGTAGCGCTCGCTGCTGGACTCCCCTCTAGCGACTGAACAAATTACCGTCGTTAAGTCGGCGCTCGCGGTGATCGATGCCCAGCAAAGATTGGCAAGGGCGATCTGATCTGGGGCCCGTTGGAACACTGACGCGTCATTCAGATATTGCATAACAGCGTGATGCCCGTGCCTTCGTTTACGGTCGCACGCGCGTGTTGCGTCAGCATCGCTACCGGAGCGTGCATTGCTGCCTCTATGAGCCCGTCGACGACGTCGTCCTGGTCAAAGGGCAAAGCGGTCGCTACATTTCGATCGCCTTCCCGGGCGACTGACCGGTTTCCGCATTAAAGGCTCGACTGAACTGGCGCGGGCTGAGACTCGCGACTTGGGCGAGTTCTTCGACAGAAAACGCGTTGCGCAAATTGGCGTTGGCGTAGTCGATGGCCTTCTGAATGCGGTCGGATTTCGGCTCGAGCTCGAGCAGAGCGGACAACTGTGACTGGCCACCCGCGCGCCGATGGTAGACGACGAGCTTGCGC
>NZ_JFHC01000128.1 GCF_000698595.1 Caballeronia glathei | reverse complement strand
GCGCGATCTCGACTATGCGCTGCAGCGGCTGCCCATCGACCAGCGCGAAGTGGTTCTGCTCATCGGCCTCGAGGGCATGAGCTATACGGACGTGGCGCTCACGCTGGAAATTCCGCTCGGCACCGTGATGTCGCGGCTGTCGCGGGGCCGCGAGCGGCTGCGCGCGCTGATGGGCAGCGCGCAGCCGGCGAGGGCGCTGCGCGCGGCACGATGAGCCGGTTTTCCGGTTTCCGGGCAACTCTCGACGCGCGCGGCTGTAAAATCACGGAATTCCGTCACGCAGCACCGTCACGAAACACCTCAGACGCGAACACAATTCCTTCGACCGCACGATAAGGTGGCGCAATGACTTCCAGTCCTGACCCTTTCGCGACAGGCGGCGACGCCGGCAAATCATCCATTGTCTATGTGGTCGATGACGACGAGTCGCTGCGCACCGCGCTTCGCAACCTGTTTCGCTCGGTAGGGCTCGACGTGCAGGTATTTGCGTCGCCGCGCGAGTTTCTCATGTACTCGAAGCCCGACGTGCCGAGCTGCCTCGTCCTCGACGTGCGGCTTCAGGGGCAAAGCGGCCTTGCCTTCCAGACGGAGATCGCCGAGGCGAAGCTGTCGATCCCGATCGTGTTCATGACCGGACATGGCGATATTGCCATGTCCGTGAAGGCGATGAAGGCGGGCGCGCTCGACTTCCTCGCCAAGCCGTTTCGCGATCAGGACATGCTCGACGCGGTCGCGCATGCGCTCGAAGCCGACCGCGTCCGGCGCGGCACGGAGAAGGGCATGGCGGAGTTGCGCGGCCGCTACGAGTCGCTCACGCCCCGGGAACGTGAAGTGCTGGGATACGTCGTGGCGGGGCTCATGAACAAGCAGATCGCGAGCGAAATGAATCTCAGTGAGATCACGGTGAAGATCCATCGCGGGCAGGCCATGAAAAAGATGGCATCGAGGTCGGTTGCCGATCTCGTGCGCAAGGCCGAAGCGCTCGGCGTGCAGTTGCCGGCGGGCGCGCGCTGAAGTCCGGACGGCGAACGCTGTAAGGTACGCGCGCCGATCCGTTGCCGGTTATACCGATATATGATTCTCACCGCCTTAAGCGCTGGCTAAACTAGATCTAACAGTCTGCAACGGTTGTGCGCGCAGTGCGATCGCGTTCATGGCCTCTTTGAGGACCCTTCTCTTGTCTACCACGCCCATTGTTTCCATTGTCGACGACGACGAGTCGGTCCGGCTTGCCACGGCCAGCCTCGTGCGTTCGCTCGGCTGGAGTGTGCGGGCGTATGCATCGGCGGAAGACTTCCTGCAGTCTGGCGAAATCGCGAGCGCGGCGTGCGTGATCTCCGATGTGCAGATGCCCGGCATGACCGGCGTCGAAATGCAGGATCAGCTCATCGCGCAGGGCAACGCGCTGCCGATCATCTTCATCACCGCCTTTCCGTCCGAAGCGCTCAGGCGCAAGGCCGTCGCGAACGGCGCGCTGTGCTTTCTCAACAAGCCGATCGACGTGCAGGAAGTCACGCGCTATCTCGAGAGCGTGTTGCGCGGCGCCTAGTTCGCGCATGTTCGGGTCGCGCATTGCCGGGCCGCGCATCTATTCGCGCGACGAAACGAGGTGAGCGAAGTCGTCGGTGCGCTCGAGCTTGTCCGACGCTTCGAGCAAGCCGGGCGGCGGCGCAACGATGCGGCGGAGTGCGATATCGAACCACGCTCCCTTGATCTCGTAGATCGCGCATGGGGTGTCGCCGCGCCGGAAGGTCTGGCGCATGTGAAAGCGCGATCCGTCGTGATTGACCCCGGCCAGTTGCAAATCGATCGCAACATGCTCGCCGAGCAGTATCTCCTTCAGAAACCTCGTGCGCTCTTCGAACAGGACGGGCGCGAGATTCGCCGCGACCATCGTCCGCACATCGAAGCCCGCCTCGTTGAGCCACTCGGAGCGCACGTACGTCGCCCAGTCGGAATACGCGCTGTTTCTCATATGCTGGTTGCAGTCGATATCCGCCCAGCGGGTCACGATGGTCTTTGAATACGGTTCACGGGACATGGCGCTTTGTTCGAAGGATGGTCGATGACCGGCTTGCCGCGGCGTGCATCCGCTCGTTGCCGGTATTGACTGGATTGACCGGGCTTGCGCACCGGCGTTCCGGCGCGGCGCCGTTCTAGAAGAAAACCACTCGGGATGGAATAAATATCCGGCTCAAACGTTAGCGCATGCATCGATGGAGCGTGCGCGACATGTTGCGATTCGAGAGCAATGTCTATTGCTGCCGGTGAAGTTGAAGCTTGATGAACATCCCAGTAAAGTGCTGGCAACGCGGCTCCGACGGCTTTTGTCGGACCCGGCGTTCGCCGGCAGCCAGCGCTTCTCCGATCCTGCCGATGCCACCCGTGCCGCAGCGCCGCCTTTCCCGCGCGGCGGCACTCTAAAACTGCCATGAATCCTCGCCGATACCTCACCGATCCGAGGCGACCCGCCAGCCGGCTGCTGCTGATACTGGCGAGCATCATCGCGGTCGTGGTTTTCTGCATCGACGCGCTCACCTCGCTCGACATCGCGATCGCGGTGCTGTACGTGGTGGTCGTCCTCCTGACCGCGTCGACCGGCATGCGGCGCACGACAGTCGCCGTCGCATGGGGCTGCATCGCGCTCACGCTCATCGCGTATCTGGCCTCGCACGATACGAGCTATTTCGGCTCGGCGCTCGCGCGTTGCCTGGTGAGCATGCTCGCCGTGGGGACCACCGCCTATCTCGCGCTGCGCAACCAGTCGAGCACCGCGACGCTGCTCGAGCAGGTGCAACTGCTCGACCTGACGCACGACGCGATCGTCGTGTATGACCTGAACAATGTCATCACATTCTGGAATCGCGGCGCGGAAGAACTGTACGGCTGGCCTGCGCGGCACGCGATCGGCAAGACGATCCACGATCTGGTGCAGACCGAGTTCCCCGTTCCCGTCGACGTCATCAGCGGCAGCCTGCTGAGCGAGGACCGCTGGGAGGGCGAACTCGTGCAGACGCGCAGCGACGAGTCGCTCGTGACCGTATCGAGCCGGTGGTCGCTGTGGCGCGACGTGCAGGGCCGCCCGCTCGCCATCCTCGCCACCAACAACGACGTCACCCAGCGCAAGCAGATGGAAGCCGAGATCATGCGGCAGCAGCGCGAACTGCGCGCGACCATCGATGCGATCCCCGGCATGGTCTGGAGCTCGGGGCCCGACGGCTGCGTGAGCTTCATCAACGAGCGCTGGTCCGACATGGGCATCTCGCTCGTGAACCTGCGCGGCGAACTCTGGCGCGCCGTGGTCCATCCCGACGACGTGTCGCAGCTCGAAGAGGCGTGGTCGGGCGCGCGCGCGACGAGCGAGATGTTCTCGCATGTCGCCCGCATGCGCCGCGGCGACGGCGTGTACCGCTGGCTCCATATCCGCGGGGCCCCGCTGATGGACGAGGACGGCCGAGTGCTGCGCTGGTATGGCGTGAATACGGACATCGAGGAGCGCAAGCTCGCGGAAGAGGCGCTCGAGCGCAGCGAGGCGTTTCTCGCCCGCGCGCAGGGGCTGAGCCACACCGGCAGCATCGGCATGAAGATTCCGGGCGGCGAGATGTCGTGGTCGGTCGAGGCGTGCCGCATCTTCGGCTATCCGCCGGGCACGCAGCCCTCGCGGCAACTGGTCATGGACCGTATCCACCCCGAAGACGCCGGCCTCGTGCACGCGCTGTTCGAGCGGGCGATGCGCGGCGAGCCGCATGTCGATGTCGAGCACCGGCTGCTGCTGCCGGACGGCGCCCAGAAGTACGTGCATTTCGTCGCGCACGCCATGACCTCGCAGTCGGGACAGCCCGAGTACGTGGGCGCGCTGATGGATGTCACCGAAAGCAAGATGACGCAGGAGGCGCTGCATCGTTCGATGACGGAACTCGCGCACGCGACGCGCGTGACGACGCTCGGCGAGCTCACGGCATCGATCGCGCACGAGGTCAGCCAGCCGATCTCGGCGATCGTGACCAACGGCGGCGCCGCGCTGCGCTGGATGACCCGCGACGTGCCCGACTGGCACGAGGCGAGCACGTCGATCGAGGCGATGATCCGCGACGCGCGGCGCGCAAGCGACATCATCCGGCGTATCCGCACGCTCGTGCAGAAACACGACCTGCAGCATGCGGTGCTCGGCGTGAATGCGATCGTCGAGGAATCGATCGAGCTCGTGCGCCACGAATTGCAGAAGCAGCGCACGGAACTGGCCGTCGAACTGTCGGCGGAACCGCTTTACGTGCTCGGCGACCGGGTGCAGTTGCAGCAGGTCGTGATCAACCTGCTGATCAACGGCGTGCAGGCGATGGCGGCCGCGAGCGGCGCGCGTAAGACGATGCTGGTCCGCACCAGCCGGCCGGACCCGGGGCACGTGCTCGTGCTCGTGCGCGACTCCGGCACGGGCATTACCGACGAAGACGCGGGCCGGCTCTTCAACGCGTTTTTCACGACCAAGCCGGAGGGCATGGGCATGGGCCTGTCGATCTGCCGCTCGATCGTGGAGGCGCACGGCGGGCGCATCTGGGCCGAGTCGAATGAAGAGCACGGTGCGACGCTTCAGTTCACGCTGCCGCTTCATCCGTATTCCGGGCGGTGCACGCCCGACGACGCAGACGAGCTTTCCCTTCGGATGGAATAAAAAGGCGCGCGGCGCATTCGTCTCATTGAACGTTCTGCACACGCACGGGAGCTCGCATGAAAAAAGTCACTGCCATCGGTCTTTCCCTGATGGTCGTTTCGTCCGCAACCGCCTTTGCCGAAGACGCCCCGGCTCCCGTCACGCGCGCCGAAGTGAGGCAGGACCTCATCGCGCTCGAGGCCACCGGCTGGCGGCCCAAAAACGGTTTCCTGCTGTACCCCGACGACATGCTCGCCGCCGGGCGGCGCGTCGCCGGCCCCGAGGCCGCGCGGCCCCGCGCCATGTCCGGGCAGGCGACCCGCGACGCGCGCGCCGCGAACGGGGCGTCCTGACCCGCGTGCCGGGCGCCGGCGTGCCCCTGGGCGTCGCGCCGGCTCACGCGAACAGGTCGATGCCCTGCACCAGCCGCTTTGACAGGCGCGGCTGCCGCAACTGCTCGAGCCACCATTGGAGGGCGCGGCCTTCGTGGTCGCCGCGCCACGCGACGTAGAGCACATTGGGCTCGCGCGGGTCGACGGTGGCCTTTTCCACCAGTTCGCCCCGCTTCAGCAGTGACGCCACCCGCTGCCGCGGCAGCCACCCCACGCCCAGCCCCTGACGCTGCGCAAGCACCTTGGCGCGCATGCTCGGCACCGCCAGCGCCGGCTGGCCGCCGAGCAGCCCGTACGCGCGTCCGGCCGAAGCGCGCGACGAATCCGCCACCACCACCGCGCGATGCGCCGAGATCTGCTCGCGCCTGAGCGGCCCGTCGGCGCTCGCGAGCGGATGACGCGGCGCGACCGCGAACACCCATTCCATCACGCCCAGTTCGAACCAGCGCAGGCCCGGGATGGCCGGCGGCTCGTTGGTCGCCCCGACGATCAGGTCGGCGCGGCCGTCGCGCAACGCTTCCCAGGTTCCGCTCAGCACCTCGTGCGTGAAGCGCAGCGTGACGCCCGAGTCGAGCGCGTCGAATGCGCGGATCACCGGCAACACCGTTTCGAACTCCAGGATCTCATCGGCGACGATCCACAGCCGGTCCTCCCAGCCGCTCGCGATCTGGCGCACGCGCTGCGTCATCCGCGCCACGTCGAGCATCAGCCGCGCCGCCTCCTCGGCGAGCAGGTGGCCGGCCGGCGTGAGCTGGAGCCGGTAGCGGCGGCGGTCGAAAAGCAGGGCGTCGAACCGTGTTTCCAGTTGCCGCGCGGCGTGGGAAATCGTCGACGGCGCCTTGCCGAGGCGCGCGGCCGCCCGGGAGAGGCTGCCGGTTTCGCGGATCGCGTCGAGCAGTGCCAGTTCGTCTTCGGTCAACATGTTCGACTCCATCGAACGAGTTCGTCGGGAAAATCGTACGGCAAAGCGGGCGTGCGAGTCCACCATGGCATTCAATCGAAGAAGGACGCCACGCGGCTCGGGCGCGGCGCCCTTCACGTTCTGTGCGACGACACCGGAGAAGATCATGGGCATCATCAATCGCATCGCGCGGCGGCTCGCCGCCGCGCTCCTGCTGGCTGCGGCGCTTCAGCCGGCCGCGCAGGCGGCGGACAGCGCGCCGCAACGACGTTCGATCAGCGCGAACGGTATCGAACTGAGCTATCTCGAAGCGGGGCAGGGCGCCGGCACGCCCGTCGTGCTGCTGCACGGCTATACCGAAACGAGCCACATGTGGGTGCCCCTGATGAAGCGGCTGGGCGAGCGGCGCGTCGTGCTGGCGCCGGACCTGCCGGGCGCGGGCGGCTCGGCGATCCCCGCGGGCGGCTACGACAAGAAGACGCTCGCGCAGGATATCCACGCGATGGTCCGGGCGCTCGGCTATCGCAAGGTCAGGCTCGTCGGGCACGATATCGGCCTGATGGTGGCTTATGCCTACGCCGCGCAATACCCCGACGAAGTGGAAAACATCACGTTGATGGACGCATTCCTGCCCGGCGTGGGCGACTGGCAGAAGGTCTGGCTGTTGCGTGACAAGTGGCATTTCAACTTCTACGGCGATACGCCGGAGCAACTGGTGCAGGGACGCGAGCGCATCTACTTCGAGCACTTCTGGAACGACTTCGCCGCCGATCCTGCGCACGCGATGCCGGAAGCCGACCGCAGGCTCTACGCCGCCGCGTATGCGCGTCCCGGGCGGATGCGTGCGGGCTTCGAGTATTTCCACGCCTTTCCCCGGGACGCGGAGGACTTCGCCGGCTTTGCGAAGACGCCGCTGGCGATGCCGATGCTCGTTGTCACAGGAGAAAAGGCGTCCGGCACGTTTCTCATCGATCAGGCACGTCTTGTCGCAACGAACGTGCAAGGCGTGGTGATCAGGAACGCGGGCCACTGGCTCATGGAAGAGGCGCCCGCCGATACGATGGCGGCGCTCACGCAGTTCGTCGACGCCCCGTCGCCGCAATGACGGCTGCCGCGATTCATCGATACGGCGTTCGATGCCACGTTCGATGCCACGCCGCCCGGCCCGCTGCCCGGTTCCGGCGTTCCGCCCGAACGCGCGCGCGCTGATGCGTGAGCGCGCGCCACCCCTTACTCACGCTTTCATGCGCATCAAGGAGCATTTCATGTCGGCAAGCCATTCCGCACAGAAACCCACCGCGGGCCTGCGGCTTCACAACTTCGCCGTGGCCGTGGGCGACCTGAACGCGATGGTCGCGTGGTACGAAGCCGTTCTCGGCTTCGGCGTGGTCGAGCGGGGCCGGTTCGACGCCGTCGGCGCCGACTACGCGATGATCGAGCAGGGGGGCTTGCGGCTCGAACTCGTGTCGCGCCCGGGCCATGCCCAACGGCCCGCGGACCGCACCGCGCCGCCGGAGCATCTCGGCGTGCTCGGCTGGAAGGCGCTGGTGCTGGAAACCGACGATCTGCATGCGACTACCGAAGCGCTCGCCGCGCATGGCGTCGAAACCGTCTGGGCCGATCAGCCGCTGAACGCCGCGCGCCGCTCGACGATGATCCGCGACCCCGAAGGCAACCTGATCCATGTGTTCGGGCCGAGGCTCGCCGTTGCCTGAATGCGCGAGCGGCATGCGCCCGGTCAGAATATCGACTCGATGAATTCGCTGCACCTGTCCCTGAGCTGCGCCCGCGAATAGCTCAACTGCGCCGCGAGGAGTCCGGCAGGCTTGTACGCGGGCGCGAGGCCGAAGCGGCCGAACGCCTTCCAGCCTTCGTCGCCTTGCGCGATTGCACGGGCGATGGTCTCGCCGGCGAGTGTCGTCGGCGCGACGCCGTGGCCGCCGAAGCCCTGCGCGAACCACAGGTTCGTGTCGCTTTGGCCGATCTGCGGCATCTGATGTCGCGCATAGCTCATGAGCCCCGACCACGCATAATCGACGCGCACGCCGGCCAGCGCCGGAAACACCTTCAGCAGATCCCTGGTCAGCAGTGTCCGGACCTGCGCGGGCGAACGGTCGAGCACGGAGATGCGGCCGCCCCAGAGAATGCGGGTATCGGCGAGCGGGCGGTAGTAGTCGAAGGCGAAGCGCGTGTCGTAGACCGCCGCCCGCGTGCCGAAAAAGCGGCCCAGGCGTTCGGAGAGCGGCTCCGTCACGAGGATGTAGGTGGCGATCGGCAGGATGCTCGCGTCGATTTCGCGGCGCAGTCCCGACAGATAGCCGCCGCACGACAGCACGACGTGCTCTGCGCGCACGCTGCCCTGCGCGGTGCTGACGATCCAGCCGGCGCCGTCGCGAACGAGCGCCGTGACGGGCGACGATTCATGCATCCGCACGCCGCGCGCGCGGGCTTCGCGGGCCAGTCCGCGGATATAGTTGAGCGGATGAAAATGCAGCGCGTTCGGCTCGAACAGCCCCGAGTGATAGCGTTCGCTGTGCACCCGGGCGCGCATTTCGTCCCTGGTGAGATACGTCCAGTCGGTCGAGAAGTACGTCTTCAGCGTGCGCTGGCGGCGCAGCATCGCGGCTTCGTCGCGGAACCAGTTCGCGAGGATCACGCCGGTGTCCTGCACGCCGCACTCGATGCCGTAACGCGAGATGCGCTCGCGAATCAGGTTCACCGACGACACCGTGCCCGCATAGAGCGCCCGCGCCTTTTCGGGGCCGAGCTCGGCGAGCAGCGTCTCTTCGCCGAGGGAGAATCCGCCGAACACGAAGCCGCCGTTCCTCCCCGACGCGCCGCGCCCGATGTAATGCGATTCGAGCAGCACGACGCCGTTCACGCCGCGCTCGGCCAGGCCGAGCGCGGTGTTCACGCCCGCGAAGCCGCCGCCCACCACGCACACCTTCGCATCGACCCTGCCCGACAGGGGCGGTTCTTCCCCGCTGTCGTTGAGGGTGGCGTGATAGTAGTTGTGCTGCTCGGCGTCCATCGGGCGGACCGGCGCGCGCCGGTCAGTCGTAGCGGTACACGCCGCGCCGCGTCTTGCGGCCGAGATGCCCCGCCGCGACGAGTTCGCGCAGGAGCGGGCACGCACGGTACTTCGAATCGCCGAAGTCCTTCAGGAACACGTCCATCACCGAGAGGCAGACGTCGAGCCCGATCAGGTCCGCGAGCGCGAGCGGCCCGATCGGATGATTCGCGCCGAGGCGCATGCCCGCGTCGATTTCCTCGGCCGTCGCGACGCCTTCCTGCAGTACGAAGAACGCCTCGTTGATCATCGGCACCAGGATGCGGTTGACGACGAACCCGGGCGAGTTCTTCACGCCGATCGGCGACTTGCCGAGCCGCTCGGTCAGCTCGCGCACGTCGGCGGCCGTTTCCTCACTCGTCTGCACGCCGCGAATCACTTCGACGAGCGGCAGGAGCGGCACCGGATTGAAGAAGTGCATGCCGATGAAGCGCTCGGACTTGTCGAGCGTCGCGGCGAGCGCGGTGATCGAAATCGACGACGTATTGGACGCGATGATGGCGTCCGCGCGCACCACGGTTTCGATCTGCCGCAGGATGCGGACCTTGAGCTCGGCGTTTTCCGTGGCCGCTTCGATCACGATGTCGGCGGTGGCGAGGCGCTGGTAGTCGGTGGACGTCTCGATGCGCGCGAGCGCCGCATCGCGCGCCGACGCCGCGAGCTTGTCCTTCGCGACGAGGCGTTCGAGGCTGCCGGTGAGCGTGGCGATGCCCTTCGCGAGCGCGGCGTCGGTCACGTCGATCAGGATCGTCTTCAGGCCCGCGACGGCTGCGATCTGCGCGATGCCGTTGCCCATGGTCCCGGCGCCGATGACGCCGACGGTGTCGATTTTCATGCGTTGCTCCTTTCCGCCGGTGCCGCGCACCGCGCTCATTGAAGGTTTTCGAACACGGCCGCAATACCCTGGCCGCCGCCGATGCACATTGTAACCAGCGCAAAGCGTCCGCCGGTGCGCTGCAGTTCGTACAGGGCCTTGACGGTGATCAACGCGCCCGTCGCGCCGATCGGATGGCCGAGCGAAATGCCCGAGCCGTTCGGATTCACGCGTGCCGGGTCGAGCCGCAGTTCCTGCGTGACGGCGCACGCCTGCGCGGCGAAGGCTTCGTTCGCCTCGATCACGTCGAGCTGATCGATGGAAAGGCCCGCGCGCTCGAGCGCGATGCGCGTCGCAGGCACCGGGCCGATGCCCATGTAGCGCGGATCGACGCCAGCGTGCGCATACGATACGAGGCGCGCGAGCGGCTTCAGTCCGCGCTCTTCGGCGGTCTCGCGGGCCATCAGCAGGACGGCGGCGGCGGCGTCGTTGATGCCCGACGCGTTGCCCGCCGTGACCGTGCCGTTTTCCTTCTGGAACACGGGCCGCAGCGAGGACAGCTCGGCGGCGTCGAGATCATGGCGCACGTGCTCGTCGGTATCGAAGACGATCTCCCGGCCCTTGACCTTGCGCGCAACCGGCACGATCTGGCCCCTGAAGCGCCCCTCGGCGATGGCCCGCGCGGCGCGCCGGTGCGACTCGAGCGCGAGCGCGTCCTGCTGCTCGCGCGTGATGCCGTATTTTTGCGCGACGTTTTCCGCCGTGACGCCCATCGGGATCGCATGGAACGGGTCGTTCAGCGCACCGAGCATCATGTCGATCAGGCGCGCGTCGCCCATGCGCGCGCCGAAACGCGCGTCCGGCGTGATGTACGGCGCGCGGCTCATGTTTTCCGCGCCGCCGCCGATCGCGATGTCGGCGTCGCCGAGCATGACGGTCTGTGCCGCCGACAGAATCGCCTGAAGGCCCGAGCCGCACAGGCGGTTCACGGTAAAGGCGGGCGTCGATTGCGCGACGCCGGCGTCGAGTGCCGCGACCCGCGCGAGATACAGGTCCTTCGGTTCCGTGGCGATCACGCTGCCGAACACGACATGGCCGACCTCGTCGCCCGCGACGCCCGAGCGCGCGAGCACCTCGCGCACGACGATCGCCCCGAGTGCGGTCGGCGGCAGATCCTTCAGCGCGCCCCCGAACTTGCCGATGGCCGTACGCACGCCGCCCGCGACCACTACTTCCCGTTGTTGTCTGCGTTGTTGTCTGTTATGCACTTCATGCTCCTCGATGGTTCGCCGCAATGGATTCGCGCGTCTGCCCACGCCCGTTCAGAACTGGTCTTCGGAAAGCGCGAGCACGCTTTCATTGCCTTTCGCGCTGACGATCGACGCCTCCAGCGCGATCGCTTGCGGCAGGATGTGATCGGCGAAGAAATACGCGGTCGCGATCTTCGCGCCGTAGAACGCTTCATCCTCGCTGCGCTTTTCGCTTGCCGCCAGCAGCGCACGCGCC
>NZ_JFHC01000127.1 GCF_000698595.1 Caballeronia glathei | reverse complement strand
GATCACCGCCGCCGACGCCAGCGCGAATTCGTATGACGCGCGGTCGCGCAGCTTGAGGTAGACGGAGCGGCTGCCGGGCGCGGGCGGCGGCAGCGTGACGTGCGTGACGAGGTCGCCGGGTTCGAGCACGGTTTCGCGCTGCGGCGTGGTGCCGGGCAGCAGGTAGAAATCGTCGATCGGCACCTGGCGCTCGCCGCGCACGCCAAAAATGTGGACGGTCGCTTCGAGCGCCATCAGCGCGACGTTCATGTCCGACGGGTTGCTCGCGATGCACGCGTCGCTCACGCCGAGGATCGCCTGCGTGCGGTTGAAGCCGCCGATCGCGGCGCATCCCGAACCGGGCTCGCGCTTGTTGCAGGGCATCGCGGTGTCGCGGAAATAGACGCAGCGGGTGCGTTGCAGCAGGTTGCCGCCCGTCGTCGCCATGTTGCGCAGTTGCGCGGAAGCGCCCGCGAGCAGCGCCTGCGACAGCACCGCATAGCGTTCGCGGATCAGCGGATGCTGCGCGAGATCCGCGTTGCGCACGGTCGCGCCGATCTTCACGCCGCCATCCGGCGACGCTTCGACGCTGTTCAACGGCAGGCGGCTGATATCGACCACGCGGCCCGGGCGTTCGACGTTCAGCTTCATCAGGTCGAGCAGCGTCGTGCCGCCGGCGAGAAAGCGCACTTCCGCGCCTTGCTGCGCGGTTTGCGCCGCGGCGCCGGCCTGGATCGCATCGCGCACGTCGCGTGCGCGGGAGAGCTGGAACAGTTCCATGGGGATCGCTCCTTACGCCTTGCCGCGCACGGTCTGGATCGCCGTGACGATGTTCTGGTAGGCGCCGCAGCGGCACAGATTACCGCTCATCGCCTCGCGCACGTCGGCATCGGTCGGACCGACCGGCTCGCCGAGCAGCGCGACCGCCGACATCACCTGGCCTGACGTACAGTAGCCGCACTGATAGCCGTCGCATTCGACGAACGATGACTGCATCGGATGCGGGGCCTCCGGGCTGCCGATGCCTTCGATGGTCGTGATCGCATCGCCTTCGTGCGCGGCCGCGAGACACAGGCAGGCATTCACGCGGCGCCCGTTCACATGGACGGTGCATGCGCCGCACTGCCCGTGGTCGCAGCCCTTTTTCGTACCGGTGAGATGCAGGTGCTCGCGCAGCGCGTCGAGCAGCGTGGTGCGCGGGTCGAGCGAGAGCGTGTAGTTCCTGCCGTTGATCGTGAGGTCGACCGGAATCGTGACATCCGTCCGATCCCTGGCGACGGGCGCCGCCGTGTCGGCGACGGGGTTTGCTGTGACCTGTTCGGTATTCATGGGGGTTTCCTTTCCTCGCCGATGCGTCGCGCGCGCTTTGCGCGCGTTGCGTGGCGGGTTGCTGGTTCTAGGTGCTTGGGGACGGGTGCTGCGTCGAGCATTTCCTGCGAACAGCCAGGCGGTGGAGGAGCCGGTCATGGTGCTGCCGTTCGTGCGTCTGTCATGCGCAGGCATGTCGCTGACACCGACGGTGAACAAGGCAGTGGCCGATCGACCACGTAGCCAGTATAGGCACTCGCGTCAGATCTTTCAGCGCCCGACGGCAGTGCGAGGCCCGGCGAGTGGCGCGCACGTTTCATGCCCGATCATGCGCTTCGTTCGTGACAGAACAGCGTAGCGGGAGCGTCTCGGCGCGGACCTGACGGCAATCTGGCAATCCCGTCAGGTATCGCGCGGAATCGCGTCCGGCGTCCGGCGTACGGCTCAGACGTGCGCCACGACTCTTGCGCACAGCGAGAGGATCAGCACGGCAATCGCGACGCCGCCTGCCAGGCAAACGGTCACTACGCAAAGGCGCCACAGTGTTTTCATCGGGTCGTGCCAAAAAGAAGGCCGCACGAAGCGGCCAGAAGGAGGGGATCACGGTAGGTCAAGTTTAAGCCTAACGCGGGTTTCTTAATGCTGTCTTAAGTCCGATGCGAAGCACGCATCATACGGGGGCGGCGTCGGCGCGTCGTCGATAGTTCATCAGACAGTGAAGCATCCGCGCGTCGGAGCAGCCGACAATCCTTTCATGTTCAACAGAGGAGCATCAAGATGAAAGATCTGACCATCGAGCTTGCCGACCGTCCCGGCGCGCTCGCGGAGATGGGCGAGGCATTGGGCCGCGCGGGCGTGAGCGTCGAAGGGGGCGGAGTGTGGGTGGCCGGCGGGCGCGGGGTGGCGCATTTCCTTTTCGCCGACGGCGACGCGGCGAAGCGCGCCCTCGATGCCGCGGGCATCAGCGTGCTCGCGGTGCGCGAGGTGCTCGTCCAGCGGCTGAATCAGGACGAGCCCGGCCAGCTCGGCAAGATCGCGCGGCGCATGGCCGATGCCGGCGTCAACATCGAAACGATGTACAGCGACCACGAGAACCAGCTGATTCTCGTGGTCGACGACCTCGCGAAAGGGCGCGCCGTGTCGCACGCGTGGTCGTCGCGGCAGCCGCCCAGCGCGCGTGTGCGCTAGAGCGCCGCCGAAATTCTTTTCGGGCGTCGTTTGTTGATAAGCTTGGGCGGCCATGTCCGACATCCATCTCCTGTTAGCCGCCGAACCTCCGCCTGCCCGCGCCGCGTCGCGGGCGGACCACGTCTACCTGTGCCTGAGAGACGACATTTTCGACATGCGTCTTCTGCCCGGCGACCGCCTGACCGAAGGCAGCATCGCGGAACGCTTCGCCGTGTCGCGCACGCCGGCGCGCGAGGCGCTGCAGCGCCTGCAAGGCGACGGCCTGATGCGCGGCTACGTGCGCGGCGGCTGGGAAGTCGTGCCCATCGACATCAAGCGTTTCGACGATCTCTATGAAATGCGTCAGCTGATCGAAACCTTCGCCGTGCGCAAGCTGTGCAGCGACGCCGTAGCGCCGGGAGATCTGGAGCCCATGCTCGACGCGCTCGATGCCGTGTGGAAGGTCGGGCGCAAGAAGCGCATCGCCGACGGCCGCGCGCTCGTCGCGCTCGACGAATCCTTTCATCACACGCTCGTCACCGCCGCGAACAACGACGAACTCGCGAGCGCGATGCAGCGCGTGACCGACCGCATCCGCGTGGTGCGGCGGCTCGACCTCGTCTATGGCGACTGCATCGGCGAGACCTACGACGAGCACGCCGCGATTCTCGACGCGATTCGCGCACGCGACGCCGACAGGAGCGTCGCGCTGCTCGCGAGCCATATCGAAGGCAGCCGCGCCGAAGTGTGCGGGCTCACGCTGCATCGTTTGCAGAGCGCCCGCACCGCGATGGGGCCGGCAAGCGCCCCATTCGCGCGAGCCGGGCAGCGCCGCACCATCTAGCGGCATCGCGCAGGGGCCTTCGCGCGCCGGACAGGCCCGCGCCAAGCCTTGTCCCTCGCGGCCTCTACGGGTTTTCACCGACACCTGGCACGCTTCTCGCATTGTCGACGTCCATGTATACAAGGACCCGAACGATGGTGCAGTCAGCAGCAGAAGCGAGCGGCCGGGCATGACCGCGAACACACTGAACCCGACACGCGGCTCGCGCGGCATGGCCGTCGCACCGCATGCGCTCGCGGCGCAAAGCGCGCTGGCCGTGCTGCGCGAAGGCGGCAACGCGGTCGAAGCGATGATCGCCGCGGCCGCGACGATCGCGGTCGTCTATCCGCATATGAACAGCATCGGCGGGGACGGCTTCTGGCTGATCTCGCGCCCCGGCCACGAACCGGTCGGCATCGAGGCGTGCGGCGCCGCCGCGCTGCACGCGAGCATCGACACCTACCGCGCGCGCGGTTTCTCCAGCATTCCGGCGCGCGGGCCGCTCGCGGCGAACACCGTCGCGGGCACGGTGTCCGGCTGGGAATTTGCGCGGCGCCTGTCGAGCGAAACGCTTGGCGGGCGCATGCCGGCATCGCGCCTGCTGGAAGATGCGATCCACTATGCGAAGCACGGCTTCCCGGTCACGCGCAGCCAGGCGGCGTGCATCGCCAGCAAGCGCGGTGAGCTGGAAGGCGTGGCGGGCTTCGCGCAAACGTACCTCGAAGGGGCGACCTCGACGGGCGAGCGCTTCGTCGCCCCGCGCCTTGCCGCGACGCTGCAGCAGCTCGTCGACGCCGGCTTCGACGACTTCTACCGCGGCGACCTTGCCCGCAGCATCGCGAACGATCTCTGCGCGCTCGACACGCCGCTCACGCTCGCCGACCTGGAGCGCCACCATGCGCGCGAGCGCACGCCGCTCGCCATGAAGCACTCGCTCGGCATGCTCTACAACATGCCGCCGCCGACGCAGGGGCTCGTGTCGCTGCTGATTCTCGGCGTGCTCGATCGCGTGCTCGACGGCGGGATGGACCCGCTCGGCCCCGAATTCGTGCATGCGTGCGTGGAGGCGACCAAGCTCGCGTTCAAGGTGCGCGACGAACATGTCACCGACCCCGATCACATGCGGATCGACCCGCTCGCGCAGCTCGATCCCGCCGCGCTCGACGACATGGCCCGCCGCGTGTCGATGTCGGCGGCGGCGCCGTGGGGCAGCGGACGCGGTCCCGGCGACACGGTATGGATGGGCGCGATCGACGGCGAAGGGGTGGCCGTGAGCTTCATCCAGAGCATCTATCACGAGTTCGGCAGCGGGATCGTGCTGCCGGATTCGGGCATCAACTGGCAGAACCGCGGTTGCAGCTTCTCGCTGGACCCGGCGGCGCGCAACCCGCTGATGCCGGGCCGCCGTCCGTTCCATACGCTCAATCCGGCGCTCGCGCGGCTGGCGGACGGCCGCACGATGGTCTACGGAAACATGGGCGGCGACGGCCAGCCGCAATCGCAGAGCGCGGTGTTCTCGCGCATCGCGACGTTCGGCTGGAACCCGCAGGCGGCCATCGACGCGCCGCGCTGGCTCCTCGGCCGCACCTGGGGCCAGACGACCGATTCGCTGAAGCTCGAGGCGCGCTTTCCGGCCGCGACCGTCGACGCGCTGCGCAAGCTCGGCCATGACGTCGAGGTGCTCGCGCCCTACGACGAAGCGATGGGCCACGCGGGCGCGATCGTCAGGCATCCGGGCGGCCTGTTCGAGGCCGGCTACGACCCGCGCAGCGACGGGGCTGCGGCGGGCTGGTAGCGGCTCGCGGCGTATTGCAGGACCGACCCGCAGCACCGCGCGAGCCGCTCGCGCATTGACGAAACCGACATCCGGCCGATGCATCCGCACCGGCCGGAGGGCAGCACTCGTCCTTTTAAAACAACCATCCTCCGCTTCGAATGGAGAACATAGATGACCACACGCTTGCAGACCCTGAATGAAACCGCCGTCGACGGCGCGTCGACCGCCGCGACGCACAACCGCTGGCTGCAGCTCGGCCTCGGCCTCGTCTGCATGATGGCGATATCCAGTCCGCAGTATGTGTGGACGCTCATGACCAAGCCGCTGTCCGCCAAGCTCGGCGTGCCGCTGCCCGAGCTGCAGGTGACCTTCTCGCTCCTGATCATCCTGCAGACGTTTTTCTCGCCGTTCCAGGGCAAGCTGATCGACCGGTTCGGCCCGCGCACGCTGATTTCCATCGGCACGGTGATGTCGGGCCTGAGCTGGGTGCTCGCGTCGCAGGCGGCGAGCACGTCGATGCTCTATCTGACGTATGGCGTCGTCGGCGGGCTGGGCACGGGCATCGTGTATGTGGGCGTGGTCGGGCTGATGGTGCGCTGGTTCCCGGACCGTCGCGGCTTCGCGGCGGGCGCCGTCGCGGCGGGCTACGGCATGGGCGCGATCGTCACGACGTTCCCGATCTCGGCGTCGCTGCAGTCGCGCGGCGTGGACGGCACGCTGCTCATCTACGGCGCCGTGTTCGCGGTGGTCGGCTTTCTCGCGTCGCAGGGTTTGCGCACGCCGCCGGCGCATGCCGCCGCTGCGCCTGTCGGCGGCGCGGCGCCGAACGCTTCGAGCGTGCCGAACCTGCGCCCTTCGCAGATTCTCAGGACGCCGCTTTTCTGGCTCATGTTCGCGATGATGACGATGATGTCGACGTCCGGCTTGATGGTCACCTCGCAGATGGCGACGTTCGCGGCGGATTTCGGCATCACGAAAGTGTTCGTGTTCGGCATGGCGGCGCTGCCGCTCGCGCTGACCATCGACCGCTTCACGAACGGCCTCACGCGGCCGCTATTCGGCTGGGTATCGGATCGCGTCGGCCGCGAGAACACGATGTGCTTCGCGTTCGCGCTCGAAGGCATCGCGATGGCGCTGTGGCTGCTCACCCGCGAAAACGCCGTGCTGTTCGTGCTGCTGTCGGGCGTGGTGTTCTTCGGCTGGGGCGAGATCTTCTCGCTCTTTCCGTCGACGCTCACCGATACGTTCGGCACGCGCCACGCCACCGAGAACTATGGCTGGCTCTATATCTCGCAGGGTATCGGCTCGATTTTCGGCGGGCCGCTCGCCGCGCTGATGCACCAGAAGGCGGGCAGCTGGGTGCCGGTGTTCGGCACCGCGATCACGCTCGACATCCTGACCGCCGTGCTTGCCATCTTCATGCTCAAGCCGATGCGCGCGCGGTTCCTGCGCGCCGCGGCGCGCTGAACGAAGCGCGGGAAACCTGAATGGAAACGCCGCTTCCCGGGAGGGGAGCGGCGTTTAATTTTTTGGGCGTCTGGTCCGCGCGCCGACCTTGCGGCAGCAGACGGCTGTCCGCGATTTGATGGCGCAGCCCAAACAGTCAAACGATGAAGATACGCGCACAGAATCAGCGTGGCACGACCACCGCGAAGGAAGTCACCGAAAGTTAGGATTATTCGTGTAGATCAAGGCGACGACCGATCAATAAGCTCCCTGCGCAACAAAAGCAATCAAAAAACGGGAGAAGATCGTTCGTGGGTTCGACTACCGAGCATTCCGGCGCGCTTCGCCATGCCGCGCATCAATCTGCTTTTCCTTCGTTACACGAAGTCTATATCCTCGACGTGCCACGCGCAGCGAGCGCGAAGGACATCAGCGTCGTGCGCTTTACCGGCATCGAAGCGATTGGGGAGGCGCGACGCTTTGCAATCACGCTCACACATCCGCTGGCCGACCTGCCGCGCAGCGACTATCTGAACCGGCCCGCCAGCTTCACGATTCAGCCGCCGACTCCGCCCGGCTTGCCGGCCCCGATCGGCGCGGGCCGCAAAATTCAGGGCGTCATCACTGCGTTCAACCAGCTTGCCAGCAACCGCGACCAGACGACCTATGAGGTCGTGCTCGAATCGCGCCTCGCGCTCCTGCGCAATACCCCGACATGCCGGTTCTTCCTGAACCAGAGTTTTCCGCAAATCATCGCGCAGATTTTGCGCGAGCATGGTTTCGATGCGATTCAGGCGCGTTTCGACTTCAGGCTGTATCGCCAGTACGAGCCGCGTGAATTCGTCATGCAGTGGCACGAGAGCGACCTTGCATTCATCACGCGTCTGTGCCGGCGCTCCGGCATCTGGTTCGTGCAGGAAGAAGGCGAGCATTGCGAGGTGGTGCGCTTCGGCGACGATCTGACGCACTATCGGCGCAAGCCCGGCCTGACTGTGCCGTTCCACGCGCATGCCGGATTGACCAACACCGGTACGGAATCGATTCAGTCGATCGAAACGCATACCCGCGCGATTCCCGAACGACAGTTGGTGCGCGCCTACAACTACCGGGCCGCACCGCTGGCGATCGACGCCGAGAACATCATCCGGGGCGATGACACCACTTACGGGCAAGCGTACACCTGGGCCGCGCAACACCTGACCGACGCCGATGCACGGTGGGAAGCCCAACTCAGGCGCGAAGCGGCGTTGGCTGAACAGGTGGTCTATCGCGGTGCGGGCAATGTGGTTGATCTAATGCCGTCGAACGTGCTGAAGCTCGCCGACAAAGTGCTGTCCGAAGCCGAGCACGGCGTACTGGTCACGCGCGTGGAAAGCAGCGGTTCGCGCAGCGATGCGTACCGCCACACCTTTACCGCGATTCCCTCGGACCGTTTCTATCGCCTGCCGCTCAATGAGGAGAGTTGGCCGAAGGTGCACGGCACGATCAGCGGACGCATTACGTCACCGAGCCGGTACAAATTCGCCTACGTCGATGCGGCCGGCGAGTACATCGTGGACCTGCATCTGGACCGGGATACGCGGCCGGCCGGTGGCAATAGTTGTCGACTGCGACTCGCGAAACCGTTTGCCGGGTCGAATCAGACTGGCTTTCATTTTCCGCTGATCGATGGAACCGAAGTCCTGATCGGCTTCCACGACGGGAATCCTGATTTTCCGTTCATCGCGCACGTGATGCACAACGTGCGAGCAACGGACCCGGTTGTCAGCGATGAGCGCTGGCTGAGTCGCAACGTGCTTCGCACCCAGTCCAACAACACCTTGCAGATGGAGGATTGGGACAACGAGCAGCACATCAAGGTGGCGACCGAACGCGGCAAGTCGCAATTGACGCTCGGCCACAGCGTGGACCGCGGGCGCAAGAAGCGCGGCGACGGCTTCGAGTTGCGCACCGACATGAAAGGCAGCGTGCGCGCGGGACAAGGCTTGTTCCTGTCAGCCGATGCGCAACCGTTCGCGAACGGGCCGCATCTGGACATGAAAGCGGCGTTCGGCCAGCTACAGGTTGCGCTCGCGCAGGCACAGGGGCTTGCGCAGGCGGCGAGCGTCGCGAAGGCTGAAATTGCCGATCTGAAAGCCGAAAACGAATGGCTCAAGAACAGTCTGAACGAATTGAAAGAAGCGGTGATGCTGCTTTCTTCACCGAAGGGTATCGCGCTCGCGACACCTGATCGGGTGTCGGTTGCTGCGGGTAAGGACGTGAACATTGCAACCAGCGCGGGATTCAACGTCAATGCGCAGCGCAACGCGACCATTGCCGCATCCGAGACGCTGTCGCTGTTCGCCCACACGCCGGCGCCAGGCTGTTCGCGGCGCGCGGCAAGGTGCTGGTGCAGGCGCAGTCCGACGCGATGGAACTGGTTGCACAAAAGGATATGCAACTGACGAGCGCGAGCGGCACGCTCACGCTGAACGCGGCCAATGGCGTGGTCATCAGCGGCGGCGGCACGGCCTATATCAAGGTGCAGGGTGACAACGTCGAGATTGGCGGTGCGGGCTGTCTTGTTTTGAAGATCATCGAGATACAGAAGCAAGGCCCCGGCACGCTCAAGTTGCCGCTGCCGAAGTTTGAGCAGAGCGCTGTTAAAAACAGCGAGAAATTTGTGCTGTGCGATGACATCACGGGCCGACCCGTTGCAGACCGGCCCTATCGGATCGAACTGGCGAACGGCAAGGTTGTGGAAGGCAGGACCAGTCAAGACGGGGAAACGTCATTGTCGGTGAGCGATGTTGCACAGGGCATGAAGCTGCTGCTGTCGAAAATCAAGGGAGCGTGACAATGGCCGATAACGCAAGCCAGACAGATAGTCCGAACGTTGCACAGTCAGATGACAGCACGCCACAACGCTACAAGCTCAATGTGGCAACGAACGTCGTGCCGATGCAGCGCGATCATCTGGGGCGTTCGTATTGGGAGTCGTATCAGACGCCGGACAGCTACAAGGTTCATGCGGAGTGTCATGTCCCTCCGCATTTGCCGGGGGTCATCATCTTTGTGCACGGGGTGAATTCGGAGGGAGAGTGGTATGAGAAGGCTGAGAAGGCGCTTTGTGAAGGCCTCAACAAGCGACTGAACCGCACGGATTTGGAAGAGAACAGGTACTCGAACATTGATGACAAGACACAGAAGCCGGCACCTCGCCGAATCACCAAGGTTGGAAACTCGCCCGTCATCCGCTTCTATTGGGGATACAGCGCAAAGAAAGGCACCGAAAAGAAATGGCGAATCCCGCTCCGAAACAACCACGCCGTAGACTGTTGGGCGCCCGAATCCACCGGAGAGTCCGGCCCCTGGTATTGGGGCGGCGGTCCGTTCCAAAACGGCACGAACAACCTCCAACAGTGTTGGAGCCACACCGGATTCAAGCGCAACGTCTTCGGCTTCGACCTACAGAACCTGAACACCGAAGTCGACCGACAGTTGCAGGACGCCCCGCCACGTACCTACTACGCACACGCCGCGCAACGACTGGCCGATCTGGTCGACGAGATCCGCACAAAGTATCCACTCGATACGATCACGCTGATGTCGCACAGTCAGGGAACGATGATCGCGATGGCGGCGACGACGCTCTGCAAGAAGCGCGCGCCCGATGCGCTGTTCGTGATGAACTCGCCCTACGCGATGGACGACAAGATGACCGACGCCTTGTCATGTGGCGGCGAGCGTCCGACCGCGCAGGCGCGTGTCAACACCTTCCGCAACATCGCGAACCGCATCAAGCAGGACAAACGCGTCTTCACCGAATCGCTGATGCAGCAATTGCAATGCGGTGCGACGCAGGACATGAACTTCTGGCGGCCGGACTTGAAGATGCATTGGGGGCTGCCTGAGCGCGACAACCACGGCCGCCTGTATGTGTACTTCAGCCCGCATGACCGCGTGATGGGCGCGACGCCGCTGCAAAGCATCGGCTGGCAAGGTCTCGACGACAAGCTGCTGGCCGAACTCGGCGATACCGTCAAGCAGCGCATGCTCGCGCGCGGCACGCCGTGCGGCGATGAACCGGGCGTGCAGAAGTTCGGGACGTTGCCGCCGATTCCGAACCCGCCGCCGGGCGTCAAGCCGAACGACTTCTGGGACGGCAACCGGGGCGCACTAGGCGGCCTTTTTGGCGTGACCAAGATTTGGGCGGAGCCGAACGCAAACCAGACGGTCACGATCAACGCTGAGAAGGTGCCGGAACCACTGAGGGCGGAGGATGAAATGAAGTTGTTTGATAAGCCTCGGCGAGCCGGACTCGAATGGGGTGGCATTGATCCAGAAGATGGCAAACCCGTAGACGATACCTTCCGATACATGGCGTCGATCTATCAACCCGAGAAGTGGAAGGAACGCGAAGATGTATACGAGAACAATCTTCGGACGCGCGCCCTTGAAACACAAGACGAGTTGCAGGAGCGCATCTATCAATACGCACCCGAACCGACCGACCATAGCAGCGTACCGGGCAATGTCGAGTTTATGAAGCGGGTTGTGGCCTTTGACCTTCCTATTGGTTTTTGTGACGCGTATGACGACCGGGAATTCTGGATCAAGCTTCGGCATAAAGCCGACTGGACCTACGGCTACGACTCCTATTTCACCACTGGCGATTTAGGCGACTATGCGATGCCTGATCTAGTCGACAAACAAACGGTGGACCTTGCGAGAAGCGAAACCGACGCGCAACGTTTACAGGGAAAACGCGAAATATGAATCCCGCTAAACTGGCTCTGCTTGTGAGCGTGGCAATGCTCACGTCTTGTGTCTCCGACGAGGAGCGCTCGCGCTAC
>NZ_JFHC01000126.1 GCF_000698595.1 Caballeronia glathei | reverse complement strand
GAAGCTGCAGTATGCGATGCAGGATCGTCTGCACCAGTTGGGCTGGAACGAGATCGAAGTGATCGACGAGGATCTGGGGCGCTCTGCGGCCGGAACACAAACGCGCACGGGCTTCGAACGAATGGTGGCAGAGGTCTGTCTTGGGCACGTCGGCGCAGTTGCCGCTCGCGAGGTTTCGCGATTTGCGCGCAACAGTCGCGAGTGGCAGCAACTGGTTGAGGTGTGCCGCATCGTCGACACGGTGCTCGTTGATCAGGAGACCGTGTACGCGCCACGACAGAGCAACGATCGTTTGCTGCTCGGCTTAAAGGGTAGCCTGAACGAATACGAGCTGGATCTGCTGCGTCAGCGTTCGCTCGAAGCTCGGCGGGAGAAGGCCAAACGCGGCGAACTCGTCGTCGCGGCGCCGGTGGGTTACTGCAAGACCGAAGACCAGCGCCTGGAGAAAGATGCGGATTTGCGCGTGCAGGACGCCATTCGCTCGGTGTTCCGCCAGTTCGGCGCGATTGGATCGGTGCGTCAGACGTTGTTATGGTTCCTGGAGCACGGCCTGCAGTTGCCGGCATGCACGCCGCGCGGCGAAATCCAATGGAAACGGCCGAGCTACGGTACGGTGTACCGGATTCTGACCAACCCGATCTACGGTGGCGCGTATGCCTATGGCAAGACCGAATGCACGATCAATTACGAAGGCGGGGAACAGCGCAAACGTGATCGCCGCAAACCTCGAGATGAGTGGCTTGCGCTCATTCCCAATGCCCACGACGGGTACGTTCAGTGGGACGAATTCGAGCGGATCCAGTGCGCGATCAATGGCAACCTGCGTCTGGCCGGACACGCTGGCGCCCCAAAGAACGGCGAGGCCCTTCTGGCGGGACTGTTGCGCTGTCGGCGCTGCGCGAGCAAGCTGACGTTACACTACACGGGTAACAGGCACGACGCCTTGCGCTATAGCTGTCATCGCGGCTGGCTGGACAAGGGACAACCGCGTTGCATTGCGTTCGGTGGCACGCGCGCGGACGCGGCCATCGCCGAGGCGGTCTTGCAGGTCGTTCAACCGGCGGCAATTGAGGCAGCAATGGTGGCGCGCGAAGAAGAGACCCTGAAGCAGGATGAAGTGCTGGCTGCGCTGCAGCGGGATCTGCAAGCGGCACGTTATACCGCTCAACGCGCGCAGAAACAATACGACGCTGCTGACCCTGAAAACCGGCTTGTCGCCGACGAACTGGAGCGGCGCTGGAATGATGCGCTGCTGCGCGTGGAGGAAGTGGAATCGCGTATCGAGCAACAGTTGCGCACATCCGGTCAGACACCGCCTGCCCAGCCTGATGAGTTTGCCGATCTTGCTGCAGCGTTGGAATCGATCTGGCCGCAGGCCGACGCCCGACTGAAGAAGCGTATTGTGCGCACACTGATACATGAAGTCGTGGTCGACGTCGACAACTCAACGAGCGAAATCGTGCTCGTCATCCACTGGAAAGGCGGAGTACATACCGAGATTCGCGTGCCACGTCGGCGTCGCGGTGAGAACACCACGCATACGTCACGCGAAGCAATTGATGCCGTGCGGCAGCTCGTCCGTATCTGTCCCGATCTCGTCATTGCTGGCGTGCTCAATCGCAATGACCTGCGAACCGGCCGGGGTAACTTCTGGACCCAGGAGCGAGTCGCCGCGTTGCGTAGCCACCATCAGATCCCTGTCTATTCGAGCGAGCGACGTGCCGCTGAAGGATGGATGACATTGACCGAGGCTGCGGCGTTCGTCGGCGTGAGCCCCGGAACGCTCAGGCTTGCGGTCGAGCGCAACGAGATCGTAGCCGAGCATCCGTTGCCCAATGGTCCGTGGATCTTCAATCGCAATTCACTGGGCGGGGACGCCGTCTCCGAACTCGTGGCCAGGGCACGTGCACGGCGCGGATACCCCACAAAACCAATGGCACAACAGGGCTCTCTAGATTTATCAAGCACATAGCGAGGTTGGGCAGTATGAAACACACTTGTACAGATTGATGTAGTCGCCGATTGAGCACCGGGCGTGGCCGACCGATTCATAGGCTTTCAGATACACCTCTTCATATTTCAAGCTTCGCCACACGCGCTCGACGAACACGTTGTCTCGCCAGGCACCTTTGCCGTCCATGGACAAGCGGATGCCCCGACTGAGCACGGCCTCGGTGAACACTGTCGCGGTGAACTGGCTGCCCTGGTCCGTATTGACGAGTTCAGGTTGCCCATATTTCGCGAACGCTTCTTCCAACGCCTCGACAGCGTGCATCGCCTCCATCGTGATCGCTACGCGGTGGGCCAGTACCTTCCGGCTGGCCCAGTCCACCACGGCGGTCAGGTACACGAAGCCGCGCGCCATCGGGATATAGCTCGTATCCAGTGCCCAGACCTGGTTCGCCTGATTGATCGTGATGCCCCGCAGCAGATACGGCCAGATCTTGTGCTGCGCATTGCGTCGGCTCGTGTTCGGCTTGCAGTACAGCGCCTCGATACCCATGCGCTTCATCAGCGTGCGCACGCGCCTGCGGCCAATCTCGTGTCCCTCGCGACGCAGCAGTCGGGCGAGCATCCGCGCCCCGGCAAACGGAAACTCCATGTGCAGTTCATCGATCCGGCGCATCAGCAACTGGTCTGCTTCGCTCACCGGTTGCGCCCGGTAATACACGCTCGATCTTGCGATATCAACGAGTCGCGCCTGCTGCGAGACCGGCAATGCGTGCGTACGATCGATCATCGCTTTGCGCTCAACAATCCCGCTTTGTTGAGCGCGCCGCCTAAAAAATCGTTCTCCAGCGTGAGCTGGCCGATCTTCGCATGTAGCTCCTTCAAATCGACTTGCGGCTCGCTCGACGCCGTGCCCCCTGCGCCAAACACGTCGGCGGCACGTTCCTGCAACTGCCGCTTCCATTCGGTGATCTGGTTCGGGTGCACATCGAACTGCTGCGCCAGTTCGGCTAGCGTCCGCTCACCCTTGACCGCCGCCATCGCCACTTTCGCTTTGAACGCGGCTGAGTGCGTCCGTCGGCTTCTCTTCGTCATCTTCAAGGTTCCTTTGTCGGCATTATCGCCGGCTCAGGCCCCGAACGTTCCACTTATCCGACTGTCCGAATTTACGCGGCCACCTCTTATTGCGCATTGCGTCCCGATCCGTCAGTGGGGTGGGGTGTGTGCCTCACTTACTTTGAAGGTAATTTATGAACAAGCAGGACCTGATCGAAGCCGTGGCCCCCAGACCGGGGCCACCAAAACCGACACAGGCGAGATCGTCGATGCGCTGATCGCCACGATTACCGGCGCGGTGCGCGAAGGCCAGACGATCCAGCTGGTCGGCTTCGGTAGCTTTTCAACGGGCCAGCGCGCCGAGCGCGCCGGGCGTAATCCAAAGACCGGCGAGAGTCTCACCATCCCGGCGGGGAAGACCGTCAGGTTCTCACCCGGTAAAGCGTTCAAGGATGCTCTGAACGGCAAGTGAACCGCTAGTCTGGCCCGATAGACGGTAACCTGTCGAACGGCGACAATTGCCCCATGAGCACGAATTCGGTCACCATCTCGCTGCAGGATGATTCGCCAGGCTATGGCATTAGCCCGACGTCGACCCGCTGGACGAGGCGACGCATTACCTGCCACGGAACTTCCCGCAACTCGGTAATATGAGTGTCGTGTTGACGGCTTGTACAACGCCGTACGCCTGCATTCGACTTTGGGCTATCTGTCGCCCGTTGCCTACCAGCGAAACCGACAGCGAAAGAACCTCCCTGCCTGCCTGAAATAACTTGACCACTACAGACTTCCCCCACATGCCGCCGGCATTGCGACCGAAATCGCCCACCGTGGTCAGCCTCACGGTAGCGGGTTAGGCGAGACCCGCTGGGTCGTCGAGCGAACCATCCCGTGGCTATCGCCTGTTAGAAGATGTGCCGTATTAATACTTGCCGTCGATGAAGTGGAGCATGGCTGCGTTGAACATCGCGGGATCCTGAATGAACGCGAAATGGCTCACGTTCGGCAGGATCATCAGGCCCGCACCGGGAATGGTCGCGGCCATGTACTCGGTGTGCTCGCGCTTGATTCCCTCGTCGTACTGGCCGTCCACGATGAGGACCGGCGACTTGATCTGCTTCAATTGCTCGTCGGTCCAGTTCGGCTGGCTATCCCACATCTTGCCGATCTGCGCGACGAACGCCTCGTACTCGTGCGGCGTCAAGGAAATGCGGCGGTACTCCCCACCGGCACGGTCCATGTATGCGGCGAACGTCGGGTTCTTGTCAAACTCGCTGACGATGCCGGACGTTTTCGTGTTCGCGCCAAATGCGAAAATCTTGCCGACGCGTTCGGGATGCCTGATTGCCAGGTCGAGCCCGATGATCCCGCCGTCGCTCCAGCCGACTACGTCCGCCTTGCGGATGTTGAGGCGGTCCATCAATGCAACCACGTCGTCAGCCATCAGGTCATAGCCGTACGCCTGCGCATCGCGGGTGCTGCGCCCGTGGCCCCGGCTGTCCAGGAGAATGACGGTGTGATGCAACATCAGGGCCTTCGCCTGGTTGCCCATGTAATCGCGGTTGGCAAGGCCGCCGTGAAGCAGCAGCACCGGCGAGCCGTGTCCCACAATGGCATACGAAAGCCGGATGCCGTTCAGTTCGGCGGACGCCGAATGCTCGCCCGCAAGCGGCGCGGGCGTCGGCGGCAGAGTCTGCCAAAGGGGGGCGGCGTGCGCCGCCTGTATGAGGCCAGGCTGCATGAGGCCCACGGCCAATACCGCACAAAGCGCGCGCAAGATGCGCGCAGCGGTCTTGCCGGTGCCGTGGTGCGACGCCAGTCTCCCATTCAGTCCGGGTAATTCTTGATTCAATAGTCGTTGCATCTCTGCGCTTCCTTTTTTCGTGAGTACGTGAGTGCGGTCCAGATCCGGCTTCCAAGTTGCTTCCAAGCGGCCAAGTTTTCGAAAAGCCGGCGAATGTCCCGTGATGGCAGAACACCTGACCGCTATGCATATTCCCTGAAGTCCCCGTCGCTACACATCACAGGATTGCAGAGGACGGCAACCCACGCCGACACCTAGGGACGCGATTGCCCGTTGGCCTGCGCGCGCCGTGCGCCTCTGCGTTTTGCCGACCCGCGTGCACGTGTCGTGGCTATCTGCCACTCCGCGATCAGGCGCGCCGACGGGCCCACCGCGGCCGCGCGCGGCTGACGCCCGGTGCGTTCGCGCTCTCGTCTTCGCGCACGTGAAGCTCGCTTTCGACCGCACGCCACGCACGCGACAGAGGGCTCGTGACGTTCCCGATCGGCACGTCGAGGACGCTAGCAGCCTTGTAGTAGCTCATCCCTCCGACGGCCGCCGGCAGGATCACAGTGCCCTGCGCCTCCGGTAATCGCCCGCCGTGCGCCTTCGCGTCGACGCGAAACACGTCCATGAAGCGCACGTCCCACTTCACGCTCACGCGGCTATGCACCATGCGAGTGAGCGACTCACTGACCACCCGAATGCACGACTGAGAACATCCAAGCGTGATCCAGCCGAATCAAAATGATGTCGGCCCGAAAGCCGACGCAATCCCAGCAGCGACTGATTGAGTAGATTGACCGCGGCTGCGAGATCGATCAGATCGGGTCGGACCTCGGGAAGAGCGCGCTCGCGGGGAGAAGGCAAGTCGCCCGTATCAAGCGCCGAGTGTGCGAGGGCGAATCCGCGCCGTCCCCGCTTCCAATCAAACACCCCCCGCGCGATGGAATGCGTCTCGCGGACTAGTGTTGGCCACCGATTATCTACGGGCGTCAAAGTAGCACGCTTCATCGTGCTGTATAACCTCTTACGCTGGAAAATAGATTCCATGATATTGGAGAACCATTCGGGATCGGGACGCGATGGTTAACGAGGCCGCGGGGTCTCCGAGGCAGTGCATAATCCTTCACTTTGCACACGTCGGACTTTTTATGGATCTGTTCGTTGATCCACGTGGCATGCAGGATCTAGACCGGACGGCCGGGCGAATTAGACTGATTGGAAGCCGCAAAAGCAGGCTTTCACCCGCTTTTTGACGAAGCCTGTGTCACCGGCTCAACTCTGGAGCCTGCTGTCGTGGGCGGGGGCTAATGACGACATCAAACACGATCGGGCAACGGCAAGATACTTAAATGTTTCATTGCGGTGGGCGAGATGCGGCGCGAGGAGCGCCGTTCACGACGGCGTTTCAAGCGACGCCTAAGCTCATATCGCATGATGCAGCAGATGCGTCGCACATGTCCTAAAACGCTCGTAAATATGTCATTTTCATCGCTCCTCTGAGGCGGTTATGATTTGAGCATCGTTAACGTCCACGGGACCGAAAATGCAGCAGTACAGGTGCTGCAGCAGGCTTGGCAGGGCACGCTTCAGACGCTCTCGATGGATAACATGAACTCATTGATTCAAGTCAACCCGCAGCACGTGGTTGCTGAAGCACTACCGCGGCCTTCGCCTCGTACGAGCGGACCCTGGCAGAGAACGACACTGTTCTGATTAACGCGCTGGTCTAGCAGGATCCCCAAGCAGTTCGTTACGGCATGAACGAAATGCAGTACGGGAGTACTGATCCCCGGGCGTTTTACGCCGGGGCGTCATTGCACGGGAACCAGTACCGCGACGCGGACAACGGCCATCACGATCTTCGGATACCCCTAAGTAACACTGAGTGCCGAATCCTCCTGCGACAACTCCAAACCGTCTGGGCGACGCACGGTTGTCTAAGCACGTGTGAGCCCAGCCTCCCAACCTGAGGGGGCCGCATGATGCTCGGAGGATCATCGCCTCGCATGATAGCGCGAGCGCCTTCTATTCGGCTCCGTAATCTAGATAGCTATGCGCCAGCATAACAGTGAAGCGTGCTTGCGCGCGACGACTGGATGTGAACTGACGGACGTAACTGGATATGCATGGTTATTTGGGAGTATCGGATCAACGGGTCGTGGAATAAAACGATCTTCTGTGTGTTTAATCTGATGTGCATAGTGAACCAAATGCCATGCCAAAAGGCTTCTTTTACATCGAAAGTTGCCGACCAGGATTCGAACCTTAGAGGAAGGTTAAAATGCATATCGGTAAGCGCGCGATAGTGATCGGCGCGGGAGTTGGAGGACTATCGGCAGCCAAAGCGCTAGTCGATAGTTTTGAGGAAGTTCTGGTACTTGAGCGAGAGGTTCTCACGCCAGCCGTCGTGCCGCGCGCAGGCATTCCACAAGGCAGGCATCCGCACTCATTGTTGCCGGGCGGTGCTCTAGCGCTGAGTAAGCTATTCGACGACTTTTCGCGGTTGCTCCGCGATGCTGGGGCAAACGTAACGGACTTCGGCAAGAGAATGCGCTATGAATTTGCCGGTCAGGACCCGCTGCCCGAGCGTGAGGTCGGGATAGACATCCATATCTGCACGCGGCCGCTGGTCGAATCGGTCGTGCGCCGCTCCGTGGAAGCCTGCGAGGGCATCATCATTCTCGATGGACGACGTGTCACGGGCCTCGTATGGTCCGACGAGGAACGCACGGTCAACGGTGTGCGCTGTGCGACACAGGAAGGCGTAGCTGAGATCCATGCCGCAGATCTGGTGGTGGACGCTTCCGGCCGTGGAGAAGTGACGCTCGAATTCCTGAAGCTGCTCGGCAGGTCGCAACCGCCCGAAACGACGATTGGCGTCGACTACAACTATGCAACGTCGATCGTCGAGTTTGCTGACGGTGAGCCAGACGAGCTGACGATCCTGACGTTTCCCAACTCGCCGGATAGCACTCGAAGTGGTGTTCTCGTCAAGCGTGAAGACGAGCGTTTCTTTGTAACCATGTGCGGACGTGGTGCCGACGCGCCTCCCACTGAGTGGGCTGCGTTTGTCGAGTTTGCTGCGACATTGCCGACCGATTCGCTCCATCGCGCACTAAAGCGCGCAACGCTGCACGGGAAGATAACGCAATTCGCATTTCAGGAAAGTCGATGGCGTCATTTCGACAAGGTCGATTCGTGGCCGCGCGGGCTGATTGCCATCGGGGATGCGGTATGCCGGTTCAACCCGATACATGCGCAAGGTATGACGGTCGCGGCAAAGGCGGCCGTGGTCCTGAGGGATGTTGTCGCTGCGTGTCGCGGCAGCGACGATCCGCTCGACCGGCTGATGGAGGAGTTGATGACGCAGGTCAATCCGGTGATCGCCAATGTATGGGAGCTCGCAGCACTGCCTGATCTCGCGTTTCCGGATGCGCGGGGGCAGCGCCCGCATGACCTGAATGAGTCGTTGGCCTACCAGTCTCAGTTGGGTAAGGCAGCGGTGCTGGATCACGGCGTGCAGAAGCTGCTTCTCGAGGTGATCGGTTTAGTCACGCCTGGTGAGGCGCTAAGAGCGCCCGACGTGGTCGAAAAGGTGAAGCGCCTGACCGCAACCTAATTGTGGGTGGAGACAGACGACCGGTATGCCGCGACAACGGCGGCATATCGGTTTTTGATCAAATAGGCTGGAATACAGCCAGCACAGTGATACCGCTCCAGACGGGCATTGACGCTTGGCGAACCTGCGGAGATATCGCGCTCGGCGGTGGTTGGCCTCACGATCCGTTCGCTAGCCAGCATCGGACGTTTCGGCACTTAAATTCTCACGCCTTCGGCGGGCGCCGCATGCATCGGTGTACCGGACCGTCGAAGATTAGGAGGATTGAGATTCTGGAACGGAATATCTCCGTACCGGGTTTCGGTTGCTACGCATCTACAAAACATGCTATGCAAGCTATTGCCGAGGCAATGGCACAGGATCTCAGCCTTTCAACATTAAAGATTCAGACCATAATCCAGGTGCTTACGCCACGGGCTATAACGAGACGATGGCAGAAACGGCGTTCAAGTGTATGGGCGATACGAAGAACTTCACCAAACGTTCGGATATGCAGGCAGCTTTTCAAAAGATCTTCGCTATGGAGCGTGATCCTGAAGAAGTTATCGAGCAGTTGGTAAAAATTGTTCCGTCAGATGTGGGTGAATTTAGAAATATCATCCCGCAATTCCAAGAAAAAGCTGTAGACGAGAGCCGAGCAAGCTATCGCTCACGCATCAATCTAGATCTGATCAGGCACGGCGGAATTAGAGCAAATTCATTGAGAAGAGACAACTATTCACGGGGAGCAGGTCAAACTCATAGAAAGAAGGAGCTGGCTCCGCCAACTTGTAGCCATCGATGTGCATGTTCCAATGTCACTTCCAAGAGCTTGCACAGTCTATCGGCGTGTACGCCCTAACATATGGATTTGATTTTCGCCGTTTGCACTGGTGGTGAGTGTAAGTAGGGACGGTGCCGGCGCTGGCGCGACTCGCGCTGGCACGGCACCGGCAGTCCAAGTTGACACCCACCGCTTCGCACCGAGGCGTCATCGTCCACGATCGATATAAGGGTCATGGCTGCCCATACGCCAGTTCCGCCGCAATGCCATTGAAAACGATGGAAGGCGGAGGAAATTGGGCGCGCGATATGATCGACGGTGCACGCACAGGGCTGTCACGCAAGGTTCTCTCGCGCGCATCAGCCGCCGACAGCAACACCAACATCGTCGGCGTCATCACCGACAGCCCGACGATGTAAAGTGCAGTCCGCTTTGCCCAGCCAGCGGCGGCGGGAGTGCCTCGAAGAAGGGCGCGCAGGCGCCCGTGGACGAGCCGCGGCAAACGGCGGCGGGGCGCAATTCACGCCTCCGTATTGCGCCGTCATGCATGCCGGTAGCGACCCAAATGGTTCGTAGAACAGTTCGGCGCCGGCAACTCTTTTATGCTGAGGTCATCGCGTGCGCTATGGCCGCGAGTTCAGTCGGACCGTTCACGATGCACGCGAGGCGGCATGCCCCAGAGAACAACACTCGCAGAGAGACCATCGGGAACGCCCACCGGGAAAGGTCGGGTCGCGGAGCAGGACAAGGGCAGCATGGACCATACCCGCATCAGCGGCGGCCGCGCTGCCCAGCGTGGCTCGAAAACGTTCCCATCAGCAACGTCATGGTGCCCAATGCGGACGGTTGCCACTCGAGCGGCAGGAAGTTAAGCGGGAGAGCGCGCGCGATCAGCAGCACGTGAGTCAACGTAGTTCGGCATCCGATCTTATCGTCGGTTATCACGCGAGGTCACGAAGCGCAATCTTTCAAAAACCTCTTTTGCCTGTTTCGAATCGATCCTTTTTTCGTTTATCAACTGTGTTACGAGACGCCCAATTTCGACTTCGCCAAACCGCAAGGCAGCAGCATTTGTGTGCACGGAGAAATAACCCTCAACGACGTCGAAAGGGCTCCGTTGTGCGGATCCAAGCATAAATTCGCAATCGTCTTTTGCGAAGAAGTCAACGGCAAGGTCCGATCGGTCGAACGTTACAAAATCGCCGGCTTCCAATGGCTCCCCCGCGACGAGCGATCCGGAATGGACTGCCACCCACATTATGTCGTGATTGTCTGGCGGGTCGTAGCGCCAGTGGTTTCCTGCTTTCAAAGTTACATGGAGGCAAGTAGTCTCCGTTGAAATTTGCAAAGAACTTTGTGCGCCATCGTATTGGCCCAACAGAATGCGCGCCGGTCCTTTAACTGGAACTTCCATGGGCTTAACGATGCTCTGGTAAGGTTCGCTTAGTTCAAGGATTGGCGGAAGTGCAATCGAGAGCCGGTAACCGACCACGCCACCACTCGTGATCGCAGGGCCAACGTCCCATGCACCGCGGCCGCTTCTCAGCCAGCCGACCGCACCAGGCGTGAGCGTTCGTTCCACGCCCTGGCTATCACTGGTGCGGATCGATCCCTGATGCAAATAGGTGAGCACTGCAACGCCCGAATGAGGAAGTACAGGTAAATTAATCGGTACCTGAGCTCCAAAGACGAAGCGGTCCAGTATTACGAAGGGCTTCGATGACCGTCCGACGTCGGACGGGCCGGCGAGCCGGGTCAACTGCCCGTTAGTACGCCCGGTTGTGCGAAACGAGATAGGGCGAGACGGCTGGGGACTACGCATATCATGAACTCTTGCTGACGATTGCATTTTTAAAAGGAACCCATTTCTTGGATAAACCAGACTCCGAAGGTCCAGGCTTTTGCTAGCAGCACGCTGACCAGACCCTGCTCACCACTAGCTAAGTGACACAACGTCCCTTGCTATCGCCCAAGACACACGTCCCACAGCTAACCATCCAAACATTTTTAAACCGGCGCATGCCGCGCGCTATCATCGTGTAGAAGCTTCACGTCGCAAAGAACGTGCTAATCAATGTTGCGTTCCAACTTGTCGAAAAGAGTCATTCGACTCGCGCTTCAACATCGCCTCGGCCATCGATAGTCCCATTCCGACAATCTGCCGGTAGTGCCGCCGGCGTCGCCCGTCCTAGCATCTATCCGTAGGATATAAGGATAAGGTCGCCGGAACAGGGCTCATATGTCATTTATGCGGGGTTTTAGGACATCCCGTGGAGCGAAGAATGGACGGTTGCTGGAGGGACGTATTCCGCGTGCGGATGCCGCGTCGGACCGCACGCCTTTTGCCGCGTGGCCCGGGTCATTGCATGGTGGCTGTTAGGGCAGCCGTTTTTTTGGTGGACGAGGGCTTGAGATCTTGATTACTCAAGCAGGCGATGTTTACGCGGGTCTGGGTCACCTGCTGACTCATTGCGGCGCCTTAGCTGGTAAGTGGCAGGGTTGCGCACAGCAGTTGCAAATAAACGTTCGGATACCGTTGGGTGGATAGCGCCTCAGCTGTACTCGCGGGAAGCCTAGGTCCGCAGCGAGCATATCCGGCAATATTCCAAAACGACGATGTTACCCGCGGTAGCTCGCGATTGAGCTTCGTCCCGCGGTCGGCCCAGCCGGTCAAGGGTCGGAACGATGCGTAAATTTTGAGTTCCGGGCTGGCGAGGGGGCGTCGGTACCGCTATCGTCGGGCATTTCCGGCGGTACATGGCTTTCCTTGCCAACTCGCCGGACGGCCTGTGGCGGCTGGCCCAGGGTTCGAAGGAACGCGTGCCTCATCCGGTCGCGGTCGCAAAAGCCCACTTCATTGGCGATGACATCCATCGAGTGGCGT
>NZ_JFHC01000125.1 GCF_000698595.1 Caballeronia glathei | reverse complement strand
CAGATCGAAAGCAAGGCAATGCGAAAATTGATGCATCCGAGTCGCGCCGACAAACTGAGGCAATATCTCGAGCGTTGAGTCAGGGACGCGCACATCGGCGCGTCGCGTTGCATAGGACGACGAGCAGCGCCTGCGGCTGGCCCGGATAAATTTGCAGCGGCTTGATGTTGGCAGCTTCTTCTTCTACCGTTCTTCACTCGGATAGTCGATGGGCCGGTGCTCCGGCAGAGTGCGTCCGCATCTGCACTGGCCGAGATTGTTCGGCGCGCCTGCACGCGGTGAGCCCTTGCGGGAGCGCGCGATGAACAAGGTTGATCGTTTCCCGGGACGTCGCAGCCGTTTGAGTGTCAATGATCTTCGCTTTGCTCATGCGTGGCGCGAGGCACGGGGGCGTGATCGAGCCCCGTCGGCGAGAACGGCGCGGGAATACCCTCGGCGTCGGTGTGAATGGCGATCGGTTTTAGCCTCCGGGCAGATCCCGGTTGTCGGGGACGATTTCCTCGTGTTACAAAGTGGATTCCGCTGTCCAGTGCAATGGACGGCGTGATCACCCGAAATGTATGACCTTTAGGAAAATTCAGCAGATGGCAACCGGTACCGTAAAGTGGTTCAACGACGCAAAAGGTTTTGGCTTCATCACGCCGGACGGCGGTGGTGAGGATTTGTTTGCGCACTTTTCTGAAGTGAAGGCGGACGGCTTCAAGTCGCTGCAAGAGAACCAGAAGGTCAGTTTTGAGGTAAAGCAAGGCCCGAAGGGCAAGCAAGCGTCTAATATTCAGCCTCTTTAAGCCCGCACAACCGTCGGATCTGCTCGCTGGCGGATCCGACGTAAGGTGACGGGTGCTCATCTTGCCGCGTCCTCCCAAAACGCGCGACTCCCCGCGTTCACGTAGCATGGCCTCTCGAGTCGAGCCGCCAGGCTTGTCTCCGAAGTGTGGTGACATCATCCAAGTGCGTGCCGACGCAGCGGGCTGCGGACCACGAGATAGCCTATATCGGTTCCATAGAGCAACGAAAGACGCCACCGTTTGCCGAATCAGCGTTCCGGCAAGTCGCTTTGGCGCGACGACGTTTTTGAATTGCCCGTCGCCCTCATTGGTTGCTACCCCTTTGCGCCAAAGTCCTGAGTCGACATCAACGAGTACATCTCCCTGAATGGAAATTGAAAAGCCTAGCCTTAAAGAACTGCTCCTGCAGCGTCAAACATTGCAGCAGCAGGTGAGTGCGGCACGCCAGCGTGAAGCGGAAGTGGTCCTCGCCGACATCGTGCGGAAGATGCACGAGTATGAAATCAGCTTCGCGGAATTGATGGGGCGAGAACGCGAAAGCGAGAAAGCTCACGAACGCCCTTGCGGCCAGGTATCGAGATTTGCGAAGCGGTGAGATTTGGAGCGGTCAAGGACGGGCGCCGCACTGGATCGTCGACAAGAATTGAGACGGCTTCCTCGTGCGCACCTGAACGCCAGAGGTTCTGGCGACGCGGCGCGCTTCGTGCATCGTCGCAGACTGCTACGCTTCCACCTCCTGCCATGCACTCACAACAACACCGCTTGCCGCAAAAGTTCCAGCGCTTTTAGCTCGTCCAGTCGGCCAGTGCGTGCCTTACCTGCCAGCGTTTTGATCAGTGCTTCCGCTATCGGTTCGATACCTTCGAGATTATCGAGGCTGGTCGCGGAAGTGAAAGAGCGCGACATCGAGTTTAGGTGCGGGACTACAGCAGGCGAGGGTTGCTCAAGCGCTGCGGAGACCGGGACCTTCTCTCCAGGTGAGTGACGATCAACCTCTGCGGGGGAATCGCTTGCGTGATCTCGCTGGCTGAGGGCTGTTGCCTCATCACCTGAGACAGCCGCCGGAATGAGTGCGCTCTCAGCATCGGCGATCGCGGCCTGCTGAGCGCGCCCTGCGCGCGCCTTCGTGACGGTCGACTTCGGTAGCGCGCGCTCTCTGGTTGAGGCCGCAGGCAGTTGTTGTTGCTGGCCGGACGCTCGGCCGCGGGGCACGGGAGCGAGCAAGCGGGACACCGATTCGGGGATCTCTGTTTCAGAACGAGGACTGTCCAACCAGCCGCCTGGCAAGCCCAGGCGCTCCGTGAAACGAGTCGCCTCAGCATCGTCCATGCGTCTCTTGCCGTGTAGCCGATGGGCCATGTTGGAACCCGTAAGCGCCATGACCGCCGCAAGCCTCACTTTTGATCCGTTGCGAGTCGTGAGAACGTGAAGGTTGGCGCGCCGGATATTTTCGACCGCCGCGCTGTCATTTAACGCCAGAGACTGCTGTTGGCTCGCCTTCGGAGAGAGCCTGGCTTTCGCGGGAGCGTCTTTTTGCGGGGTACGCGCGCGCGGCTGCACGGCTGTCGTACTTCCACTACTCTTAACGACCCTTGGCGACCCGCCAGTTGTTTTCTTGGGCATTTCCGGTTCCTCGGACAAACGATCTTTAAGAAATGGTTGTTGGTTGAGCGTTGGGGGAGAAACGGGCCTGAATGATTCGGACACGGCTTCTGGTTCGCCGTCCAGTGGAACGAAGTCTAACGGTGAGCTCAAACGAGCGATGGTCTCGGGCGACAGCGCAGGATTGGGCTGGTCAAAGAAGCCGTGCGGCAACCCAAGCGTAGTTTCCATGTGAAAAGCAGTCTCGGGCGTGAATCGCTCGCCCTTCATCAGTTCGGCCACTCGCGTCAGGTTCGAATCAAGCCCTAACGCAATATTCTCTGCGCCCACCGCATCGACCAGTAGCTGAAACGATCGCGTTTTGAAAATAGAGGCAGTCTGAGCGGGGTCTCGAGCAGGCGGTCCTTTCACGTATGGTTGGCCCTTTCGGTTGGCCGGCGACTTTTTGACGTGGCGCGTTTGGCGCTGGCCGCTGTCTCGAGATCCCGAGTATCGCCCGCGCGCTTGACTCATGAAGTAAGGCTCCCTGCGTTAGTTGAGGCTGTAGTTCGTGGATTATAGACGAGGCCTTCGTCGGTTCATGCGGCTTCGCCATCATCGTCCCCGGTCAGTAACCGGCAGAAACCGTCGATCGCGCGACATGCCTCGATCAACGTGTGGTCGTCGAGCACACCGGTAGAAGCAACTTCCCGACGCAAGACCCGAAAAGGGGCGCGACTTCTGCCCTGCGCGCACCGATCAATAGCGAATCGTTCCGTCGGGTCGATGTCGGAACGCGTTCGGTCAGCAAGCGCCATTCACAGTTCGGGGCCAATGGCCATCTGTACGGCCGCTTTGAGCGCGGGAAGCAACATGGAATGAAGACGCGATGAGCGAGCGTATCGCGGGTGAGCTTCGCTGATCATCCATAACAGCCGCAGTCCGCGGCACCGGTTTGCATCGCCCGGGACTGCCTGTTCGACAGCAAGCCTCAGTGCGATGAGACGTACTCGGCGTCATGGAACACAGGCGGGATCGCAAAACTTTCTCGCATTCGTTTCGTCTCCGTCGCCGGGGTCAAGCCAAAAAGTCTTCTGAATTCTCTGCTGAACTGTGATGGACTCGTGTAGCCCACGGCACGGCCAGCCGCCTCTGCGGTCAGGTCTTGACGCACCATCAACAGGCGAGCCTGATGCAGGCGCGTCGACTTTAGATACTGCATGGGTGACGTCTGTGTGATCGCCTTGAAGTGGCTGTGGAAGCTAGGAATACTCATGCCGGCTTCACGTGCGAGTTGCGACAGGTCGAGCGGCTCCGCGTAGTCGGCGTGAATGCGGCGCAGGGCCCGGCCGACCTTTCCATACTGACCTTTCATCGCGAGCGCCTCTCGCATGGAGCTTCCCTGCTCCCCGGTGAGTACCCGGAAATAGAGTTCGCGTAGCAGACCGGGACCCAGCACGGCAGCCTCGAGCGGCCGGTTCATTGCCTCGAGGAAGCGCAGCACCGATGCGCGCATGTTCGCATCCATCGGGCTTGACATCATGCTCTGCGGCGGCTGCGCACGCTCGGCCACCAACTGGCGGTCGATTTGCAACATCAGTTCGGCGGCGACCGCAAAATCAAGGTGCAAATAAATCGCGAGAAGCGGGTGCGCGGGCGTCGCGTCCGTCTCCATGTCGAACGGAACGGGAACGGACACAGCGAGGTAGTGCTGCGCGTCGTAGACGTACAGCTTGTCACCGAAGTAACCGCGCTTGCGGCCCTGGCAAACAATGACGATTCCCGGATCGTAAAGAACCGGCGTACGCGACAACGCCCGATCGGAGCGAAGTATTCGGACGCAGGGGAGCGCCGTGAGGTTGTATCCCTCGTTGTGCGCCAATGCGCGGAGCAGATCGACCAAGCGTCGCTGCCCCTGGTCTGACGATCCTGAACGATGACGCTCGGCACTCTGGGAAGACATAGTTTTAGGCAAGAAAGGCAGGAGATTTGCGCTTACAAGACCGATTTTCGCAGAATAACATGCGCCTTCTAGTCTACCGAATGGAGAAGCTCAAATGGAATCCAGCAAACTCTTGCTCATCACCGGTGTCAGCAGCGGCTTTGGCCGTGCGCTCGCACAGGAGGCGTTGGCAGTCGGTCACCGCGTGGTCGGCACGGTGAGAAACGAGCAGGCGAAGCACGACTTCGAAGCGCTGTCCACCGACAAGGCCTTCGCTCGCATACTCGACGTGACCGAATTCGACGCCATCGACCGCGTCGTCGCAGAGATCGAAGCGAGCGTCGGCCCCGTCGACGTCCTCGTCAACAATGCGGGCTATGGGCATGAAGGTATTCTGGAAGAGTCGCCTTTGTCCGAGATGCGCCAGCAGTTCGATGTGAACGTGTTCGGCGCAGTCGCCATGATGAAGGCCGTGCTGCCTTTCATGCGTGAACGCCGGCGCGGTCATGTTCTTAACATTACGTCGATGGGGGGCTACATCACGATGCCCGGTATCGCCTACTACTGCGGGAGCAAGTTCGCCCTGGAAGGTATTTCAGATGCGCTAGCCAAGGAAGTGCAACCCTTCGGTATTGCTGTTACCGCCGTTGCGCCAGGCTCATTTCGCACTGACTGGGCAGGTCGCTCGATGAGCCGCACGCCTCGTTCAATCCCCGACTACGATGCCTTCTTCGAGCCGGTTCGCAAGGCACGCATGGAGAAGAGCGGAAAGCAGTTGGGAGATCCCGCAAAGGCCGCACGTGCGATGCTCGCCGTGATCCATGCAGATCATCCGCCGGCACATCTTCTGCTCGGTAGCGACGCGCTTCAACTCGTGCGAAGCAACCTGTCTACCGTGGCAAGCGACCTCTGCGCCTGGGAACACGTAACAGTTTCGACCGACGGTTGAACGCGGCATTGCGGGCGGCCCATCGGGGTCAATCGCGGCGAATCGCGAAGTGCCGCGCAGAGTTAGCCGCGATGGTCGAGCGAGTCGGCGGTTACGTTGATCGCTACCTCGCTGCCCGATTTGCTGCGTGCAATTCGGCTATGCATGGCGGTGGCCAGCGTGCTCAGGACACTCTGGGTCCTTTTGGCCCCGACAACGGTGATGGGGCCGCGCTCGATGCAACCGTTGACCGGCGACGACACTGGGCATCAAAATGAAAACTGGATTCGGCACATTGCAATGTCAGGGGACCCAAATGGAAGCGACGTCAGTGAACGAAGTCTTGCAAGAAGCCTCACAACGATCTATCGCGTACTTGCAGTCTGTCCGGCACCGGCCGGTCTCTGCCTCACTTCAGGCAATCCAGCGTCTCGACGAATTAAAGCATCCGCTTCCGCAAAAGGGCGTAGATGCTTTGGAGATCGTGCGTCGCCTCGACGAGATTGGATCGCCGGCGACGGTCGCCACTACAGGCGGACGATACTTTGGTCTGGTGATCGGAGGCGCATTACCCGCTACCGTCGCTGCGAACTGGCTTGCAACGGCATGGGATCAGAATGCCTGTTTTCGCTGGACTTCCCCGATCGCGGCGGTTCTGGAGGACGTGTCGCTGCAATGGCTGGGCGACCTGTTCGGACTGGAAGGGGGCGTTGCGGGAGCGTTTGTCAGTGGCGCCTCGATGGCGAACTTTACCGCGCTGGCCTCCGCGCGCCACGCGCTTCTCTCCCGCCTGAACTGGGATGTGGAAGCCAAAGGACTCTACGGCGCGCCCGAGCTGCGCGTAGTTGTTAGCGACGAAGTCCACGTCACTATATTGAAGGCGCTTTCGCTGCTCGGCCTTGGACGCGAGCGCGTCATTCGGGTCCCGACTGACAGGCAGGGGCGACTCAAAATCGATAGTCTGCCGGAGCTTGATGACCGTACGATCGTCTGCATCCAGGCCGGTAACGTGAACACCGGTGGTTTCGATCCTGCGGCCGAGGTCTGCCGCCGGGCGCGGGAAGCGGGAGCGTGGGTCCATGTCGATGGTGCCATCGGTCTCTGGGCGCTTGCAAATCGTGACTTCGCGGCGCTGACCGAGGGGCTCGCTGAGGCCGATTCCTGGGCGACAGACGGCCATAAATGGCTCAACGTGCCCTATGACAGTGGCATCGTGCTTGTCCGAAAGGCGGCCGATCTGCGCGCGGCGATGTCCGCGAGTGCCGCGTATCTGGCCGAAGGTGTGGAAGGCGATCGCGAACCCTCGCACTACACCCCCGAATCGTCAAGGCGGGCGCGCGGTGTCGAAATATGGGCCGCGCTCCTGCACCTCGGCAGGGATGGCATCGCCGGTCTGGTCGAACATACGTGCCGCCATGCCCGATTGTTCGCTCAGAGCCTGAAGGACCACGGGTTCGAAATCCTCAACGACGTTGTGCTTAACCAGGTGCTCGTATCGTTCGGATCCCCTGAGGCAACCCGCGCCGTGATCAATCGTCTCCAGGCCGAAGGTATCTGCTGGTGTGGCGGGACCGTATGGCAGGGACGTACAGCCATGCGTATCAGTGTCTCAAGTTGGGCGACCACCGAAGCTGACGTGCAACTTAGCATCGATGCTATGGTTCGAGCCGCTGAGCGCGCGTGACGGCGGGACGTCCGCTTAGTTCCGATGGCATGTCACGTCGAACGCCGCGCAATCCTCGATATCAACTCGTCCACTCGCGACACGAACAGTTCGACAATCGGCGCGGTATTGCTTGGGCGGTAGCCCACGACCAGTTCAATGGTGGGGACATCACCCGCCAGCGGCCGACTGGCGACCGACCACGGCATCAGGTTTTGCACATAGGCCGGTATCAGGGTGATACCGCGCATCGAAGCAATCAGCGACATCACCATCGCCGGGTTATCGACGCTTTGCGCGACGTCCACCTCCACGCCCGACCTGGCCAGATAGGCGTCGATCACCTGACGCAGCACCTTGGCCTTGTCTGCCATCGCGATGAACGGCTCGTGCCGAAGCTCTTCCGGGTGCACCGCTTCTCGCGCAGTCAATGGGTGATCGCTCGGCATCAGCACGACGAGGGGCTCTTCACTTACGACCTTGTATTCGAGCCCGTACCCGGGCTCAGCTCGCATGAACGCCACGTCGAGCTTGCCGTGCGCCACGGCAGCGGCAAGTTCCGTCGAGTAGTCGCTGGAGACGGTGACTTCGATATTCGGCAGCTCCTCACGCAACAGATGCATCGCGTCGGTTAGCCACGTCATTTCCTGCCCCGTCAGAAAGCCCATTGCAAAGCGCGGTTTGGCCGGCTGCGCCGCACGCCGCGCCGCCTCCACCGCCGCGTCCACCTGAGCCATCGCGAGCCGCGCGTGATCGATGAATGCCTTGCCTGCCTCGGTCGGTTCGACCCCGCGCGCACTGCGGCGTAGCAACTCCACGCCCACCTGATCTTCCAGATCGCGAATCTGCCGGCTCAACGACGGTTGCGAAGTGTGCAGCCGTTTTTCGGCCGCCTCGGTCAGGCTGCCGGTCTCGACTACCGCAATGAAATAGCGCAGATGGCGTAGTTCCATCAATCTCCCCCCATGCCTGCGAGGCATGTATCCCCGCCTGGAAAGTCTTTCTCATTGCCGCGAGAAGCTCATAAATTGCCTCCTGTAGCCACTTTCTCTGTTGCGAACGCAAACAAGCCATGCGTCGCAGCGATACCTTACAGGACTTTCTCATGAATAGCCCCGTCGTTCTCATTACCGGCGCCCTGGCCGGCATTGGCCGCGCCACCGCCCTCGCTTTTGCACACTCCGGCGCCCGGCTTGTCGTCTCCGGCCGGCGTCCGGCCGAGGGTGCGGCTCTCGAGGCCGAGTTGCGCGAGCTCGGTTCCGACGCCTTCTTCGTGCAAGCCGACGTTCGCCATGACGACGAGGTCCGCAACCTCATCGATCAGACCGTGGCCCGCTTCGGCCGGCTCGACGTCGCCGTCAACAACGCCGGCACAGAAGGCACGCCGGGCCCGGTGACCGAGGCGTCCGCGGACAGCTATGCCGCCACCTTCGACACCAACGTGCTGGGCATGCTGTTGAGCCTCAAGCACGAACTGCGCGTCATGACCGGCCAGCGATCGGGCAGCATCATCAACATTTCGTCGACCTATGGGCACGAAGGTGCGGCCTACGCCGCCATTTACGCTGGCAGCAAGCACGCTGTCGAAGGGATCACCAAATCGACCGCGCTCGAAGTGGCCGGTACGGGGGTGCGCGTCAATGCCGTTGCGCCGGGACCGACGGACACCGGCATGCTCGACCGCTTCACCGGCACACCGGAAAGGAAGGCGGTGCTCGCGGGCGCAGTGCCGCTCGGGCGGATCGGCAAGCCATCGGAGATTGCCGCGGCCGTGCTCTATCTCGCATCCGAAGGCGCCGCGTTCGTGACCGGGCAGATCGTCACGGTCGACGGCGGCAAGACCGCGGGCTGATCCGCGCTTTCTCGCTCTCACGAGAACCGTCAAGGCGAGCGTCGCGAGATCTTCTGCCCTGCACGCGCCGATCCGGGCGGGGCACCTGATGGTTCGACGTCGGACCGCATGCGGCCAAAGACGTGACTGTTGCGATGTCTCTTTGAGCGGCAAAAGCAGCGGCGATGACATCATTTCTATCCAAGGTCGACATTCATCAAAAGCGTTTTACGAGTATGCTGTTTTCGAGCACCGATTGAGTCCAGAAGTCCCGGATTCTGCGCTGCATCCGGTATCGATACGGAAAGGGAGACCCGTCGCCCGCACGTCTATTTTTATCAGACGGTGCCCGACGGTACGGTCGCGGCCTGTCGCACCTGAATGGTGAATTAGCACGGGAGATCGGAAATGGCTGATCGTCGGGAAGTTCATGGCATCAAGCGATACGACAGTCCTGCCGGTGGATGGGGGGCGTTGAACGCCACCGCGAAAGCGGTAAGGCAGCAAATGGACGCGACTGTCGCACCGGTGACTTTGCTGCGCACGAACCAACCCGACGGTTTCGACTGTCCCGGCTGCGCATGGCCGGACAAGGAACATAGATCTACTTTCCAGTTTTGCGAGAACGGTGCGAAGGCCGTGACATGGGAAGCGACGAAAAAGCGGGTGACGCCAGAATTCTTTGCGGCGCACACGGTGACGTCGCTGCTCGGCTGGTCCGATCATCAATTGGAAAACGAGGGACGCCTGACTTGCCCGATGGCGTATGACCATGCCACGGATACCTATGTGCCGATCACGTGGGAGGCGGCGTTCTCGCGTATCGGTCAGGTGATGCGCTCGTTGCCGGATCCCGACATGGCCGAATTCTACACATCGGGTCGGGCATCCAACGAAGCCGCGTTTCTCTATCAACTCTTCGCGCGCGAATTCGGTACGAACAACTTTCCCGACTGTTCGAACATGTGCCACGAGGCGACCAGCGTCGGCTTGCCTCAGTCAATCGGGATCGGGAAAGGAACGGTGTCGCTTGAAGATTTCGACCATTGCGAATTGCTGATCGCGATGGGGCACAATCCCGGGACAAACCATCCGCGGATGATGGGAACGCTGCATGAACTCGCGCGCCGGGGTGTGCCGATCATCGTGTTCAACCCGCTGCGGGAGCGGGCGCTCGAGAGATTCGCCGATCCCCAGAGCGCGATGGAGATGGTGACGTTCGGCTCGACCGACATTGCGTCTTCGTACTATCAGGTCAAGGTGGGCGGCGACGCCGCCGCATTGAAGGGCGTTCAGAAAGCCATCGTCGCGCTCGACGACGCTGCCGCAGCGGACGGGTCGGTCATTGATCACGAATTCATCAGCAGGCACACGAACGGTTACGATGCGTTCGTCGCCGATCTCAACGCGACGGCGTGGGAGGAGATCGAGGCAAGGAGCGGGCTTCCGCGCGACGCGCTCGAGGCGGTCGCGCAAGCCTACGTCGAGTCGAACGCGACCATCGTCACCTACGGCATGGGCATTACGCAGCACAGCAAGGGAACGGCGAATGTCCACCAGATCGCCAATCTGCTTTTCCTGCGCGGCAATTTCGGAAAGCCGGGCGCGGGAATCTGCCCGCTGCGCGGTCATTCGAACGTTCAGGGCAATCGAACGGTCGGCATCACGGAGAAGCCGTCGAAGGACATGCTCGAGCGCATCGAGCGGACTTATGGATTCGTGCCCCCGAAGGCGCACGGCCACGACGCCGTGCGTACCATTCAGGCGATTGCCGATGGAAAGTCGAAAGTACTGTTCTGTCTGGGCGGCAACTTTTCGGTGGCGCTTCCGGATTCGGACGCTTCGTTCGCAGCAATGCGCAAGCTCGATCTGGCAGTGCACATCAACACGAAACTGAACCGCAACCATCTTCTGGTCGGCAAGGAATCGATCGTGCTGCCGTGCCTCGGGCGCACGGAACTGGACGAACAAAGCGGTGGCGCGCAGGCGGTGACGGTCGAGGATTCGATGTCGATGGTTCACGCCTCGCGGGGCAAACTGCCGCCGGCGTCCGGGCATCTGCGTTCCGAGCCTGCGATCGTCGCCGGTATTGCGCAAGCGACACTGACGAATAGCAAGGTACCCTGGCCAGCGTTGATCGCCGACTACGACCTGATCCGGGACGGGATCGAAGCCGTATTCCCCGATTTTGCGCAGTTCAACGAGCGTATCCGCAAGCCGGGCGGTTTCCGGCTTCCGCTGCCGCCCACGGAGCGCGTGTGGCCGACCTTGTCCGGGAAGGCGGAATTCATACCGTTTGCCGGGCTGAGCGAAGGACAGGAACCGACGTCCGCCGATGTCCTCACGCTCACGACGCTACGCAGCCACGATCAATACAACACAACGGTCTACGGGCTGGACGATCGCTATCGCGGAGTATTCGGGCGCCGTGACGTGATTTTCATGAACGAAGACGATATGGCCCTGCACAATCTGGAGCACGGCGATGTGGTCGACGTCGAGACGGCGCTGCCCTACGACCGTACGTTCCGGCTTGCGGGTTTCACCGTCGTCGCATACAAGATCGCCCGCGGCTCGATCGGTGCTTACTACCCTGAAGCGAACGTGCTGGTCCCGCTCGATTACATCGACGAAGAGAGCGGCACGCCTTCATATAAATCCGTGCCAGTCAGGATTTCCCGGTCGCCTCAAACAGGAGTTACGGCGTCGCAAGGGGCGGCCGGTGGATGAACGCCGGACTTTTACAAACTTCTATCCGAAGTCCCGGTCGGAACTCCGGTCCAGAGCCGGCGGGCAACCGGGAGGCCCCGGAAGCGCCTTGAGCTTCGTCTCACTCGTCACGGGCAAACAGCGTCATACGCGTAAGTGTCGCGTCCTTGAACACGACGTGATGCGCGAGCGCCGCCAACGTATGCAATCCGATCAGCCAATACGCGGCGTTACCCACCAGAAAATGCGCATCGTGGAAGAATTGATGGGCGATGGGGTCCGCTCCGAATAACTTGATGTGCCATCCAATTCCAGCGAGCGTGACGGCATTTCCCCCCGTGTTCACCATGGCAATGCCGAGCAGCGGCTGCACGAAGATCAACAGATAAAGCGCGAGATGGACGAGGCGTGCCATGAAAAGCTGGATCGGCGAGTGCGCGAGTTCCGTGGGCGACCCGTGCCAGAGCCGCCACAGCAACCGCAAAATCGACAAGCCCAGGATCAGCGACCCGGCCCATATGTGAACGCTGTTCCACAGGAGCCGGCTGTCCGATCCTTTTGGACCACGTATGTTGATGGCGACGAGCCCGACCACGATGAGCACTGCCGTAGCCCAATGGAAGAACATCGCTGGCTTCGAATAGGACGGGGCGCGCCCGGACGATTGCATGGATTTATTCCTTATGTTGAATGACGAGGGGACCATGCGAATGAAGCGCATCCAGCATGACAACGGCTCACAGCAGGAGCATCGACACGGTTACCCCGACCGTAAACTGTTTTGCCAGCCGAATTATTCCCGGGTGCCCATGGTCGAGAAGCGGTTTCTTGTAACGAATTGTGTTGCCGGGATGCTTTAGAAGCTGTTGCGAAATTAGTTCA
>NZ_JFHC01000124.1 GCF_000698595.1 Caballeronia glathei | reverse complement strand
GAATTCGTTTTTCGGGGGCAAGCTCAGCCGGAGTGCATCAAACGGTTCAAAAACACCGAACCCGAAGCGCCAGCGGCATGCCTGTGCAAAGAAAGTGACTGCCGCCCCGCAGAGGGGCGAAGCTAATAAACCAATATCAAAGCAAGTTTCATAGAAGCCGAAGCGCATCAGACGGTTCTACAAACCCTAAACCCGAGCGCCAGCGTTCCGCCTTGTACTAAGAAAGTGACTGCCGCCCCGCCAGGGGCGAAGCTAATAAACCAATATCAAAGCAAGTTTCATAGGAGCGCAAGCGCATCAGACGGTGTTCACAACCCCCGAACACCCCCCGTCCAAGCGCCATCACCCATCACCGATCGCTATCATCAACCTCGAGCACGAGCGGAAAGCTCACTTCAAACACACTGCCGTGCCCTTTGTAGGATTGAAACTGAAGTTCCCCCTTGAGCGCCCGCGAAAGCTCCTTGACGATGGCAAGCCCGAGCCCCGTCCCGGGGATATCCGCGGCCGCTGCGCGCTCGAACTCCTCGAACACGCGCTCCTGGTCCACCGCGCTGATGCCGACACCCGTGTCGGCGACACGCAACCGCCAGCGCCCCTCACCCGCTTCGAGCATCGAAAGCTCGACCTCGCCCGAGGCCGTGTACTTGATCGCGTTCGACAACAGGTTGTAGGCGACCTGCTTCAACTTCAGCCGGTTCGACGTCACCATACGAAGCCCAGGATCGATCTGTCCGGTCAGCCGCAGTCCCTTCGCCTCGCTCGCAACGCGGCTCGCCTGCATCAGTTCGTCGAAGAGCCCGGTCAGGTCGAACGGCTCGACCGTCAGCATCGAATCGTCGCCGAGCACCTTCGAATACTCGACCATCTCGTCGACGAGCATCGCCATGTCATCCACCTGGCGTTTCGCGAGCGCGAACGCCGTGTCCTTCTTCGCAGGCGAACGCTCCGCCAGCTGCAGCGCGGTGGAGAACACGTTGAGAAAATTGCGCAGGTCGTGGGCGACGCGGCGCGCCACCTGCATCCGCGATTCGTAAAGGTCGCTGATCAGCCGCTGACGCAGCGTCAACTCGTGGTTCGCGCGCTCCAGCCTGCCCGTGTATTCGTCGATCTTTCGATCGCGCTCTGAAACGGCCTCGCGAATCGACGCCAGCGTGACGAAGCTCACCACCTCGTCAGTCATGAGCCGCGCATGCTCCTCGGATTCGCGGTTGAAGTCGTCATGCCCCGACGCATACTCGCCGATCGCGGCGAGCAGCACCTGGCGAAACAGATCGAGCTCGCGCACGAGCTCGTCGATCCGGTAGCCCTGCTGCCAGCGCCATTGGCCATGCTGGCGCGCGCTGCGCTCGATCGACCCTTCCTGATTGCGCAGGTTCTGCGACTCCAGAACGGTGCAGATTTCGTCGAAGATGGACGGCAGGTGATCGGCAAGCTGGCGATAGGTAAGCTGATCCGAATGCTCGACTTCGGCGTCCCCGAAGACGAGCTTCATCCAGCGTTCCGTCAGCGTCTTCTGCTGCGAACGCAGCGCCTCGACCAGTTCTTTCAATCCGCCGACAGGTGAGTCGTTCATGGCCGGTTCCCCGCAGCTGGGCGCCAGGCGACAGCGCCGCATGTTGGTCAGATGACGTGTGTTCCTCCGGACAAGGCTTCTGTGACGGCTCTGGGCTTGCTCGCACCGGTTCCGAAAGTATAGGCCCAGGCGTTGTGCAAATGCACGCCACCGCCCGCCGCGCCGCCAGGACGGGCGAGCCCGGACGGCGCGGCGGGAACACGCGCACCTCGAGTGCGTCCTGAAGTGCGTCCTGAAGTGCGTCCTTAAGCGCGTCCTTAAGCGCCTCCTTAAGACGGCCTCAGGACGACACGGCGAGCGGCAGGGTCGCGACGAAATACACGAGGCCGATGGTCGTGAAGCCGCATAGCACGAGCGCGGCCGAGATCGCGGCGAACAACGCGCCGAGTCCGAGCGTTCGCTTGCTGACGCGCCATTTACCTATGTTCATGACGAGGGCGGATTGAAGTTTCGCATTCCGTCATGGTGTTGAAAGCGCCATTGCGGACTCGTCAAGATCACGCGGCCGTCCGCAAAGTTTTCATATAAATTCAGTGCGCGCGGCCGCGCTCGCGCAAAAGCTGCACGAACTGCCGCGCCGACGGCGACAACACCCCGCCCTTGCGCGTGACGATGCCGTAGGTCTGCGACTTCGACTTGAGCTTCACCGGCAGCACACGCAGCATCCGGTGGCGCGCGAAAAGTTCGGCCACGCCGCTCGGCAGGATCGACACCAGTTCGGCGCTCCGCTGCAGGAGCGCGACCGTGACGAACGTCGACGCCGTCGTGATCCGGTTCGCCGGCATCGGCAGGCCGGCCAGGTCCATTTCGCGCTCGAGCAGCGCGTTCATCGGCATGTAGCTCGGATAGGTCACCCAGCGGTGGCCGGCGAGCTCGGCGAAACCGACTTCGTCGGCGGACATCGGCGGATGGTCGTACGCCACCACCACCGACAGCGGCTCGTCGCCAACCGGCTGGTAGTGATACTTCGACGGCTGGTCGGACACGCTCGCGCGGCCGATCACGAGGTCGAGCCGGCCGTCGTCGAGCAGCGTGAGCATGCGCGCGCTCGTGTCCTCGACGATCTCGATCGACAGCCCCGGATGGCTCGCATGCAGTTCGTTCACGATCGGCGCGACCACGTTCGGCACCGCGCCCATGATCGCGCCGACCGCGAGCCGGCCGCCCGTGCCCGCGCGCATCTGCGCCACTTCCTCGCACAGCGACGCGAGGTCGCTCGCGAGCACGCGCGCGTAGCGGATCACGCAGCGGCCGAACTGGTTCGGGATCAGCCCGCTCTTCGCGCGCTCGAAAAGCGGCGCTTCCAGCATGGTTTCGACTTCCGCGAGCGCCTTGCTGGCGGCGGACTGGGTCATGGACATCGCGCCGGACGCCTTGTGGAGCGACTTGTGATCGTCGAGCGCGATCAGCAGCTGGAGCTGCTTCATGCGCAGGCGCGACATCAGGACATCGAGCGTATTCTTCATCGGAGCGCCGCGAGCAAGGCGGGTGAGTCGCAAAAGCGATCACCCGATGGAAAGCTTTCACTATACACGGCGGCGCTCCCGGCCGTATAGTCGGGCGCAGCCTATATAAGGAGACAGCTTTTCATGGCGCAGCAAATCTATCGCGGCGTGTTCCCGGTCGCGCCGACCATTTTCGACGACGCCGGCCGCCTCGACCTCGAAGGCCAGAAGCGCGCGATCGACTTCATGATCGACGCCGGCTCCGACGGCCTGTGCATCCTCGCGAACTTCTCCGAACAGTTCGCGCTCACCGACGACGAGCGCAGCGCCGTGCAGAAGACGGTGCTCGAACACGTGGCGGGCCGCGTGCCGGTGATCGTCACGACGACGCACTTCAGCAGCCACGTATGCGCCGAGCGCAGCCGCGCCGCCGAGGACGCGGGCGCGGCAATGGTCATGATCATGCCGCCGTACCACGGCGCGACGATCCGCGTCGCCGAGCGGGGCATCCACGAGTTCTACGGCCGCGTGTCGGATGCGATCGGCATTCCGATCATGATCCAGGACGCGCCGGTCTCCGGCACGCCGCTCTCCGCGCCGTTTCTCGCGAAGCTGGCGAAGGAAATCGCGAACGTCTCCTATTTCAAGATCGAGACGGCGCAGGCCGCGTCGAAGCTGCGCGAGCTGATCGAGCTGGGCGGCGACGCCGTGGTCGGCCCGTGGGACGGCGAGGAGGCGATCACGCTGATTCCGGATTTCGACGCGGGCGCGACCGGCGCGATGACGGGCGGCGGCTATCCGGACGGCATCCGCAAGATCGTCGACGCCTACGTTTCCGGCCACACCGAAGAGGCCGCCGCGCTCTACCAGCAGTGGCTGCCGCTCATCAACTACGAAAACCGTCAGTGCGGCCTCGCCGCATGCAAGGTGCTGATGAAGGAAGGCGGCGTCATCCGCTCGGACGCCGTGCGCCATCCGCTCGCACCGATGCACCCGGCCGTGCGCGCGGGCCTGCTCAAGGTCGCGCGCCGGCTCGATCCGGCCGTGCTGCGCTGGGGCAAGTAAGCTCCCGGCCATCGGCCACGTTTCTTACAGGGAAAAAATCCACATGCAAATCTCAGGCAACCTGCTCATCGGCCAGAAGGCCGTGCGCGGCACGAACGGCTCCATCCGTGCGGTCAACGCCGCCACCGGCGCGCCGATCGAGCCCGCATTCGGCGGCGCCACCGCCGCCGACCTCGAAGCGGCATGTGCCCTCGCATGGGCCGCGTTCGACGCCTATCGCGAAACCCCGCTCGAAGCGCGCGCACAGTTTCTCGAAACCATCGCGCAGAACATCCTCGACCTCGGCGACGACCTGATCGAGCGCTGCGTAACCGAAAGCGGCCTGCCGCGTGCGCGAATCGAAGGCGAGCGCGGGCGCACCGTCGGCCAGCTGCGCATGTTCGCGGGCGTCGTGCGCGACGGCGACTTCCTCGGCGTGCGCATCGATCCGGCGCAGCCGGAGCGCAAGCCGCTGCCGCGCGTCGACCTGCGGCTGCGCCACGTCGGGCTCGGCCCGGTCGCCGTGTTCGGCGCGAGCAACTTCCCGCTCGCGTTCTCGGTTGCGGGCGGCGATACGGCGTCGGCGCTCGCCGCCGGCTGTCCGGTGGTCGTGAAGGCGCATTCGGCGCATCCGGGCACGTCGGAACTCGTCGGGCTGGCGGTGCAGAAGGCGGTCAAGGATTGCGGCATGCCGGAAGGCACGTTCTCGCTGCTCTTCGACAGCGGCCGCGAGATCGGCCAGGGGCTCGTGAAGGATCACCGCATCAAGGCGGCTGGCTTCACCGGCTCGCGCGGCGGCGGCACGGCGCTGATGCAGCTCGCCGCGGCGCGCCGCGAGCCGATTCCGGTCTACGCGGAGATGAGCAGCATCAACCCGGTGCTGCTCTTTCCGGCCGCGCTGAAGAATCGCGCGGACGCGATCGGCCGTGCATTCGCCGCGTCGCTCGTGCTCGGCGCCGGGCAGTTCTGCACGAACCCCGGGCTGATTCTCGCGGTCGACGGCCCGGACCTCGACCGCTTCATCGAGGCGGCGTCGGCGGCACTCGCCGAGACTCCCGCCACGACGATGCTCACGCCCGGCATCCACAAGGCCTACGAGACGGCGGTCGGCCGCGCGGCGGATCACGCCGCGGTGAAGACGCTCGCGCGCGGCGCGGCGGCGAAGGCGTCGAATCAGGGGCAGGCGGCGCTCTTCTCGACCACCGCCGATGCCTTCCGCCAGCACGCCGAGCTGCACGAGGAGATTTTCGGCGCGTCGTCGCTCGTCGTACGCTGCCCGGACCTCGCGACGATGCGTGAGATCGTCGAAGCGCTCGAAGGCCAGCTGACCTCCGCGCTGCACATCGACGAAGCCGATCACGCCGACGCCCGCGCATTCCTGCCGGCGCTCGAGCGCCGCACCGGCCGCCTGCTGGTGAATGGCTTCGGAACCGGCGTGGAAGTCGGGCATGCGATGGTGCACGGCGGCCCGTATCCGTCGACCGCCGACGGCCGCTCGACCTCGGTCGGCAGCCTCGCGATCAACCGGTTCCTGCGTCCCGTCAGCTATCAGGACATGCCGGAAGCGCTGCTGCCTGCGGCGCTGCAGTCGGAGAATCCGCTCGGGCTCAACCGGCGCCTCGACGGAAAGCTGCAACTCGCGAAGTAAGCGCGCGGCGCTCGGCGGGCGTCTGCCCGCCGAGCGCTTCTCAAGCCTGCGCGGCCATCGGAAACGCGGCCTGCTCCGTCCACGGGACAGGCCGCCCGATGTGAAATCCCTGCGCGTAGTCCACGCCCAGTTCCCCCAGCACCCTCAGGATTCCGTCGCTCTCGACGTATTCCGCAATCGTCCTGCATTTCATCGAATGGCCCATCTCGTTGATCGCGGCTACCATGTCGCGGCTCACGGGATCGTTCAGGATGTCCATGACGAAGCTGCCGTCGATCTTCAGGTATTCGACCGGCAAGTGCTTCAGATACCCGAACGACGACATGCCCGCGCCGAAGTCGTCGAGGGCAAAGCGGCAGCCGAGCGCCTTCAGTTCACGCATGAACCGCGCCGCCGACGCCAGGTTGGCGATCGCCGCCGTTTCCGTGATCTCGAAGCAGATCAGCCCCGGCGAGACGCCCGTGCGCGCGAACTGCTCGCAGACGAAGCCGAGGAAGCGCTCGTCGCCCACCGACGCGCCCGACAGGTTGATCGCGTACACGTCGAAGAGCCGGTGCCGGGCCCCCGACAGCGCGTCCAGCGCGGTGCGGACCACCCAGCGGTCGATGGCGGTCATGAGGCCGTAGCGCTCGGCGGCGGGCACGAACAGATTCGGCGCGATGGCGGCGCTGCCGGGCTCCTGCATCCGCAGGAGCAGTTCGGCCCGGCGCGGCTCGCGCGTCTCGTCATCGCCCGCGCCGCGCCCGCCCGGCGGCGCGACCGGCACGATCGGCTGCGCGTAAAGGCAGAAATGCTCGTGTTCGAGCGCCTTTTTCAGCCGCCGTCCCCACGACACCTCGCTCGCATGCCGCGCAAGCTCGTGGTCGCGCAGGTCGGCCACCTGCACGCGGTCACGCCCGCGCTCCTTCGCCATGTAGCAGGAGACGTCGGCGAGGCGCAGCGCTTCCTCGACGCTCATGCGCGCATCGCGCAAGTCGACCACGCCGACGCTCACGCTCGTCGCGAGCGGCTGCGCCTCCCAGTTGAACACGAAGTCGTTCAGGCACGCGCGCACCTGCTCGGCCAGCGCCTCGATGCCGGCCGTGTCGTAGCCGTACAGCAGCACGGCGAATTCGTCGCCGCCGAGCCGCGCGAGCGTGTCGCCGCCGAGGATGCAGCGTTCGAAGCGCGCCGCGACTTCGCGCAGCATCGCGTCGCCGGCGGCGTGGCCGCAGGTGTCGTTGACGACCTTGAATCGGTCCAGATCGAGAAAGAGCAGCGCCGAGGCCGCGTCTTCCCGCCCGCGCGCGCCGCCCGCGAGCGACACCGCCAGCCGCCGCTCGAACTCCGCGCGGTTCACGAGGCCCGTCAGCGCGTCGTGCGTGGCCTGCCAGGCGAGGCTCTCGATGTACTCGTGCTCGCGCGTCATGTTGCGCAGGATCAGCACGAAGCCCATGTCGCCCGACGCGCGGCCTGCATCGCCCGCTGCGTGCGCGGCCGGAGCGCTGATGCGCGAGCTCACCGCCTGCACGTAGATTTCCTCGCCGTCGCTGCGTTGCAGGAGCATGTCGGCAGGCTGGCCGATCTGCGCCTGCGCGAGCGGGTCCGCCGGCGCGCGGGCTGGCTCGTGCAGCAGGCGGAACGCGTCGGCAAGCGGCCGGCCGAGGCACGCTGCGGCCGGCTGGCCCGCGATCCGCTCGGCGGCCGGGTTGATGAATTCGATGATTCCCGAAGGCCCGGTCGCGATGACCGCCTCGCCGATCGAGCCGAGCGTCGCCTTGGCGCGCGCCTCGCTCTGCGTGAGCGCCGCCTCCATCCGGCCGCGCTGCCGCACGAGGCGCCGCACGTGCACGCCGCACAGCAGCAGGAGCGCGAGTGCCGCGCCCAGATCGACGGTGAGCAGCAGCGACGCCGTCTTGCGGAACGCCTGCCCGAGCACGGCCGAAAAGCCGAGCGACAGCGGCGTGATGGCCGCGTTGATGTCGCGGATCTGCCGCCTGAGCGCATCGACGCTGCCGTGCGCCGCCGCCCCTCCCGCACTGTCCTTCAGTTGCGCATGCAGCGCCTGCGCAACGCGGTCGAGGCGGGCAAGCTCGACGTCGGCGCGCGCCCAGTAGTCGATCGCCTCGCGGAAATAGCCGACGTGGCGGAAGGTGCGGAATGCCTGGATCATGTCCGCGACATCGGCCGAATGCATGCCGCCTGCGATCAGCGCGTCGCGGGCGGCGGCCGTGTCGGGCGGCACGCGCTCGAGCGCGACGCGCGCGCGGTGCAGGCTCTGCGGGCCGCCGATTGCGGCGAGATACTGGCTGAAGTCTTTTTCGTCGGCGGTGCTGGCGTAGAGATCGAGGAGGAACACCGCGTCTTTCTGCGCTTTCGACCAGGTGCTCTCTCCGCCGATGTACGCGCGCACCGACGACATGACTTCGATGCTCGACATCGCGAGCGCGACCACGACGAGGATCACGGCCAGGAACGGCCAGATGACCAGGATCAATTGCGCATTACGGCCCCGCGACGGACTTTCCATGCACTGCCCCCGTGCCCGGCCGGCGTTCGCGCGACACGTTCTCCGTGCGAGACAGGACGCGCGCTCCGGTGGCTTTAGTTGTAGTTCTGAGTGCTTTCGGCTGTTCTTTTGCCGCGGCCCCTCGCGGCGTGGCAGCCATCGTAGCAAAGGACCGTTCCATCTCAAATAGGTAAGAAGCACCGTAGGACAAAAATCGGACAATTTCAAAATCGGCACTCTTTACGCTGCTTTTTGGCAACGATCTATCGGCGGGTGTTCGCGTGATCTGGATGCGGGCGTATGCGGTTTCACCGGATTCGTTTCGCTGTCTGAAACGATTGCGGGCGACGCTCGGGCGTCCTTCGGACGGCGGGCACATCCGCCTTGTCACGAATGCGCTTTCCTGCGTGCGCAGTTCGTCTCCCTCCGCCAGATGCCCCTTGTCGTTTTTTGACTAAGAATTGGCGCTTCAAACGGCATCGGACGCCCACACTGTCGAAAGCACCGTGCGCGGGGCAACACTGCACGTCCGGCGTCTTGGGACGATGCGTGGCGTGCCTCGCAAATTGCTCTGACGAAACGATCGCGAAGCGATGAAAACGGCGAGCGGAGGCGGCCGCAAGCACGCGATTTCCTTTGCTGCAAGCGGGTTTTTGCTAGGTACGAAAGGCGATTGACGTTCCAATCGAGTTGACACATATTTGATTCGTCGCTTCCCTCGGCGCCGTGCGCGCATCAGGGAGTACGAAGGATTGCTGCTCGCGAGTCGCATCGCGGCGTTCCGCGCGATTCCCCGCCTGGGCGGCTTGGACATCGCACATGTCCTTCGAGGGCTTCAGCATGACCACCCGTCTGACTTTTCCCGCGTCGATCTTTTCAGTGGTTTGCCAGCGCTGCGGCAGCACGCTGCGCAAGAACGCCGACAGCTGCCCGAACTGCGGCGCGGACCGCGCAGCCGCCTTCGGCGAAGACAGTGCGAAGCCGGGCACGAAGCAGCGCGCGGGCATGTTCAGGCGGGCAGCGGCACCGGCGATGGCGTCCGCGGCGGCAGGCGCGGCGGCCGATGTGCCGCCTTCGTCCGAGTGGAACGCCCCGCCGCCCCAGAAGGAACCCGTGCGCCCCAGCTACGACGAACCCGACGAAGACGTCGAGCCCGAGCCCGAGGGATGGAACCGCCGCAAGACTGCGATCGCGGGCGTCTGCGCGCTGGTGCTCGCAGCCGGCGGCTTCGTGTATTTGCAGCAGGACAGCACCGGCAGCAGCGGCGAGAACGAGGTGGAGCCGTCCACGCAGCACAGCGCTTCGGGGCCTATCGACTCGAAACCCGATTCAAGACCCGACTCGCACCCGGGCGGCGGTTACGCGGCGGCCGTGCGGCCCGCCGCACCGGTCACGCCCGCTGCGCCGGTCGCGCGCGTCACGCCCGCGACACCGGCGACGCCTGCGCCGAGCGTCGCGGCCATCGAGAAGAAGAGCCAGCCCGACAGCCGTCCGGTGCCGTCAGGCGACAGCATCCAGGCGATGCGCAGCGCGATGGACCAGCACGACCTCGGCGCGGCGCGTGCGCGGTTGAGGAGCATGTCCGCGTTGCAGCAGGCCCGCTCCGACGTGCAGCGGCTCAGGGACGAACTCACGAAGCGCGAAATCGAACGCGACGCCGCATTGCAGCTCGCGCGCGCGTGCGAGCGGACGTCGGCATGGGCCTGCGTGCAGCAGAACGCCGGTGAGGCGCTCGCGCTCGACGGCAGCAACACCGAATCGCAGGCCATGCTGGAACGCGTGATCACGCATGCAGGCTGGCTGATGGCAGCGCCGCCGCTCGCCGCGCTGAAGAGGACGCCCGAGACGCCGCCTGTGACGGCCAACGCGACGCCGCCCGCAGTACCGCCCGCGACGGCCGCGACAGCCGCGACAGCCGCGCCATCGCCGACACAGCCCACACCGCCCGCGACCGCAGCCGCAGCCGCACCTGCGGTGACGCCGCTGGCCACGCCGCCAGCGAAGACCGCGGCAGCGCCGTCGAAACCTGCGGCCGTGCCGTCGAGACCGGCGACATCGGCTGGCAACCGGTCGTCGGCCACGACAACGGCCGCGACGCGCGCGCCCGTACCCACGCCTGCCCCGGCGCCGACCCGCGCCGTCGTGGCCCCGCCGCTGCCCGAATCCGACACGCGCCACTTCGCCGCGGTCCCGCACGCACCGGCCACGACCGCCACGATGATGATGCCGGGAACGGACACGTCGCCGGCCATGGCTGCGACACCCCCGATTCCCGCGCTGCCTTCGATGGCCGCCGCGCCCGCGACGACCACCCGCACGACGATGCCCGTGACCACGGCGACCACCGCCACGCTGCCCTCGACCGCGACGGGCGTCACGACGTCGATTCCCGGCGTACCCGCAACCCCGCCGACGACGGCGAACGCGACGGCGCGCACCGCGATGCCCGCGGCCACCACGACGCTGCTGCCCGGAACCGCGACCGCGACGCTTCCTGCGACGGGTCCGTCGCCGATCGCGACTGCCCGCGCGACACTGCCTGCCATGGGCACGGTGCCGGGCACGGCCACCACGAGCACGATGCCTGCCACGACAACGCCCGCGGCAACCACGGCAGCCACCGCAACCACGATGGGCACCACCGCAGCGACGCCCGCGACCGCGCCACCGCCAGCGGCCACCGCGCGTACCACCGCCCCGGCGGCCACGACCACGGTCATGACGACGGCCGCCCCGTCGCCGACAGCCACCACCAGAGCCACGCTCCCGGCAGCGACGACGACCACGGCCATGCCGGCAACCGCCCCCTCACCGACGGCCACGGCCAGAACCGCCTTGCCTGCAACCAGCGCAACCACCGCCGCCACCGCCACCACCGCGACCACGACGCCGCCTGCGGCCACCGCCAGAACGACTGCCCCGGCACCCGCGGTGACCGCGACGCCAGCCGCCGTCACGCCGGGCGCAGCGACGCCTCGGACTGCTACGACCGCCGCGGCCACCTACGGCCCGTCGGCTGCGGCCGAGCCGCGCACCGCCACGCGCATGCCGGCCACCGACACGGACAACCCCGACGAACTCGAACGCGCGATCAAGCAATTCGGCTGGAGCGGCGGAGACACGATGCCCCGGCGTCGCGCCGAGCCGACCGGATCGCCCTGAGCGCCCGTCGCGCGCCGTCCGCCTCGGAGCCCGCGAGGCCCGGCGCGCGCCCCCTCGACGAGACGCCACCCACGATCGCCGCCGCAGCACCGAACATCGAACGCGCCACGACGCGCGAGTTTCGCAACACCCGTCCAACTCCGACATAAAGGGTCAAACATGTTCTCGACGAAATTCATGCGCTCAGCACTCGCCCTTCTCGTTTCGTTCGGACTGTGCGGTGCCATGGCGCAGACAGTCGCCGCGCAGGTGCAATACAAGATCGTCACCGGGCCCGAGCGCGGCACGTATATCCAGATCGGCCAGGACCTCTCGAAATATGTCGCCGATCCGGCGGGGATCGAACTCGAAGTGCTCGCGTCGAAGGGATCGGCCGAGAACGTGCAGCGCATGCGCTACGAACCCGGCGTGAAATTCGCGCTCGTGCAGTCGGACGTGTATCAGGCATACGTCGACATGGCGACCTCCGGCAACACGGACGCGGGCAAGATCATCCAGCCGCTGCGCCTCATCATGCCGCTCTACGACGAGGAGATCTATTTCGTGGTGCGCTCGGATTCGCCGCTCAAGTACATCCATGAAATCAAGGACAAGAGCATCAGCGTCGGGCTGATCGGCAGCGGCACCGCGCAGTCGGCGGCGACGCTCTACCGGCTCATGTTCGGCGAGTCGATCCCCGACCAGAACGCGCAGCACTTCAGCAACGAGGACGCGCTCGCGAAGCTGATCGTGCGCAAGATCGATGTGGCGATCGTCGTGGCGGGGCAGCCCGCGAAGCTCTTCCAGGACATGAACCCCGAGCTGCTCCAGCAGATCAAGCTGCTGCGCCTCGACCCGGGCGCGCCCGAAACCACGCGCGCGAAGCAGACGTACTTCCCCGCGACGATCCGCACCACGAGCTATCCGAACTGGATTCAGGAAGACACGCCGACACTCACCGTCAAGGCGTTCCTCGTGACCTACGACTACGGCCTGCGCGGCACGGTCGGCGCGCTGTCGAAGTTCGCCGATTCGCTTTGCACGAACTTCGACACGCTCCAGGCAAACGGCCATCCGAAGTGGAAGCAGGTGCATCTCGAATTGCCCGCGCTCGGGCGCGGCTGGAAATACTATCCGCCGATGGAAAAGCGCCTGCGCTCGTGCATCGCGCACCGCACGGCGCTCGCGGACGCGCCGCCGAAGCGGGAGCGCGCATCGCGTCGCGAGCAGCAGGAAGCGGTGCAGAAGGTGCGCAAGCCCGCGTGCTCCGCGCAGGAGAAAGTGCTGCTGCTGTGCGATTGAGCGCTGATCGGACGCGGACGGTCGAACCGGTGCGTGCGCGTGCCGGTGCGCGGCTCGGGGTTGGGGGCGAAATTTGAGACGCGGCCTTGAGTCTTGGGCCTTGAGTCTTGGGCCTTGAGTCTTGGGCCTTGAGTCTTGGGCCTTGAGTCTTGGGCCT
>NZ_JFHC01000123.1 GCF_000698595.1 Caballeronia glathei | reverse complement strand
ACTTCTCACTGACCGGTGCGCGGGTCGCACGGGTACTTGAACAGCTGCGCCAGCAGGGACGTAAGCCCCAGCTCATACAGGTCGACAACGGGCCGGAGTTCGTCAGCAAGGCACTCGATGCATGGGCGCACAAACATGGCGTCAGGCTGCAGTTCATCCGGCCCGGCAGGCCGGTGGAAAACGCGCACATCGAGAGCTTCAATGGACGGCTGCGGGAAGAGTGTTTAAACCAGCACGCGTTCATCAACCTTGATAACGCACGCGAACGTATTGAAGCCTGGCGAATCGACTACAACTCGGTTCGCCCGCATAGCGCCCTCGGGCAACTGGCGCCGGACCAATTCCGGCTCTTGCATCAACCGAAAACCAGCCCGCCACCTAACTTGCGAATGGTGCACTCGGCGGGGTAAGGTCAATCGCGCCCTCGATCAATCGGCCATTGGCTGCACGAGACCGCACACTAGCTGCGACGCGCCGACCTGCCCGGGACATGTTCTCGAGGTGCCGTTGTAGACCGTAATGTGATCGGACGGAATTTCAGCGCGCTACATCCACCTACGTCCGCTTTAAAGCATCATCGGCAGCCAACGTCCGTGCCCATGGATTGTTAGCCATCGCACAGTCTGGGGTATTTACACGTCGCCCCCCAGCATTGACCGCCCTACGCTCTGTGAACAACAGGTAATACTCAGGGATGATTTATGAAAAAGATATTGTTCTTTCTCGCCATCGCTGCATTGGGCGTCGTTATCAGGGTGACCGCATCCGGCGCACGCGGAGCGGCAGGAAAGCCTGCTGTCGCAGCCGACTATGAGTCGGAAGAGTCTGATCGAATCGACCACCAGCTCGCGCAGATGATGAACATGATCAATAAGCAGGCACCGGTCATGGTCGATAAGGATACTAGACTTGACAATACTTGGGGCCTTGCGCACCACTTTCGCTATAACTACACCTTGATCGACTACGATGGCGCAGAAGTCTCGGCACAACAGTTTACAGCGGCCATGCGATGCTACCTGCGAGTGGGGTAACGGTGTCCTTTGCATACAAGGGCAACGATGGCGCCGACATCGCAATTATCTCTATTCCCCGGGAAGAATGCAGATTAGCTGGAAGCATGTGAGATGTCTCACGGCGCGATGCGCGGAGCCACCCTGGGATAGATAGCGGCCTTCTACTTAGGGCGAGCACGAGCGGTGCTGCTTGCGGCGCGGCCTCCACCAACCGATGCTGCTGCTGCACGATGAGGCCCCATCCGGATACGCCCCAGATCGTCAGCGCAATGGCGGTACGCACCACATGGGTCGATGTCCACGGCAGAGCACAGACATTGGCGATGGCGAACCACAAAGTTACGCTAATGATCGTGCGACTGGGAAAGCGATCGACCAGCCCGCCGCACAGCGGATTTCCGACTGTCCCGACGATACTCCAGAAGAGAGGGTCATGTCGGCGCTCGTCTTGACCCAGTATCGATGGGGGACGTGAAAATTGCGCCTCCATAGAGGAGTGAGATCGGCAAACGGGGACTTGCCGGTAAGAGGGCCGTTGTCATACGGCCCATGCCGAGGAGAAAAGCAACGACGACGACCAGGGATTGCTTTGGCGTGTGACCGAAGTCTTCATAGGTCGTTCTGCAGCTAAAGATGATCGCTACATATGCACTCATCCAGCTTACGTTGGTACTGACGGAGACGACGAGAACAAGACAACAAGGCCTTCTAGTAGCGTCGGGTGAGTAAGGATGGCGTCGCGCAACGCCGTATAGGGGAGGCCCGCTATCATGGCGACTTGAACGGAAGCCATGATCTCACCGCCATCTATGCCGAACACGGTCAGGCCAAGTATGCGGTCACTATTAATGTCAACCAAAGCCTTGATAAACCCGCGTGTTTCAGACAAAGTACGCGTGCGCAACACCGCCGCCATCGGGATTTTGAACAGGCGATAGGGGATCGCCCGCGCGCCAGCTTCCGTCTCGCTAAGGCCGATTCGCGCCACTTCTGGGTCGGTAAACATGCAGAATGGCACTAGCCTCCCTGTTGTTACATGATTGCCTCCAGCGAGGTTGTCGCGGATCACGCGGAAGTCGTCGAAGGCGACGTGCGTGAACTGCGGGCTGCCAGCCACGTCTCCGACCGCCCAGACACCAGCCGCTGTTGTCTCGAGTCGCTCATTGACCTTGATATAGCCGCGATCCGTCGTGTCAACGCCGGCCGACTCCAAACCGAGGCCTTGGGTGTTAGGCGTTCTGCCGGTGGCAATGAGAAGATGCGTGCCCTCGAGAGTTCGCTGCGATGCACCCTGTCTCACAATGACCGTGACAGCCTTGCCTGACGTACCCGAGACACGCTCAACGTGCGCACTAAGGACTAGCTCGATGCCCTCCTCCTGAAACAGCTTGCTCAGGCCTTCTGCTATGTCCGGATCTTCACGATGCACCAATCGCTCATTTCGATCAATCACGGTGACCCGGCTTCCAAATCGACGCATCGCCTGCGCTAACTCCAGGCCTACGTACCCACCTCCCATGACAAGAAGGTGTTGAGGGATTTCGCCGAGTTCCAGCGCCTCGATATGCGTCAAAGGCTGCGCTTCAGCAAGACCAGGAATCGGCTGCACGGCCGCGGTCGTTCCTGTGCCGATGATCACGTTCGTACCACGCAGCGTGCGGGTCGTACCGTCGGGCAGCGTGACCTCGACCGTCCTGGGGCCAGTGAACTTGCCGTAACCTACGATCAGCTCCGCTCCGCTCTTTCTGAAGTTCTCGACGTGGATGTCAACAAGTTCCGCCACCATCTCGCGTTTTCGATTTCTAACCGACTCCATGTCGATGGTAAAGCCGGTCGTCCCGATGCCAAATTCTTCGCCTCTACGAAAATAGGAGGCGACTTTCGCGCTGTGAATAACGTTTTTGCTTGGCAGGCAAGCGATGTTGGGGCAAGACCCGCCAATGTATTTTCGTTCCACAACGACGACACGCTGCCCCTGCTTCGCGAGCGTCCACGCGACGTACTTCGACGCCTCTCCGCTACCGATTATGACGAGGTCGTATTCCTCGATAGATCGAAAACCCGCAGAAATCGTTTCAACGGATTGGCCAGAATGCAGATCGTCAGCCATGAACCCTCCTTTGCTCAGAGGAATGCCGCAATGGGGTGACAACGCCCTTTCCGGCAGAAAAAGCACTCAGTTCAATCGGGCCGGTCATCGTGACTGCGCTCGTCGTCTTCTCCGCACGCAGGCGGTATCGGCGGCCGCGGCCAGAACCCTTGCAGTTGCGCATGCGCCTCGGCCGTAAACGTTCCGGGCCAAGTGCCAACGAGGATAGCAAGCGCCGTGCGCGCATCCAGCAAAAGCGTGGCGATCCGCGCATCGTCAGGGCTCTCACCCCACAGCGCGCGTTGCACCGTTGCGACCGCGCCGCAGCCCGCGACGCACTCGATTACCGGTATGAAGCGCTATTTACGAGCGACGAGCCGTACACATGCGCCAGCGCGGTGAGCACCGCGAGTTCAATGCGGGTCGGCTTGATCGGCCGCTCGGGCGACGCCTCGCCGTACGCAGTCAGCTTGGCCGCGCTAGCACGCCGGCGCTGCGTAACGGCGTCGTGCCACAGCTTCACGGGCGCGACTTCCGCATCCGAAAATCGGTTGTTCACAGGTGGCACGCGCCTCCCGCTGTCCACGAATTCTAACTCTCTGACGTTACGCCCAAACGCCATCCGCTTTCGCCGATTGCTGCTGTCCACTCGAAGCCCTTGAGCAACCGGCGGTCCACCGCCCCGGGGATTGGAGTGGATCTGTGCTGAATCTTGGATAGCGACGCACGCTAGGCCGATCCCGATCCCCGTGGAGGCCCGTACCGGACGACCTACCCTGCCACCATCCGCTCGGTGCCTGCTCGACCGGATTAGTGTCGTGAATTAGAAGTTCGTTGAATCAATTCCAAGACGGCACGCTGGCTTCGATCGTGCGCAGAAAGCGCAAGAATTCGCTGCACCGGTGGCGCCGATGTACCTCGCCGATTACTTCACCGGCGGTCCAATCCGCAGGGGCGGCGTCAGCGCATATAGTGCGTTCCGGGCCTTCTTGAGTTCGCGCAAGGCGGCCGAGAACTGCGCAAGTCGAAAGCTCGGAGGACGAGAACCGGGTAGCCTACTAAAGCCTTGCTGCAGAGCTGCACCCGCGAATAGAGCGTCCGCTCGGCCTTTGCGATCCGCGCAAGCGTCGCGATAACGTCCGTTTGATGTGTCATCACCGGGGTTGGTAAGCCGTTGCTAGAAAAGAACACCAGCGGACGCCGTCCGCACATCGGAGGGCGACGCCCAGCCGCCGCCAAGGGCACGGAATGTACCTACCGCAGCGCGCGCCAGTTCCGCGCGGACCCTATCCAACTCGTCGCGCGCGACGAGGAGCTGGCGATCCGCATCCAGTACGTCCGTAAGGGTAATGGCGCCCGCCTTGTAAGCGCGCTCGGACAAATCGCGGGCCCGCGTGAGCGACGCGACCTCATCCTGCAACTCCTGCCTGCGCGCTTCCGTCTGTGAAAGCGCCGTGAATGCGTTCTCTACGTCCTCCGCGGCCTTGAGGACAGACAGCCGGTACAGGGCGAGAGCTTCCGCGTTGGCACCTCGCGCCTGCCTGACTTCTGCATCGACCCTGCCGAAGTCGAACAGTCGCCACCGAAGTGCCCCCGTACCCGCGGCCTGAAACGCACTTGCGGTAAAAAGATGGCCGGCGCTGATGCTGTCGAATCCCAACAAGCCGGATAGCGAAACCTTCGGGTAGTAGTCCGCGATCGCCGCACCGATGCGCTCATTGGAGGCCGCCAGCCGACGCTCGGCGGCGATGATGTCAGGTCGGCGCCGCAGAACATCGAGCGGCTGATCGCTATCGTCGATTCTCGGGATCGCGGGGATCGGCCCGGGGATCGCGAGTTCCTCTGCGTATGTCCCCGGCTGCGCGCCCATGAGCACATCGAGGCGATTCATTTGCGCTTCCAGCGCCGTGCGTAAAACAGGCACAGTCGCCATTGCCTGCTTCAAAAGCGCCTCTGCCTGAGCGATCTCTCTCTCGTCTGACGCTCCCGCGCGACGCCGGACCCGAACCAGTTCGAGAAGGCGCGCGTCAGTGTCGATCTGATCCTGCGTGACCGCAAGCCGGGCCTGGAACCCTCTGATCTGCAGGTAGGCATCGGCGGCATCGGCGGCCACGGTGATCCGCGTGCCGAGCTGCTCCGCCTGGGCAGCCTGCGCTTCCTCGCGCGCGGCCGCGGCATTTCGACGCAGCCCGCCCGCGACATCGATCTCCCAGCTCGCCACGGCTCCGGCGGTGGAGTCGCGCTGGTCGCGGCTATAGCCCGGCAAAGTCCTCGCGATCGAGCCGATTGGACTCTGCAGGCTCTGATGTAGGGCAGTGCCGCTTGCGTCGAAATCGAGCGTCGGCAGAAGCTGCGCCCCTGCTCCCGCCGCGACTGCCCTCGCCTGTTGAACCCGGGCGAAGGCGGCGGCAAGATCGAGATTCTGTGCCAGCACACGCTGAACGACCGTGGCCAATGTCGGGTCGTTAAAGCCTGTCCACCAGGTATCGAGCGGAGGCGCAGGTGTCGACGGCCGCGCGTCATTCGTCGCGACGCGATTGTGGAACGGGGCGAGATGCGTCGACGGCGCCTCATAGTCGGGGCCCACCGCACAGCCCGATACCGCCGCCGTGAGCGCCACGACCGCAGTCATGGCACGCAGCAAGCTCCAACCCTTTCCGAGGGCAAACAGTTCGGGCGTGCCCGCCGCGCTGTGCGGCGAGCATTCCGATTCGGCCTGATTGGGCGGGTCGTTGTGCTTCCTGCTGCGTGGCCGACCGGTGGAACCATGCGGAGAGGCACGATTCGATAGCCTTCGAACATTGGCGATAGTCGAACTCATGTGCGCTCCTAGCGGCCGAATGTGCGGATGAAGACATAGAACGCGGGCGTGAACAACAGTCCGAAGCACGTCACGCCCATCATGCCGAACAGCACCGCCGTGCCGAGCGACTGCCTCATTTCGGCGCCGGCTCCCGTTGCGACCGCGAGCGGGGCAACCCCGAGAATGAAAGCGAACGAAGTCATCAGGATCGGACGAAGGCGTGTGCGCGCAGCGTGAACCGCGGCATCAATCGCGCTGGAGCCTTCGTCCTCTTTCTGACGCGCAAATTCGACAATCAGGATGGCGTTCTTGGCAGCCAAACCGACGAGCACGACGAAACCGATCTGCGCCAGGATGTCGATGGGCATGCCACGGGCGATCAGACCGGTGACCGAGGCGAGAATGCACATCGGCACGATCAGCACGATCGCGAGCGGCAGCTTCCAACTCTCATACTGCGCGACCAGAACGAGAAACACGAAGAGTGCGGCGGCACCGAAGACCAGCAGCGTCGGTGTGCCCCGCTGCTGCTGCTGATAAGCCAAGTCCGTCCATTCGAAACCGATACCCTGCGGCAGAACCTTATGCGCAAGCTCTTCCATGCGATGCAGTGCCGTACCGGTGGCAACGCCAGGAGCCGCAACACCTTGGACCTCCGCGGCTGGATAGAGGTTGTAGCGCGGTACGCGATACGGAATCGTATGGCTTTCCATCCGGGCCACGGTGCCGATCGGCACCATCTCGCCGGACTGGTTGCGCGCCTTAAGACGCGTGATATCGGCGGGCGTGCGCCGGAACTCCCCGTCAGCCTGCACGATGACCTGGTATGTCCTGCCCAGATAGTTGAAGTCGTTCACGTATTGCGAGCCCAGATAGACCTGCAGCGCGGAGAACACGTCGGTGGGTGTCAGGCCGACTTTCTCGGCCTTCACACGATCGATATTCGCGAACACCGACGGCGATCCGGCATTGAACAGGGTAAATACCCCGGCGAAGCTTGGGTCCTTGTTGGCGGCAGCAACGAGGGCATTCGCCGCCTGCACGAGCGCTTCCGGACCCAGCCCCGCGCGATCCTCCAGCATCATCTTGAAGCCGCCCGAATTGCCGAGACCCTGCACCGGAGGCGGAGGGATGGTCAGCACGCGGGCGTCCTTGATCACGGACAGGCGTTCGCGCAACCCGGCCAATACCGTGTTCGCGGTCACGCCGGGAATCTCGTGGTTATAGAGCGAGGGCAAGCCAGAGAAGATCGTTGCCGAGTTCGAGGCCACCGTGAATGTCGTGGCATCGAGCCCGACAAACGGGGCGACGTGCTCGACGCCGCGCGTCGACAGGATGATGTCGATGGCTTCGCGGACCACTTTCTCTGTGCGCTCCAGCGACGCGCCCGGTGGCAACTGAACGACGGTAATCAGATAGCCCTGATCCTGCTCGGGAATGAAACCCGTCGGCGTGCGCGAGAACTCGACGCCCGCGACACCGATCAGCACCACATAGACAGCCAAAACGACGGTCAGCCCTCGCACCAGGCGGCGTGTGACGTCGCCATATCCGAATGACACCCGATCGAAAGCGCGATTGAAGCGATCGAAGCCCGCATGCAGCAAACGCCCCGCAACGCCTGCGCGCGATGCGTCGTGCGGCTCGTGTTCCTTGAAAAGCACCGCGCAAAGGGCGGGACTGAGCGTGAGCGATACAAAGCAGGAAATCACCGTGGATGCGGCGATCGTCACCGCGAACTGGCGAAAAAACAGTCCCGAGATCCCGCTCAGGAAGGCAGAGGGGCAGGAACACAGCGCACAGCGTCAATGCGATCGAGAGCAGCGCCCCGCCCACTTCGTCCATCGTACGATGCGCGGCTTCCTTCGGAGACATGCCCGAGCGCATGTTGCGCTCCACATTCTCGACCACCACAATCGCATCGTCGACTACGATACCGACCGCAAGTACAAGACCGAACAGAGAGAGATTGTTCAGCGATATCCCGAATGCCGCGAGAACGATGAACGATCCAAGCAGGGAGACGGGGATCGCGACGACCGGGATCACCGTGGCTCGCCAGCTCTGAAGGAACAGGAAGACGACGCCGACCACGAGCAGAATCGCCACGAAGATCGTGACGACCACCTCATCGACGGACTTGCTGATGAAAATTGTCGGATCGTAAATGACCTTGTAGGCCACGCCTGACGGAAAATCTTTCTTCAAGCCGCGCATTGCCGACAAGACCGCTTGCTCGACCGCAAGCGAGTTCGCGCCGGGCTCGGCGTAGATGAGCAACGTCGAAGCGTTGCTGCGATCCATGAACGCGGTTGAGCCATAATCCGCCGCCCCGACCTCGACGCGACCAATATCGCGAATGCGCGTCACGCGTCCTTGGGGATCGGACTTCACGACTATGTCGGCGAACTGCTGCGGCGTGGACAATCTTCCGAGCGCCTCGACATTGATCTGGTACGCCTCGCTACTCGCCGAGGGTGGCTGGTTGAGGATGCCGGCTGAGACTTGCAGGTTCTGTGCGCGCAGTGCCGTGAGAACCTCGCTGGCATTCAGATTGTTTGCGGCAACCTTGTCGGGATCGATCCAGATACGCATCGCGTACTCGCGCGCGCCCTGGAACTGCACGTCGCCTACACCGGCCAAGCGCGCCAGCGTGTCCTTCACATGCAGGGTTGCATAGTTCGACAGATACAACGTGTCCCGCGATGTGTCGGGCGAGTAGAGATGGATCGCCAAGAGTATGCTCGGCGTCGATTTTCTGACCTGCACGCCCAGCCGCTGGACGTCCTCTGGCAGCCGCGGCAAGGCGTCCTGCACACGGTTTTGCGTCAACATCTGCGCGACGTTCAGATCAGTGCCGATCCGGAACGTCACGGTCACCGTGAGCCTGCCGTCACCCGTCGACTGGCTGCTCATGTACAGCATGTTCTCCACGCCATTGAGCTGCTGCTCGAGCGGCGTCGCCACCGTGCGTGCGATGGTTTCCGCGGATGCGCCGGGATACGACGTCGTGACCTGAACGGTGGGTGGCACGATTTCCGGATACTGCGCGACCGGAAGCACGAACATCGCGCCGATTCCGATCAGCGTCAGGAAACTGCTGACGACGGTCGCAAAGCGCGGCCGATCAATGAAAAAATGGGCAATGCGCATGATTCGGGTCTTCCGTTTCTAATCCTGATTGGTCGCGTACCGGATCGCGCCGTCGCGCGTCGACACCATTGCTCCGGGCGCGGCGAATGGCAGTCCGTCGATGATTACCCGGTCACTCGGAGCAAGGCCGGAACGGATCACCCGCAGCCCGCCGCGCATTTCGCCGACCTCGACCTGCTTCGACGCAACCGTGCCGTTGGCAGCGACTGTCATGACGACGTGCCGGGATTGGTTCGGTCGCACCGACGCGTCCGGCACGAGCATCGTCGGCGCCGGATGCGCGACGGCGAGCCTCACGCGGGCGAACTCGCCGGGCGTCAGGAGAAGATCGGCATTCGGAACCGTCGCCCGGGCGTGAATAGTTCCACTCGACCGATCGAGGACGTTGTCGAGGAAGTCCAGGGTGCCTTGCCGTGCAAACGCCTTGTCGCTACCCAGCGCAAGTTCCACGTTGCCCGGCAGCGCGCCCTTCTCCTGCGCCCGATAATCCAACAGGGTCTGGAAATCCGACTCGCTGATATCAAAATCCAGATGAATCGGGTCGAGCGAGACGAGCGTCGCCAGCAAGGTCGTCGGACTGGTTGCCGCACGACTGCCGGCAATCAGATTGCCGACCGAAACGAGATGGGTACCGATACGTCCCGTGAATGGGGCCGTGATACGGCAATGATCGAGGTCGAACCGGGCGTCGCGTATTCGCGCCTGAGCATCGTCAATTGCCGCTTGGGCGGCCTGCCGCTCAGACGTGCGTTGCTCGACGTTATGTGCCGTGCCGGCGTCGTTGTCTTGCAGCTCCTGGGCACGATGAAGTTCCTTTTCAGCGAGCACGAGCCGCGCCTTCGCCGTCTCGAGTTGTGCTTTTGCCTGAGCGAGCCTGATTTCATAAGGGACCGGATCAATCGCGAAAAGCAGATCCCCCTTGCGGACAATCGCTCCGTCCTTGAAATAGATTCCTGTCAACGTGCCGCCGACCTGTGCCCGCAATTCGACTTGATCGACCGGCGAGAATTGTCCAAGGAATCCCAGCCGTGTATCGAGTTCCTGTATGAGCGGCTTGCTTACCGTTACCTGAGGCGGCGCCGACGGTCGTGCGTCAGCGGAGGAATCGCTTTCGCCGCGTGAGTGGATGAACCATCCAACCCCTAAAGCCGCTGCCGCAATGCCGGCAATCATCCACCCCCTGACCAACGACCGGTTAAAGGCACTTCTGCCGCTGCCTTTCCGGGCCTGCCCGCTCTCCAACTTTGTCTTTGCGTCCACTCGCTTTCACCTTCGATGATCTGCTACCTGCTACCTTCATGTCGACGGACCCTGAGGCGCAGCATTCCCATTCCCGGATGCGCGCTTCATAGATCGCCAAAGTCGTCTCCGCCCGGCAAGCACTCATCGCCACGAAGGCGACGTCCCTCTAGATAGGCCGCGAACGACTCGGTTTGGCTTGGCGATGCCCACGCTTCTCGCAAACGTGCCCACGAAATCGTCGGTATGCTTGCGTCCCAAAGCACTCACTCAAGATATGCAGACACTCTCACTCTCCTGATTCACAAGTTCGTGACTCGTTTCCACTACTCCGAGCTAGCCTTCTATAAATTCGTTATCCTGCTTTTCATCGCGTAAGCGCGACATCCCGATCGGAGCGTCTTCCTGCAGCGGAAATTGCTTTTGCCGCTCGTTCTGTCCCTTACGCGCCAATCGCTCATCGCGCAGGCCGTTGCGAATAGCAATTTCTTAAGCGTCAGGCAATGGCGAAGGGAACACCGAAGAGATCCCTAAAAACCGGCTGTCCATAACCATGCAGTGGCTGCCGGTTCGTATCAGGGAATAAGAAGGATTTTTCCAGGCTGATGTTTCGAGCTGTCAATAAATTGATGCGCCCGGCGTGCGTCGGCGAGTGGTAGAACATCGCCTAAGCGGGCTTTGAGCTGACCGCCGGCCGTAAGGCGGACTAGCTCTTGCAAAATACGGGTGCCAACTTGCACCAACAGAAAGTCCGAGCGCACCTGTTCGGGCAGTTGTGCACTATCGGGTTTTTGCACTGCGGAGACAACTACCCCGCCAGGGCGCACGAGCGAATAAGACTGCTCCAGCGCTGAACCGCCTACCGTATCGATGACGGCGTCGAAACTGGCGATATATGGCTCCACGCGGTGCATGCCTCGCTCGATGATTTCAGTTGCTCCCAAGTCCCGCACGTGATCTGCCTGAGCGTCCGAAGCGGTTGCAACGACCTCGGCACCGCCAAGGTCCGCGAGCTGTACGGCGTATCCTCCGACGTTGCCGGCCCCACCGAGTACCAGAACACGCTGCCCCGCCTTCATATTCGCGAACTCGTGCAGCATCTGCCATGCGGTTACCGCGATGACGGGCATCGATGCGGCTTCCTTGAAAGTCATGCTGGAGGGCTTCGCGGCGATCATGTCGACCCTGGCTCTCGCATACTGCGCGTAACCGTTCGTAAAACGACGGTTCGTCACGCCGAAAATCTCGTCGCCTACAGCGAATTCGTTGACGCCGCGACCCACCTCAACGACGACCCCTGCAATGTCGGAACCGGGGGTCAGAGGCAGCGGCTGCGGAAGAACGCTCTTTCCGGCGCGAATCCACGCGTCCCACGGGCCTACGCCCGCCGCCATCACCTTGACGACGACCTCCCCTTCGGCTGGCGCTGGAATCGGTAGCTGGCGGATCTGAAGCACGTCCGGTCCGCCATACTGGTCAATTTGAACTGCTTGCATCAATGCTGTCACTTTATGCTCTCCTCGATCGCCGCGTTCGACAGGTTTGAACCTCGCACAACAACGATCAACTGAACGTTTAACATCTCACTGGTGTTCAAGCAGCTGCTTGACAGGGTCGTTTTCCAGAGAAATTGCAAACACCAGAAGCTTTGCTGCCACAGCCCATCTGGTCACGTTCCTCGCGGCCGGTTATCTCGGCTCGTCGGGATTCCGGCTCGCTCCGTGCCGCGTCCGCTTTCACGATAGCGATACGCGGCCTCGGACAAGACAAAAGCGACCGCAATCAGTCCCGCGCCAACGATGCTCAGGTAGTGCCGATCGATGAACAACAACATCAGCCCGCCGAACACGGCCGAGCAGGCAAGCCCGGTATGGGTGGCCGTGTTGTTCAGGGCGAGCACGAGCGGCGCCGCCTGCGGCGCGATTTCCACCAGCCGGTGCTGCTGCGGCACGATGAGACCCCATCCGCATATCCCCCAGATCGTCAGGGCAACGGCGGCACTCACCACATGGGTGGATGTCCAGGGCAGAAGGCAGAAATTGACGACGGCAATCCACAGGGCCACATTGATGATCCTGCGGCTGGGGAAGCGATCGACCAGCCGGCCGCAGAGCACGTTTCCAACTGTCCCGGCGATACCCCAGAAGAGCAGCATGCCGGCGAGTACGCGTTCGTCGCCGCCGGTCACACGATCGAGCACGAGGCCCGCGTACGTATAGACCATCAGGAATCCGCCAAACGCGAACAGCGAGGTCAGCAGGGTCAGTGCAATGCGGACATCGCGAACCGGCGCGAGCCTGTCCCTTAGCGTCACGACTGGCGGCTGGGGGAGCGAGCGCAGCATCGTCCACACGCCAAGCATTGCAACAAGGCCCAGCACCGTGACGAACCAAAGCGTGGTCCGCCAGCTTCCGAACCCTCCGATGAACGTACCGATCGGAGCACCAAGAGCGGTTGCTCCGGTCAGTCCGGCGGTCACGATCGAAAGCGCTCTGCCTCTCTTCTCAGGAGCAGCAAGCACGGACGCAACGCCCAGTGCGGTGGGCGAGAACAGGGCCGCGCCGAACCCCGCCAGCACGCGGCTGAGAAGCACCGTGTTCACGTCGGTGGCCAGCGCACTGATCGCATTGCCGGCGACGAAAATGCCGAGCGCCAATACGAGAATGAGCTTGCGCGGCCACGCCCCGGCCAC
>NZ_JFHC01000122.1 GCF_000698595.1 Caballeronia glathei | reverse complement strand
CCCGACCGTCGGAGTGTCCGCCTCTGTTCGTCGTGCGGATAGGTACGCGGACCCACTGCGCCCTCGAAACTCCAAAGTTCGTGGTAAGGCAAGCATCCCTCCGTCCTCGCTTCGCTCCGACGCCCGGTGCGCCACAACCACTCGCTTCGTTTCATTCCTGCGTGTACCTACGTCGCTTCGCCCTGTCGAGGAACTTGCTTACCACCCGGACTTCCCTTCGTCGGGCACGCAGTGCCAAGACGGATGAATGACTGCCTTACCACTCCGCTTGAAGGTGCGACGGCACAGTGGGTCCGCGTACCCATCCGCTCAACATACAGAGGTGGACACTCCTACGGTCGGGCCACTCAGAAAGACTCAATGCGATTCCCTCCTAACACCGCTTGCCCCATAGCTGCTTTCTTTGGTTACTTTCTTTGCAGCAGCAAAGAAAGTGACTGCCGCCCCGCACAGGGGCGAAGCTAATAAACCAATATCAAAGCAAGTTTCATAGGAGCGCAAGCGCATCAGACGGTGTTCACAACCCCCGACCGCCCCCCCGTCCGGGCGCCAGCGCCCCTTCAGTGTGAATAAGGCCGCACCAGAGCACATTCAGGATTGAGCCGAACACCAAACCCGGGTGTCTCCGGCACCTTCATCCGCCCGTTCAAGGGCACAGGCTCATCGAGCAGCAGCGGCGTGAACATCGGCACGACTTCATCGGCCTTCGGCGCCATCATCAGAAACTCCGCAAACGGCGAGTTATGCCGCGTCACCACGAAGTGATAGCTGTACACCGAAGACCCGTGCGGCACGACCAGCACATTATGCGCATCGGCAAGCGCCGAAATCTTGATGAGCTCCGTGATGCCGCCGCACCAGCCGACGTCCGGCTGGATCAGGTCCGCGCATCCCATCTCGAGCAGCATGCGAAAACCCCACCGCGTCGCCTCGTGCTCGCCCGTCGTCACCATCATGCCCCGCGGCACCGAGCGGCGCAGTTCGGCGTAACCCCAATAATCATCCGGGGGAAGCGTCTCCTCCAGCCACTTCAGCCCGTATTCGTGCGCCGCGTCGGCAAGCCGCTTCGCATACGTCAGATCGAGGCTCATCCAGCAATCGAACATCAGCCAGAAGTCGTCGCCGACCTTCGCGCGCATGTCCGCAAGCTTCGCAATGTTCTTCGCAAGCCCCTCTTCGCCCTCGGCCGGCCCGTGCTGCAACGGCATCTTCCCGCCTATGAAGCCCATCTCCTTCGCAAGATCGGGACGCGCGCCCGTCGCGTAGAACCGAAGCTCGTCGCGCACGGGGCCGCCGAGCAGATGGAACACCGGCTCCTTGCGCACCTTCGCGAGCAGGTCCCACAGTGCGAGATCGACGCCGGAAATCGCGTTCAGCACGATGCCCTTGCGGCCGTAATAGAGCGTCGCGAAGTACATCTGGTCCCACATCTTCTCGATGTCGGTCACGCGCTGCCCCTCGATGAACCGCGCGAGATGCTTCTCGACGATGAACGCGCCCACCTCGCCGCCCGTCGTCACCGCGAAGCCCACGGTGCCGTCGCTCGCCTCGATCTCGACGACGAGCGTGCCGAGCACGTTGATCCCGAACGACTGACGGCTCTGGCGATACTCGGGGTAGCGCGCCATCGGCGTCGAGATGTGGTCGTCGATCCAGTGGTCGGCGCCCTGGTCGTGATAGTCGGCGCCGCCGCCCCGGACGGTGAAGGCGCGGACCTGGCGGATGGTTGGCATGGACATGATCGAACTCCGTTGAGTATTTTCTGTTCAGGACGCTTTTGCGGGTTTGCCTGGCGCGTAGTCGAGGGTCTTCGGCTGCCGCACGAACACGACGATCACGAGCGCAGCCAGCACGCTTGCCGCGCCGAGCAGCACGAGCCCGGCACTCGTCGACGCATACATGCGTTCGGCCGCGGTGCGCAGCATCGGCGCGACGAAGCCGCCGAGGCTGCCGAGCGAATTGATCAGCGCGATGCCGGCGGCCGCGGCGGCACCGGCCAGATAGCGCGTCGGAAAGGTCCAGAAGAGCGGCTGCGCGCTGATGAAGCTGCTCGCGGCGAAGCACAGCGCGACGAGGGACACGATCGGCTGGCTCGCCAGCCCGGAAACCGCGATGCCGGCGCCGGCGATCACGAGCAGTCCGACCGCGATGGGCCGGTGCAGCCCCGTGCGGTCGGCGTAGCGCGGCACGAACCACGTTACGGCAACGGCGCACAGCCACGGAATCGCGGTCACGAGTCCGACGTGCAGGCCGACCTTCGTGCCGAGCAGCGCCGAGACCTGCTGCGGCAGATAGAAGATCACACCGTACACCGCCGCCTGGATCAGGAAGTAGACGGTCGAGAGAATCAGCACGCGAGCATCGACGAGCGCGGCGAGCACGCTGCGAGGACCGTGCGACGCCGCGTCCTGCGCATCGCGCTCGATCCGCGCGCACAGCACGGCGCGCTCTTCAGCGGAAAGCCAGCGCGCCTTCGACGGTTCGTTGTCGAGATACCAGAACGCCCACACGCCGACGACCGAAGCCAGCCCGCCTTCGACGAGAAAGAGCCATTCCCAGCCGGCGAGACCGAGTGCGCCGTGCAGGTCCAGCAGCAGCCCCGAGAGCGGGCTGCCGAAGATGAACGCGAGCGGCGCGCCGAAATAGAAGACGCCGAGCGCGCGGGCACGCGCCGACTGGGGAAACCAGCGCGTCAGGTAATAGACGATGCCGGGAAAGAACCCCGCCTCGGCCACACCGAGCGCAAAGCGCAGGATGTAGAAGGTCGTGGCCGTGTGCGCGAACGCCATCGCCGCCGACACGATGCCCCACGTCACCATGATCCGGCACATCCAGAGCTTCGCGCCGACACGGTGCAGAAGCAGGTTGCTCGGCACCTCGAAGAGCGCGTAGCCTACGAAGAACACGCCCGCGCCGAATGCGAACGCCGCATTCGAAAGCCCGGTGTCCTGCTGCAGCGCCTTTTGCGCGAAGCCGATGTTCGCGCGATCGAGAAACGCGAGCACGTACATCAGCAGAAGGAACGGCAGCAGGTGGCGCATCACCCTGCCCGTGACCGCCCGTTCCGCGATAGCGGGGTCGCTCATGTCTGTCTCCAGTGGTCCTGTGTGGCGCGCGATGGTGCGCACGGCGAGATGCCTCGCGACGACGGCTAGTACGTCGCGCGTCCGCCCGACAGGTCGAACACGGCGCCCGTGCTGAATGCGCAGTCCTCCGAGGCGAGCCAGAGGATCAGCGAGGCCGCTTCGTCCGGCAGCAGGAAGCGGTTCATCGGGATCTTCGAGAGCATGTAGTCGATGTGCTGCTGCGACATGGAGTCGAAGATCTCCGTTTTCGCCGCCGCGGGCGTGACCGCGTTCACGAGGATGTTCTTCGTCGCGAGTTCCTTGCCGAGCGACTTGGTGAGCCCGATCAGCCCCGCCTTCGATGCGCTGTAGTGCGAGGCGTTCGGATTGCCTTCCTTGCCCGCCACCGACGCGATGTTGACGATGCGCCCGTAGCCCTCTTTCAGCATGTGCGGCACGACGGCGCGGCACGTGAGATATGGGCCGATCAGGTTCACGTCGATCACGCGACGCCACACGTCGGGCGCCAGTTCCCAGGTCGTGCCGTTGCCGCCGGTGATGCCCGCGTTGTTGACGAGCACGTCGATCTTGCCGTGCGCGGCGAGCGTTGCGGCAACCGCGGCATCCACCGAGGACTCGTCGCTCAGTTCGACGACGGCCGTGCTCACCCTGCCCGGCGCCGCGAGTTCGTCGGATGCGCGCTGCACGCGCTCGGCGTCTATGTCCCACAGCGCGACCGCCGCGCCCGAAGCGAGCGCGCGCTGCGCCACCGCATAGCCGATGCCGCGCGCCCCGCCGGTAATCACCACCGTGCGTCCGGCCAGGTCGATCTGGTTCATCGCGTCTCCTTGTCCAATGAGTTTTGACTTGTGCAGCCACTATAGTGGGACGCCAATAGCGGGACAATTCGTCTTGGCGATGGTCCGATAGCGAAAGCGGATCGCATGGGATGCGCAAAAGAAGGGCGTTATCCGATCGGCCTTACAATATGGCAACTGCCGGAGCCGCTTTTCCCCGGTGCCCCGCTTTCGTTCATGAAGCGCCACTCCAACGCCGAACCGCCCATGGTCACTGAAACGTCATCTTCGGAATCGCTCGCTGTCGCCGAGCGCGTGCGCGAACTGATGAGCCGTCACGGCATCGGCAAGCGGCAGCAGACGGCCGAGTTGTGCCGCATCCTCGATCTGAGCTTTTCGCAGGGGCATCGCAAGCTGCGCGGCAACAGTCCGTGGACGCTCGCGCAGATTCGCCGCGTCGCCGACGCGTTCGACGAACCCGCGCTCCAGCTCTTCGACGCAAAAAACGCCGATAGCGACGACACCGAAGGCACTGCGCACGATGCGGTGTTCAAGCTCGGCTCGGTGGAGATTCCCTGCATGGCGTGGGTGGGCGCCGCGCTCGACGCCGGCAGCCGGCCTGATTTCATTGCGCAGAAGGTGAACAACCATTGGCTCGTGACGAAGCATGAAGGTGTGCTGCTCCAGGCTGCATTCGACGTTCACAAGATCGAGATCCAGCCGCGCCGCGCCGATATGGAAAAGCCGGTGATCGCGGTTGTCGACGACGACCAGGCTTCCGCCGACAACCTGCATGACTATCTCGAACGCACCGGTTTCACGGCCATCGCGTTCTATCACCTCGACGCCTTTCTCGAGGCGTTGCAGACGCAGGTTTTCGATGCGGTGGTGATCGACTGGCTGTTCGGCGCGCACACGTCCGCGGGGGCGATTCGCGCGGTGCGCGAATCCGACAACCCGGATGCGCCGGTGTTCGTGCTGACGGGGGAACTCACCACGGGCAAGGCGAGCGAATCGGAGATCAGCCAGGTCATTCGCGACTATAACGTCGCCTGTTTCGAGAAGCCTGCGCGGCTTGCGATTCTCGTTGCCGATCTTTCGAAGCGGTTGCTTCGGACTTGAACTGGCAGGGACGCTGGCGCTTGGGGTTAGGTGGTCGCTGGCGCTTGGGTTTGGGGTTTGTTCTTTACACCGTTTGATGCCCCTGCGCTCCTATGAAACTTGCTTTGTTACTGGTTTATTAGCTTTGCCCCTGTGCGGGGCGGCAGTCACACAGGGATATCGCTAGCGCTTGGGGCGGTTATAGAACCGTCTGATGCGCTTCGACCTCGATGAAACTTGCTTTCTTAATGGTCTATTAGCTCGCCCCTGTGCGGGGCAGCAGTCACTTTCTTTGCTGCTGCAAAGAAAGTAACCAAAGAAAGCAGCTATGGGCTCAGCGGTGTTAGGACGTGACCACGTTTGAGTTTTTCAGAGTGGCCCGACCGTGGGAGTGTCGCCCTCTGTTCGTTGAGCGGACAGGTACGCGGACCCACTGATACAACGCACCCTCCAACTCAGTGGTAAGCACTTCGTTCCGCTCCCTCCTCGCTGCGCTCGGACGTCGGGCCATCACAAACCAGTACTTCGCTCCAGTCTGGCGTTTAGCTGCGCGCACCACCGGTTGCACCTCTTGTCAGAGCGAAGCGAAGACGGATGAATGACTGCCTTACCACTTCGTTTAAGGGCGCGATGCCGCCGTGGGTCCGCGTCCCTGTTCGCTCAACATACAGAGGTGGACACTCCTACGGTCGGGCCACTCTGAAAAGCTCAAACGTGGTTACGTCCTAACACCGCTGACCCAATAGCTGCTTTCTTTGGTTACTTTCTTTGCAGCAGCAAAGAAAGTGACTGCCGCCCCGCACAGGGGCGAAGCTTATAAACCAAAGCCAATACAAGTTTCATAGGAGCGCAGGCGCACCAGACGTTGTAAACAACAAACCCCAACCCCGAGCGCCAGCGGGACGCCTGTGCAAAGAAATTGACTGCCGCCCCGCACAGTGGCGAAGCTAATAAACCAATAGCAAAGCAAGTTTCATAGGAGCGCAAGCGCATCAAACGGTGTTAACACCCCCCGTCCAAGCGCCAGCGCCCGCCCGCCCCCTATTGCCTCCGAGTGACAGAAACAGCCCGCGCCACCGCGCTTCGCAGCACCTCATATCGCACGGGCTTAAGCAAATAGTCGAAGAACAGAATAGCGGCGCCCGGATCGACCATTTCCGGTGCATAGGCGCTCACGGCAATAATCGGCACGCTCGCCCCCGGAGCAAGCCGCACGCGATACTCGTTCGCGAACGAATAACCGTCCTTCCCCGGCATATGCAGGTCGGCGAGAATCACGTCGGCTTCGTTCGAAGCGAGCCACAGCAGTGCGCTGTCCACGTCGCCGATCGCGACGGCCGAATAGCCCAGATGCGTAAGCATCTCCGTGAGCGAATCGCGAATCGACTCGTGATCGTCGATCACCAGCACACGCGACTTCCTGAGCGGCGCGGCCTGCGCTCCCTGCTCGCGGCGCTCCGGCAGGTCCGCCGCCTGCGCGACGGGCAGGCTCACGCGAAACGCGGCACCCTGGCCGACCTCGCTCGACACCTCTATCCTCCCGCCCAGCAGATCGACCAGCCCGCGCACCACCGCAAGGCCCATCCCCGCGCCGTCGAACCGGCGCGTACTCGACGAATCGAGCTGCGTGAACTCCTCGAAGATGAGCGGCAACTGCTCGCGCGCAATGCCGGGCCCGGTGTCGATCACGGAAACGTCGAGCCGGTCGTCCGAGCGCTCGAAGCGCACGTCGATCGAGCCCGCATCCGTGTACTTGATCGCGTTCGTGACGAGATTGGTCGCGATCTGGCGCAGGCGGTGCTGGTCGCTCTCGAGCGGCTCGCGGCGCCCGACGAACTCGCCGCGCAATTCGAGCCCCCTTGTCGTCGCGGCCGGCGTGTTCGCGTCGATGATCGAGTCGAGCAGCTCGACGGGATCGAACACGGTCTTGCGCAGTTCGAGCTTGCCCGCGCCAAGCCGCGCATAGTCGGTCAGGTCGCGCATCTGCGCTTCGAGATGGCGCGCGCCGGTTTCGAGCCGCTGAATGATCCTGCGGTCCGCTTCGGCGTGCAGGTTGAGCCCGAGCAGTTCCACCGACGACACGATCGCGTGCAGCGGCGTGCGCAGCTCGTGGCTGATCATGCCGAGGAACGTATCCTTTGCGACGCTCGCCTCGCGCGCCGCCCGCGTCGCCTGATGCTCGGCTTCGAGCGCCGCGCGCTGCTGCTCGATCAGGCGCGTGCGGCGGTAGCCGTTGAGCAGCAGGAGCGCGGTGGCCGCCGCGGACAGCAGCGCGAGCAGGATGCCCCCGTAGATCAGATAGCGGCGCTTCACGTCGAAGTCGCGCACGATGCTTTCGCGATCCGCCACGTCGACGAGACGGCGCCCGTTCGAAAGCTCGGTCACGACGGCGAGGTTCTGGCGCAGCACGCCCGTGATCCTGAGCGTGCGCTGACGGTCCTCCTCGAGCAGGTCGAGCTCGGGCGCGATCGATGCGAGCGCGCTGCCCAGTTGCCTCACGATCTCCCGCTGCCGGGCGCGCAACGCGTCGTGCCCGCTCAGCATGTCCGTCGACGCCGACACGACGCTCAGCTTCGATTCGAGAATCTCGAAGCGCAGGCGCACCTGGTCGGCCGCCTCGTCGATGCCGCTGCGATAGAGCAGCACCTGATTCGCGAAGCGCTCATAGGCGATCTCGAGCTGCGCGGCGTCCCAGTAGAAGCCGTCGTAGGGAACGACGACCTGATGCGGCGTCTGCTTCGCGAGCAGGCCGGAATAGAGCATGTACGCAACCGCGCCGATGGGCGGCGCGATCGCCAGCGCGATCAGCGCCGCGTACCATAGCCGCCGCAGCCACGGGCGCGCTACTTGAGAATGAGCGCTTTCACCTGCCATACGTATTTCGTGTCGGCGACGGCGCCCGTCAGTTCGGACGGGTACGCATCGCGGGGGAAGATCAGAAAGAGCGGGCCGAAGTCGCGCACTTTCAGGCGCTTGCCGTTCATGCTGTAGGCGAGGATCGCGCCATAGTGCCGCGCCTCGCTCACCGTGAGCGTCACCGAATAGTCGTCGAACGTGCGCAGTTCAACGGAATCGCCCCGTGCTTCGGCGAGTTGCAGCACATCCGTGAACAGCGGCCCCGTGAAGGTGGACTTCGGCGTCCAGCGTGTCGAGGTGACGATCGTGTGCGCCGGCAGCTTCAGCAGCTCGGCCTCGGAAATCCGGTAGACGGTGTGCGAGGGGTCGTTCGTCTTGCCTATCTTTCCCTGCATCTCGAGTTCGAACGGCGCCGCGCGCACCGCGAGCGGCAGCATCAGGAGCGCCGCGAGGAATGCGAAGAATGCAGGCGCGCGCCATTGCATGCGTGTCATCGGGCGCCCTGTCAGTGCTGTTCGTCGAAAGTCTTCGCCGCGCGCTCGGACGCGACGACGATCAGCTTCATCGTCGCACGCGTCGCGCCGACGAAAAACTTGCGCGCCGCTTGTTCATCGAGCGCGTCGAAGTCCACTTCGGTCAGGATCACGCACGGCGCCGATTGCCCCTTGAAGCGATAGATCGATTCGAGCAGCACGTCGCCCTCGCGATACTCGGGGTTGCCGAAGAGATCGTAGCCGCCCGTGAAGCTGCGCAGCCGGTGCGGACCGAGCTGCTCGATCGGCGTCAGCACGGAGCCTTCGCGTCCGCGAAACGACAGCACCGCGATGTCCTGCTTCCTGAATCCGAGCGACAGCGCCTGCGTGATCGCCCGCTTGGTCGCTTCGATCACTTCGTCGGCGTGGCCGTTTTCGTAGGTCGAGACGCTCACTTCCGAGCCGTCGAACGGACTGCCCGCATCGAGCCTGACGTCGCGCCCGACAATGCGCCTGATGAACGCGAGCAGGTCGCGCGGGCTGCGGTAGTTGGTCGTCTCGCGCAGCGTGGTCCAGCCGGGCAGCGGCACGGGATCGCGGAAATAGAGGTTCTGCATCGGGTCTTCGAGCCACCACCATGCGCCTTCCGGCCTGAGGAGCCGCGCGAGCGCATCGACCCATGCGGCCTGGAAGTCCTGCCCCTCGTCGACGATCAACACATCGAACTTCCAGTGCTCCGGCACCGGCACGTTCGCGAAGCGCTCCTCCAGCGTGGCGAACACGTCGGGCTGGCTGAAATCGGGCGGGCTGCCGGCGTCGCGCGCCACCGCCGCGCTCAGCTGATGGTAGTTCGCGATCTTCGCCTCGGGCGGCGCGACGAGGCGGATGTGATCGGCGAGCGGCCGGTTGAAGCAGACATACAGCGCGCTCCTGCCCTTCGCCACTGCGTCGCGCATCACCTGCACGGCAAGCTGCGTCTTGCCCGATCCCGCCGTGCCGGTCACACGCAGCCTGAACGGCTCGAATTCGAGCCGCCGCGCCCAGGTGGCGAGCCCGCCCGACAGGCGCGTGACGAGCATGTCCGCCTGGCCGACGAGCGCGTTGGTGTCGGGCGTGAGCGCGAGTTCGTCGGCGAGGAAATGATGGATGCGCGCCGCCGAATCGAAGCGCGGCTCGTCGGGCGGCAAGATGTCCAGAACGACCGCGGGCAGCCTGCCCTTGCGGCTCGCATCGACGATGCGCTGCGCCGGCACCCCCGCGATCGAGGCGTCCTTCACGGTGTAGTCCGGGCAGTACAGCAGTTCTTCGATGCGATACGTGCCCGCGCCGAACGCGGCCGTGAAGCGCCGGTGCAGGTTCTCGAGCGTGCGCGCGAGCTGGATCGCGACGTTGCGCTCCTTCTGCAGATAGACCTTCACGAGACCGGCCGGCGTTTCGCGCAGGAACCCGGCCTTCTGTTCGATGACGAGCACGCGTCCCGACGGCGCGACGACCACGAAATCCGCTTCGCCGAAGACGGAAAAGCCTTCGCTGATGCGTGTCCAGTGCACGCCGTGATAGACGGTATAGTCGTCGGGCAGCTTTTCGAGCAGCGACAGCGTTTCCAGCTCGCGTACGGCGGCGCCGGTTGCTTCGAGGTTTTTCCAGTCGTCGGGGACGATTCGAGCCATGCTTCGCCTTTCGTTTCGATGCCCGGGAGCGCGGGCGTGTCGCGCCATTGTACGCAACGCGCGCGCGTCACCCCGGCCCGGGCGCCGCGCGATTCCTTCGTGCGCGTTGCGGCGCGAGCGGCGGCTCAGTCGGCGTAGTCGTACTTGCCGCCGCGCTCGATGGCGCGCTGATATGCGGGCCGCGCATGAATGCGCTCGAGGAACGCGCGGATATGCGGCAGTTCCTTCGCGCCCGCGCGGTGGCTCGCGGTTTCGAGCGGAAAGCTCATCAGTACGTCGGCCGCGGTGAATTCGCTGCCGGCGAACCATTCCGACTTCGCGAGTTCGCCGTCGATATAGCCGAGGTGCAGCCTCAACTGCGGATCGATGAAGCTGCTTTGCATCGTCGCGGCGATGCGGCGCGCGACCGGCTGCACGAAGAACGGCATCCGCGCGCTGCCGATGCGCACCGCGACGAGCTTGAGCAGCAGCGGCGGCATCGCGGAGCCCTCGGCATAGTGCATCCAGTAGCTGTAGCGCACGCGTTCGGGCGACGCGCCGTGCGGCGGCGCGAAGCGTCCCTGCCCGTAGCGCTCCACCAGATACTCGATGATCGCGCCCGACTCGGCGATCGTCAGGCCGTCGTCGACGATGACGGGCAGTTTGCCGAGCGGATGCACGGCGCGCACCTCGCGAGGCGCGAGCATGCTGTGCGGATCGCGCAGGTAGCGCTTGATTTCATAGTCGACGCCCAGTTCCTCGAGCATCCAGAGCACGCGCTGCGAGCGGGAATTGTTGAGATGGTGAACGGTGAGCATGGGAATCGCGGACAGGGATTGAAGCACTTCGGTGATCAGGAGAATACCTCAGACGCAATGAACTATTCCGCGCGGCGGCGTCGAATGTAGAAAGCCTCTTGTCAAGAGGCCGCAATTCAACACGACAACACGACACAAAAGGAGAGTCCGATGACCCTGGTCATTTATCTGGTGGGCTGGCTGATATTCATCGGCGGCGTTTCGTGGGCGCTCGTCGCGATGCATGTCTCGCAGCACACCATCGCGATCGTCGCCGTGATCCTGCTCGGCATCGCCGTCATCACGGGCGCGACGCGAGCGCGCAACCGCGACCGGTCGTAGCCGCGAACAAGCACCGGAAAATTAGCGCGAGGGACGCCATGAACGGTGCCCCTCACTCCGCTCTCACGACACTACGCGCGCATTCAGCGATTCCCGTATCAGCGTCACGAGTTCATCGGGGTGCGCCGGCTTCGTCATGAAGTGCTGGAACCCCTCGCCGATGCTTCGCAATCGATATTCTTCGCCGTCGTGGCCCGTCAGCGCGATCGCCACGGAGGGCGGCAGGTTGCCGCGAATCTCGTGGTCGCGCAAACGTTGAATCAGGTAGAAACCATCCATCGCCGGAAGGTCGATATCGCAGATCACCGCGTCGGGCAACAGGCGAATCGCAGCTTCGGCGCCGTCTTCGGCATCGGCGAGCGCGACCACGTCGGCCCCTTCTTCTTCCAGCAACATCTGCAGTGATTCCCTGCTCTCGCGATCGTCTTCAATCAGGACGATCCTGGCATGCCCCAGTCTTGCTACATCGTTCATCATTTTCTTTTCAACTGCCCAAAACGGAATTCATGTGCCGGCTTTTCTATGGGTTGCGGCCGGCGTCGCCGCAGACCGTTCTCTTGGACACGCATTCCCGGCATGGATTCCGACAGCACCGTAATTTTGCCGCGTGCGCCGGTGCCGAACGTCGCGCGGGGCGAATGTGCGGGGCGCGTACAGCGCATCACCGCGAGCCGTAACCAGCAAGAAACAGGCCGGAGCCCGCCCGACTCGCCGCAAGCCCTTTGGATCCGGTGTCCGGCGGGCTGCCGCCGTGACGCCTCGCCGCATCGACAAGCACGCGCGTGTAATTTCTGGAGCGCCGCTGCACGCTTTCCCGTCAGACCTTTTCGGCTGCGGCACTCGAATGGAGGATCGAACGGTACTCGGTAGGCGTCACGCCGACGGTCGCCTTGAACTGCCGCGTGAAGGCGCTGTGGTCCGTGTAGCCGCAGAGCGCGGCGACGTCGGTTACCTTGTCGTTCGTGACGAGCAGTGCGGTGGCCGCGTCGAGCCGAGTCTTGAGCAACACCTGGCGCGGCGTCAGATGAAACACCTTGTGGAAGTAGCGTTCGAGTTGCGCAATCGACATGTTCGCCATCGACGCCAGTTGCCGCATGTTCAGCGGCTGCACGAAATTTTCCTGGATATGCTGCACGACGGCGGCAAGCCGGCTGTAAGCCGGATGCGTGCCTTCGGCGGCCTGCAGGTCGCGCGAGATGCCCGCAAGGCCGATGACCTTGCCCGCCGCATCGTGCAGCGGCTGCTTGCAGGTCATGCACCAGCCGGGCTCGCGTCCCGCATAGAGATGCAGTTCGAGCTGGTCGATCAGCTGACTGCCCTCGGCGATGATCGCCTTGTCCTGCGCCGTGTAGATGCGCCCGAAGCGGCGCGGGAACACGTCTTCGGCCGTCTTGCCGATGAGCGCCTGCTTGTCCTTCTGCCCGCAGCGCCGCGCGAGCGTGCGGTTGACCATCGCGTAGCGCGCCTCCTCGTCCTTCACGAAAAAGACGACGTCGGGCATCGCATCGAAGACGGGCGCGAGCAGCATGAAGTGATCGAGCATCGCGCGCAGCGTCGATGCGCCGGCGCCCGCGCGCAGGGCGGCGTCGAGCGCCGGTCGCTCGCCGGCGGCTGGCGCTGCGTCGGCCGGGCGGTCCATCGTGATCGTCATGGGCGTCTCGGGAGTCGTCGTGAGTGGATGGCGCGTGCGCTTCGCCGCGCCCACCGGGCTGCGGACGATTATAGGGTTCCGCGGGAGCGGTCAAAATTGGTGTTGTCCGCGACGCCGGTCTCCTGTGCGGCGTCCGCTGCGGCGATGAGCGTCGCGATGCGCACCGGCGCGAACGGCGGGCGCGGCGCCGCGATGTCCCAGCCGAAGCAGGCCGCGGCCGCCGCGCCGCATATGCGCCCCTGGCACGGCCCCATGCCGCAG
>NZ_JFHC01000121.1 GCF_000698595.1 Caballeronia glathei | reverse complement strand
AGGCATACTTCGCGACGCTGCCTGCGAGCAAATCGGCGGCATGATTGCCTCGGTCGTTCCGCTTAAAAATCTCAAAAGACTGTCCTACTCAGCGAGGCCACCTTTGCGCTCAGCGGACCAGCAATTCAAACGGTGCGGAGTCTTCCCACACGAAGCTGCCGTCTGCCTGACGAATCAACTCCGGAAAATGACCCGGCACAATCCGATCCGCGCGATCGAGAATCCGCTGGATCGTCCGGGTGCCGACGTCGATTTCATCAAACGCCATATCGCAACGCTTCAGGATCGCTTCCTTCGCGTACTTGATCGCGTCGCCCGCAATGATCACCCGGCCGCGATCCGCCGTGTCCAGTTCGAGCCCGTAGCAACCTGGCGTGTGGCCCGGCGCCGGGAAAAAGTGAATGCCGTGATCGAGTTGCCCTTCGCCGCTGATGAATTCGATCTTCGACTTCGACAGCTGCTCGCGAATGCCCCAGGGCAGCAGCAAATCGTCCGGATGAGGATGCGGCACATACTCCCATTCGCGCTGGCTGACCACGAAGCGCGCATGCGCGAACAGGTCGACATTGTGCGCATGATCGAAATGCAGATGCGACAGGAAAACTGTCTTGATATCAGCCGGCGCGATGCCGCGTTCGCGCAGAGCCTTCAGCAAGCCGAGCCGCGAAACATAGCCGCCGGTGTCGAACAGGATCAGGCCCTCCTGCGCGCGAATCAGCGTGACGTTGGCAATGCCCAGAAAATCGTGCTTCAGGCGCAGGTTATTGCCCTGCACCAGAATTTCGTAGGTCGGTTTCATCCGGCGGCGCGTTCCTGTTGTAGCGTGGTCGGGCCGCCGAGCGTACTCGCGCGATGGGCGCGCCGGAAAGCTTCCAGCGGCGGCATGATGTGGTCGACCGCGAGCGCGACAAAACCGGCGCGGTCGCCGCTTTTCAACTGTTCGATCATGGTCGCGTGATGCTCGCGCGAATGCGACAGCAACTGCGGGTCCCCCACGCCGTACCAGCGGATACCCGTGGTCTCGACCCACAGCTTTTCGATCGTCTCGGCCAGATACTGATTCGGGCAGGTCGCCCAGATACGGCGGTGAAACGCGTCGTTCAGCACATTGACCTGCAACAGGTTGCCCGCGTCGAGTTCGCGGCAATACTCCGCGTGAATGTCCTCGATCTCGGCCAGCGCGTCGGGCTGCGCCGGCATCGGCACTCGGCTGGCCGCCTCGCGCTGCAGGATCATCCTGACCTCATAGATCTGCTCGACCTGCTGCAGCGAAAAGTCGCGCACGATCACGCCGCGATTGGGCCGGCGCGTGACCAGACCCATCCGTTCGAGATGCACGAGCGCGGCCCGCGACACATGCCGCGACACATTGAACTGCGCGCTGATCTCTTCTTCGACCAGCCGCTGATGCGGCCGCAGACGTCCGATGATGATGTCCGACTTGATGCCTTCGACCAGTTGCGCCGCCTGTGCGTCGGTTTTTGTGACCAAACCCTTTCCCTCGGTAATTGTTTTGACGATGTTCACCGGCCGCCGGCAACCCGCTCTGCGGCCCGCCGCCGCCACGCTGTATGCCGCCAATTTTACCTGTCCGAAGCGCCGCCAATATTGGCGTTTACCTTGACGAAAAGATATTTGACAAAATTGTCACCAAAACTGAGACTCGGTCTCCACAAGTTCCGGCGCGCCCAGAAAACCGCCGGACGGAACGCTCGAAAGGATGGGGAGACATGGATCGAAGGGCCGACATCAACGGCATACAGACCCGTTACAGAACAGTCGGCAAAGCCGGCGCGCCGGTGGTCATGCTGAGCCACGGGCTTGCGGCGGACCTGACGATGTGGGAACCGCAACTCGCCCTGCTGGCGAACTCCTTCAGCGTGCTCAGCTACGACATTCGCGGCCACGGCGGTTCGAGCGGCACGCCGGGCGACTACTCGCTCGCGCTGCTGGCGCAGGACGCCGTCGCGCTTCTGAACCACCTCGGCATCGGCCAGGCTCATTATGTCGGGCTTTCGTTGGGCGGCATGATCGGCCAGCAGCTCGGCGCGTGGCATGGCGAGCGCCTCGCGAGCCTGACGCTGTGCGCGACCACCAGCGACGCGCCCAAAGAGTCATGGGACGCCCGCGTGCGCGAAGCCCGCGAGGTCGGCGTGGCACCGCTCGCCGAAGCCACCGTGGACCGATGGGTCACTCCGGCATTCAAGCGCGAACAGCCCGATCTGATGGAGAAAATGCGCGCGATGGTGCTCGGCACCTCGCTCGACGGCTATGCGGGCAGCGCCGCCGCGATCCGCGACATGGAACTCGCCGCCGTGCTCAACCGCATCGCGGTGCCGACGCTGGTCGTCGCCGGTGAGGAAGACACGTCCACGCCGTTGCCGGTGCTCGAACAGATCGCGCGCGCCATCCCCGCAGCGCAACTGCTGACGGTCGCCAAAGCCGCGCACATGCCCACCCTGGAGCGGCCGGATCTGTGCAATCCGGCGCTCGAACGCTTCCTGCTCGCGTGTTCGCGCCAGCAGTAACCCATTCCTTTCAGGAGTTCCTCATGGCAGGTCGTCTCACCGGCAAGCGCATCATCATCACTGGCGCAATCGGCAACATCGGCAAGGAAGCAGCGCGCAGTTTCATCGCGGAGGGCGCGCGTATCGTGATCGGCGATCTCGCTGAAGAAGCCGGCCGCGCCGTGGTCGCCGAACTGGGCGACGCCGCGCATTTCGTTCAGGTCGACGTCACCAGCGAAGCGAGCGTCGCGAACCTGATCGCGCGCGGCGTCGAATGGCTCGGCGGACTCGACGTGCTGGCGCAGAACGCGGGCTTGCAACGCTCGGGGCCGATCGCGAGCTTCGAGCAGGCCGACTGGGACGCGCTGTTCGCGGTCAACGCGCGCGCGCACTTCTTCGGCGCCAAGCATGCGATCCCGCATCTGCGGCAATCGGGCAAGGGCTCGATCATCAACATGTCGTCGCTGGCGGGCAAGCGCGGTGGTCCGGGGCTGGTCGCCTATTCGGCGTCCAAAGGCGCGGTCGTGGCGTTCACCGCCGCGCTCGCGCTCGAACTCGCGCCCGACAACATCCGCGTGAACGCGATCTGCCCCGGCTGGGTCGACACCGCATTCAACCAGCCCGCGATCGACTACATGGGGGGCGCCGACGCGCAGCAGCAGAAAATCGCCGCGCTGGTGCCGCTCGGCCGCCAGGCCCGCTCCGACGAAATCGCGCCGCTGTTCGTCTACCTGGCCGCCGACGAATCGGCCTACGTGACCGCACAATCGTTCAGCATCGACGGTGGTGTCTACAATGGCTGACGCTGCCGCCCAGTCCGCCGGCGCGCCGAAGCGGCTCGAGCTGCAGGGCATCGCCAAAGCGTACGGCGCCACCATCGCGGTGCGCCGCGTGTCGCTCGATATCGAAGCCGGCGAAATCCACGCGCTGCTGGGTGAGAACGGCGCCGGCAAATCCACCATCGTGAAAGTGCTGTCGGGCATCGTGACGCCCGACAGCGGCGCGCTCACGCTCGACGGCCGCGCCTACGCACCGGCCGATCCGATGGCCGCGCGCTCGGCCGGTGTGTCGACCGCGTTTCAGGAACTGAGCCTGCTGCCGAATCTGAGCGTGACGGAAAACCTGATGCTGCCGCGCCAGGTGAAGGGCGGGATCGGCCTGGTGTCGGTCAAGGCGAGCGAGGAACGCGCCGCCGCGATGCTTGCCGAATACGGGCTGAGCCACATTCATCCGGCTCTGCATGTGCGTTCGCTGTCGCTGGCCGAGAAGCAGCGCGTCGAGATCATGCGCGCGGTGGCCCGGCATCCGAAGCTGCTGGTGCTCGACGAGCCGACCGCGGCGCTCTCCGATCCGACCTGGCTGTTCGACATTCTCGAGCGCATCACCGCCGCCGGCACCGGCGTGCTGTACATCTCGCACCGGCTCTCCGAAGTGCGCCGACTGTGCCGCCGCGGTACCGTGCTGCGCAACGGCGAAAGCATCGAAACCGTCTCGCTCGCCGGGATCGACGACGCGGGTATCTTCAAGATGATGGTCGGCTCCGCCGCGCGCGACACGCAGGCGGCGCGCAGCGCGCCGGCCCAGCGCCGCGACGAAGCGTTCGGCGTGACCAACCTGTCGGGCGGCACGGTCGCGACGATGACGCTGAGCGTCGGCAAGGGCGAGATCGTCGGTGTCGCCGGTCTTGAAGGCCAAGGCCAGCGCGACCTGTTCCGCATGCTGGCCGGGCTCACGCCGGTACGCGGCGGCGAGATCCGCATCGACGGCAAGAGCGTGCGCCTGTCCAATCCCGCCGACGCGGCGAATGCCGGCATAGGCTTCGTGCCCGAAGAGCGCAAGACCGAAGGCGTATTCCTCGGACTGCGCACCGACAGCAACATGACGCTGCCGGTGCTCGGCCGGCTGGGCCGCTTCGGCGTGGTCAACCGCGCGCGCGAGAAAGCCGCCGTGGACCAGGAGGCCGCGCGTGTCGACCTGTCCCCCCGCTATCTGAAACTGAAGATCGGCGCGTTGTCCGGCGGCAATCAGCAGAAGGCGCTGATCGGTCGCGTGCTGATGTCCGGCGCGCGCCACCTCGTGCTGTTCGATCCGACGCGCGGCGTCGACGTCGGCACGAAGGCCGTGATCTATGACCTGATTCGCGAGTTCGTCGCTCAGGGCGGCGCGGTGCTCGTCTATTCCACTGAACTGGCCGAACTCATCCACCTCGTCGACCGCTGCGTGGTCGTCTATGGCGGACGCGTCGCGGGCGAAGCATCGGGCGACGAACTGTCCGAGCCACGCCTCGTCGCGCTCGCCGCCGGACACGGAGCTCCCGCATGATGAACCACTCTGCTTCCTCTTCTTCGTCCTCCTCTGCGTCGAACGCGTTGTGCCCCGATCCGTGGTACCGGCGCATGCTCGGCGACGGCACCACCATTATCGTCGTGATCCTCGCGGTGCTGACGGTGATCTTCGCCGCCACTCAAGCCGATGCGCTGAGCGGTTCCGTGCTCACCGACATCCTCAATAACAGCCTGCCGCTCGCGCTCGCGGCGGCCGGCGGCACGCTGGTCGTGCTGACGCGCGGCTTCGACCTGTCGGTCGCCGGCGTGGTGTCGCTCACCAACGTGCTGGTCGCCGTGCATGGCGGCGACGGCCCGTGGGGCGCGGTCCAGGGCGCGGCGATCGCGATGGCGGCCGGCGCCGCCGTCGGGGCGACCAACGGCTACCTGGTCGCGTACTGGAAGTTGCAATCCATCGCGCTCACGCTCGCCACCATGATCGTCTGCTCGGGCGTCACGCTGCTGATTCTCGACGCGCCGGGCGGCAACGTCTCCGACTTCATGATCTACACGATGACCGACCGCATTCGCGGCATAGTGCCGGTGTCGCTCGCGATCGCCGTCGCGGCCTACGCGATCTGGCGCGTGCTGCGGCGCACCGACTGGGGCGTCGGCCTGTACGCCACCGGCGCCGACGAAACCGCCGCCGTGCTGGCCGGCGTGCCGGTTCGCCGGGTCAAGCTGATCGCCTACATGCTCGCGGGCGTCTGCTACGGCCTCGCCGGTTTCATGCTGACCGCGCTTACGTCGACCGGCACGCCCAACGCGGGTGAACCGTATCTGCTGCTGGTGTTCGCCGCCATCGCGCTCGGCGGCACCTCGTTCTCGGGCGGCCGCGGCGGCGTGGCCGGCTCGCTGCTCGGCGCGCTCACGCTGACGCTGCTGCAAAAGGTGCTGTTCTCGACCGGCGTGTCGTCGTTCTATACCGGCATTTTTCAGGGCGTCGTGATGATCGCCGCCGTCGTCGTGGCGGTGTTCTTCGCGCGCATCAGCACCCGTGGGGAGGTTCACGCATGACTCAGGCTCCATTGACCGACGGCCGGGCCGCCGACACCCGCGGCGGCGATGCCGCGCCGGGCTGGTTCGGCCGGCTCGACCGCGACGTGCGCACCGCCATCGCGCTGTTCGCGATTTCATTCGCGCTGATCGCCGCCTCGCGCGTGCTCGGGCCGAACTTCGGCAGCCTCGCGCAGATGAAGGCGATCCTCGTGATCTCGAGCTTCCTGATGGTGGTCGCCTTCGGCCAGCAGATGGTGATCCTGCTCGGCGGCCTCGACCTGAGCGTCGCCTCGATGATGACGCTCGGCGGCGTGCTCGCGTTCAAGTGGGTCGGTGGCGCGGATTCCGCCGTCGTCTGGGGAGTGCCGGCGATTCTGCTGATCACCGCGGCGCTCGGCGCGTGCAGCGGCATCGGCGTGAGTCTCGTCAAGATTCCGCCGTTCATCATGACCCTCGCGATGGGCGTGATCCTGTACGGCGTGACGCTCGGCTTTACCCAGGGCACGCCGAACGGCCAGCCGTCGGCCGCGTTGTCGGCGCTGTTCGCGAGCACGCCGCTCGGCACGCCGATTCTGTATCTGATGGTGCTCGGCACCGCGGCCGGCTGCTTCCTGCAGATGCGCACGAGCTTCGGGCGCAAGCTCTACGCGCTCGGCACCAATCCGACCGCCGCGTATGTCGCCGCACTGCCGGTGCACCGGCTCACCATCGCGACCTATGCGATCAGCGGCGCGAGCGCGGGCCTCGCCGGCATCCTGATGCTCGGCTACGTGCGCGGCGTCACGCTGACGCTCGGCCAGAGCTATCTGCTGCCGTCGGTGGCGGCGGTGGTGATCGGCGGCACCTCGATTATCGGCGGACGCGGCATCTATCTGGGCGCCGCCGCCGGCGCGGTCCTGCTGACCACGCTGTCGACCATCGTCTCGTCGCTCGGCATCGCCGAAGGCTGGCGCACGATCATTTACGGCGTCGTGATCTTCGTCGCGCTGGTGCTGTTGCGCGACGACCTCACGCTGCTCATCAAACGCAGTGCTTCAAGTAGCAGAAAACAACCCTAAAGAATGGGACATCCCGACGCATCAGGAGGACACGTGAACTATCGACAAACCTTTAAAACCTGCGCTCTCGCGCTTGGCGCCGCCGCCGTGCTGGCCGGTACCATCACGGCATCCCACGCCCAGACGCCGCCGAAGAAGTACAAGGTGTATCTGAGCATGAGCTATAGCGGCAACGGATATCAGACCGAAACCTCGAACCTGATCAAGGCGCTCGCCGCCACGCCGCCGTACGACAAGCTGGTCGATCTGAAAACGGTCATCTCCGGCACCGACGTGCAGGCGCAGGCCGCGGCGTATCAGAGCATGGTGTCGGCGGGCGCCGACGCCATCATCACGTTCCCGATCTCGTCGACCGGCCTGAACCGCGCGATCCACGAAGCGTGCGAAAAACACGTGCTGGTGTACACGTACAGCGCGACGGTGACCGAGCCGTGCGCGCGCACGGTCAGCTACATCACCGCCGGTTTCGCGCCGAATACCGCGCAATGGTTGGTGAATAAACTGAACGGCAAGGGCAACGTGTTCATCGATCGCGGTGTCGCCGGCAACTCGGTCGACAAGATGAATTACGACGGCGCGATGAGCGTGTTCAAGAAGTATCCGGGCATCAAGATCGTCGCGGAATACTACGGCATGTGGAACAGCCAGACGACCCAGCAGGAAACCGCCAAGGCGCTCGCCGCGCACCCCGACGTCGATGCGATTTTCGGCGAAAACGGCGAGGACGGCATTGTCGCGGCGATGCTCGCGAGCGGTCAGAAAAAGCTCGTGCCGGTGACGGGCGAAAACACCAATGGCTTCCGTCTCGCGTTGGCGAACGCGGATCTGAAGAAGCGCGGCCTCGACGGCATTTCGTCGGGCGATCCGATCAATGTGTCGGGTTACGCGTTCAAGCTGATGATGGAAGAGCTGGCCGGCAAGCGCAAAGTCACGGTGCATAACATCGAGTACCCGCTGCCGTGGTTGCCCGCCGACAAGGTCAAGGTGTGCACGGGCGATACGTTCGTGGGCGGCTGCAACGCGTTCCCGTCGACCAAGGTGCCTGATTCCTTCAATACCGAAGTGTTCGATCCGGTGCTGACGCCCGAGCTGTCGCTGACATCGGCGCTGCACGGCACGCCGACGCCGGGCGCAACGATCCAGCCGCTACCGGCCAACATCATCAAGGAAGCACCGAATGTTCCGGGCGTGAACTGCCAGCATTGCGAAGCGCCGGCAGATCTGTTCAAGCTGACCAAGGTAGTGGCTTCGGTCAAGCCTTAAGCGCGGGAAGCGTGGTCGGCGCTATCCACGCTGCTAGCGTTGCCGACACCGCGCGAGCGGCTCGATGCTCCGGTTCGGGTTCGCCTGGACCGGACTTTTTTCTGAATCACGCGATTCGCGCATTTCGCGCGGCGTCCGGCGGGACTTGAACCCGCAGGCGTTAAGATCGCGTAGCGGTGGAGGCTTCAATCGTGACCATTCCTGTGTGCGATCCGGCACGCCCTGTTTCACGTGCGCCGAGACAGCCGTTGCCGCCCGGCACGGTGGACTGTCATTTTCATGTCTTCGGCCCGGAAAACACCTGGCCGTATGCGCCGGGGCGCAGCTATACGCCGCCCGACGCCACGCTGGCCGACTATGAACAATTGGCCCAAACGTTCGGCATCGCGCGCTCGGTGATCGTCCAGCCGAGTCCGTACGGCATGGACAACCGGCGCAGCCTGCAAGTCATGGCCGAGAGCCGGCTGCCGATGCGTGCGGTGCTGGTGGTCGAACCGTCCGTCACCGATGCCGAACTGGCCGAATACCACCGGCTCGGCGCGCGCGGCGTGCGGGTGAATCTGCTGTTCGGCGCGGGACTCGCGATCGGCACCGCAGGCATGCTAGCGCAACGCATCCGCGAACTGGGCTGGCATCTGCAGTTTCTCGCCGACGTGTCGACCATCGACGACTTGCCCGGCCTCGTGCAGCGGCTGCGCGTGCCCGCCGTGTTCGATCATCTGGGCCATGTGCCGACGCATAAGGGCATCGGAGACACGGGTTTTCGGAACCTACTCGCACTGGTGCGCGAAGAGCTCGCGTGGGTGAAGTTGTCCGGCACGTATCGCACCACTGGCCTGCAAGCCACGCCCTACGACGATACGCGCCCGTTTGTCGACGCGCTGATCGAAGCGAACCCGCGTCAGCTAGTATGGGGCACGGATTGGCCGCATCCGTCGATTCCGGTGCCGATGCCGGACGACACCGACCTCACCGATCAGTTCGGCGAGTGGGTCGGCGACGCGGCGCTGCGGCAGGCGATCCTGGTGGACAACCCGGAGCGGCTGTATGGATTCGAGCCGTACGTGGCGTAGCGGGTTGTGGTGCAATTTCGGCGCGTCGGTCTGTTACCCTTGAGCTTTTGACGACCACGAGCCAATGAGCAAGCTGAAAGATCTCGAATGGTTGGTCAACGGGCGTCATTTCGACCGCGAAGTCATCGTCCTTTGTGTGCGTTGGTAATCCCGTGAATCTTGAAGTCGTCTGTCGCCAGTAATAGTCTCAATAGCTTTGCTCCCACCGTAACGCAGTGTCCGCGTTGGGTTTTAGCTGATCACAGTGACAAGGCGCGCATCGGCTGCGGAGCAGACGAAAGTTGACTCGTTGTAAGCTCAAACCGCGTCGATGAAAGCCCTGCCACACGGACTGTACGTCGTAGCGGTTGAATAGCAAGAGACAGAGTAACCGTTGCCGGTATAGATACCAATAACCTGAGGACCAGGGCCAGCGCAACGCGCGGACTTTGATGGCGGATCTTGGGGAAAACGCGATCCGGGCTTAACGACGGCGTGAGGCAATAAGCGGCCGTGAAGAGACATCCGGTAGGCCGCTCCGCCCACGAAACGGACACTCGCCCCAAAAAACGTAAATCTAACTGGCCGATGCTGCGAGCAACGGCGCAAGCGCGTTCAAGGTTGGAACACCGATGTTTCGAGCGCTGCAAGGCGCGTCAACTCATCTACGGCCACTTTGACTTTGGGCTGGAGGTGTCGCGTCTTCTGCCAGATCGCGTGAATCGGCGTTGTCGTCGACAGATCCGGCAGGACCTCGCGCAGTGCGCCCGTACGCAAACCCTCTCTCGCCAGCCATCCCGGAAGTTGCGCCAGACCATAGCCGGACAGGCAGGCGTCAAGTAACGTGTCACCGTCCGTTAGTTCGTGGCGCGCGCGGACGTCAAAGTACGCGGCGTCGTTGCCGCTCTCTGCGTTTGCAAGTAACCACCCCAATTGCAAGTTGCGTCGCCAGCCTATCAGGCAATCATGCGCGAACAGATCGTCCCGCCGCAGCGGTTCGCCGCGACGCGCCAGGTACGCAGGCGCGCCGCAAATGACAAGCTTCTGTTCGCCGAGCTTGCGCGCAACGAGATCCGGATACGCATCGAGCGCGCCGATGCGCACAGCCAGATCGACGCCCTCGCCAACGACATCCACCGCCCGATCCTGCAAGGTTACGGCGAGAACGAGGCGCGGATATCTCTCCGTCAAGCTCAAAAGCACTGGCACGATATGGCGTCGACCGAATGTCGTCGGCAGATCAACGCGCAGACGGCCGATCGGTTGCTCGTGGCCAGTGGACAGAAAGGCTTCGGTCTGGTCCAGATCTTCAAGGATGCGTCGGCAAGTGAGAAGGAACGTCTCGCCCGCGGTCGTCAAGTCGATTCGGCGCGTTGTCCGATGCAGGAGTTGAACGCCGAGCCGCACCTCCAGCCGCGAGATGCTCTTGCCAACCGCAGACCCTGTAACGCCCAGCGTCTCGGCCGCCGCTGTAAAGCTGCCGCGATCGACGGTAGTTACGAACTCGCGGATTCCAGCAAAACGATCGTCCATGGTTGATTCTGGAATGGAAGGATGGAATGTCTGGAATTTTATCGCCTAACTCAATCTTATCGCCGAAATTACACTCTTCAACACGATGGCATCCGCCGTTGCAGCGAACACGAGGTGTGAAATGAAAGCATGGCTTCTCGAAGATTTTGGTCTCCATAACCTGCAAGCCGCAGAGGTGGAAGTGCCCGCTCCGCAGCCGGGCGAGCTTCTTGTGAGGGTCGGCGCGGTATCGCTCAACTTCCGTGACAAAGCTATCGTCGACGGCATCTATGAGCCCGAGAGCGTGCCAAAGCCGCTGATTCCCGTGTCGGACGCCGCCGGCACGGTAGTCACCATCGGCGAAGGCGTAACCCGCTTCAAGATCGGTGATCGCGTGAATTCGACGCTTTACTCGCACTGGATCGATGGTGCGCCCGGCCCTAATGAACCAGCGTATTGCCTTGGCATGCCGCTGCCGGGAGGGCTTGCCGAATACATGATCCTCCACGAAGACAGCGCGGTGCCAGCGCCCGCGTCGATGAGCGACGAAGAAGCTTCGACCTTGCCGATCGCCGCGTTGACCGCCTGGTACGCACTGACGGACGTCGGCCACGTCCAAGCGGGCCAGACGGTGTTAGTGCAGGGGACCGGAGGCGTGTCGATTTTCGCGGCGCAGATCGCCATTGCACACGGCGCGCACGTGATCGTCACGTCGAGCAAGGACGAGAATCTTGCGAAGGTGAGGGCGCTCCTCAATAGCGACAAGGTCGAAGGGATCAACTACAGGACGAATCCAAATTGGTCGGCGAAAGTACTCGAACTGACCGGTGGCTTGGGTGCGGACGTCACGATCGACGTCGCGGGTGGGAACGGGATCAACCAGTCCGTTGCTGCCACCAAGGTACAAGGCGTGATCGCACAGGTTGGTTTCCTGACGGGACAGACGACGGATCTCAATCTGATGCCGCTGATCTTCCGGCAAACGACGATTCGTGGGATAGCCGTGGCACCGCGCACCTCCTTTGAGCGCATGAACTTGTTCCTCAATGCACACAAAATCAAGCCTGTCATCGATCGCGTCTATCGCTTCGACGAGGCCGTGCAGGCATTCGAACATCTTGCTCGCGGCCCATTCGGCAAAGTGGTGATCAGGATCGGCGAAGACGCGTAAGCACGAAGTTCGAGCGTCGATGCTGTCAATGGAAGCACCGGGCTTGAGCCCTCGGATTCGGTGCGGCCGTCGTATTCTATCGCTGAAGAGCAGCCTACTTGCACTTAGCGACCGTTTCCGGCACAGGCTGCGCTCGCCCTCCGCGCGTTTCAACAAAGTCCGCTCTTACACTCAAAGCCGCCGCCGCCGATCAGCGCCCTGTACGTCCCTGACGGGTCGGCAAGAGAAGCTCGCAGACCAGCGCGATCGGCTGCGAGCAGCGCGTCCGTCCAACTTCCGTGGTCGGCCAGGAGGCGACATTTGTCCGCTGCGACGCGATGACATTCGAAAGGCAGTTCCATGCTTGATAACAGCCATTCATTCAGGGGAATGAGCTGACTGGCGGCGGATGCTTGCGGCCGTCGTGGCCCGTCGCCTGCGCGGCTCAGGGTCGGGTGCTGGTAGATTCGACCCACTGAAGTAGTTCAAAAGCCAGCGAGCAGAACACAAGGAGGTCGAGCGAGCAGACCCAAGGGATAGAATCATAAGTCCCCGCAAGGATCACGTGCTCGGTCGGAACCTCATTGACGAATGTGACAGGCGGATCGAATTTTTTGGATTCGATCTTCCCTTTCATGAACTCGACCTTCAAGCTGTGAATGATCTTGTTGCAGGCGTTCCTGAGCGACAGGTCGCGTGGGGCGGGATGTGATTGGCGGCAGAGCGGCCCACGCTTATTTTCGGTCGGCAACGTCCGAAGAAACTCCGACAAAGCTTCGTTTTTCCGGTGGATATCAAAGAAGGATCGCATCTTCACCGCCACTCCGAGCGCCGAGCTGAAGACTCTTGTTTGATGGCCGCTAATGTATTCAAGCGCAAGCCAATCTGGCGTTGCCGAGGTCAGGTCATATTCAGCACAAACGTGAAAATTTGCGAGAACCGCTGCGTAAAGCGACAAGATATCCTCCCTGAGTCCGGGAAGTGCCCCAGCCATGCCCATAGCCACATTCTCTCGTTGACTTTCAATTTCGAAAAAACTGAATATAGCAGACGGGCAAAGTGAGCAAACGTCAAATAACCGGCCTTCCTCACCGACCCGAACTTAGCCCCACTACGATCGGCGATAGT
>NZ_JFHC01000120.1 GCF_000698595.1 Caballeronia glathei | reverse complement strand
GGGATTCGTCGAACGGGGGCAAGGTCATTCGTCGACACATACCTGATGGAGCCCTGTGAGTCATGGATTTTGCTGTAGTTTGCCCGTTTCGAACTTTTAGGTTTCGCTAGAGCAAGACTTCGATGCATGACATTTAAGTCACTAACCGAACGACAAGGGCGAAGGCGGCACCGCAAGACAAACATATAGGCATCCCTCGCCCTGCATGCAGGACAATAGCGACATGTTGACCGTTCAACAATGCGCTTGAATAGCATCCTAGGTAATCTCCAAAGGTGTCTCGCGACATCACCACCGGTGCCATATGCTTGACACACGACCGCGCCGGCATTCCAAAGTCGGCGGTGAGATACGTCGACTTTCCCACTCAAGACGCCCCGCTGGTCAAGGTACAGTTCACACGACGACCTCTTCAAAGCTCAGAGCGTGATCGTGCTACAGCGCCTGGAGCAATCATTGTCGATTCCCTTGAATGGCTGCTGGCAATATCCCGATCGCCAGAGATCGAAGCGCATCGACTCACGCAACGACCAGGTTCACTCGACCTTCGAAAACCATGCGGCAAGGAAGGCTTGGACCAGTGTCTTCGATTGGTACCAGGCGGAGAGCATGCGCTCGCCATGCGACTGCCGCTAAACGGTTACAGCCGGAGTAGAATAATTGCTCAATTAAAGCGTTGTTGTAGAGACTGCTTAGATCACCCATCGGTCAAGGTAGTCAGACTTGTCAAGATTAATTTTTCGAGGCCTTCAAAAGTGCGTGCTAGATTTCTTACAAGATTACAAGGCTGTTCCATCGCCCTTGTGTTATTGACCGGACCAGCCTTTCTTGACTCAGCAGTAGCAGACGATTCTTCGTCAATCAAGGTGGATACACTGCTCCAAACCGACTCCGCCTGGGATGGGGCGCCATATGCGAACTATCCGTCTGGCCGGCCTGAGATATCAGTTCTGAGGATTACGGTTCCCGCCCATAGTGTCTTGCCGTGGCATACTCACCCGATGCCAAACGCGGGCTATGTCTTAAGCGGAACCATAACTGTTGAAAAGCCGGACGGAGAGAAGCGCACGGTGAATGCGGGTGACGTTTTGCCAGAGACCGTTGGCAGTGTCCACCGTGGCGTGACGGGCGACAGTCCGGTTACCTTGATAGTATTCTATGCTGGCTCCAAAGGGATGCCGCTCTCACAGCGCCGGTAGCTGAACCAGCAGGTGCACCGAAGCCCCGGTCGCGACAAGAACCCCAAGGACACCGGCGACGGCGCCAAACCGAATGGGCGGCGAAGTTGCGCATTCTTGCATCTGGCACTGGACAACCGAGCGCCGCGCTCTCAAAACGTAACGACTCACCAGATTCTCAAAAGCACGCTAGGATACGAACCCAAACACAACCAAATGGATGAGGCTACGATGACAACCGGCACAGTGACGACTGGAATCGCTCATATTGGCTTGACCGTACCCGACATAAACCTTTCCCGCGACTTCTTCGTCAATTGTCTCGGCTGGAAACAGGTGGGGGAGAAACCTGAGTATCCCGCCGTGTTCGTATCAGACTCGTTGATAACCTTGACGCTATGGGAAGTGAAGGACAAGGTGAACCTGGTGAACTTTGATCGAAAGACTAACGTCGGTCTTCATCATCTCGCTCTGCGGGTTCCAAGCGAATCTGCCCTGGAGGAGGTCTTCGATCGGGCTTCCAGATGGCCGGGCGTACGCGTCGAGTTCGCGCCCCAGTTGCTAGGCGCCGGCCCCAGCAAGCACGCGATGCTATATGAACCAGGCGGTCTGCGTCTCGAGTTCAATTTCAACCCTTCGAAGCCAAACTAGAGCAGAGAGGGGACTTCGTTCGCTCGATGGCGGATTTTCGCCGGTGATCGCAATCACCCTTGCCAAGCGCGCTTACGAAAGCGGCGTTCGCACTCATCTGGCGAGGTGGCTCTGCCAAACGGATCGGCCGGATTCCGTCTCGAGCGGTTAGCCTTCCAAGGCCGCACGACAGCGACGATTGGCGTGCGTCCTCTCTTCTCAAGAAAACGACGCGTTCGTCAGGTCGATGGGAACCATAAGATCATTTAGATTAGGCGTACCGTCGGCCGCTCGCGTGTAGGCGCGCTGCTTACTGGCAAGCCGAATGCCATCGGCCTCGATATAGTCAAACACCAACTGGGCGGCCTCGAATCCGCCGGCCACATCAACGTTATAGTCGTGGCGTTTCAATAGACAGCTGTCGTCGAAGTAAAAGTCCTGCTCGGTGCTGTGCGTAGCGATGCTATTTGGAAATCGCGCATGCAAGACGCGCCAGGTCTCTCCCTGCTCGGCCCGATGTTGAGTCTCGCTGACCTCGACGCCGGGCATCGTGAGCGGGAACGGTGTGGTGAGGTACGTCCACATCGCACTAGCCATTGAAGTATGCGCGATCCAGTTTGTCCCAGGGGGCGTGCAGTCCATGACCGATGAAAAACGCGCGTGGGTTTCGCCGCTCCGCCACCACAGACCCATCGCCCCGCAGAACTGCAATTCTTTCGGGGCAAACTCGGTGCGCCAATCGGGATCTCCGAACGCAATTGCACGCGACGTTCGCATTCGATCCATGTCATGGTGAAGGTATGAGCAAAGCGCCAACGACTGGGGCGCCCACGGTGCCTGCGTGCATATTGTGATCCCCGGGGCAGAGATAGCGCGGAGCTTTGCATCTTCCGTCGGATCAAATCCAATGCCCGCGTCACGCTGAAGAACCTCCATAAAGCAATGAAGCACGATACGTCGCCTTCGTCCAAAGCCTGACACGCCGACCGCTGTGCGTCATATTGCGACTTCATTCGAGTACCACAACGATAGGTATCTTAATAGACTGCGGGTCCGCCACCGGCCACGCGCACTCGGAGCTAAGACCGATTCATCAATCTTAGCGCGAGGTCAATGTTAAGTAAGCCTGTTCGTCTTGATGACACACCTCTCCCCCTGAGCCGAGCGAGCATGGATTTGCACCCCCAGAGCATTCAAGGTCGTCGCAAGTCCGCGTACCTTGATGGTGCTGGAGACGTCTCGTTGTTGACCACAAGGCGTTGCTTCCGGCTAGTTAAGGAGAATCGAAAAGATGAAAGCATTTTCTTGTCTCGCGCTTGTCACCAGTACGCTCATGGTTGCGCTCACTTCTTCCGCATACGCTGAGAGTACCGTTCCACTCACACGCGCCGAAGTGCGTGCTGAAATGATTCAACTTGAGCAAGCCGGCTATGCTCCCGGCGGCGGCGAGAACCCTCATTACCCGAGAGACATCATGGCGGCTGAGGGAAAGATTGCAAACCAGAACAGGCACGAAAGTTCGAATGGCGATGTGGGCGGTACAGCGGGTGCTCTATCGTCTGGCGGAGTCGGCCGCTCCTCCGGCTCACATCCAGGGTGTTCTGCGTCCGCTAGTTTCTGCAATACATATTTCGGAAACTGATGGTCAGCGCAGACTGATTGCTCGACTTCTTCTTCGAGTTCTGACGTTCACGTGGCGACTCTTCAGGGGCAGCGTCCCCCACGGGAACGTCAGTACCGGCCCAGTCAAAGACAACGGGTGGTAAGCCATGAAACGTCAATTAAACTCTGCTGAAACCACTGCGCACGCCACGATGAGCAGCACCGTGCGCACGCCGACACCAGGTGGATCATCCGTGGATGAGGTAGCCCGATGGTTGGGTCGCTTCATGCGCATAGTGTTGGCCACCTTCATCGTGGCCCTCTCAGGATTGCCGTCGATCGTCAACGCGCAAGCCAGTGATCCGACATCGACAACGAATCTCCTCGGAAGCGTGCATCTCGCGAACTCGTGCGATCCTGCAGTAAAACCAGCGTTTGACCGCGGTGTCGCGCTGCTCCATTCCTTCTGGTTTTCAGCTGCGATTGACACCTTCAATGAAGTGCTTGAACGAGATCCATCCTGCTCAATGGCAGAGTGGGGTATCGCACTGAGCGAATGGAGCAATCCGTTTGGAGGATATCGATCTCCACAGGCGGTTTTGGCCGGTGCTGCCGCAGTCGAGCGCGCAAAGGAACTCGGCTTCAAGACGGAGCGAGAGCGCGCGTATGTGATGGCGGTCGATCAACTCTATAAGGATTCAGGGAGCACGAGTGAAGCCGCTCGCGAGAGGGCTTACGAGACTGCCATGGCTGAAGTGACGGCATCCTATCCCAAGGACATCGAGGCACGCGTCTTCTACGCACTCGCGATCGACCAGGACGTGGATCCGACGGACAAAAGCTACGCCCAACGCCTCAAGGCAGGTGCGATCCTGGAGAAGGAGTTTGCTAAACAGCCAAATCATCCCGGTATAGCGCATTACATTATCCATACCTATGACGTTCCGCCGCTCGCCTCACGGTCTCTCGTCGCTGCACGCCGGTACGCAACGATTGCCCCCGACGCCCCTCATGCGCTTCACATGCCGTCGCACACATTCACGCGGCTTGGTCTTTGGGAGGAGTCAATCGATGCGAACGTCCGGTCCGCAGGTGCCGCCGCAGAGGACCCGAGCGCCGCGGCGGAGCAATTGCACGCGCAGGACTATGTCGTCTACGCGTTCTTGCAGACCGGCCAGGATGAGGCCGCCCGAGCCGTCGTCGGTTCGATCGGACCTATTGGCGCGCGCATCAGCTCCGCTGCACCCGGCAATGCAGCGCCTCCCACCGCAGGCTACTATGCACGCGCAGCAATGCCGGCGCGCTATGCAATCGAGCGAGACGCGTGGAATGAAGCTGCGGCACTTCAGCCGCATGAAACCCCATTTCCCTTCGTGGATTCCGTCACCTACTTCGCCCGCGGACTGGGCGCGGCGAGAATCGGCGATGTATCAGCCGCTGTCAACGACCGTGACAAGCTCGCGCAACTTCGCGATGCATTGCTTGCATCGAAGGATCTGTATTGGGCCGGGCAGGTGGCCATCCAGCAACTCGAAGTGGCAGCCTGGATCGCGTTCGACGAGGGCCACCAAGGCGACGCAGTGAGCACAATGCAGGAGGCTGCACTGAAAGAAGATGCGACCGACAAGTCGGCTATCACGCCCGGACCACTCAAACCCGCGCGCGAGTTGCTCGGTGAGATGTTACTTCGGCTCGATCGTCCTTCGGAGGCGCTCGAGGAGTTTGAAAGTGTCCTGCAGAAAGAGCCGAACCGCTTTCGTGCGACCGCTGAGGCCGCAGAGGCAGCGAATGCCCTTGGAGATCAGGCAAAGACGCGAATGTATCAAAGGCGTCTGGTGAAGCTCGGCGTGCACGGCGACACTCCCGCCCGCGAAGAGATTCAAGAAGCACGGCTTAGCCTGACCCGCGACAGGTAGGAACCCTTCTTCGAAACCTTGACGCCCATTCCTTAACCGGAAATTCTGCGGGCATCTGTACAGAACGTATATCGACACATGTCGGCCCGCAGACTTCTTGCCCCCTTTACTCCCTCCGCGGTCAAAGCGTCAACATACCGCCAGACTTTGGGCGAGGCATGCCTCGTATATCCCAGGCGGGGACGATTCTAAAGGCGTGCGTCGATCGTCCGCTGGAACCCGCGCGGTCTCACCTTCCTGATGCGTTTTGGGAATCCGTCGAACGGTGAACTGATTCGTGCGACGGAGATATGCGAAAGACCTACCTCAACCAAGAGTCTATACGGGTTCGTCCAGCGGTCTCGAAGAGCTCAAAAATCTCTGCCGCTGCAGGAGCCTTCCAGCTCCATCGCGTCGATGTCACGCCCCCCCGATCACTGGATCCTCTTCATTTAGACTCAACGCCTGATTCGTTCGCCCCGGGCGACTGAACCGAAGCACTTGCAAGCTCCTCGCTTGACCACCCCCCTCCGAGCGCCTTGATCAGCTGCACGTTTGCGCTCAACTGGCGCGTCTGAATATCCAGCACGCTGCGCTCGGAATCCAGTTCGGCGGTTTGCGCCTGGACCACATCCAAATAACCAACCACTCCTTGCTTGTATCTGTTCAGCGCAAGTTCGACAGACTGATGCGCTGCGGCACTGGCTTCGCGTTGCTGTTGCAGCGCCATATCGAGGTCCTGGAGCAGGCTCAGATTGTCCTCGATCTGCTGAAACGCTGAAAGCACGACGCCTCGATATCTTGCGCCCGCCTCTTCGTTGGCCGCTTTTGCCGAATCCAGTTGTGCGCGCCGCAGGCCCCCGTCCAGAACATACTGGGCAATCTGTGGACCAATGGACCAAAAGAGGTTCGGCGCGCTGACGAGTCCCGCGTATGCAGTGCTCTGCAGCCCACCCTGCGCACTCAATATGATCGACGGGAAGTACGCTGAACGCGCCACTCCGATCTTCGTGTTCGATTCTGCGACACGACGTTCGGCAGCGGCAATATCGGGGCGTCGTTCCAACAAGGTAGACGGAACTCCAGCGGGTATCACTGGCAACTTGATGGAAGCGGTCTGCTCGGACAACGTGAATTCGGATGCAGACGCACCCACTAGCACCGCAATCGCGTGTTCAATGAGCGCGCGCTGTCCGAGGTTCTGTGACAGCTGCGATTGAGCTGACGACAACTGGGTCTGTGCGCGCGTCACATCGAGTGCCGACACGACGCCGCCGTTGTGCAGTGTTTGAGTAAGTTGCAGGGCCCGCGCAAATGCCTGCACCGTCTTGGTCAGCAGATCAGTCTGCTGATCGAGTCCGCGAAGGCGTATGTAATTGTCGGCGAGCGATACCTGCAGGCTCAACTGCACTGACGCAAGGTCCGCTCTGGATGCCAAGGCCTCTTCCTTGCTTGCCTTCACCGAATCGCGCACCCGGCCCCAGAGGTCAACCTCATAGTCGAGTTGGCCACCGAGCGTAACCGAGTTGTAGTCGTTGGGGCCCCCATTACGCAAAGGGCGCGTATCCGACTGCCTGTTTCGCTGGGGGACCGCAGTGGCCGTGAGTCTGGGATACAACGCCGCCGAAGTTTGCCCGACAAACGCCTGCGCTTGCATATAGTGTGAATACGCAGCGGAAAGGTCGGTATTGTTGGCAAGCAGGCGTGTTTCGAGTTCGTCGAGTTGCGCCTCGTCATACATCTTCCACCAGCCGTCACGATTCAAATGGTCCGACGGCTGCGCCGTGACCCAAGGCCCGATAGTGCGGTATTGCGCAACGACAGGGGTAGGTGGCACGCTGTAAGTCGGGGCCAGCGAGCAGCCCGCGAGAGCGAGCACTCCGGCCATCAATGCAGGCAGCCGAAAATCGCCCCAGGTCCACGTAGTTGAATCACGATTAATCATTTTTCGGCGACCTCGACTGAGTGGCACCCGCACGCCCCGTATGGGACATGATTGCCGAATTCGCCATCTGAACCGTATCGCCATCGACGAGACCATCCGGTGGTGTGTCAATCACGCGATCCGACGCCGACAGTCCCTGCCCCACCTCCACCGAGTCGCCCAGGTCACGATCGACCTTGACTTGCTTGAACGCAACACGATTGTTCGCTGCGAGCGTTGCCACCATCAGGCCTCGACCGTCGAACACCAATGCACTTGCCGGGATCTTTACGGTGTTCGCCCGGGCTGGCAGTGCGAACTGCAGACTTGCATATCCGCCGGGCAGCAGCTTTCCATCTGAGTTGTCCACCATCAGCTGTACCAGCGTCGCGCCCGTGTTGATATTGACGGAATCCGCGAGCGCAACCACCTGCGCAGTAAATCGCTCATTCGGGTACTCCGGCACGACAAGCGTTGCAGTTGTTCCAACATGGACAAGCGGTACGTAGTTCTGCGGCACCTGCACATACAGGCGCAGCTTCTTCACGAAAGAGATGGTGAACAATTGAGGACCGACGCCGCTGCCAGCGTTGATCAGGGCGCCCACATCGGTGTCGCGAGAGGTCACGACGCCGTCGAAGGGCGCAGCAATGCGCTGAAAGCCCTTCATCGCAACCAGTCGCTCCACGTTCGCCTTGGCCGCGGCGACCGTTGCCTTTTTCGCCGCATAGTCGCTCGTTCGATCATCGACTTCCTGCTGCGCAACTGAATCGGTCCCCACGAGCGCCTGCCAGCGCTTGGCCGTTGTAGCTGACAATTCGTAGTTGGCTTGCGCCGTGACCAGATCGGCTCGCGCTTGCAGCAACTGCTGGTCGAGCTCGGGTGTCTCGATCTCCGCGAGGAGTTGCCCGGTCTTCACGGACGCGCCGATGTCCACATTCCACGACTTCAGATAGCCACTGACGCGGGCAAAGATCGGGGCGCGCGAGTAAGGCTCCAGCCGCGAAGGCAACTCGAGCGTAGGCCCGTTCGACATGACCGTCGGCATGAACACTTCTACCGAAGGAATCGCCTGCGCGTCGGTCCAGGTACGGAGCTTGCGCGCATCGGCAGCCCGCAGGGCTAGCCCCGCGGCCACCACGATGATCGCTAGCGCAATTCCAGCCACCGCGACGACGGTGAGCCTGCGCCGCGGCACAGGATGAGCATTGACAATTTCAGACGACATGAGCAGGACCTCGCGTCACCGGTGCCGAGGGAACCGATCGCCCCGGACGTCCGTGAATAATGGAGAAGATCACCGGTACAAGAAAAAGCGACGCGGTGGTGGCAAAGATCAAGCCGCCGATGACGGCTCGCCCGAGCGGCGCATTCTGTTCGCCGCCCTCACCCAGGGCCAGTGCCATCGGAGCCATACCGATGATCATCGACAGCGCTGTCATCAGAACGGGGCGAAAGCGTGTGAATCCCGCTTCGCTTGCAGCTTTGAAGGCATCCCCGTGCTCAGCCAGACGTTCACGGCAGAAGCTCACTACGAGGATCGAGTTGGCGGTCGCAACACCCATGCACATGATTGCACCCGTTAGCGCCGGTACCGAAAGCGGCGTGTGCGTGACAAACAGCATCCAGACGATGCCTGCGAGGGCCGCCGGCAACGCCGATACGATCACGAATGGATCGGCCCACGACTGGAAATTGACGACGATAAGAAGGTAGATCAGTACCACGGCGCCGAGCAGGCCAAAGAGCATGCCTGCGAACGCGCTGCTCATCGTCTGCACCTGACCTAGCAGCGCCACGGAGGATCCCTTTGGCAACGCCTTCTGGTTCTTCGAAATGACGTGTCGTATATCGGCCGCGACCGCGCCGAGGTCACGGTCCTGCGTGGTGGCGAAAATCTCCACCATCGGTTGAATGTTGTACTGGCTGACAATAGCGTTCGATGTTGTCCGCTGAAACGTCGCTAGACCACCAAGCACCTGCGGTATGTTCTGCAACCCGGCCGTGATCGGAAGGTTTTGAAGCGATTCAAGGGAGTTCAGGCTATATTGCGGCGTTTTAACAACAATCGGATACTGAATGCCGTTCTTGTCATTGAGCCAATAGGTTGGCTGAACCTGGCTGGAGCCAGCAAGGTTCACAACCATGCTGTTCGTGACGTCGCGCTCTGTTATGCCCAGCAATTGCGCCCTCGTCCGATCAACATCGACGTTAAGCGTCGGAATGCTCTGCGACTGCTGGATTCTCGCATCGACCACACCTGGAATCTTGCGGATCTCGCGCAGGAGCCGGTTCGCGTGCTCGAAGTTCCCATTGATGTCGTTGCCGCGTATCTGGATGTCGATAGGCGCTGGCGAGCCGAAGTTCAGGATCTGACTAATGATGTCGGCGGGCGGGAACGAAAAGGTAACGCCGGGAAATGCTCGCGGCAGCTTCTCTCGCATTTCCCGAACGTAGTCGGCAGTCGGGCCATGACCTTCATTCAATGCGATCTGTATGTCGCCATCTTGCGAACCGATTGTGCCCGTGTTGTTGTAGGCCAGATTGATGCCGCTGACCGGAAGACCGATATTGTCGACCACCGTGCCGAGTTCTGATGGCGGAATGATCTGGCGTATCGCGCGCTCCACATCCGCGAAGATCTGCGCGGTCTTCTCCACCCGAACGCCGACAGGGGCTCGCACGTGAAGCACGATCTGCCCCGCATCGACCGCTGGAAAGAAGTTGCGTCCAAGCGTCGGAGCGAGCGCAAAGGAGAGCACCACAAAGCCAAGGAAAGCCGCGACGAACCGGGCGCGGTTCCGCAGTGCCAACTCAAGCAATCCGTGATAGTGCTCGCGAAGTCTCTCGAATCGCGCTTCAAACGAGCGTTGAAAGCGCCCGAGCGGACCGCGACGCTCTTCAGGATCAGCGTGCTCTCCCAGCTTATGCCGGCGAAGCAGAAACTTGGCCATTGTCGGGACAAGCGTGCGCGACAGGATGAACGACGAAACCATCGCGAAGATCACCGCCTCGGCCATCGGCACGAAAAGGAACCGGGCAACGCCGTCGAGAAAGAACATCGGAACAAACACGATGCAAATGCACAGGAGGGATACAAACGCTGGCGTCACGATCTGCGCAGCGCCATCCATGATCGCCGGTTCGACATCCTTGCCCTGCTCAAGATGCCAGTTGATGTTCTCAATCGTGACCGTCGCATCATCGACGAGAATCCCCACCGCGAGCGCCAGGCCGCTAAGCGTCATGATGTTGAGTGTCTCGCCAAGCGCTGCAAGCGTCGCGATGGAGCCCAGAATCGCAAGGGGAATTGATGTCGCGATGATGATGGTCGAACGCCAGCTCCCCAGGAACAGCAGAATCATGAGGCTGGTTAGCGCAGCTGCTATCACGCCCTCACGAGCGACGCCACTGATCGCGGACCGCACGAATACCGACTGGTCGCCGATGGGATCGATGTTGAGCTTGGCCGGAAGCCACCGTTTCGCGTCCGCGACATGATCCTTGATGCCTGACACGATCCCCAACGTCGACGCCATGCCGTTTTTCAGCACCGACAGCAGCACCGAGCGGCGCCCGTTCACATGAACGATATTCGTTTGCGGCGGGCTTCCGTCACGAACGCTCGCAACATCGCGCATGTAGATCGTGGTGCCGTCGACAGCCTTTATCGGCATGTCTCCGAGCGCCTTGACCGTCGATGGCGCATTGTTCAACTGCACGACGTATTCGTGATCACCCATCTTTTGCGTTCCGACCGGTGTGATCAGGTTTTGCGTGGCCAAGGCATTCGCCACGTCCTGTCCCGACAATCCACGCGCCTGAAGGGCAGCAGGGTCAACGTCGATTTGCACCTGACGCGTCTTTCCGCCAAACGGGTATGGGATCGATGCACCCGCCACCGTGACGAGCGCGGGTCGCAGTTGATTGAGACTCAAGTCACCGACGTTCTGCTCGGAGAGCCCCTGACCGGAGAGTGCGAGTTGAATGATGGGGACGGTGGAAGCGTTGTAGTTCAGGATCAGTGGCGGCGTGGTGGCCGGCGGCAATTGCCGCAACATTGTCTGCGACACCGCGGTAACCTGGGCGTTCGCATTGCTGATGTTCACACCGGGCTGAAAGAAGAGCTTGACGATCCCGAAGCCGTTGAATGACTGAGCTTCCATATGCTCGATGTCGTTGACTGTCGTCGTAAGTACACGCTCATAAGGCGAGACGATTCGTCCAGCCATTTGATCCGGCGGAAGTCCGGTGTATTGCCAAACCACGCTGATTACGGGAATCTTGATGTCAGGAAAAATATCAGTCGGCGTTCTCAGCGCAGCAAGCGGACCGATGATGAATATGAGTATGGCTAGTACAACGAATGTGTACGGTCGATGGAGAGCCGTACGGACAAGTGCGAGCATATAAACTCCTAATAGCGCATGCGAGCGTTAAAGCAAGCGTCAATCTCTTTAGCGAGTCAAAGTCGGGCCTTCCATCCGATCGGCGATTAGCCAGTCACGATGGAGATAGCGCTCACTAGACTCATTTCAAAGACCTTCATCGGCATCCAGTGCTGACGGTGGAATACCGGTGGCGCTAGAGCATGCCGTCTGCTGAGCCTTGACCGCGTAGCAATGTTAAAGGCGCCATCAAAGGATCGAGATAGAAGATCTCTTTTTGACAGCGGCTGCGTCTTGAGTAACTCACGCGAGAGCGGTGAATCGAGACTCAACCTGGCTACACGAATACTAATTCACTAACGGCGACAATGGGGGGTATCACTATTGCTCATTCGAGAATTCTTACTTCTCTGGATTGAGAGGTTCTTGCCTCTCACAGCGCCACCACAGCGGTCATTGGTAAGCGTTCAGAACCTGAGACCGAACGCACGTCAGCCGACTCGCGGAACGAGGGATCCGCGAGTCGCACTTGGCGAAGGCAGCGCTGGTGGGGTTGGATCGAGCGGGACTATGCGGGATACGGCGCGTCTGGTGACGATCCTGACCGCTTTGATCGTCACCAGAACACTCGGGGAACATTGACCTGGGCGCAGTTCTTTGACACAGGTGGAAGCTTGATACGTCCTGGCTCACCCTACGGTGCCGAACGCCTCCCGAGTAACATGTCCACGGCGCGCTCGTCGAGGATTGATCTCGCCGAGTCGGCCATGACCCCTACGGCGCCCGCCATCATGATCGTGTCCTTCCAGATCAGTCGCCCCATTCCGGAGAGGTAAGGAAATCCGTGCTGGGCATCGCCTAGTGCGGGAACCCATGCCTCTGGCGTGGAGATCAGAAATGACAGGGTTACCACAGGGGTAAGAAAGGAAAGAAGCCCGCCGATGAGGCCTGCCCTGCGAGAAAGAGGATTGAACAGAACAAGTACCGCGATCGCGAGTTCGACCGTTCCCAGTCCCTTCGAAAATCGATAAGTGTTGTTTTCCTCCTGCCATACGCGGGCGGCCGGTACCAGTTGGCCTTCCTGAGTCATGTGCTGCTTGTACTGCTCAGGATGCTTATAGAAGTACGACATGAACGGACTATGCGCAACCATCGGCGTGATGCTGTCTGCCTCATAAGGAACAAATTTCAGCAGGCCGATCCAGATGAAAACGGATGCGATAGCGATGCGCACGAGATTGACACCGAGCCTGTCCGCCCGGCTCACTGAGGAAAGAATACGTTGGTTCAAGGACATGTCCGCTCCGTAGGTTAAGTTCGTGGACACATTCTATTTAGCTGACGCATCGTCTCCCATGCTCGATCTATTCAGTTATATGCCTGATCGGCTCATGAGACTAAAGAGCCTCTTTTGAATTCTCAGTGGGTGGT
>NZ_JFHC01000119.1 GCF_000698595.1 Caballeronia glathei | reverse complement strand
CGACAAGCGGAAGATGGGCGTTTTCGTCATCCCCGTCTGGGTGGCGGTGCTCGCGTGGCTGGTGGCAAGCGTGATCGTGATACTCAACGTGAAGCTGCTGGCCGATACGCTGTTCGGGTAGGCGCTGCGGCTTCTCCAGGCGAAAAAGATGATCGACGAAACACGGCCGACGAATGCGCTGATGCCGAACCGGGCGTCGAGCGAGGGCAAGCCGGTGTAGGGCGAAGTACGGCCGTCTTGCCCGACCGGAGCGCGCGTGTTGGTGTATTGCAACGCAATATAGGGTAAACCCTTAATTCTGTTACAATCCATGGCAGAAATAACGGAGCCCTTGGTATGCCACACCGCTTTCCAGTCCTCGAGCGAATCGCATTCTCGCTGTTCGCCCTGTCCGCCGTCCTCGACGCCACGTATATCGGATACGAGAAGAACCCCGACTTCAGGCAGAACGTCCAGGAGATCGTGCGCATTGGAAAGGCGGTGTCGCTCAGCTATCCGGATACCGAAGCCGACCCCTGGATGCCCCTGGCATTCAGTTGAGCGCATGGCGGGCGCCCGGTTCCGGCCGCCCGCACGCTCGCTGTTGCGCGCGGCGCCGCTGATTTCCCCATCTCCTATCTTCCCGGGTGGAAACGGCCGCAACTCTGGCGCGGTTCGAACCACGTCGGCAGGGTGACCGGCTCGGTCTTGCCCGGCGATTCCAGTTGCGCCAGCAGCACTTCGGCCGCGCGTTTGCCCAGGAGCGCGGTGTCGCGCATGACGGTGGCGATCGGCGGCTGATGGAAGCGGCTGAGCGGCACGTCGTCGCAGCAAATCAGCGACAGATCCACGCCCAGTTGCAGCTTGCGCCGGTCCACGGCGCGCAGCGCCCCTTCCAGCAACTGATTGCCGCCCAGAATCACCGCGCTCGGCGGCGTTTCGCTCGACAGCATGGCTTCGAGCGCCTCCTCCCCATGTTCCGCCGACAGCGTCCCGCGATGCACGACCAGATCGCGCGGCGTGCCGAATCCGTCGTACGCATCCTCCACGGCGCGGATGCGCTCGCGCGTCGGCCGCACGTCGCGGCCCACGACGAGCCCGATGCGCCGGTGCCCCGCCGACAGCAGATGGCGCCCCGCGTCGCCGACGCCCTGGTAATGGTCCGACAGTACGTAGTGTGCGGGAATGTCGGCGGGCAGCGTGCGGTCGATCAGCACGACGGGCGCCTGCGTGTTGCGCAGCGCGGCGAGCGTGGCCGGATCGTCCTCCAGCGCGGGCAGGACGATCAGGCCGTCCACCTGCCGCTGCAGCAGCACCTCGATGCGTTCCGCGTCCACGCTCGGAATGCCGCCCGAATTGGTCAACAGCACCGAGTACCGCGCGACGCTGAGCACGCTCTCGGCGCCGCTCACGATCGACGCGATCAGCGGATTATTGATATCCGATCCGACGAAGCCGATCGAATGCGTCGCGCGGCGCCGCAGGCTCTGGGCAAGCAGGTTCGGCGCGTAGCCCAGTTGCCGCGCGGCTTCGAGCACGCGCTGCGTCATCTGCGGGCTGGAGCCGGGCTGGCCGGACAGCACGCGCGACACCGACGCAATGCCCACGCCCGCCAGTTCCGCGACCGCCTTGATGCCCGAGCGCGCGCCGGTGCCTTCCGCCGTCTTCTTGTTCATCGATTTCTTCCACTCGTGTCTTGACAGGTCAATTCTAAGCAATTAATGTCTGGAAACGTTTCCGGAAACGTTTCCAGACATTAATTGGCGGAAAGCGATGCGGGCCGCGCGGCGCAGGCCGGCGCCTGGCGCGCCATGCGCATCCGAAGGAAGCTCCGAAGCGTAGCAAAAAGCAGCGAGCAGCAAAAAGAGCAGGGACCGGTGCAGCGGGGCGCGATTCCCGCACACCACCTTCTACGGGACACATGCCCGTAGCCCATGGAGACAACGCGTGGCGCGAGCCCCTTCGGACGCCGCCGCGACGCGTTCGCAGATAAAGAGGTGACTCTTGCAAAGCGCATCCCGTCAATCGCCGGAGGTCCGGCGCGCCGTTCGAAACGCGATTCTCAGCGCGATCGTCGGCACCGCGGTCGAATGGTACGACTATTACCTGTACGCGACGGCTGCCGCGACGCTCTTCAACACGCTGTTCTTTCCGTCCTACGACCACCTGACCGGAACCTTGCTCGCGTACGCGAGCTTCGCCATCGGCTTTTTCGTGCGGCCCGCGGGCAGCGTGCTGTTCGGCCGGCTCGGCGACCGCATCGGGCGAAAGAAGGTGCTGATCATCACGCTCCTGCTGATGGGCGGCTCCACGACGCTGATGGGCCTGCTGCCCACTTACGCCGCGATCGGCGTGTGGGCGCCGGTGCTGCTCTGCGTGCTGCGCGCGCTGCAGGGTCTCGGCTCGGGCGCCGAATATGCCGGGGCCGTGCTGATGGTGATCGAATATGCGCCGCCGAAGCGCCGCGGCCTCTATGGGTCGCTGCCCTATGTCGGCGTCGCGCTCGGCTTGCTGATGTCGCTCGCGACGTTCCATCTGTCCTCGAACCTCTCGAAGGGCGCCTTCGAGGAATGGGGCTGGCGCATTCCGTTCCTGCTGAGCGCGGTGGTCGTGCTGCTCGGTCTCGTGCTGCGCAGCTCGCTCAAGGAGACGCCGGTGTTCGAGGAGATCAGGCGGAAGAACGCCGTCGTGAAGGCGCCGATCAAGGAGGTGTTCAGCACGTCGCTGCGGCCGATGCTCTGCGCCTGGGGCGCGCGGCTCGGCGACAACTCGCTTGCCTATATCTACGAATCGTTCGTGATCGTGTACGTCACGCAGCAGTTGCACATGTCGCGCGACGTGATCGTCACGGCGCTCATGTTCAGCACCGCGCTGCAGTTCGTGACCGTGCCGTTCTTCGGCTGGGTGTCCGATCTGGTCGGCCGCAAGCCCGTGTACATGGGCGGCGCGCTGATCTCGGGGCTTGCCATCTTTCCGTTCTTCACGATGCTGCAAACCGGCCAGCTCGTCTGGATCTACACCGGGCTCTTCCTCGTCTCGTCGATCGCGAAAACCATGATGACCTCCGCGCAAAGCCCGTGGCTCGCCGAGATGTTCCCGTCGCGCGTGCGGTACACCGGCTTTTCGCTTGCGCGCGAAGTCACCTCGCCGATTTCCGGCGGCATCGCGCCGATGATCGCCGTCGGCCTGCTCTCCGCGGGCGGCGGCTCGCCGCATTTCGTCGCATGGTACGTGGTGGCGCTCGGCGTGATCACGGCGGTCGCGGTGTTCCTCGGACCGGAAACGCGCGGCCGCACGCTCGACGATCACACGCCCGAGCCACGCTGCGGCGTGCCGGATGGCGAGTCCGTCCAGGCGACGCGCTGAGCCGGCCGACGCAGACGAACCGCTTCGATTCAGCATCGATTCACAATGAAGGAGCATCAATGAAAATCACGAAAGTCGAGCCGCTGCACGTCGGCCAGTTCATGTTCGTCCGCGTCGACACCGACGAGGGCATCACCGGCTACGGGGAAGCAGGCGCGTGGGGACACATCGAGGCGTCGGGCGCGGCGATCCGGCGTTTTGCCGAGTACCTCGTCGGCAGGAGCGCGTTCGAGATCGAGCATCACTGGAACGTCATGCACCGCTTCAGCTACTTTCAGGGGCTTGCGATCAACGCGGCGATTTCCGCCATCGACATCGCGCTGTGGGACATCAAGGGCCGCGCGCTGAAGGTGCCGGTCTACGAACTGCTCGGCGGGCCGGTGCGCAAGAAGGCGCGCATCTACGGGCATATCTACGAGAACACCATCGACAAGATCCTGGTGGAGTGCCAGGCGAAGATGGAGGCGGGCTTCAACGCATTCGGCCACCTGAATCCGTTCCTCGACGAAGGCAACGACCAGGTCTACTTCAAGACCCACATCAAGAAGATGCGCGATGCCATCGACAACGTGCGCCGGATGCGCGAAGTCGTCGGCGACAGGGTGGATCTGCTGATCGAGCTGCACCGGCGCCTGACGCCGGCCGAAGCGGTCGTGTTCGCGCGGGGCATCGAGGACACGCATCCGATGTTCATCGAGGACCCGATCCGCCCCGAAGGCCCGGACGCGATGGCGCGCGTCGCCGAGAAGATCCATATCCCGATCGCGACCGGCGAGCGCTTCTCGACGATCTACGAATTCCAGGCGCTGATGGCGCGCGGCGGCGTGGAATACGCGCGCGTCGACCTGTGCCTGTGCGGCGGGATCACCGGCGCGCGCAAGGTCGCCGCGATGGCGGAGGCGAATCACGTGCAGGTCGTGCCGCACAACCCGCTGTCGCCGATCGGCCTTGCCGCCTGCCTGCAACTCGATGCCGCGATCCCGAACTTCGCGGTCCAGGAATACGCGACAGGTTTCGAGGCGGGCATCTTCGAGTCGCGTCCGGAGCATCTGGGCAGCAATATCGTCGACAGCGTGCCGCTGCCGAAGAACGGTTTCGTCGATATTCCGAACGGCCCCGGCCTCGGCATGGCGCTTCTGCCCGATGCGCAGAAGATCCGCCCGCCGCTCTCGAAGCCCATTTCCATGCGCCCGCATTTCGACGGCTTCGTAGTCGATCAGTAAGGCGGCGGGGCGCGGGCGGATACCGGGTATTCACGGACGCTTTGCACGAGCGGCGCGGACTGCTTTATCCTTGCCGCTTTGACATGGCGTCGTCGCGGCTTGCGCTTTCGCGCGGCACAGGACGCGCCGCCCGCCCGATCCGCACCCAGCATGTCTATCGCCATTCACGCCGATGCCGGCATCGGCACCTCCCTGCGCAGTTTCGCCCGAAGCATCGGCCAGATCGTGCTGCAGCGCAATGCCGCGGCCGGCGTGCTGATCGTCGCGGCGGTTTTCTGCTGCAGCCCGCGCCTCGCATGCGCGCTGCTGATCGGCGCGCTGACGGGCAACGTGATCGCCAGCATCATCGACGACAGCGATTCGCACGCGACGCGTAACGATCTGCACGGCTTCAACGGCGCGCTCGCGGCGCTGGCGGCGTTCGCGTATATCCGCGACGACGCGCAGGCGGGGGCGGTCGCGATCGTCGCGGCCATGTTCGCGACCGGGCTGGCCCACCGGCTCACGCTGGCGCTGCAGCGCTGGCGCCTGCCGGTCTATTCGAGCCCCGCGGTGCTGGTCACGTGGTGCTGGCTGCCGCTCTTTTCCGACCCGCCGTCCGGCGCCGCCGTGTCCGCGGGGGCCGCGGCCATGCCGGGCATGGCCGCCGTGCTGAACGCGCCGCACGCGTTTTTCCCGCCTCTGCTGAAGGCCGCGCTGGCGGGCCTGGCGCCCATTGTCTTTTCGACCGGTGCCGTGGCCGGCGCCCTGATTCTCACCGCCCTTTACGTGGCGCGACCGCCGGATGCCGTACGCGCGTTCGCGGGCAGCGCGCTCGGGCTCGCGCTCCATGCGCTCGGCGGCGCGGGCGGCCCGGCGCTCGCGAGCGGTGCGTGCGGCTTCAACGCGGCGCTGACGGCGCTCTCGACTTCGCGATTCGGCATCGCAGCGCTCGCCGCGATCGTCTTCGCGGTGCTGATCGAGCGCGTCGCCGCGTGGCTCGGTGTGCCCGCGCTGACCGCGCCTTTCGTTCTCGCGTCGTGGGTGGTGCAGATGTTCGTGCAGCGCCCCGACCTCCCCGCCAACCACGGAGATCCGAATGTCGTTCACCCACAAGCCTGAGGGCCGCATTGCCGCGTCCGGCCCGGTCTCGGCCGCCGAACAGGCGGTGCGCGCCGATCTCGCGGCCGCGTACCGTCTCATCGCGCTCAACGGCTGGGACGATCTCGTCTACACGCATGTGTCGGCGGCCGTGCCGGGCGAGCCCGGGCGCTTCCTGATCAATCCGTTCGGCCTGTCGTTCGACGAAGTCTGCGCGTCCAACCTCGTCAAGATCGATATTGCGGGCAACGTGATCGGCGCGAGCGAGCATCCGGTCAACGCGACCGGTTTCGCCCTGCACGCCGCCGTCCATGACGCGCGCGCCGATGCAATGTGCGTGATGCATCTGCACGTGCCCGATGCGATCTCCGTCTCCGCGCAGCCGCAGGGGCTTCTGCCCGCGTCGCAGCACGCGATGCGCTTTCACGGACACCTCGCGTATCACGGTTACGAAGGGCTGGCGTTTTCGCCTGCGGAAGGCAAGCGGCTCGTTGCGAGCCTGGGATCGCATCGGGCGATGCTGTTGCGCAATCACGGCCCGCTCACGCTCGGGCGCACGATCGCCGAGGCTTACGTACTGATGGATATGCTCGTGAAGGCTTGCGGCATCCAGTTGCGCGCGCTTGCCGGTGAAACGCGTCTCGTCGTGCCGTCCGCCGAGGTCGTCGCGCGCACGGCGGAGCAGCTTCACGACGGCGATGCGGTCGAAGGCGCGCTCGAATGGCCGGCGCTATTGCGCAGGCTCGATCGCATCGATTCGTCGTATCGTGCGTAGCGGCCTTTCCCGCTGTTCATTCCCAACCACCCCGACCACGGAGTCACCATGCCGACTTTCAACATCCAGCTGTTCGAAGGCAGAACGCCCGAAGAAAAACGCAAGTTCGTCGAGGCGATCACGCGCACGACGTGTGAAACGCTGGGCTGCGCGCCCGGTTCCGTCGACATCATCCTGACCGATGTCAAACGCGAGAACTGGGCGACGGCGGGCAAGCTCTGGTCCGACGAGTAAGGCTGCGTGACCGGCGCACAACCTCTGGCGCACACCGGTCACGCGATCCGCTTGCCTCAGATCTTCTTCGCCATCAACCGGAACTTGTGCAGCAGCGGTTCCGTATAGCCGTTGGGCTGCGTGCGGCCCTCGAACACGAGCGCGCATGCGGCCATGAACGCGAGCGAACTGTCGAGGGCGGGCGCCATCGGTTGATAGTGCGGATCGGCGGCGTTCTGCTGATCGACGACGGCCGCCATCCGCTCCAGCGTCGTGCGCACCTGCTCCTGCGTCACGACGCCGTGATACAGCCAGTTCGCGATGTGCTGGCTGGAGATGCGCAGCGTCGCGCGGTCTTCCATCAGCCCGACGTTGTTGATGTCCGGCACCTTCGAGCAGCCCACACCCTGATCGATCCAGCGCACCACGTAGCCGAGAATGCCCTGCGCGTTGTTCTCGAGTTCGTGGCGAATCTCGTCCGGCGTCCACGCGGCCTTTTCCACGACGGGAATGGTCAGGAGGCCGTCGAGCAGTTCATCGCGCGCGGCTTCGTAGTCGATGCTTTCCATCTCCCGCTGCACGGACTGGACGTCGACCTGGTGATAGTGCAGCGCGTGCAGTGTCGCGGCGGTGGGCGAGGGCACCCACGCCGTGTTGGCGCCCGCCTTCGGATGCGCGACTTTCTGTTCGAGCATCGCGTGCATCAGGTCGGGCATCGCCCACATGCCCTTGCCGATCTGCGCGCGGCCGCGCAGGCCCGTGTTCAGCCCGACGAGCACGTTGTTGCGCTCATACGCGCCGATCCACGCCGACGACTTCATGTCGCCCTTCCTCATCATCGCGCCGGCTTCCATCGACGAATGCATTTCGTCGCCGGTGCGATCGAGAAAGCCCGTGTTGATGAACGCGACACGCGCCGAGGCCGCCGCGATGCATGCCTTCAGGTTGACGCTCGTGCGGCGCTCCTCGTCCATGATGCCCATCTTGATCGTGTGGCGCGCGAGGCCGAGCAGGTCTTCGACACGCCCGAACAGCTCGTCGGAGAACGCCGCTTCCGCGGGGCCGTGCATCTTCGGCTTGACGATGTAGATCGAGCCGGTGCGCGAGTTGAGGCGCCGCTCGAAGTCGTGCACCGCGCCGAGCGTCGTCATGACCGCATCCAGGATGCCTTCGGGAATCTCGTTGCCGTCGCGATCGAGCACGGCGGGGTTCGTCATCAGATGCCCGACGTTGCGGATGAAGAGGAGCGACCGTCCGTGCAGCGTGAGCGTGCCGCCATCGGGTTTCGCATACTCGCGATCCGCGTTCAGGCGCCGCTTGAAGGTCTTGCCACCCTTCGTGACTTCTTCGGCGAGATCGCCCTTCATCAGGCCGAGCCAGTTGCGGTAGAGCTGGACCTTGTCGTTCGCATCGACGGCGGCGACCGAATCCTCGCAGTCGATGATCGTGCTGATCGCCGCTTCGATCAGCACGTCCTTGACGTTCGCGGCATCGGTCTTGCCGATCGGGTCGGCGGCGTCGATCTGGATTTCGAAGTGCAGGTCGTTGTGCTTGAGCAGCACCGCCGACGGCGCTTTCGGATCGCCCTGGAAGCCGGCGAACTGTTCGGGATTGGCAAGCCCGGTGCGGCCGTCCTTCAGGGTCACGACGAGCCGGCCGTGCTCGACGCCATAATGCGTGGCGTCGGCATGCGAGGCGTCGGCGAGTGGGGCGCTGTCGTCGAGAAAGGCCCGCGCCCGCTCGATCACGCGGGCGCCGCGCGTCGGGTTGAACGCGGCGGTCTTGTGCGCGCCGTCCGTCTCGGGGATCGCGTCGGTGCCGTAGAGCGCATCGTAGAGGCTGCCCCAGCGCGCGTTCGCGGCGTTGAGCGCATAGCGCAGGTTCGAGAGCGGAACGACGAGCTGCGGCCCCGCCTGCTCGGCGATTTCGCGGTCGACGTTGGCCGTGGTCGCGCGCACGCTGGCGGGCGCCGGGACGATGTAGCCGATGCGCTCGAGGAACGCGCGATAGGCACGCAAATCGCGCACCGGTCCCGGATTCTCGCGATGCCACGTGTCGAGTTCGCCCTGCAGGCGGTCGCGTTCGGCGAGCAGCGCGCGGTTCTTCGGCGCGAGATCGTGAACGAGTGCGTCGAACCCTTTCCAGAAGGCCGCGCTGTCGACGCCCGTGCCGGGCAGCGCCTCCTCTTCGATGAACTGGTTCAGGTTCGCTGCGACCTGCAGCCCGTTTTGCTTGATCATTTCATTCATGGAAGGCTCCAACTGGCTTTTCCGATAACTTGTTCATCCATTCACCGACATTCGCGCGGCGCGTCCCGGCCTGCGCGTCCTGTCCGCCTCCACGTTCTTCTTCGAGTGCACCGCGGCAGGCCGCCTGACGGGCGCGAGCGCCGCCGGACCGCCTCCGCTGCGTTTGATGAGTTTATGTTATAGCTGCTTCGGCCGCTACGATCCAGTGCCGCGCTCGCCAAGGCTGCCGACGAACACGGCGGCCACGGCTTCGAGCCCAGCGCGGTCCTCGTCGTCGAAACGGGCGGGCACCGGGCTGTCGAGATCGAGCACGCCGATCAGGTCTCCTGCGCCGCTCACGAGCGGGATCACGATTTCCGAGCGCGACGCGGCATCGCACGCGATATGGCCCGGGAACGCATGCACGTCCGGCACCACCTGCGTTTCCCGCGTCTCGGCGGCGCGGCCGCACACGCCGCGGCCAATCGCGATGCGCACGCACGCGGGCTTGCCCTGAAACGGCCCGACGACCAGTTCGCCGCCGGTGAGGAAGTAGAACCCGGCCCAGTTCAGTTCGGGCATCGTCTGATACAGCAGCGCGGAAAGGTTCGCGGCATTCGCCACGCGATTCGTTTCGTCAGCTAGCAATGCGCGCGCCTGCATTGTCAGTTCGCCGTAAAACTCGCGCTTGGGCAGCGCGGCGGAAACGGTTCCTTCGAACATGTTGCTTGCCTGTCAGTTTGGCTTGCGGAGGCAAAAGCCTCGCTGCCGCTTCATCGGCAGCGTGATGGCCGGGCGCGGCGCCGGGGGGGAGGACGCTGCGCTCGCGGACTTCCCGCAAGGAATGTTGGAAGGAGACGACTATGATACGTCGATCGCGAAGATCATGACGGATAGGGGTGCGCAGCAGCGGCGGGCGGGCGTATGGCGAAGGGGCGGCGGAGTCGGGCGGCGCGGTGAAACGGCCGGAATTGCCCCGGCCGCTTCGGCGCCGCCGCGCCTTTCAACGGCTGGACGGCATCTCTGCACAACATCCGTGCGTGGCGTGCCTGGCGTCGTCGTAGCGGTCGTGATGACGCACCCAGTCCATCAGGTTGTGCTCCTCGTTGCGGCCCTTCGGCGTGAGTTCGAGCAGCGCGTAAGTGCCGATCGCCATCTCGCCGCCGCGTGCGTAGGTGGAATACGTGTGGAACACATTGCCGTCGTCGTCGCGCACGAACACCGAGAGGCCCGGCATCTCATCGCTTCCGTAGTCCTGCTGTGCGAAGTTGTAGAAGGTCTTGCCCCGCGCCTTTTCTTCGTCGGTGGAGGACACGTGGTAGTCGAAGTTGAAGTCGCTTTCGTACGACGACACCCAGCGAAAGCGCCATCCCATGCGCCTCTTGAACGCCTCGATGTTCGCGAGCGGCGCGCGCGAGACGGCCACGTACGACACGTCGTGATGCTCGAGATGCGGCAGCATGCCGTCGATGTGGTCCGAGAGGAACGAGCAGCCGATGCAGCCTTCGTCCCAGTCGGGGCCGAGCATGAAGTGATAGACGATGAGCTGGCTGCGCCCGTCGAAGAGTTCACCGAGCGTCCTGCGGCCAACCGCCGTATCGAACGTGTAGGTCTTCTCGACCTTCACCCACGGCAGCGTGCGGCGTCGCGCGACGAGCGCGTCGCGGGCATGCGTGAACGCCTTTTCGTCGGCGAGCAGCGCGCGCCGCGCATCCAGCCAGTCCTGCCTCGAAACGATCCTGTGCGGTTCCATCTGCGGCTCCTCCTGTGAGCAACGGGTTTGGACGCGCGGCTGGCGCGCCGCGCGGGGCGAACGATCAGGCGCAGTACCGCACGAGCTTGTCGAGGCCGCTGCTCCAGCCCTCGCGATGGCGATCGCGCGCGGCTTCGTCGAAGAACTGTTCGTGCGTGAGGGTAAGCTCGGTCGCCTCGCCGTCGGGACGCAGCGCGACCGTCACGAGCGACTCGCGTTCCGGCGTGCTGCGCCACGCCCAGGTGAACACGAGCTTCGCGTCGGGCACGACCTCGCGGTACACGCCGCTCACGTCATGCTCTTCGCCGCCGGGCGAGCGCATCACGATGCGATAGCGGCCGCCCGTGCGCACGTCGGCTTGCGCGTGCAGGCACACGACGTCGCCCGGCCCCATCCACTGCGTTATTTGCGCCGGGTCGGTCCACGCGGCGAAGACTTTGGCGGGCGGCGCGTTGAGCCGCCGGACGAGGGTGAGGCTGGGCTTTTCGGACATGCGTCCTCCTCGACGAACGCCGCAAGGCGATCGAGTTGTTCGGTCCAGAAGCGCTGATAGCGGGTGAGCCATGCCAGCGCTTCCTCCATCGGTCCCGCTGAGAGGCGGCACGCCACCGTGCGCCCCGTCTTGCTGCGCGTGATGAGCCCGGCGCCGGACAGCACGTCGAGATGCTTCATCACCGCGGGCAGCGACATGGCGAACGGCTCGGCGAGCGTGCTCACCGGCAGGTCGTGCTGCTCCGAGAGGCGCGCGAGCATCGCGCGCCGCGTGGGATCGGCGAGCGCCGCGAAGATGCGGTCGAGCGAATCACCGGGGTTCGCGTTCTGATACTTAACCATGAGGTTAAGTTTAGGAGATCACGAAGCGTTGTCAAGGCGCGCGGTGACGGGCAGGAGAATGGAGGAGGGCAGATGGAAAAAGGAGGACCGCGAATGCCGGACCCATTGGTCCGGCATTCGCGGTCAATGCCGCAAAAGCTTGCTCAGCCGCGCCGGTTCTCAGGCAGGCTTGCCCGCCGCGAGCAGGTCTTCGATCATCACCGGCAACCGGCGCACGCGCACGCCTGTCGCGTGATAGACCGCGCCCGTGATCGCAGCCGCGATCCCGGCCAGCCCGATTTCCGCGATACCCCGCGCGCCCAGTTCGTTGAAGATCGTGTCCGGGTAATCGAGGAACGAGACGTCGAGTGCCGGCGCATCCGCATGCGAGGCGATGATGTAGTCGGCCAGATTGTTGTTGATCGGCGCGCCGTAGCGCTCGTCGTACATCGTGTGCTCGAAGAGCGCCATGCCGACACCCATCACCACCGCGCCTTCAATCTGGTTGCGCCCCGCCTTCGGGTTCAGGATGCGCCCGGCGTCGATCACCGTGACAACGCGGCTCACGCGCAGTTGCGCGATCTCCGGCTGCCACGTCACTTCGGCGAAATGCGCGCCGTAGGAGTGGATCGACCATTTCTTCTTCAGCGGATCGTCGAAGCCGCCCTTCGCGCTGCCGTGGCCCGACGCGGCGTGCATCCGCGCTGCTTCCAGGATTTCGCCGAACGGCACGCCGCTTTTGGGCGCCTCGCCCTTGCGATGCACGCGCCCGTCGCTGAACGCGAGCGACTCGGCCTTGGCCCCCGCGAACGGCGACTCCGCGAGCGCAGCCGCCTTCGCGAGCACCACGTCGACCGCCGCGCGGGCGGCGTCCGTCACGGCGGGAATCACCGAAGCGGTTGCAGCCGACCCGCCCGAGATCGGGCCGAGGGGCAGCGCGCTGTCGCCCAGTCCGACTTCGATCTGCTCGAGCGGCAGGCCCGTCTGTGCGGCGACGAGTTGCGCGAGGATCGTGTACGTGCCGGTGCCGATGTCCTGCGTGCCGCAGACGACGCGCGCCGTGCCGTCCGCGCGCAGGTCGACGGTGGCGTCCGCCGAAAAGCGGATGCCCGGCCAGCCGCATGCGGCGACGCCCCAGCCGAGCGTGAGGCCGTCGCGCTTCATCGAAGCGACGCCCGGCGTGCGCTTTTCCCAGCCGAAGCGCTCGGCGCCGGTGCGCAGGCACTCCACCAGATGCCGCGACGAGAACGGCAGCCCGGTGCTTTCGTCGACGCTCGGCTCGTTCATGATGCGAAACTCGACCGGGTCGAGATTCAGCTTGACCGCGAGTTCGTCCATCGCGGATTCGAGCGCGTACAGACCCGGCACCGCGCCCGGCCCGCGCATCGCGGTGGGCGAGCCGACGTTGCGCTGCACCGTCGCCGCGCTCACGCGCAGGTTGGGCGTGCTGTAGAGGAGCGGCGTCGCCTCACCGCAGCTCTCGGAGTACGCGTCGAGGATCGCGCGGTGATTCAGGTAATCGTGACGGATCGACGTGAGCTTGCCGTTCGCGTCGGCGGAAAGGCGCATGCGCTGCTGCGTGACCGGCCGGTGCCCGACGTTCTGGAACATCATCTTGCGGTTGAGCACGAGCTTGACCGGGCGGCCGGTATGGCGCGAGGCGGCGGCCGCGAGCAGCGAATGCGGCCACATCCAGAGCTTGCCGCCGAAGCCCGAACCGAGATAGCGCGAAATGACCCGCACCTTTTCCTTCGGCAGGCCGAGCATCTGCACGAGCGTGCCCTGATGGTTCGAGATCGACTGCGTGGTCTCGTAGAACGTGTAGCCTTCGCCGTCCCACTGGGCGACGGTGGCGTGCAGCTCGATCGGATTGTGCGTTTCGACGGGCGTCACATACGTTTCGTCGAGCGTGACGGCGGCGCCGTCGAATGCGCGCGCCGCGTCGCCGCGCTCGCTTTCGACCTTCAGTTCGGCGTCGGTCGAAAGGTCGGCGCGCACGTCGTGCGGGGCGACGTCGTAGCCGACCTTGATCGCCGCCGCCGCGGCGCTCGCTGCTTCGAACGTATCCGCGATCACGAGCGCCACGTACTGGCCGTAGTAGCGGATTACGTCGTCGTCGAACGGCGGGCGGGCTTCGTCGACGTAGCCGCCGTCAATCGAGTTGCCGGAAATCCGGTAGAAGCGGCCGATGTTGCCGCGATGCAGGACCGCCTGCACGCCGGGCATGGCCTCGGCGGCGGCGAATTCGAGCGACGTCACCTTGCCGCTTGCAATGGTGCTGCACACCGGAACCGCGTGCAGCAATCCCGGCAGGTCCACATCCGAGGTATAGGTTGCGCGGCCGCTCACCTTGAGCGGCCCCTCGATGCGCGAGTACGGCCGTCCGATGACGGACTGCGTGGAGTCGAGCGCGATGGGCATGGAAAGGGTTCCTTTGACTGTGTCAGGCCGTGGCGGCCTCTTTGAGCGCATGCACGAGGCAGCGCTGCGCGAGTTCGACCTTGAAGCCGTTCTGGCTCTGCGGCTTCGCGCCGGCAAGCGCGGCAGCGGCAGCGCGCGCGAAGCTCGCTTCGTCGGGCGCCGCCGACACGAGCGCGGCTTCCGCTTCGCGCGAGCGCCACGGCTTCGTGCCGACGCCGCCGAGCGCGACGCGCGCGTGGCTGATGCGGCCGTTCGCAACGGTGACGATCACCGCCGCCGACGCCAGCGCG